>DAOUFC010000057.1:0-31098 GCA_034430295.1 Flexilinea sp.
GAACGCGGCGAAGCGCGCGCTTCAAGCGAGCGGGAAGTTTATTCCCTGGCGCGTCGTGACGATTACGACGGACGGCGAGATATTGGAGGATTAGTCGGATCCGGAAAAGGTATTGACGTCAGCGCAACGGTTTTGTCTAATATTTGAAATGAAAAAGCGAGGCATTTTGCCCCGCCTTTTCATTTCAAATTCGAATCTTAGAGAAGTCCGACTTCGGCGTTGAACTCGTTGATCAGGCGGTCGATTTCCTCGCGCTGGGCGGCGACTTCGCTCCAATAAGAGCGGTCGTACCACTGGGCGTTGAGTTCCTCGGAGTTGCGTCCCTGCTGTTCGACCCACGTGTAGTATTTCAGGTGGTGGATGCGCTTGCGTTCGGTATAGGTCAGCTCGAGCATGTTATTCGTGCTTTCGCCGATCAGGTAGCGTCCGAAATTGAACGCGGCGTCGTCGCGCGTGAACGGTCCGAATTCTTCCGCGTATTCGGTCAGGCGCGTTGCGTAGAGATCGAGCGAGTCGGTGAAGATGGTCATGACGACGTCGTCGCTCGTCAGTTCGTTATACTTGGCGAATTTGATCGCGGAGAGCAGGTTCGCGACGCCGGACAAACCCATCAGGTTAAGACACTCGACAATTTCCGCCGGTACGCCCTGGTCGATCAGGTATTTCTTCCCTTCCGGCTCGTTGAAGAGACGGAGGAGATGGACGGTCGCGTTGTCGTCGATCGAGGTGACGAAATCGGTATTGCGGACGTTGTGAACCCAGGGGATGTGCTTGTCGCCGATGCCTTCGATGCGATGGGCGCCGAAGCCGTTATTCAACAGCGTCGGGCATTGCAGCGCTTCGGACGCGATGATCTTCAGGTCAGGATGGATCGTTTTCAGGAAATCGCCGCTGGCGATCGTTCCGCCCGATCCGGTATTCGACGCCATTCCGGCGAAACGGGTATTCGGACCGGCGATCTGGCGGAAGACTTCTTCCATGGACGTACCGGTGATGTTATAGTGCCAGAGGTAGTTTCCGAGTTCTTCAAACTGGTTGAAGATCATCAATTCCTGACCCGAGCGGCGCAGTTCCCAGCATTTATCAAAGATCTCCTTGACGTTTGATTCGGTTCCCGGCGTGGCGATAATTTCGTCGGCGACGTTCTCGAGCCAGGCGAAGCGTTCGCGGCTCATGCCTTCGGGGAGAATCGCGATCGAGTCGCAGGCGAGGAGCGCGGAGTCGTAAGCGCCGCCGCGGCAATAGTTCCCGGTTGACGGCCAGACGGCTTTCTCGGTTGTCGGATCGAATTGTCCGGTGACCAGGCGCGGGACGAGGCAGGCGAATGCGGCGCCGACTTTATGCGCGCCGGTGGGGAACCATTTCCCGACGATCGCGACGATCCGCGCGTCAACGCCGGTCAGCGAAGACGGAAGCTCGATGAAGTTGACGCCGCCGAAACCGCCGCCTTTTTCGGTCGGTTCGTTTTTCCAAGTGATCCGGAAAAGGTTGTTCGGATCAATATCCCACAGTCCAATTGATTTCAGGTTCTGTTTGATTTTATCCGGTACGCGTTCGGGATGCATCTGCTGATCAAAGGTCGGAATAATAATTTTCCGTTCGCGTGCGCGTTCGATCGCGTGTTTTCGACGTTCGGGGTGAATAGATAAATCAATACGAGCCATTTTTTAAAACCATCCTTCATTATTTTTTCTATTTTATGAACGAACAGGCCGCGGGCAAAAACCTCGGACTATTCTTTCGGCGTTGGCAAAACGCCGTTTTCATCGTACTTTGAGCCGGACGCTTCGCGGATTACGTAAAGTGGCCGCGCTTTGACTTCGTCGTAGATCCGGCCAAGATATTCGCCGATAATCCCGAGGCAGATCAGCTGAACCCCGCCAAGAAAAAGCGTCGAGATCAGCGTCGTCGCCTGACCGATCAGCTCCGTACCTCGAATCCTCAGCACGACGACGATCGGGATCAGGAGAATCGCCAGCGCCGCGACGATAAATCCGAGGAAGGTCGCGAGCTGGAGCGGGACGTAAGAGAAACCGGTAATCGCGTTCCAAGCCAGACGGATCATCTTTTTAAACGGGTATTTTGACGTTCCGGCGTAGCGTTTGGCGCGGTGGTAGCTGACGCCGGTCTGCTTGAACCCGATCCAGGAAGACATGCCGCGGAGAAAGCGATGTTTCTCGCGCATTTGGCCCATAACGTCGACGACTTTCCGATCCAGCAGCCGAAAGTCGCCGGTATCGAGCGGGATATCGACGTCGGTAATCTTATAGATCAGGCGGTAAAATAACGCGGCGGAGGTCTTTTTGAACCATGTTTCGCCTTCGCGTTCCGATCGAACCGCATAAACGACTTCGTATCCTTCTTCCCATTTCGCGATCAGCTCCAGAATCGTCTCCGGCGGATCTTGAAGATCGGCGTCGATAACGATAATCGCGTCGCCGAGCGCGTAATCCATCCCGGCGGTGACGGCGATCTGGTGACCGAAGTTGCGTGCGAAAAAGAGCGATCGGTAGCGGTTGTCGGCGGCGCTTATTTCGCGCATCATTTCCGACGAACCGTCTTTCGAACCGTCGTCAATTAAGACGGCTTCCCAAGGTTTCCCGGTCCGGTCCATAACGGCAGTCAGCCGCTCGACCAGAACAGGTAAAACTTCGATTTCGTTATAAATCGGAACGATGACGCTGAATACGGGTTTCATGAGTTAGCTCCTTTCCGGCGTAATAGATCGCTGAATCCTGATCCGAAAAGCCCATTAGCGGGCGTTTCGGCGTTTCGCTAATAATTTTTCGAGGGCTTCGAGAGTCGGTTCGATAACCGTCGCTTCGCCGGTCGCGACCATGGCGGAGCGGATATCTTTCATGCCCGAGCCGGTATTGACGACGACGACATGATCGTTCGCGCCGATCAATCCTTCCCGAACCGCTTTCCGCATTCCGACATACGCCGTCGCTCCGGCCGGTTCGGCGAAGACGCCGTATTTTCCGAGTTCGCTGATCCCTTCGTAGATTGTTTCGTCGGGAACGGTCAGGTAAGCGCCGCCGCTTTCGGTCGCGGCGCGAACGGCGCGAACGCCGTCCCGCGGCAGATCGACGGAAATCGAATCGGCAAATGTCGTCGCGCTGACCGGGACGATCGTTTCGGTTCCGGCCGCCCAGGCGTTATAAACGGCAGCGGATTTTTCGGATTGAATCCCGAAGATACGCGGACAGCGATCAATCCAGCCCAACTCGACAAGATCTTTAAAGCCTTTATGGATGCCGGAGATAATGTTCCCGTCGCCGACGGACACGAAAACGGCTAATTGTTCCGGCGCGACGTTCTTTCCGGCAATAACCTGTTCCCATATTTCATAAGCGCCGGTTTTCTTTCCCTCGACGGTGAAAGCGTTGTAGCCCGTATTGCGGCAGTACCATCCGTAGCGATCGGCGGCCTGAACCGACAGGTCGAACGCCGAATCATAGTTGCCGTCGACCAGGATGACGTCGGAGCCGAAGACGAGGAGCTGCGAAATTTTTGCCGGCGGGGCCGATTTCGGAGCGAATATAACCGCGTGCCAGCCGGTTGCGGCCGCCATCCCAGCCAGCGCGGCGCCGGCGTTGCCGGTTGAGGCAGTGACGATCGTTTTCGCGCCGATTTCTTGCGCGCGGGCGATGAGGATCGCGCTGGCGCGGTCCTTGAACGAGGCGGTCGGGTTTCTTCCTTCGTCTTTTACGTAGAGCGCGCCGACCCCTGACGTCTTTTCGAGCTGGTGAAAGCGGAATGTCGGAGTCCATCCGGCCGTATGCAGCGGCGTATCGGCAAAACCGGGATCTTGAACCGGCAGCAGCGGTTCGTAGCGCCACAACGATTTTTCGTTTGAAGCGAAGATCGATTCCGGATCGGCCTGCGCTTGAATCTTCTCGATATCAAGTCGGACGGTCAGGTTGCCATGATCTTCCGGACAGGTATATCCGGCGAAATCGGGCGCGTATTCTTTCCCGCAAAGGGAGCAGCGATAGCCAAGGAATTTATGCATAATCAGGTTTCAGGTCTCCTTTTATTAGTAATTCGTTAATGTCAATTCGATCTTTCGTCAGTCGCAGCCAACGGCGCTCCTGACGCTGTCGCGAACCGCGTCGGTTTCGCCGCTGTATAGCCTCTGGCCAAGCTGAGCGCAAAGGAAAGCGCGGTTCCCTTCATGGCTCAGGACGAAACGCGCCGCTTCGATTGATGCCGCGCTGTCTCCGAGCGCCGCTAACGCGGTTACGACCGGGATGTAGTCGAACGGATCCGACGGCTTCAACGCATTGTCGAGAATGGAACGAGTTGCGTTTTCCGCCGACGCGAGATCGTCGGCCTGCTGCGCGATCCGCAGCCGCTGGAAATCATAGCAATAACCCCGTTCCGGTTCGGCGCCGATCGCCTTCGGCGGCCGCGCGGCCGAATCAGGTTCAAGGTTGATCAAGTTCAGGTCGGAACGCGGGACCAGCGCGGCTAAATCGGCGTCTATGCCGGGAAAGTCCCGTTCGGCGTTTGAAAGCGTCCAAAGGCAGCCGTTTTCGCGATAAGTTAGCGCGAGAATCTGCCCTGTATTTCCATGAAAACGGTGCGAACGGTAATCGTGGTCGAACGGTTCGTTTCCCGCCGCGTCGGCAAAAAACGGTTCGTAGCGCAGGTGCAGATCGAAGTATTTATAGGCGTACGAGTTGCCGCGCAGTTCGGGCGCGTATTGCCAGTTGACGATCGGGGTCAGGTCGTTATCGCTGGTTCGGTCGAGCGGAATCTCGGCTGAAACAATGGTTGTTCCCGGCTTTAGTCCGGGAACGCGCCAGGCCAGCTGCCAGAAGTAATCGTTGAGCTTGGCGCGTTCATCTCGGTAGATAAAGGCGTTGTGCGCGTGGGCGCTGATCGATAGGGCGATCGCCAGCGCGAAAATGAACGGGGCGACGTTGTCGCGGAAGAGCGCGGAAACGAGTCCCGCCGATAGGAGCGCGGCGCCGAATGCGAACGGGATCGTCGAGCGGTCCCATGGAAAAGCGATTTCAATCGGAAGTAACGTTGCCCAGAACGGAATTCCGGCGCTAAGGAGCGCGGCGGCGCCAGCCGCAATCATCGTGAAAGCCGGTCCGTTTGGCAACCCGCTTTCTTTTTTGACCGTTCCATTGTTCTGACTTGAGAAGAGAAGGACCAGCAGCGTCAGTGCGGCGACCAGGATGACGGATAGGATCAGGCGGCGCGCCGGATCGGCAGGCTGTTTCAACGCGGATCGATAGGCTTCGAGCGTTACAACGGAAAGGTCGCCGGCGATCCGCTTCGTAAAGGTCAGGATTCCTTTAACCGGGTCTTTGCCGATATCGGTAAGAAGTTTCGGCTGATACGTTTGGAACGCGAAAATAAATACTCGCCAAAAAAGGAAGGCTGCCAGCGAAATCAAGTATGGGAACCAATACTTCAGCGTCGCGGCAACTCGTTTCCCGAGCGGGAGCGGCGTCGATTCGAACGCCGATAAAAGAATCCAGATCAGAATCGGACGCGTCAATTCCCAGCCGGTAAAATATTCGCATGAAAATAGACCGAGCGCGGCGAGCACGGCCGAAAGGATCGTTAAACCGAACGCTTTCCCTTTCGGAAGCTGTTTTTCGCGCGCCGCCTCCCGTCCGCGAACGACGGTCAGCATCAGCCAAATCGAAATCAGGCTCAGGTTCATCGCCGCGAAATGCAGGATGAATTGGACTGCGACCGGCTGTTGGCGAAAGCCGGGGTAAAAGGCGAAGATCATCGCCGCCGCATAAACTGTGCGTTGCTCGTCCGGAAAGAGGATTTTCAGGATGAACAGGAAGAAAAGCGCGGCGACGATGCGCTGCGTCATGATCATGAGATGGTACGGGAGCGTATCCGTTCCGAAAAGTCCCGCGCTCAGGACGTAAATCCAAGCGGAAAACGGCCGGTCCCAACGGACGAAATCGTTAAAACTGCCCGCTCCCATGAGATGGTGATTATATATATAGATCCAATCGTCGCCGTAAAATCCGAACCAACCCAAGATTGCGGGCAATCCGTAGGTTAAAGCGATCAGCGTGATGAGCGCTGCCGGCAGGAGGATTTCTACGCGCTTTTTATCCCGAACCACGAGCTTAACTGTTAATTTTGCGGACGGCGCGGAACTTAAAGAATCCGGGGACGTAATAGGATACGGAGATGTCGACGATTTGACCGGATTTGCTGTAAATCTGGCTTTCGATCTTCATGATCGGATCGCCGCGCTGGAGCTGAAGACGTTTCGCGATGAGCGAAGCGGCGGGAACCGAGGATATAATTGCTTCGGAATGCGAAAGCGGCTGACTCTGTTCTTGAATGAGGAGGTCGAGGATAGAGCCGTTGAACTCGATCCCTTTGGCGTAGCTCGTTTTGGATAGGACTTCCGCAGGAACCGTATCGACGAGATAAGCGACAGGACGGTCTCCGATGTTAATGACGCGCGAGACGGTTTGAATTGGCGCGTCCGGTGAGATTCCGAATTTCTTACCGAATTCTTCGCCCGCGGGGTCGGTTCGATTTTCATGGTAACCCATGATGATTCTCATATTTAACCGTTTCACCTGCGTTTCGATACTTTCCAGGATGTCGAAAGTGGTTTCGATCGTTTGCCGGGCGTCGACGACGAAAGTTCCGACGCCCTGACGGCGGCGGATCAGGCCTTGACCTTCGAACATGCGCATCGCTTCGCGCAGAGTCGTTCGGGAAACGCCTAACTTGATCGCCAGTTCCGGCTCGGATAAGAGCCGTTCCCCCGGCGGCGTACTCTGAATTTCGACGGCGAGATCGTCTTGGAGCTTTTGGAATAATGAAAGATTCGAATTTTCTCGTGACAGCATATTGATCCTCCTCAATCTAAATAACGATCGATCGGTTTGTCCGATTTTTTTGTCTTGCTTGACTATACCGCGAAAACAGTTGTCCGACAATATGATAAACATCCTAATCCGAGGCGGGCAAATATCAGGTTTAAATGATTTATCGAATTTTGCAGGCGGATCGGCCGGCGGCGATCAACGTATTCCGCATCAGCATCGCGATCGTCATTGGACCGACGCCGCCCGGCATCGGCGTTATCGCCCCCGCGATCGGGAGAATATTTTCGAAATCGGTATCGCCGACAATCCGGTACCCTTTTTCGCTTTCGGGATCGTCGACGCGGGTAATTCCGACGTCGATGACGATCGCGCCCGGTTTAATCCAATCGGCGCGGACCAGACGCGGTTCTCCTGCGGCGGCGACCAGGATATCGGCGCGGTGCGCGATTTCGGGAAGCCCGACGCTATAACTGTGGCAGATGGTAACCGTAGCGTTGTTGCGGCAGAGAAGCTGCGCGGTCGGCATGCCGACAATTGAGGAGCGTCCGATGACGACGGCGTTCAGCCCGGCGATATCAGGGCGGACGGAATGGATCAGGCGCAAAATTCCCGCCGGGGTGCAGGGGATAAACCACGGTTCGCTTTCTTTCCGCGCCAGCATTCCGGCGTTAATCGGATGAAACCCGTCGACGTCTTTCTGCGGATTGAGAAGCGACAGGATCCGGTATTCGTCGATCTGGTCCGGAAGCGGGAGCTGAACGAGAATCCCATGAATCTTCGGGTCGGCGTTCAGGTAATCGATCAGTTCTTCGAGCGTCCGCTGTGTCGTTTCGGCGGGGAGCGCATGGGCGATCGAACGGATCCCTAACTTTTCACAGGTACGGATCTTGTTCCGGACGTATATCCGCGAAGCGGGGTCGTCGCCGACGAGGACGGTCGCTAAACCCGGCGCCGGGAGCTCTTTTTCGGCCCGTTTGCGAATCTGTTCCGCGATTGTTGATTTGATTTTTTCGGCGATTTTGCTGCCGTCGATGATCGTAGCTGTCATTCTTTCGCTTCGCTTTCCGGTCATGGCTGACCGCGTTTTGAGATTAATCAAAGATAAGGCTGTACCATACTTGCCAATTTTCGTATTCAACCGGCTCAATGACCGGAACGGGCGTCGCCGTCGGGACGAGCGGCGTCCCCCGGAGCGGAAGTACGGCGATATCGCCAGGTTTTTGCATCAACCCTTGAACGCGCGCCCATTCCTCGACAGACGTATCGGATGCTGCGTAACCGATTTTGTCCGCAGCCGCCTCAAGCGTAATTTGCAGCAGGCCGACGTCCGCCGCCAGCGTCTCGTACTGCCGGTTCATGTAATTGAGCGTTGAGATCCTCGTCGTAATATCGATGACCATTCCAACCAGGATGAGAATAATGATCAGGACCCAGACGCGGCCTTTGATGCGCTGTAAAAAGTTCATGGGCTAATTTTATCATTGTTGGACAAGTCCTTGGCCACGCGCAGGCCAGAGTAGGACGGGGCGGGTCCTGACGCCGAGCGAAGCGTGCGCGTTTTGATCCGTGATTTTCGGATCAAAACGCGCACGCTTATTTTATGGCGCGGAAAAAGGCGGCGGCTGCCTTATTCGACCGAGATAATATATTGATAGTGGGGCTGGCCGCCGGGATGAACCTCGATTTCGACGTTCGGATACAGCGCCGTCAACTCGGCGATGTCAGCGTTCGCTTCGCTGTCGCTGACCATCTGGCCGTAGAAGAGCGACATGTTCGCGTAATCCTGCAATCCGATCCGTTCGCAGAAGGCTTTCAGCGCGTCCGAAACGGAATCTCTCGCTAAGACGAGATCGCCGTTGTGCATGACGATCACCTGTCCTTCTTCGACTTGAACGCCGTTCAGGTCGACGGAGCGGACCGAGTTGGTAATTTCGCCCGATTGGACGTCGGTCAGGCTGGCGTTCATCGCTTCGACGACTTCGTCAAAGTCACCTTCCGGATCGAGCTGGAGCAGCGCGCTGATACCTTGGGGAATATTTTTTGAGCGGATGACCGCGACCTGTTTATCGCAATGGGTAATCGCGTTGTTGGCCGCCAGAATGATATTTTTATTATTAGGCAGGATGATGACTTTGTCGGTGTCGAGAGAATTGATCGCGTTCAGGATTTCTTCGGTGCTGGGGTTCATCGTCTGACCGCCGCGGATAATATACGACGATCCGAGGCTGGCTAAGACGCGCGCGATCCCGTCTCCCGGCGCGACGGCGACGACGCCGATCTGACCCGGAACGACCGGTTCGCAGGCGACCGACGCGGTGGCTGCCCGGCCGTTTTCGCCGACTTGGATCATCAGGTTTTCGATCGCGACATTCGTAACCGTACCGATACTCATGATGTAATTAATTGGCGCGTAAAGGTTTTCGGTCGGCACGTGGATATGCATGCGGTACATGCCGTCGCCTTCTCCGACCTGGATCGAAACGCCGATATCTTCCAGTCGGCGGTAAAAAACTTCAAGGATCAGCTCTTCGTTTGGAATGAAATCGACGACGACTTCGTAATCCTGTCCCGGTTCAAATGACTCTTCCTCAACCATGTCGGTCAGCGGCCTGATTTCGATCTGGTTGGGATTGTCTACAAGCGATTCATTGCGCAAATAGCGCAGGAAGCCTTCGAAGATGAAGAATAGCCCTTTGCCGCCGGAGTCGACGACGCCGGCCTGTTTCAGGACCGGAAGCAGCTCGGGCGTCCGGTTTACCGAACGGTCGGCGGCTTCGACCGTCAGCGCGAAAACTTCTTCGAACGTCCGGCAGTCTTCGATCCCGGCTTCGACTTCCGCCGCGGTATCTTTCAGGACGGTCAGGATCGTTCCTTCGACGGGTCGAACGACGCCTTTATAAGCCGTGCTGCGCGCTTCGTTGAGCGCCTTGGCGAAAATTTCTTTGGTCAGGACTTTCTGGTTTTCGGTCGCGCGCGCGATCCCGCGCCAGAACTGAGATAGAATGACGCCGCTGTTTCCGCGCGCGCCCATCAGCGCGCCTTTCGCGACTGCGCTGAAAACGGTCCCGACGTGATCTTCCGACGAGACCGCGATCTCGTTCCAACCGGCCTGCAGCGTCATCATCATGTTCGATCCGGTATCGCCGTCCGGGATCGGGAAAACGTTCAGCGAGTTGACCAGTTGAACGTTGGTTTTAAGCCAAAGCGTCGCGGCTTCGATCAGCGATTTAACTTGCTGTCCGTCGAGCGTTGTTAGTTCTTTTTTTTCGTCCATATTTATTTTTAAAAACAACCCTTTCTGAATTACGCCCGGCGGTTTAATGATCCCGGCTGACGCGAAGCCCTCTGATATGGACATTGACGTATTGAACGTGAAGCCCGGTCTGCTTTTCGATCGCGTATCGAACGTTGTCCGCAACACTGGCGGCGACGGAGGTAATTCTGGTCCCGTATTCGACGACGATATACAGATCGATCATGACTGTCTCGCCATTATATTGGACCGAGACTCCTTGAGTCGGATCCTTGATGAGTACGTTTGCCAGCCCGGTGACCTTGTTCTTCGGCGCTAATCCGACAAGTCCGTATGACTCGAGCGCCGCCTGGTACGCGATCGTTGAAATCGCGCGGTGGGAAACGAAGATATTCCCGCTGACTTTTTTTCCCTGTTGATCTTTTTGCATGGCTGTTCCTTTTTATTCCGAGTCTGCTGACAAAATCGATTCGGAACGGTTTCCTCCGAATCCGGACTTCGCTTTGATGTACTTATTTTAATGGAAGCCGGAAGCTTTTTTATTATCCTAAAGATTTATTGCCGGATCAGCTTTTTCAGATCGAATCGTGACAGCGTTCAAACCGGTATCCTGTTCATTCTTCAGAAAAAATGGACGACGGATTCCGGTTGACAGAATCTGAAAAGAAGGTAGAATACAGTTAAACGATTGAACAATAATTCAATTGTTCAACAGATAAATTGTCCGTCGGAGTGTACGCCTATGAACCCAAGTCCAAACCATACCGATCTGATCAGCGACGGCTGCGACTGCAACGTTATCCATCCGGAAATCGTCGCGCTCGTTCGCGGAAAACTGATTTCGGAAGAGTCGTATTATAATCTCGCCGATTTTTTCAAAGTTTTCGGCGACAGTACGCGCGTGCGGATTTTGTCCGCCCTCGACGCGCATGAAATGTGCGTTTGCGACATCGCGAACGTTTTGAATATGACGAAATCGGCAGTGTCGCATCAGCTGCGTATCTTGCGTCAGAACGATCTCGTCCGCGCCCGCCGCGAAGGGAAGAACATGTTTTACGCGTTGGCGGACGATCATATCCAATCGATTTTTGAGTTAGCGCTTGAACATATTAATGAGGAATAGGAGGTTGGGATGGTACAGCAATATATTTTATCCGGGCTGGCGTGTCCCGTCTGCGCGGGAAAGATTGAGGAAAAGGTGCGGACGCTTCCGACGGTTTCGTCCGCCGAGATCGATTTAATGAACGAATCGCTGACGGTTGAATACGCGCCGGATCAGGACATCTTAACGGTTTCCGATATGCAGTTGTTGGTTGATGCGATCGAGTCAGGAGTAAACGTCCGCTTTCCCGGCGCGGTTCGGGAAGCGGACGCCGAACCGCTGACCGCGAAGCCGCGTTTGGACGCGGTTCAGCGGCGCGCGCTGCTGCGGATAGGCATTTCCTTTCTGATTTTTATCGCGGGATTCATTCTTGCTGCCCGAAGCGCTTGGACTTCGTCCGCGTTGTTTATCGCGGCGTATTTGATCGCCGGGTTCGACGTTATTCTCGAAACGGCGGGCTCGATCCGAAAGGGGGACTGGTTCAACGAAGCTTTTCTGATGACGCTGGCGACGGTTGGGGCGTTCGTTTTGGGCGATCTCGCTGAGGCTGCTGCGGTCATGATTTTCTTCCAGACAGGAGAATTTTTGCAGGGGTTAGCCGTTTCGCGTTCGCGCCGGTCGATTTCCGACTTAATGGATATCCGCCCGGAATCGGCGAATCGCATTGTTGGGGAGGAAATTATCTCTGTCGCTCCGGAGGCGCTCGAAATCGGCGACGAAATCCTGATCCGTCCGGGCGAACGCGTTCCGATCGACGGAGTCGTTTTATCCGGGTCGTCGGCGTTGGATACGGCGGCGCTGACGGGCGAGTCGCTTCCGCGCGACGTCGGGGCCGGCGATTTGATTCAGGCCGGAACGATCAATTTGAACGGTTTGCTGCGCGTGCGTGTGGCCGGACGTTTCGCCGAATCTTCGGTGATGCGGATTTTGAATCTGGTTGAAAACGCGACGGCGAAGAAAACGAAGACCGAGCGGTTTATTACCCGATTTGCGAAGATTTATACACCGTCGGTTATTGCGGCCGCGGCGTTATTGGCAATTCTGCCGCCGCTTCTGGCCGGCGCGGATTGGTCGGTCTGGCTCCGGCGCAGCTTTGTTTTCCTGGTTACTTCCTGTCCTTGCGCGTTGGTTATTTCAATTCCGCTCAGTTATTTTGCCGGAGTTGGCAAGGCCTCCGCTTCAGGAATTCTTTTCAAAGGTACGACGCATCTCGAGACGCTGCGAACGGTCGACACGGTCGCGTTCGATAAGACCGGAACGTTGACGGAAGGCGAGTTCAGCGTCGCTGAAATTATCCCGGGCGGAGAAATGACGGAAGAACGGCTGCTCGAAATGGCGGCGTACGCTGAAGCCGATTCGACACATCCGATCGCTAAGTCAATTTTAGGCGCTTACGGAAAAGAAATCGTGCGCTCGCGCTTGAGCGGCGTCCGCGAGATCGCCGGGCAGGGAACGCGCGTTGACGTCGATGGGAAAACGATACTCGTCGGCAACGAACGGCTCATGAACGCGAATGGGATCGCGATCCCGGTGGCTGACACGATCGGAACGATCGTTTACGTCGCCGTCGCCGGAATTTTCGCCGGGACGCTCGTTATCCGTGATCGGCTCAAATCTGACAGCCGCCGCGCGGTTGCCGATCTTGACGCTGCCGGCGTGCGGCGGACCGTATTGGTGACCGGCGATAACCGAAGGACAGCGCGCGCCTTTGCCGAAGAGTTGGGAATCCGCGACGTTTATGCGGAATTGCTGCCGGATCGAAAAGTTGAGATTGTTGAAAAGTTGATTACGGAAAAAACCGTAAACGGCGCGGTCGTTTTTGCCGGAGACGGGATTAATGACGCTCCGGTATTGGCTCGCGCAGATTTGGGGATCGCGATGGGCGGCGCCGGATCGGAAGCGGCGATTGAAGCCGCCGACGTCGTGATTCTGAAGGACGAACCGTCGAAAATTGCGGAAGCGATCCGGATCGCGCGCCGGACCGATCGGATCGTACGTCAGAACGTCGCTTTCAGTTTAGGCGGAAAGCTCGTTTTTCTCGTTCTCGGCGCGCTCGGTATGACAGGGATGTGGCAGGCGGTTTTTGCGGATGTCGGGATTATGCTGCTGGCAGTCCTGAACGCGATGCGCGTGCTGCGGTAGTGAGAGAATATACAGCGAGAGATGAGGGAGGCATGGGCATTTCTCATCTCTCGGCAGAAGGCTTAAAAATCTTTCCTGTTCATAATATTGATACTGATTTTTATCGATAAGAGAAGAACGGCGATGACGAAAACGCCGCTCGCACCGGTCGCAAGACCAGGATGGATATTCAGTTGGTTCAGCGCTCCGGAAATGTCAATCTTGAGAAACTGCGCCGCTTTGACGAAGAGAAAGCCGGCGGCGGCCAAGAGCCCAACTATACCGAACGTCATATAGCGGCTTTTTTCGGGACCGAATTTCAATTGAAACGGAATCATGATTGACAAGAGCAGGAATAAAACGAGCAGCAGGGAAAATGCGGCGGCGAATGTGGCGAATTCGAACCTGCCCTGTCGTAAAATTGCGATTGCCGTCCCGGACAGGCACATCGCCGTGCCGGTAGTCAGACCGAAAAGGTATTTTTCGACGACGTATGTTTTTCGTGTGATCGGCAGCGAAAATAAAAATGGTTCTCCGTTGTCAAATTGGTCATAACTGATCGTGCTCAGCGGCAACATGGCTCCGATGATTGTCATGTACCCGATGCCGGATGCGGCGTAGCTCGATGGAATCAAGACGAAGATCACGGCGAACACGAGGATGGACAGCAGCTGATTTTTCGTCAGCCTGAAATCTTTAATCAGTAATCCCATCATTCTTCAACTCCTTTAATCATCATCGTTATGACTTCGTCGATCGCGCCCTTTTCAATCGTGATTCCCGGATAATTTTCAGCGTAGTAGCGCTTTTGATCCGTCAGGCAGCTGTAACCGTACTGTTCTTTTTTGAAACGCAGGATATATTGTCTGTCGAGCGCGGCGAATTGGTTCGGATCGACTTTCAGCAGCGCATAATCGCTTAAAATCATGTCGGTATCTTCGTGCAGGATGATTTTTCCTTTATGGATCATGAAAAGGTCGTCGCAAAGCGTTTCCAAATCGCTTGAAATGTGAGAACTGATCAGGATCGCCCGGTTCGGGTCTTGTTCCATGAATTCCCGCAGCAGCAGGTAAAGTTCGTCCCGGGCGATGACGTCGAGTCCTGTCGTCGGTTCATCCAGAATCAGGAATTCGGCATCATGAGAAATCGCCGCCAGTACTTTCAGTTTCGCTTTCATGCCGGTCGAAAAATCTTTGATTTTCTTAGCGCGCGGCAGCTCAAATTTTTTCAGATGGTCAAAGAAAAAAGCTTTGTCGAATTTTTCGTAAAGATTTTCGAGAACCGCAGCAGCGTCGTCAACCGATAAGTATCTGCTGAAACCGGAATCGGATAAAACGACGCCGATTTTTTGTCTGTCGGCGGCGCTGAATTCGCGAGTATCTTTCCCGAACAGCGAGATTCTCCCGCCGTCCGGGGCAATTAAACCGAGGATCGCTTTGAACGTCGTACTTTTTCCGGCCCCGTTCGGCCCGATCAGCCCGGTAACGCTTCCGCGATTTATTTCCAGCGAACAGTTTAAGGAAAAATCCGGATAATCTTTCCGCAAATTTTCAATCTTAAGCATCCTCTTCTCCTAAAATCAAATCGAATAAACAGCGTATATCTGCGTCGCTGATCCCAAAACGTCTGCCTTTTAGGATCGCCTTTTCCAGATCGGCTTCGATTTCTTTTTTCTGTTCCTCTAACAGGAGTTCCGTATCGGCTGCGGCTACGTAGCTGCCTTTTCCGTGAACTGTTTTCGTGAATCCGGTCTCCTCCAAACTGTCGTAGGCTTTTTTGACGGTCAGCGCGCTGATTTTCAGCTCTTTTGACAGCGTTCGAACCGACGGCAGCAAATCGTTCTCCCGCAGTTCGCCGTTCCGAATCAGCGTTTTGATTTGATCGGCGATCTGTTCGTAGATCGGTACCATTTGCGAATGGCTGACGATAATTCTCACGTTGTACACTCCTTTGTTGTATAACAGTATATAACAGCGCATGACAGTTGTCAAACGCTGTTTGCGTATAACAATATTTCGGAAGGATTGGAGGAAAATTTTATCCGGGGCGCTTAAAACGCAGCCGTTTTAACGCCAGAAAACTCATTTTCGTAAATCCGACGATCTGGTACCAGGCCGACTGTTTGCTCTTTTCGTCCTCGTAAATCGTCGCGATCGGCACCCAGCCGATTTTCCAGCCCCTCTCGAGACAGACGATAATCATTTCGATCGCGAAATTATAGCCGGTCTCTTTAGTCTCCAGGAACGCTTCGATCATTCGCCGGTCGAGCAGGCGGTAGCCGCACTGGTTATCCTCCAAATCTTCTCCCGCAATCGCCGATAATACGGCGCGGCTGAACATATTCGGCAAGCGGCGGCGCAGCGGAATTTCACGATAGTTGCGCGCGCCGATGATTAGCGGTTTGCGCGTTTTTTCGTAACGTTCGACGAAACGGACGGCCTCGTCCGGGTCATGCTGACCGTCGGCGTCGATCAGCAGCGCGGCGTCAAATCCGTTTTCCAACGCCCACCGCAAACCCTCGCGTGTCGATTCGCCGACGCCGCGGTTATACCCGCGCGAGAGGACGATAACGCCTTCGTTTTCGGCGACGGCTTTCGTCCCGTCAGTTGATCCGTCGTCAACGACGACGATCGTTTGAAAATCGATCTTTAATGCCCTAAGTACGGCGGGCAGTTTTTTTTCTTCGTTATAGGCCGGAAGAATTGCGGCGGTTTTGACCATTGCGGTTTGTCCTTTTCTGGTTTGGATTTTTTCCCGGTCGATTCTAAAACTCGTCGATCCAGCCGAACGAACGCGCGACCGCTTTTCGCCATTTCGCGCACAGGTCGACGCGGCGGGCGGTTGGAAGCCCCGGCTTCCAGCTGCGTTCGATTTCATGATATTGCGTTAGTTCCTGTTTGGATTTCCAGACGCCCGCGCTCAGTCCCGCGCCGAACGCCGCTCCTAACGCGGTCGTTTCACGGATTTTCGGGCGGACGACCGGGATGTCCAGGATGTCTGCCTGAAATTGCATCAGGAGTTCGTTTACCGTCATCCCGCCGTCTACTTTCAACGCTTTCAGCGGGACGCCGGAATCCTTTGTCATAGCGTCGGCGACTTCCATCGTCTGAAACGCGGTCGCTTCCAATACGGCTCGGGCAATATGACCGCGGTTTGTAAAGCGCGTCAAGCCGGCGAAAATTCCGCGCGCGTCCGAACGCCAATAAGGCGCGAAAAGCCCGGAAAACGCCGGTACGATATAGACGTCGCCGTTATCCGCGACGGAGCGGGCTAACTCTTCGATTTCGTCTGACTCGCGGATCATCCCCAAATTATCGCGCAGCCATTGGACCAGCGCGCCGGCAATCGCGATCGAGCCTTCGAGCGCGTAGGCCGGCGCCTGATTCTCGAGCTGGTAACCGACGGTCGTGAGAAGTCCATGCGTCGAGGGTTTTATCGCCGTTCCGGTATTCATGAGCATGAAACAGCCGGTTCCGTAAGTATTTTTCCCCTCGCCGGGCTGAAAGCAGGTCTGGCCGAACAGCGCCGCATGCTGGTCGCCGAAAACGGCGCCGATCGGAATTTCGCTCCCGTTCAGCCAAGCCGTGCCGAACGAACCTACGGACGGGCGTATTTCCGGGAGGATCGAGCGCGGAATATCGAGTTCGGCGAGAATTTCGTCGTCCCAGTCGAGCGTTTCCAAATTCATCAACATTGTTCTCGAGGCGTTGGTTACGTCGGTCAGGTGCTGACCGCCGTTGACGCCGCCGGTCAGGTTCCAGACTAACCAGGTATCGACCGTTCCGAACAGGAGCCGTCCGGCGCGCGCTTCATCGATTAGCCCTTCCGTCTCGTCGAAAAGCCAGCGCAGCTTGATCCCCGAGAAGTAGATCGAAATTGGCAGCCCGGTTTTACGGCGGAAGCGATCCTGTCCCCCGATGCGCCGCGACAGCGTATCGCAGAGCTTATCCGTCCGCGTGTCCTGCCAGACGATTGCGTTCAGATACGGTTTCCCGGTTTCGCGGTTCCAGACGACGGTTGTTTCGCGCTGGTTCGTGATTCCGATCGCTGCCAGGGCGGCGGCGCTGAGTCCGCTTTCGGCGTGCGCGCTTTCGAGCGTTTTACGCGTGTTGGTCAGTATTTCGATCGGGTCATGTTCGACCCAGCCGGGGCGGGGAAAAATTTGTTCATGCGGAAGCTGAACGTTCGCGAGGATTTCGGCGTCGCGGTTGAAGATGATACAGCGGGTGCTGGTTGTTCCCTGGTCGATTGCGGCGATCGCTTGATTCATGATTTCCCTTCCTTCAAGTCCCCTGTATTCCGGGTTTCCCGTTTCGGTGGTTGTTGGTCTAATTATAGGGCCGAATGGCGCGGAACCCGAAATAAATCCTGTATAATTTCGAAAACGAAAGATTGACCCGACGAAGAGGCGGAAGAAGGGATGCTGCCATTTTTTAAAATTGCCGTCGGAACCTGGGCATGGGGAAACCGGCTGATTTGGGATTATGGAATTGACTTTGACGAGAAGGACTTGGCGGAGCTGGTTAGAAACGCGGTCTCCAAGGGAAGCCGCTATTTTTTTACCAGCGAGAGTTTTTCCGACGGATTCGGCGAAGCGCTCCTCGGCAAATTAGCGGAACCATACCCGAACGCTTTTTTGGCGACGAAATATGTCCCTCGTATTTGGCGGCCGGGAAGGAAGGATTTTTCTGCCGCGCTGCGCCGTTCGCTGCGCCGGCTGCGTCGGGATACGATCGACTTGTACTTGTTGGAAGCGCCGGTCGGCCTGATGCGGCTGCAGCTGTTGGCGGAATGCGCCGTGGAGGGAGTCGAATCCGGAAAAATTCGGAACGTCGGCGTTGCGAATTTTCCGGCGCGCGAGATCGAACCGTTTTATGAGATGTTGGCGCGTTATGGCGTCCCGTTAACCGCGGTCTGCGCGGAGTTCAACCTGCTCAACCGTCAGGCGGAGCGGGACGGGACGATCGACTTCTGCAAGGCGCGCAATATTCCCTTTTTAGCGGAAAGCCCGCTGGCGATGGGGCTGCTGACGGGGAAGTACATATATGACGCGCCGGAGAACGGCGTAAGGCGCAACTTGACCGAACGTTACCGTCGGGAACGATTGAGACTGCTGATCCACCTGATGAATTCGATCGGTTCGGAATACCAGGGGATGGACTGTACCCAGGTCGCGTTGAATTGGATCAGCGCGAAAGGGGCGATTCCGATCGCCGGAGCGAAAACGCTGGCGCAGGAGGACCATAACCGCCTTTTCCCCGGTTTCACGCTCAGCGCGGATCAGGTCAGCCATATCGAGGAATTTACGCCGGGGTGACCAGCTTCCCGTCTGCGGCGGTCGGCAGGTACGGCATTTCAGGCCCCGGTACATTCAGCAGCTCCGCCAAAGCTGAACGCATCGCGACGCGGTCGTCCCACGGGTATTCAGTTTGATCGAAGCACATGGACTGCTCGTGGCCTTTTCCGAGGGCGAAAACGAGATCGCCGGGACGCGCCAATCGGACGGCGCGGCGAATTGCCGAGCCGCGATCCGGCTCGATAAAAAAGGTTTCGTTGCGGATACCGCCGTTGGCGATCGCTTCCTCCGCCATCTGGTTTAGGATTTCGTCGAGAGATTCGGTCCGCGGATCTTCGGCGGTCAGGATCGTAATATCGGCTTTTCGGATTGACACAGCCGGCATCATGCGCCGTTTTTCGCGGTCGCGCAGTCCGGCCGATCCGAAGACGGCGATGACGCGCGCGTCGGGGTTATCCGGATCGTGCTCCGTAAGCAGCGCGCGCGCGGAATCGAGTGCCTTGGCTAACGCGTTTGGCGTATGCGCGAAATCGATCATGGCGAAAAACGGCTGGCCCAGCGAAATCAGTTCCATCCGTCCGGAAATATAGCCGCATTTCGCAACGCCGGCGGCGGCGGTTTCGGGAAGAATCTCGAGTCCGTAAATCGCGGCGGACATGGCAGCAAGGATGTTGGCGGCGTTATATTTCCCAATCAGCGGAGAACGGACCGAGATCGACTGGTTATCGCGCGGATTCGGCATTTCGCGAAAGCGCATTTCAAGTTCCAACCCGCTCGGCGAGGACTTGATCGCGCTGATCGTCGCGAAAGCGGCGTAATCGGGATTCTCGGGCGCATAGGCGACTTTTTTGACTTTAATTCGCGGTTCTAGGAATTGATACGAATCGGGATCGTCAAAGTTGAGGATCGCCAACGGAACGGTTTTCCGTTCGTTCTTTCCTAAATTTTCGAATAAACGCGCTTTGGCAGCGAAGTAATCCTCGCGCGTTTTGTGATAGTCTAAATGTTCATGGGTGATATTGGTGACGACGGCGATATCAAAGTCGACGGCGGAAACGCGTTTTTGCGCGAGTCCGTGGGACGTGACTTCAAGGATTGCGTGAGTGACGCCGCTGTCGCGCATTTGTGCCAGGAATCGCTGGACGTCGGGGCTTTCGGGTGTCGTTACATGGAACCCGGTATCGATTTCCTCACCGTTGATGAGCGCAGAGACTGTCGTGATCATGCCGGCGGTCAGTCCGGCTTCTTTCAGAATATGGTAGAGGATAGTTGCGGTCGTCGTCTTCCCGTCGGTTCCGGTTACGCCGATCGTAACGAGGTCGCGGGCGGGAAAATCGTAAAGCGCCGCCGCCGCCCAGGCCATCGCTTCGCGCGCGTCGCTGACGCGGATATAAGGGATCGGAAGCTCGGGGAGATTTTCGGCGCTGCCGATGACGGCGACGGCGCCGTTCTCGATCGCGTTGGCGATATACGCGTGCCCGTCGCTGCTAAGTCCTTTCAGCGCGACATAGATCGCTCCGGGTTTAACTTCGCGGGAGTCGAGAGCCACTGCGTTATAGATGATATTCGGTTTGTTTCCGGAAATACTGCGAACGTCCGGGAGGTTGGGAATAAGCTGATTCAGTTTTAATTGGTATTCTTTCACGGCGTTGGGGAAGCCTCTTTTCGGATGTAGTAGAACGGAAGTTTCCGTTCGGATTGTTATGCCTTATTCAAATTTTACCAAAAAGAGCGATGAAAGGGAATCGGGAAAAATAGGCGCGGATAGAACGCTTTCAACTATAATTTAAGCGAATAGGTTCCGGAAGGACGGTTGTTTGATGACATGGAAACGGTACTGTATCGATATCAAATCAGCGAGAAATACGCCGCAGGGGGGAATTCGTCGTATTATCGGGCGACGCGCGCGGATACCGGCGCGGATTGTTATTTGCGCGTTATGCCGATACACGCGTTTGCGCAGGCGAACGAATTGCTCTCTCTCCAGCTCGCGGTTCAAAAATTAGCGGCGTTTCGCCACGCGTCGATCATTCCGATCGGATTACCCGACGTTTTTCCGGATGGGCTGATCCTGAGCCAATCTTATCAGTCGGGAAAATCGTTGAACGAGATTCTGAAAGAGCGCGGGCGGCCGCTGGAATTGAATCTGGCGATGAGTTGCGCGTATTCGATTATCGCGGCGTTAGCGGCGCTGCATGGACAATCATTGGTGCATGGGGCGCTGACCTCGAATCACGTTCTGATCAACGATGCCGGGGAAGCGCTGCTTTCTTACCTGCCGCTGCCGAACGACTATGATACAAAATTGAATCGCTACCGCCATGCCGGAACCGCGGTCGAAACGCCTAACGCGCGTGATGACGTTTTCGCGTTGGGCGTCGTATTAACGGAAATTTTTACCGGATTGATCCCGTACGGCGCGTCGGTCGCCGATTCGCGCCGAAACGCGAATCATTATTACGAGTATTACGAATCGGGACTGGCAAGCGTCCGGGGTTTTCCCGAACGCGACTTATCGGATCTGATCCTGCGCTGTTTGACGCCGAGCAAGTCGGACGGTTTCCCTTCCGCGGTCGAAACGTTCGGCGAATTTCGTTCAATTTTGGAAGCCTGGGCGAACGGAGCGGAACGCGTCCCCCCGCCAGCGGCGGTGCGAAAGCCTAAAACGAATGAGGCGCCGGCGACGGCCAAGCCGGCCGCGGTTTCCGCCGCGCCGGAAAAAAGCGACGCTTCAAGTCCCGCACCGGCGTATACGATTAAAGATTACGATCAATCGAATCGCCGCCGCCGTTCGGCGCTGACGGCGCTGACGGTATTTTTAACGTTGGGCGTTATTATCGGCGGGCTTTTTCTTTACCAGTACCTGATTACGATTCCGTTAGGCGGCCGTCCCGATTATCGCGGGACGTTAAGTTTCCTCAATTCGACGCAAACCGCGCTGGCGGGGAAGATGGCGCTTCCGGTTCTTGTACGTTCGGCTACGGAACCGGCGCCTGAGCCCGGGGCGGACGCCGCGGTTCGGGCCGAACCGGCTCAGGAAGCGATCTTAGTCCCGGAATCGGAAACGGACGTTACGGTTCCGATCCGAAACGAAATCGGCGGCGCGCTGCGTTGGAAGAAAGATAATCAGGAGATGGTATACGTCCCGGGCGGTCTTTTCCAGATGGGGCTTGACGACGGATTCGGATTCCCGATTGCGGTTTTGAAACCGATGACGCAGGTTCAGCTCGATTCTTTCTGGATCGATCGAACCGAAGTCGGCGCCGGGCAATACCGCCGCTGCGTCGACGCGACAATTTGCGCGTCGCCAGATGACACGCGTTTCCCGCAGGATGAAGATCTTCCTGCGACCGGAATCTCATGGGCGGATGCGGAAGCGTATTGCCGCTGGGCGGGAAAACGGCTGCCGACGGAAGCCGAATGGGAAAAGGCGGCGCGGGGAACGAACGGCGCGATATTCCCTTGGGGAAACGATAGTCCGTATACGAAAGCGCCGCCGTCTGTCTTAGCCACGCTGCGCGCGGCGAAAGATACGGATACGTTTGACCTTAGCCCGTATGGGGCGGTTTCGATGGGCGGGAATGTTGCCGAATGGACGAACGATTTCTTTACGGCGAACCGCGTTATGTCGGACGGAATGGAAAATCCTCAGGGTCCGGTCAGCGGAACGACGCGGACGGTCAAAGGCGGTTCGACAGTCGATCCGCAGTTTGAATCCGGCTGGATCGCGGCGAACCGCTTCGGCGTCGAAGGCTCCAATCCGCAGGCGTACGGATTCCGCTGCGTCGCGAATACGGCGGAAGTCAACGAATCGACGGCGGTCGGTTTAGCGGAAGCGGTTCCGGTCTCAGAGATGACGGCCGCAAAGGAATCGACGGTTGACTGCGCGGAGCGGATCGGGTTCGTTTCCGACGTTACGGCGGACGGCCAGACAGTCAAAGTCGGCGAGACGATGACAAAGACCTGGCGCTTTCGGAATATCGGGACCTGCCCGTTTACGCCGGCGCATTACCTGGTCGCGGTCAGCGGACTTCCGGCCGGAGTTCAGCGTCTTTTCCCGTTCGGCGTGTCGATTGCGCCGGGTCAGGAGAGCGACGTTACGATTTCATTCCCGGCAACGGGGAGCGGTCAACAGCGCGTCGATTTTAAGATCGCCAATCCGGCAGGAACGACGTTCGGATTGGGACCGCAGCAGCGCGGCGCGCTCTGGACGGAATACCTCGTCCAATAGAAAAAAATGAACGATATTTCGTATTTCTATTTAGAATGGAGATTTGACGATTCATGACAGACGATCGATCCAAAAAAGAGCGGGTGTTGATTATCGGGGCCGGGCCGGCGGGTCTTACGGCCGGATTTGAGACGCTTAAGGCGGCGTCCGAGCGCTATGAAGTTATTGTTTTGGAAGAATCGCAGGCGATCGGCGGTATTTCCCGGACAGCCGTATATAACGGTAATCGGATGGATATCGGCGGACATCGATTTTTCTCAAAAGATCCGTCCGTCATGCGCTGGTGGCGGGAACGTTTGCCGATCCAGGGGG
Organism: Flexilinea sp.; assembly: GCA_034430295.1. Lineage (GTDB taxonomy): Bacteria > Chloroflexota > Anaerolineae > Anaerolineales > Anaerolineaceae > Flexilinea. The sequence continues at coordinate 23,149 of DAOUFC010000057.1, forward strand.
CTCCGGCGAAAGACGACTTGATCCTCGGCGCGGAAAAACCGTTCGTTCCCGACGGTCCGGATCCGGAAAAAACGGATTTGGTGATGCTCCTTCGGTCGCGTGTATCCCGGATTTATTCGTTCCGGAAATTTTTTGACTATCCGATTTCGTTAAAGCTTCAGACATTTCGTAATTTGGGTTTGGTTCGGACGCTTGAAGCCGGATTCAGTTATCTGAAAACGTATCTGGTTAAGCTCCCGGAATCGTCTTTAGAAAATTTCTATTGCAATCGCTTCGGGCGGAAGCTGTACTCGCTTTTTTTCGAATCTTACACGGAGAAACTTTGGGGGCGTCATCCGCGTGAAATATCGGCGGATTGGGGCGCGCAGCGGGTAAAAGGACTGTCGATTCGTAAGATTTTAGCCGATATGTTCTCAAAATTGCTGCCGGCTTCATGGCGAACGAACGCGCCGGTTGAGACATCGCTGATCGAGAGTTTCTGGTATCCGAAATTAGGTCCCGGTCAGCTTTGGGAGAAGGTCGCGGACGATATCGTCTCGATGGGCGGCGAAATTCGTAAAGGCTGCAAAGTTGTCGGCGTAAATTTTTCCGGCGGAAGGATCGTCTCTCTGACGGTTGAAGAAAGCGGCGGATCGGAACCTGTCCGGCGCGAACTTGTCTGCGACGCGGTTTTTTCATCGATGCCGTTGAAAGACCTGATCGGATGCATGGGCGAAAGTGTTCCCGGCAGGGTACGGGATATCGCGCTCGGACTCCCGTACCGCGACTTTATTACGGTCGGTTTGCAGCTGAAAAAGATTCAGCTGCGAAATCAGACGAAAATCCGAACCGTTCAGAACCGGATTCCGGATTGTTGGATTTACGTTCAGGAACCGAACGTCCGTTTGGGCCGGATCCAGGTGTTTAATAATTGGTCGCCTTACCTGCTTAGCGATTTTGAGGGGCGGATGAGCCTTGGTCTGGAATATTTCTGTGCGGAAGGCGACGATTTATGGGAGAAGTCCGCGGCTGAGATGACGGAGTTCGCGATCGCTGAGTTGGAAAAAATCGGGATCGCCGATGCCGCGGACGTTTTGGATTCCCATGTCGAATATGTTAAGAAAGCCTATCCGGCGTATTTTGACACATATGCGCGGATCGGCGAACTGGTCGAATGGTTGAATTCGATTCCGAATCTATATTGCATCGGGCGCAACGGTCAGCATCGGTACAACAACGCGGATCATTCGATGGTCACCGCTTTTGAGGCAGTTAAAAACCTGATCGCCGGCGTGGAAACGAAGACGAATATTTGGGATGTGAATACCGAAAAAACGTACCACGAATCAATTTCGCCGGATGAATCGGCGCAGCAGCGCTAATTCTTCGACCTTAAGCATGAAACAGGCGGTTCCGTAAACGAGGACCGCGCCTCCCATCCCGCCGATCAAGAAAATGATCGGCGCGGTATTTTTAATAAAATGACGCCAGAGGAGGATATAGGCGATCATGGCCAGCGTTGCGCTTCCGCTTTTTATCAGCGCTTTTTTCAGGCGCGCACCGTCGAGTCCGTCCAATCGACGGCGCATCAAAATCAGCAGCGCGGCCATTTCCAACCCGGTTGCGATCGAATTGGCGAGGGCGACGCCGCCGTGCGGAAACGCGTCAAAAAACGAAAATAAACGGGTCAGCGCGATGCTCAGGATCATGTTCAGCGTCATTGCGCAAAACAGGACGATAACGGGCGTTTTCGTATCGTGAACGGCGTAAAAAGCGCGCGAAACGACCTCAACGACGCAATGGAAAACCAGCCCGGCGCAGTACCAGACCAGCGCCCATTGGACCATTTGTGTCATGTGAGCGCTGAAAACGCGCCGTTCGAAGATAAGGCGGACGACATCCCGCGAAAAAAGGATCAGTCCGGTTGCGGCGGGAAGCGACAGCAGAAGCACCAGCCTTAACGTCGCCGCCAACGCTTCGCGCATTTTATCGAGCGCTCCTCGTCCGGCGAGAACGGAGAGGCGTGGCAGCGAGACGGTTGCGACCGATTGCGCGATGACGGCCTGAGGCATCAGCATCAGCGACAGCCCCAGCGAAATCGCCGTGATCGACCCGGGCGGCAAAAAGGAAGCGATGAAGTTGTTGACAAGGAAGTTTAGCTGAACGGCGGACGCGCCGATCTGACGCGGGACCATCAGGCGGACGACTTCGCGGACGCGCTCGTTCCGCAGTCCCAGACCCGGAAAATATTTCCTGTCTCGGATCCGAATCAATCCGGGCAGCTGCGCTAAAAAGTGGAGCGAAGAGCCGAGGAGCGCGCCGTACGCTAATCCGCGGATCCCGAACGGTTTTGAAAGCCAGACGATGCCGATCAGAATCCCGATCTGGTACATCGCCGGAGCGATTCCCGGCAGCAAAAAGTTCCCGTTTGAATTCAGGATTCCCATCAGCAGACCGCTGACGCCGAAAATCACGACGGACGGCAGCTGGATCCGCAGCAGCTGTGCGGTGAGCTGCTGGACGCTCGGATCGTGAAGCGCAAAACCGGGAACCAGAAAATTTTTCGCGATCGAATCGGCGAAAATAAAGAGGATTCCCGTGATGACGGTCAGCGCGGCGATCAGGAGATTTGCGACGTTCGACGCCAATCTCCAGGCTTCTTCGCGATTGTGTTGATCGAGCAGCGTGCTGAACAACGGTACAAAGGCGCTGGCAAGTGCGCCACCGGCGACGAGGTTGAAAATTGTTTCGGTGAGCCGGTTTGACGCAAGATAGGCGTCGACTTGCGCTGAAGTCCCGAAGGTTGAGCCGAGCAGGCTTTTACTGAGAAGACCGCAGAGCTGCGAGAAAACCATCGCGGCGGCAAGGATCGCGGTTGATTTTAAAAACGCAGTCGGCGCGTTGTTGGATTCGGTTTTTGCCCCGGTCATTCGTTGATTTTATCATGAATGCCGGCGAGTACGCGAATGCAGGCTGCGAAAAGAGAGACGGAACCTTGACGGAGAAAGGTTCTCGGCTGTCGGCTGATGTATAATGATTTTATGGGTTCGTCGGATTTTATCTAGGTGGGCGTAAAGATAAACGGAGGATTTTTATGGCTACGAATCGGATTTTGATTATTTGCTGTATCGTCGGGATTCTTCTCGGGTACGCGGTCGGTTATCTCGTTGATTCGATCAATCTGAATACGGCGCTGACGGTCGGCTTGATCGGCGGTTTGGCGGTCGGTTACCTGTTAGATAAACGCGCGGAGGGTACGGCTTCGACGCCGGCGCGTCCGCCTGTCGGAAATCCTTCCGCGGTTGACCGAGCCAAAGCTGCGGTTGAAGCGGCGCGCGGCGACGCCAGCCAGAAGATATCGTCGGCGGTTGAATCGGCCGAGGAAACGGTTAGCGAAACGGCAAGCTCGGTCAGCTCGAACATCGAGGATATTTTAGCGAAAGCTCGCGGCGCGGTCAGCGACGGCGCGGAAGCCGCGGCGGAGACGGTCGAGGACGCCGTCGAGTCGACTTCGTCGCAGGTTGACGATATTTTGGCGAAGGCGCGTGAAGCGATTAAGAAGGATTAGCGATTCGACTGCTTTTGCTGATGGCGAATTAAAAATAGAAAGCGTCGGCGTGAAATTGGCGGGTCCCGGTTCCGACGCTTTTTGGTTTATGTTTCCGGCGAAGACGGAATTTTTACGCTTCCTTATTCTGCTTCCATGTAAATTTTTTCGAATTCATCCAGGAAGATTCCCGCAATTTCGGCGGAGCTGATAAATAAAATTTGTTCATCATTCGAGCGGTCGGCGGAACGCGTAAAATTATACGATCCGGCGGCGACGAACGCGCCGTCGATAATCAGTACTTTTTCATGCATCAACGCGTCGTCCGATCCGTCGAGCCGGATCGGGACGCCGTTCTTTTCAAGAAATTCGGCTTCGCCGCCTTTGTCCTGGTACGCTTTCTCCCCTTCGAAAATGACGAGGACGTCGATCCCGGTTTTAAATCGTTCAATCAGCGCTTTCCCGATTGCGTCTTCTGTAAACGAATATGCGAGTATGCGGATTTCTTTTCGTGCGGCGCCGATAACTTTAACGAGCGTTTCGTTAACCGAATCTTCCGGCGAGAATCGAATCAGGAATTTCGTCCCATCCGCCAGCTCGATCATTTCGGATGGGCCGCTTTGCGGGCTGTCGGCGCCGAAGAGGCGATCGAAGTACATTTCTTCAAATTCTGCGGCGAAGACGGCGTTTGCTTCTTTTGAGCGGATGAAGATCATGAAATTATTATCGTGGAAGAAAGAACCTGTCGTCATGTTTGCCGATCCGCTGATCGTTCGGTCGTCGTCGAGAACCATAAATTTAGCGTGCATCAAACCAAGCGGTTCGGCTTCGAAAACCTCGACGCCGGCGGATTTCATTTCTCTGACGACATCTTTGCGCGCGTTTTCGCCATGAATTATGACGCGGACGTCAAGCCCGCGTTCAACGGCGTTCATCAACGCTTCTGCGACTTTCTTGTCGGTGAAATTATAGGTCGCCAAATAGATCCGTTCATTTGAAGCGTCAATTTCTTCAATGATCAAATTTTGGAGTGTCGCGTCGCGTTGTTCAGCGTACGGATTGTTGAAATAAACGTCCATGAAGCTCCCGGGTTCAGCGACGGCGATCGTTCCGGACGGGAAGGATAAAATGATTGCCAATAAAAAGAACAGGCTAAAGACAAACGGTCTAAGATTACGGGTCATTTCGATTCCCCAGTCTCCGGTTTCATAAGTTCTAACGGCAAATATGCAGCGAATATAAGGTCGCGTCGTTGAAGCGGCGGGAAAAATCGCCGTCGGGAATACAGTCGTCAGCGTACGGCGGACGCGCGGCCGGCGGATTGGCTGTCGCCGCCCAATCCGTTTGCAGCAGCCAATAACGATCCGTTCCGGAAAGGACGCGTCCGGCGTCCGGTCCGACGTAATCGGGATAGCAGTTCAATCCGAACGATTCGCACATTTCATAATCGTAAAAATCCGCCGGGAGGGGGATCAGGATCGCGGCGTCAGTCGGAAGCGTTTCTTTCAAATAGGATAGAACCTGATTCGGGTTGCGCCGTTCCGATAGGAAATACGGTTTTGCCAGCTGATCGAGCGAATTAGCGCTGTACGCCGGGCGAGTTCGATTTAATTGAAGCGCGTGAACTGAAAATGAGACGGTTAAGATAACGGCGGTTCCTGCCAGGGTGATCCAACGTACGCTTTGCCGTGGAATGACCTCGATCGCCGCGGCGATCGCTCCGGCGAACAGTACGGTTAACAGCGGAACAAGCGGGAGCAGGTTGCGGTTGAACGGGAAATAGCCGCTGATTGCGCAGAAAGCGATTAATAAAACGAGGGTTACGAAGAAATACCGGGCCGTTTCACGGAATCCCGCGGCAAGGTTGCGCCGGCTGATCAGGACTCCGGTCAGACTCAATCCGAACAGAACGACCATTTCGCGCCGGGAACCGATTGTCGATTGAAACAGCTGTCCGATGACGATCGCGATCAACCGGTTCGCCAGCCGGATCGCGGAAATATCGGCGTTCGGTTCATGATAACCGCCGGGGGCGTAAACCGCGACGACCTGATCGAGAATTGGAAGATACCAACTCAGCGCCAGCAGGATCCCGGCGAGAAACGCGAGGATCAGGCGGAATCGATCGGTCAGATAGCGTTTTTCTTTTTTCGGATCGGCGCGGATTTCGAGAATTTCCAAAATCCAATCCCAGCCGATAACAAGCATGAATCCGCCGACGAAAACCGCATTAAACGGCATCGTATACAGCAGCGCCGCTGTAACAGCGGTGATAAAGCATTGCTTTCCAACGGTTAGCTTGAATTTCGCGGAAAGGACGCCGTAGATCAGCGCGCTCATCAGCGTCATGGAAAGTCCGTAGCCGCGCAGCTGCGCGCTCCAGGCGTAAAACGGCAGGCAGGTCGCGAGCAATAATGGCGCTAGTATTGCTGCGGATTTTCCGAAACGGCGCGCGCTCATCGCGGTAAACAGCAGCGTCAGAGCCGGAAATATCAGCGTTGCTGCCCGGACGGGCGCGATGTTCAGCGACACCGAGGCGAAATCTTTCATGTTAAAAACGCGTAAAATCTGCGCCAGGATCAGGTTGAACAAGACATGATTATTCGGATAATCGTAAAAAACGGCAGGATTGAGCGGATCGTCATGGATGACGTAGTTTTTTAAGGTATAGATTTCGTCACACCAAAGCGCGCGCGGCAAGATCAGTCGGAAGGTCAAAATGAAGAAAGGTATACAAACAAGAACCGCAGCCAGCGCGACAGGCCAATCAGCACGCAAATATTTCAGCCGCTTTTTCGCGCTCCCGTATATCGGCTTAGCTTTCGTTAGACCCCACAGGACGAGAAAAAACGCCGTCGTCAGGTAGACGATCCGGGCGAGTTTATTATTCAAAACGATCGGCATCGTGATCGCGTAACGCCTGCCGTTGGTTATCGGGTCGCTTTGATCGGTCGCGGAGAAAAGGATTGTTCCGTCGTTCCAGATCATGAACCGGCCGCCGCCGCTTTCGCGGACGGATTCGGTCGTCGTCAGCGGATCGCGGCGCAGCTCGGTGTTCTCTTCAACCAGTCGGACGTCCAGCCCGCGGATCAGGATTTCGCGCGGAAACGATTGGCTGCGGACGGCGTAACCGCTGTCGGTTTGCCGGATCTCGATAGGGAACTCCGTCCTTCCGAGCGGGAATTTCCCCATGCGGTTAAGCGTGATCAGCCAGGATAAGAGAACCAGAAAGACTGCGATGATTTTGATCAGGCGGCGGATCCGGGCGATTCGCAGCGGGCGTTTAGCGTTGGTCATGACTCAAATTATATCAGCGGAAAGTTTTCGGACTCGGCGAAATATCCGGAACTGTCGTCTTACGCGAATTCATGATGAATTAACATAAAATTGCCATTTTTTCTTCATCAAACGGATTGATAATATTAATTTGACTGAAAATAGCCGCGATTTGCGTCATAGCCTGCGCGGGAAACAGCGGCTTCCTTAGCAGCTTACTTACTTTATCGAAGCGCGTACTTTTAAGAATATAGAAACGCGGCGCGGCCGGCCGCTCGAAAAGCGACGGCGCAAACGGCACGGAGGATTTAATCCATGAGCGACGGTATCAAAACGATCGGGCGGTACGAGATTGAGCGCGAGATCGGGCGCGGCGGGATGGCGGTCGTTTATCAGGCGCGCGATCCGCGGTTGGAACGTACCGTCGCGCTGAAGCTGATTCGGAAAGGGGCGTTCCCCCCGGAGCAGCTGGCGCCGATGATGGAGCGGTTCCGGCGTGAGGCGAAGGCGTTGGCGAAACTGAATCACGCGAATATCGTCAAGGTCATGGACTACGGCGAGCATGAGGGCGCGCCGTATCTGGTCATGGAATATATCGAAGGCGCGACGCTGAAGGAGGTGAAAAAGCCGCTGCGGGTAGATACGGCGGTACGGCTGGTTCGTCCGATCGCGGAAGCGCTCGAATACGTTCACGGTCAAGGACTGCTGCATCGGGACGTGAAACCGTCGAATATCATGCTGACAAAAGATCAGCGGGTTATTCTGACCGATTTCGGGATCGCGAAATGGATCGAGGAAGACGAAACCCAAGCGACGCTGACGGGGACAGGGATCGGAATCGGCACGCCGGAATATATGGCTCCGGAGCAGGGACGCGGGCAGCGGGTCGACGGACGCACGGACGCGTATTCGCTGACGGTCGTCTTTTTTGAGTTGATTACGGGCGTGAAACCGTATCAAGGGAAAACGCCAATTGATATCCTGGTGAAGCAGGCGAGCGAACCGATTCCGGACCCGCGGGAATTTGTTCCGGAGCTGAACGAGTCGGTCAAGCGATTTCTTGATCGGGCGATGGCGAAGAGGCCGGAAGATCGGTATCCGACGATGAAAGATTACCTGCGCGACTTGGACGGGCTGCGGCTGCAGTC
>DAOUFC010000058.1:0-2924 GCA_034430295.1 Flexilinea sp.
GCAAATCAAAACGTTCGTTTTCAGACGATCGGATCGGTTGCCATCGCGCCGAAATAAACGCTTCATCTCATTCCGTTATTCAGCATGGCGGCAAACGATTTCAGGTTTCCGTCTAACTGATCCGGTCCGACTTGAGATACCGCTCCCCATTTTCCCAGCCGAGATTCATAAGACACCCGCCATCCGATCCATAATCCGCCATAAAGTCGCCGCTAAGCCGCTTAAATCGGGGACTCAGCCTCAGACTTGAACGATTCTGATCATCCCGATGCGAAACAGCGCTGCGGATAAAAGGAATCCGCCGTTTAAAACATACCGTTCGGTCAGCTGAACACTTTAAGCCGGCGCTCTTTTTCGCCGTTCCGACGAATTTCTCCGCCGGAACGCGCTCCCGAAGCGCTTCCAGAACAATCGGCCAAAGCTTTTCGTGATGATCTCCGAAGAGGAGGACAACGCGCTGATCCTGCATGTTGAACGCGGACGGGGTATGGCGGATCGCTTCGCCGGCCGATTCGACGTTCCGCTCAGTTTAGAATAGGAACGGACTTTCATAAAACGTAAATCGACCAACGCGACCGGATCGCCGATAAATGGCTTCCATAAAAAATCTTTTTTCTAAGCGGTTTAAACCGATTTTCTGGAGTTTAACGGATAACGTAATTATATCGGCCCGGAAATAAAAAAATTAGAGCGATAACCGCCGTCGGCGCGGTCGGATTCGAGTAAAATCATAACAGATAGAAAACGGAGGAATGAATGAGACAAATTCAAATTTTTTCCGCGCCCAACGCGGCCGCGGTCGGGAAAATCGCCGCGGAAATGATCGTTGCCGCCGTCAACGCGAAAACGGACGCGGTTTTAGGCTTGGCAACGGGCTCGACGCCACTTCCGCTCTACGGCGAGTTAGTCAAAGCCCATCAAGCCGGAGAAGTCTCGTTCCGCAATATCCGAACCGTCAACTTGGACGAATATGTCGGTTTAGCGGAAACGCATGAGCAAAGCTACCGCTATTTCATGAACGAGAACCTGTTCAAACAGATTGATATCGACCTCCCGAACACGTTCGTTCCGAACGGGACCGCGGCTGACAGCGCCGCCGCCTGCGACGAATACGAAGCCCGAATTGAGGCGCTGGGAGGAATCGACTTGCAGCTTCTGGGCATCGGGCTGAACGGCCATATCGGATTCAACGAACCGGCATCCACCTTCTCAAAACGAACCCATGTTGTCGATTTAACCGAAAGTACGCGTGAAGCGAACAAACGCTTTTTCGCTTCGATCGACGACGTCCCGACTCAGGCGATCACAATGGGGATCGGCACGATCTTTGCCGCAAAAAAGCTGGTTTTGGTCTGTACCGGCGAGAAGAAAGCGGAAATTCTGAAGCGTTCGCTGACGGGCGAAGTCGACCCGCGCGTTCCCGCCTCTATCTTGCAGTTCCATCCGGACGTAACCGTTTTTGCCGACGAAGCGGCGCTCAAGTTGATATAAAAATTAAGCCCAAAAAGAAAAGCCGGATATCCTGTTCGAAGGACCTTTCCGGCTTTTTTATTTTTCAAGAAGAATTAAGCGGATCAGATCGGTTTAAAGACGCGCCCAGGATCAGCAAATCCAATAATAATTCGTCCACCCAATCCATAACATGACCTGAGCCAGCGCGCTCGTCAGACAGACCAGCCGGAATTTTTCTTCGTCGTTAATCGCCGCCGCAACGTAGATCAGGACCGGAAAGACGACCGCCGTATAGCGCGTCATCGAGTACATCAGCCCCGACGCCCCATACAGGATCATTATACCCAGCGCGTACGCCCCATACGCGCGTAATTTTTCACAGCGCATCAGCAAGCGGAAACTCAAGAGCAGGAACGCGGCGAAAAAAACTCGGTCAAGAATTCCAACTTGCGGCATCTCGTCGTTGAATGCGGCGAAAAACTCGATCGCGATTTGGATCGGACCGACGGTCCCGCGCGCCCAGGCTTTCTGGGCCTCGAAAAAAGCGAAGAAATTTCCGCTTTTGAGGTAGAGCGTAAAGAAATGACCCACGAGCGCGGCCGGAACGAGAAGAAAGCCGAGCCAGCGCCAACCGATTTTCCGTAAATCCCATCCGCGCCGCGCGATATAAATCCAGGCCGGAACGAGCGCGATGATAAAACCGTTAGCCCGCGTCAACGTCGCCAACGCGGCGAAAAGAGCGGATAAAAACCAACGATCGCGTTCCGCCGCAACACAGACGCATAAACTCAGGAATAGGTACAAGCTCTCCGTATAAAAAGCGGAGAATATAAACGCCGCCGGAAGCGAAATCAACAGCAGCGCAGTCCGTTCCGCGATTTTTTCATCCCCCAACAACCGCATTGTCAGATAATACAGCAGCACGAGTGAAAGAAAAAAGCATACATTCGAAAGAACCAACCCCGCCGTCAGCAGCAGCGCAGGCGATCGCATGGACTCAGGGATCCAAAAGGTGAACAATTTGACAAGATACGGATAGAGCGGAAAGAACGCCATATTCGAATAAGCCTCTCCGAGCGCCGCGCCGGGGTCATAGCCGCCGCCAGCGATCGACAGATACCAACCCGAATCCCAACGGCACCACATGTCGATCAGCCAGCGCGGGGTAAACTGAAAACCCTGATCGATATAGCGCTGATAGGTCGGATTTTTCTGATAATAATTCGCGATCCAGGCTGTCAAAATCAGCAGTAAACGCGAACCGATCGCCATAAACAAAAGGCGGCGCATTGTTTCAGTCCGCGATCTCGCCCAGGCGATCGGCCCCTTGATACTAACCTTTTCCATCGTCGTCGAATTTTCAAGCATTTCTTTTTTTTTCATCCTATTTCTCCCTGATAAGTCCCGTTCCATTTGAATTCCAACCGAAAACGGATATCGCTGACGATACTGACTATAATTAGATCGAAGCG
>DAOUFC010000059.1:0-2165 GCA_034430295.1 Flexilinea sp.
CGGGACTTGGCAGGTGTACGTCAGCCATGATCTGAACGGCGGGCATTGGGGTGCGCTTTCGATCGATCCTCATATGTTAACGGCTCCAGCTGGTCAGAGCATGCCGCCGGACGGGCTGGATCAGGAGAAGAGTATTGAACCGATAAAAGTGAACGCCTCGTTCCGGGGCTGGAGCGTCCGTTTTACCGATTCGGGCAACGGCAACGTGATCTACGATAGCGGCAACGAGGTCTGGGACCTGTATCATCCGTTCGATTACTATCCTGGCAACCCGCGGAAAATGGACTGCCTGATGACCGCTCAATGGGTCGTGGACGGCTCGTTTGCGGGATCCGAGACGGGTACCTGGACGATCCATGTCAATCATGATTTGAAAGGCGGGTCATTATATAACGGTACACAGCCCTGGCCGCATACGGTCATCACTCCTGTTGGTCAAAGTGTGGACATGTTGATCGCTTTCGAATTCGAGATGGAACATACACCGGAGAAAGCAGGCAGTACGTTCGGGGGGTGGAGCGTCCTTTTTACTGACACGGCCACCGGCGATATTATTTATGATGGAAGAAATTCTATCTGGAATCTGTCGGAACCGTTCGCTTACTATCCAAATAATCCGCGGGAAATGGATCTCCTGATGATCGCCAATTGGAAATTGCCGAGGCCCGAGATTGTCGGTGGGAACAACATATGGAAAGTGCATAACTCTTTTGAGATTGACGCAGACGCGCATTGGGGAACTTATATTCCTGATTTTACGATAGCCGCTCCGGTCGGCAAGAACATGTCGCCAGGCAGTCTGGATCAGGCGAAGAACCCGAACGTCTTCAAACCCGGCTACAGATTTAAAGGCTGGAGCGTCCGGTTCACCGATGCGGCCAATGGCAACCTGATCTATGACGGGGGCGATGAGATTTGGGATCTGGATCATCCGTTCGATTATTATCCCGGCAACCCGGTGGAGATGAACTGTCGGTTTCTCGCCAAATGGGAAAAGGACCCGGGGGCGGAGACAGGGACCGATTACTGGCGCATCGATATCATTTATGATCTGAACGGCGGGCACTGGGGCCCGGAGCCTGAGGGTCCGAAACAACTGATGGCTCCAGAATGGCAAAGCATACCCTTGGACGTCTTAAAGGGTATCGCGCCGATAAGGGATGACTACAGATTCTCAGGCTGGAGCGTCCGTTTCTCCAATCCGGTCAACGGCTACGTGATCTATGACAGCGGTCAGGAAGTCTGGAACCTGGACGTTCCCTTCCATTACTATCCTGACAACCCGTCGGAAATGGACTGTCGGTTTCTTGCCAGATGGGTCGTGGACGCGCTGCCTCCGGATCCTGACGCGGCGAGCTGGAGCGTCACCGTCAGCCATGACCTGAACGGTGGGCACTGGGGCGCGGTTTCGATCGATCCGCATACCATAACGGCCCCTGTCAATCAGAGCATGCCGCCGGGCGGGTTGGATTCGGAGAAGAGCATCGAACCGGTAAATGAGGGTGCCTCGTTTAGGGGCTGGAGTGTCCGTTTTATCGATATGGTCAATGGCAGCGTGATCTACGATAGCGGCGACGAGATCTGGGATTTGAATCATCCGTTCGATTATTATCCTGGTAACCCCCGGAATATGCATTGCGTCATGACTGCTCGATGGGGAGAGGCGTCGTCTCCGCAACCCGGCCCGGAGGATACCTGGCGCGTCGTTATCAGTTATGACCTGAATGGTGGAAAATGGCCGTCGGAAGGGGCTCTCTCCCCGCGTACAATAACAGGTGTCTCCGGTCGAAGTATGTCGGATGATGCGTTGGATCCGGAAAGAAGAATCAAGCCGAAGCATCCTTATTTAAAGCTGGCCGGGTTCAAGGGCTGGAGCGTCCGTTTCACCGATCCGGCTAACGGTAGCGTGATCTATGACAGCGGTGACGAGGTTTGGGATCTGGACCATCCATTCGATTACTATTCTGAAAACCCGAAGGAAATGGACTGCCTGATGATCGCTCGATGGAAAGAGCCGCGGGACGGGGAATGAGGCGTCTATATCGATGTTGATCTGAACGGAGGGTTTAGCGACGCCCAGATTTTTCCGGCAAGGTCAAGTGCAATCCGTTCAGTCTGCGTGTTGAAGGGGTCGCCGGCGCCATAGTCCGCGGCCAACACCTCGA
>DAOUFC010000060.1:0-3337 GCA_034430295.1 Flexilinea sp.
TTCAGGGAAGAACAGATCAAGGCCGTCAACGCGCTCTCTTCTTCGGAGGAACTCAAACGCGCCGCGCTGGAAGCGCCGGAATGGTATGTGCGCAAAGCGGCGGTCGGGAAGCTGGACGATGCGGAGACGCTCAAGACAGCCGCGCTGAATGATAAGGATCGGACTGTGCGCAAAGCGGCGGTTGAGAAGCTGGACGATGCGGAAACGCTGAAGACAGCCGCGCTGAACGACAAGGATTCGGACGTGCGTTGGACGGCGATTGAAAAGCTGGGCAATCAGGATGTATTTAAGATCGCCGCGCTGAACGATGAGGATCGGACGTGCGCGCAGCGGCAATCGTGAAGCTGGACAATAATGCGTTGAAAGCGGCGATCGAAAAACTGGATGATTCGACGATCATCGGCGCCATCGATTCCGCGATCGCCCATTTCCGCAGCGCGTTTTCTTCCTACGAGAGACATGCCATCGCAAATTGGCTGAAAATAATATATCATTGTATTAGCATTGCAAGCGTACGGGCAAAAATCAAATCCCTGAACGAGAGAAAACATTCCGATGCCGGCTGCCGCGATCACGACGACTACTACTCCTTCGCTACGAACCATATAGATGAGGGCGGCGACCACACCGATTCTTATGAAAGTCATATCGATTTGTCCGGACTTTGAAAAATTGAAGCGACTGGAGGAAAACCATGGAAACTTTGAAACAATTCTTTATCAACCTGTTCGGGCCGGTTTGGCTGAAAGAAAACCGAGATGGCGACAAGCATTTCGAGGAAGAACAGATCAAGGCCGTCAACGCGCTCTCGTTTCCGGAGGAACTCAAACGCGCCGCGCTGGAAGCGCCGGAATGGTATGTGCGCGAAGCGGCGGTCGGGAAGCTGGACGACCCGGAGGCGCTGAAAAACCTCGGGCTGAATGATAGATCTCAGCGCGTACGCAGGGCGGCTATTCAGAAAACAGGCGACCCCGAGATCCTGAAAATCGTCGAGCTGACAGATCAGGATCCGAAGGCGATTAAAACCGCTGTCATCCGGCTGAACGATCCGAAATCATTGAAAATCGTCGCATCCTGCGCTCAATCCAAGCTTGCGCGCAGTTTGGCAATCGAGAAGATAGATGATCCGGAAACATTGAAACTCATTGCATTAAGCGACGAAGACATTGAGTTACGCAATGCTGCGCTGGAAAAACTGGACACTTCGGCGATAATCAACATCATCAAGCCCCTGATTGCATATTTCAAACGAGCGCCGTTCGACAATCAACTCGTCATCGCAAAGCGGCTTAAAAGCGTGTATCGCGATATTCAACAGTCCGGCACAAAAAGAAAAACCAAATCCCTGCACGCGCAAAAACATTCGGATCATACTAGCAGTGAACACACTGACATGCAGTCCGGGGGAAGCTGCGCGGAAAGCCCGGAAGTTCATTTGGATACGTACAAACACACAGATACTTATGACAGGCATATCGATTTGTCCGGACTTTGAAAAATTGAAGCGACTGGAGGAATACGATGAGAGTTCTGAAACAATTCTTTATCAACCGGTTCGGGCCGGTCTGGCTGAAAGAAAACCGGGAAGCGGATCCGAAACTCAAGAAAGAACAGCTTACCGCGATCCGAGCCCGTATATCCGGGAAATCAGTCATAGACGCCGCGTTGAATGCACCCGAATCGTACGTTCGTAAAGCGGCGGTTCGGAGACTGAAAGATCCTGAAACGCTGATGCGGATCGCGCTGAACGATTCGGATGACAGCGTCAGCTATGCCGCTGTCCTTAGGCTATACGATGGAGAAAGGTTAAAAACCGTCGCGCGGAAAGCGAAGAATTGGAATGTAAGAGCTGAAGCGGTACGGAATATATTCGATCAGGAAACGCTGAAAACCGTCTTACTGAACGATCCGGATTATATGGTTCGCCGATACGCGATTGAAAATATGACCGATCCGGAATGCATCAAGCATGCTGCGTTAAACGATCCGAAAGAACTCGTGCGCCGAGTGGCGATCGTGAAATTGAAAACCGCCGCGTTGGACGACGATAAACGGGACATCATGAAAACGCTGAAAATGATCGCGCTGAACGACGGCAACCGCGCAGTCCGCAAAGCGGCAGTCGAGAAGTCGACCGATCAGGAGACGCTCAAATTTGTCGCGTTGAACGACGAAGACAGCGATGTGCGTAAAGCCGCTACAGAAAAGCTGACCGATCAGGAGACGCTCAAATTTGTCGCGTTGAACGATAAAGACAGCGGCGTGCGGGAAGCCGCCGCAGAAAAGCTGACCGATCAGGAGACGCTCAAATTTATCGCGTTGAACGATAAAGACAGCGGCGTGCTGAAAGCCGCCGCTGAAAAACTGACCGATCAGGAATTGCTCAGTCAGATCGTACGAAACAGCCCCGATTCCGACAGCCGCTTAGCAGCCATCGGGAAACTGGACGATACGGAGACGCTAAAAAGCGCTGCGTTAAGCGATGATAATTCTTCGGTTCGTCGGGTTGCACTTGAGAAACTCGACGATCAGGAAGTCATCAAGATCGCCGCGCTGAAGGATGAATGTTCGAACGTTCGAAAAGTCGCGGCTGAGAAACTGACCGATCAAGGCGCTCTCAATCTTGTCGCGCTGAACGATTTCAACGAAAATATCCGTTTTGAAGCGGTCAGGAAAATTTCCGATCCTGAAACGCTCTTTCAGGTCGCGGTCAAAGACAAAGAAGTTTGGATACGCTTGTTCGCGGCTGAAAAATTATACGAAATAGACCCGATCCGCGCCGCCGAACCGTTGGCGCGATTGCTGAATCCTCGCCTGATTGGAAACAAAAGCATCGATTACGACCAGGCGGTAAGCATCGCGGACAAAATCCGCAAAATCTATTTTTCGCAAACCGACCGGGAAACGCGCCTTCTGATCAAGACGCACGTCCGTCACGGAACTTTCACTTTTCACAAGCGCATCGGCGGGACATGTCCTTTTGAGCATGTCGACTACATTGAAACGAAATCCTTCCATTTCGACCTGCCGCCGCTCAGCGCGGACAGAGAATCGGATGAATGTCCCTGAATGGCGGAGATACCGCGAAGCAATATGAATCGGCGATCTTTGTGAAAAATCGCACGATTTGTCACACCTTTGAATTTGATTGTGAAATTTTGAACATAACATGGTATAGTTATCCTTTACAACAGGAGGCTAAAGAAAATGGCTGAAACAAAAAGAAATGAAACCGAAACTGAACCCGTCGACGTCCGGGCGATGATCGATCGGCTCGTCGCCAACGCGGAAATCGCGCTCCAGACCTACATGTCGATGACACAGGAACAGATCGACG
>DAOUFC010000061.1:0-1933 GCA_034430295.1 Flexilinea sp.
GCCGTAAATTTCCCGTAAATATCCGAAGTGAAAACAAACGTCGCCTCATTAACCGAATATCTGACGTCCTCGCCTTGAAGGACCTCCGGATCGATTCCGCAGCCGCCGCCCGCGACGAGCGCCCCGTTGGCGATGCGGATTTCAGCGACCCACGACGGCAAAGATTCAAGGTATGCGGGCGCGACGCGCTCGTGAATATAGTCGGCGCGATTCCGCAGCGCGAAACGGATTTCATCTTCGCTGATTTCCGCTTCGGGGACTTCGAATCCGAGCGACCGGACGGTATACGTGGCGCCGTCGGGATAATACGATTCGGGGTCCAGCTTCGCAATCATTTCCGCGAAGCCGTCGTCGGCATGAAACGCGTATCTTCCGTAGAAATTGTAGCGCGGCATGACCCAAAGCGACTTCCCGGTTCCGTCCGTCAGTTCGTAGCCCGTCTCCGGAACAAACAGCGTCAGCGTATCCGCCTCTCCCGCGACAGCTTCCTGCGTTACCGCCGAAAAGCAGTCGATAACGTTTCCCTCGGCGTCATGAACGTCAAACCGGATCGTCCATCTCCCAGTTTCGTCGGGCGTAATTTCCGCCAGGCGCAGCTCCGCGGCCGCCGCCGAACCGACCGCTGCGAATAGTAAAATTACGATAAGAAAAAATATAGTTTCTTTAAAATCATTTTCAACATGAGGTTCACATTCCTTACACAGTACGAACCGAATTGTCCATATATGATGATTATACGAACTAAACAGGTTTAAATATTAAATTTAGCATAAAACTCATCCGCAAGAATTTATTCGGGTTCGGTTATTTTAATTCGGTTCTTACGGCTTCGGTCAAATCTCGCAGCGGATAATCCGCGTCAGCCGGTCGGCGTCCAGGCCGGCGAAACGATAATACGGCGCGCGCAGCTGCTTCGCCAGGGTATTCGCCAATCCTTCGTCAAACGCGTTGGGGTCCATGTCGATTACGATCGAACGGAAATTTTCGTTCGCAATCAGCTCGGCGATCGCTTTGCTCTCCGCTAACGGATCCGCTTTCCCGATCGAGACGTTTCCTTCGCCGTCGGTCAAGACGATGAGAAGCGCGTTCGAATCGGGATTGAGGCGGCGATCGCGCGTCAATACCTCATGCGCTTTCAGCAGTCCGGCCGAAAGCGGCGTTTTCCCGCCGACACGGACTTTCCGAAGCGTCCGCTCCGCCAGCATAACCGACCCGGTCGGCGGCAGCGCGACGCGCGCGCGGTCTTTCTGAAACGTGATCAACGCCACGCGGTCGCGATGCTGATACGCGTCGGTCAGGAGCGAGAGAATCGCGCCGCGCGTTGCCCTGACCCGCTGCTGAACGGCCATCGACCAGGACAGATCGACGAGGAAAACGAGAAGCGACGACGATTTCTGATAACGAACCTTACGCATCAGGTCGCTCCTGCGCACATAGATTTTTCGGTCGGACGGTCCGCCGCGGCGCTGAACCTGATACGGCGCGGCGGCGCGCAGCGTCGCATCCAACGCCAGATCATTGACTTCGCTCGCCGCCGGACGCGCGTGAAGATAAGTGCCGCGCTGCGTCCGTGAGCGGATTTTCGATCGTTTACCGGAGGAGCGCCGCTGCGTCTTCGGACGGTGGTCCTCTCTGGGAAGATCATTCCTGTCGAATTGAACGAGATCGGTATCCCCCCACCAATTCAGGTCGCTTTGATGGAAAATCGCGTCGCCGCTATGCGAATACATCGCCGCGCTGGGCGAGATCATCTTCAGATCCCGCGGCGTGCGCGTTAAGTTTTTTTTTCCAGTTCTTCCTCAATTTCAGCAGCGCTTTTAAAGCTTTCCCCTTCGCCGACATGCCCGCTCAGTTCTTCAATCCGAACCTTCAGCTCATCAGCGGAAATGATCTGCTCGTTGAGCGGCCCTTTTTGCAGCCTGTGCGGCAGCGC
>DAOUFC010000062.1:0-3256 GCA_034430295.1 Flexilinea sp.
AGTAAATTAAGGTAATATCTCGCTGCTGTTCTATTTTGGCAGCGGGATATTTTGTTAGGAAGGTAAAATGTATCAACCAACAGATTTGAAAAAAGGTACGTACCCCTCCTCGCGCATCTCGTCATCCAGCTCAACCGGCAGGAATATTTCCGGAACAAAAAACTTAATCGCGACCTCGTCAAACGAGAAAAAATCCCCTTCCCAGTTTTCTTTTTTAATCAGCTCCTCGAAATCAGCCCAATTAAGCTCAACAGCCTCGGCATCCGCCGTCGTTTCAGCCTGCGCAAATACCGCCGCCGAACTGACCAGAAGACTCAGCACCAACAAAACCGCCATCAATTTCTTCATTATTTACAGAACCTCTTTCTTCCTCAAGATTTGAGCGTATTTTATCTGATTATGAAGAGAATTCGTGCGTGCTTTGCACGAACGGCGAAAATCTTGCATGAACAGAAAAAGACAGCTCGCGCGTCGAATTCGCAAAAAATAAACGAAAAAACGTCCGCGCTTACAGGTTGATCATCACAAAAACGGCGTAGGTCCCGGCTTCGTTCTCGATCGTCATCGTTCCGCCCAGCCGGTTCACCGACGACGCAACCGAAATCAATCCGATTCCGCTCTCGCGTCCGCCGCCCAAAGCCGTCGAATCCAGCCCGGATCCGCTCCGGGCCTCCGCCGGGTTCGTGACCGACAGCCCGATCATGCCGTTCCCGATCCGCCCCGCCGAAACTTTTATTTCGCGGCGTTCCGCCGGGAACTCGCGAACGGCGTTCAGCGCGTTCTCGATCAGGTTTCCGAAAACAATACAAAAGTCTATTTTGCTGAACGGTAATTCAGCCGGTAAATCCAGCGACCACTCGATCGAAACGCTGTCTTCGACCGCGGCGCGATGATAATATGCGGCTAACGCGTTCACGACAGGATTCAGGCTGAGCCAGATCGGCTCGTCTCCGACGCTCCGAACGTAGTCGCGCAGGTATGCCCGAAGCTCCTCCAGCCGGTCCGCCGCCGCCAGCTCCGAAATCAGGCGAAGATGCTGCCTGAAATCATGCCGCTGCTTCCGGCTTTCGCGCATCGTTTCCTGAAGCTGACGGTACCGCTGCTCCTCGATTCGCAGAACGTGATTCTCCTGTTCCAGCCGAAGCTCCCGTTCCATCCGGACAACAACCGTCCAGAAGACTTCGTAAAACGCGAAGATCAGCCCGAGCAAGACCGTCCAGGTCAGCAGGCTGAGCGGACGAATTCGCCCGACCAGGACATTCGATAAATTCCGCGGAAGACAGACAACGAAATAGACCGTCGCCGTCATCGGCAAAAGGAAAAGCCAGTGCCATAGATCGTTCAGATACGGAGAAGCAAACAATTCGGCAAGTTTAGAACGGAGGATCCCCCAGAATACAGCCAGCTCTATCGCGGCCAGACCCAGGCAAAAGGAACTCGAAACAACCTGAAACGGCGCCTCCGGTTCGAGAAGCTCCACACTCGCGAAAATATAATTCGTGATCAGCGTAGCCCAGCCCATCAGCATCGTCGCGGTAAAAAACGCGAACAGCAGCTTCCAGACCGGCAATTCAGTCATACAACAATAAAAAGGCAGGAAAAACAGCAAAAAAAGAAAAAGGAAACGATTCGCCGGGATATCCGATCGCGTCGACAGCCCCGCCCCCAGCAGAATAGCCGCCAGCACGACGCCAAACCCGAAAAAGGCGACGCGCCGCCGATCGAAACGCAGCCGATCGAAAACCGGCATAAAACAGGCAATCGCGCCCGGTACGATCATCGCGTATTCGAGCGCGTAACGAAGATAAAGCGAAGATTCTGCCATCATCACGTTAACAGCCCATCCGGCGTTGAATCTGATACTGCGTCAGGACGCGGATCAGGTCCGAACGGCCGCGAACGCGAAGCGGGAAAACCGACTCTGACTGGAGAACGACGCTGTCGCCGAGAAGCTGATAAACGAAATCCATATTAATCAGGACCCCGCGGTTGACCAATAAAAAGCAGGGATACGCCGCCAGCTGTCCGGCGATTTCGGAAAACGGCGCGTTGCTGACGACGCTCGTTCCGTCCCTGAGGCAAAGAGCGACCGAATGCCCCGCGGCGACGGCCGACTCGATCTGATCGACTCGAAGATGAATCGCGCCATGCGGAACTCGGATCTCTACGATTTCAATTTTCGAGTTAAGAAGACGGAACGCGTCGGATAAAACCTGATCCAGCCGTTTCAGGTCATAAGGCTTGATTAAATAGTCGAACGGATGAACCGGGTACGCCGCAAGCGCGTATTCCCGCGCCGTCGTCACGAAAACAATCAGACTATCCGACAGCCCGCCGCGGAGCCGTTCCGCCGTTTCAATTCCGTTCAAGGTATCCATACAGATATCGAGAAAGACAATCGCCATCCGCCCCGATAAACCGCCGTTATGAAGAAAGCTAATCCCATTCGGGAACCCGCGGACAATCATATCACCCGTCCTGTCGTTTTCCCGCAGCCACGTGCGAATATCCGTTATCAGGTGGTACCGATCGGCAGCGATATCGTCCACAACAGCTATTTCAGTCGACATGCCAGACACACCCCCTCTATTATATTAATCATACAATCGTTTATGTCTCTTGCAAAGGTTCGAGACGCAAAACGGAGAATTTACGCGGCAATTCGAATCCTGGAACCGATACGACGGACAGAGAACTGAATTCGGATAACCTGTGAATTCCGTTCAATTCGCCTGTAAAATAACCTGTCTGCGATTTTTTCACTGGTTCAACTTTATAATAGTTGTAAGGGATATCCTGAATCCCTGCTTTCCAGCCTGTACCTGTTCTCCGGTCCAAGAACCCGGGGGAATGACAATTTATTGATATCGATATATGCAAAAGAAGGAGGGCTCCATCGCCGCTAAACTCTTGCTTATATCCTGTGACGCGTTTGGTTCCGACGCACTGGATGAAATGATGACACGGCCGGTTTTTCGCCGCCGCTGGCACCTGCCTCCAGCAACGTCCGATACTCGTCCCACGTAATCACGTTGATATTAACCTTCACTCCGGTTTTTGCGCTCCAGTCGTCAATAACCTGGCTCAGACCGTCCAACTGATTATTGTCCCAGATCGAGACTTCCAGAACTGCGCCGCTATTCGAGCCTTCTTCGGCAAAACTCCGTTGAGAATCAACAACTCAGCAGGCTGAGCGGACGAATCCGTCCAACCATGACATTCGATAAATCCCGCGGAAGACAGACGACGAAATAGA
>DAOUFC010000063.1:0-51577 GCA_034430295.1 Flexilinea sp.
CGAGATATGCGCCCTCTTCATTATCCGGGCCGCCAAACATGAAATCTTCCAGGCCCGCGGCTTTCAACCGATCCTGATCCAAACGAACGTCAAAATTGATGACAGGGATCCCGGCCGCAGGCGCCTTGGCAACAGACGGAACTAAAGCGGAAGAATCCGCCGGAGCAAGAACGATCATATCAACACCTAACGAAATAAAAGTGTCCATAACCGTCAGCTGCGTATCGATATCGGTTTCGGAATTCATACCCTTGATATTCAGTTCATAACGTCCGTCTTCCGCCGCCCATTTCTCAGCGCCTTCCTGAAGCGTTTTGAAAAATTCGTTAGCGAGCGACTTCAATACGACGCCGACGAGCGGTTTTTTATCCTGAGCGAGAACCGCGCCGGCGGAGCCGAGCACTACGGCGACAACAAGCAAAACAAACAATACGCGAGTAAATCTCTTCATCTTTTCTCCTTTTTCTGCAAATTGCCATCAATAAAAACCGGACTTCTTATCATCAGCCGCTTTATCAAAATCCGGCTGAAAACCAACTTGAAAACCGCCGGAGGCAACGTCGAAGACGATCGCCGCATCGAAAGAGTCATCGAATGCCTTGCAAATCTCCCTCGCAACTGACGGTATAGTAAGTATAATCCCTTAAAGCTCCATCAGCAATATATTCAGCTTCGCTGGTTTTAATTATATCGAAACGTAAAAAACGACGGACAATTTAACGAATTCGCCGCTTTACATATCAAAATATAACGACATCAATACGAATCGAGCGCAGAAGGTATAAAAAAGTCATATCTTGAATAACCGACGGAACGCCCCGATCTAAACCGAAGACAGGTTCTTATATTTGTAGAAAGCTCAAGGACAAAAAAACCGAACCGCCAGAGGCTGATCCGGTCAAAAGTATTTGTGTAGCGCGAGTGGGGGTCGAACCCACACGATCTTGCGATCGACAGATTTTAAGTCTGTTGCGTCTGCCTATTCCGCCATCGCGCCGCAAACAACAAATAAATTATACGTCATCCGGTTCGGCTGTCAAGTTTGGCAAGCCGTCCGCGCCGACTTCAATCACCCAATCCTCAGACAGTTTATCCGGAGCGACTTCAACCGTCAGCGTATCCGTTTCCAGCCAGTCAAAATAATTCAGCCGGACCGATCCGTCGGTCTTCACTTCGATCGGACGCGGAAGCCTATCCGTTGAAAAAACCAGCGAGCGGTCGGGCGAAAAAAGCTCGATCGTACCGTGAAAACGCAGCGAAAAATCCGCCTGCCCGAACTTTGCGCTATCTTCCGCGGGATAAATCTCAACCCCAATCGTTCCCTGCGCCGGATCATGAAGAATAAATATATTCAGGTTCGAGATCGTCAGCGGGTCGCCGATCAGCTCCGGATTTAACGTAATCCGCGCTTCTATCGGTTCATTCGCGACAATATACGATATTTCCGGAAGCGCCGCCGCCGTAAGGAAAACGTCATAGGACTCGTAAGCGATATTCCGTCCCGGATCGGACGGCTGGTAGGTCAGCGTCGGATATTCGTACGATTCCAGAACGTTCGCCAATGATAAGATTGAACCCGGGCCCGTAAGCGACATATTGAATCGCTGCCAGTTATGATCCTGAGGCGAATTCAACCAAAAATGGTAACGTTTATCGCGCGGGAAGGTTACGCTGTTCGTCCCGAGAATCCGCCGCAGCTGAACCTCGGGGAGTTCGGAAAATTTTTCGCCGTTTTTCCAATCCGTCCCGGTTTTTTTCCCCTCGTCGTCAGCAACGAAAATACTTATTTTCCCGTTCGTGACAATTCGAACCGACGATCCGGATTCGTCGCGCGCTCCCGGACAAAAATCACAGTGGAAATCGGCCGCTTTTTCAGTCAGCGTAATACGGCGAATCGGATTAAACGATCCTTCGCCGCTATAAATCGCGGCCTTATCGGTCGGAAGCGCGGAACCGAGATATTGCCAGCTGTTCGTTTTAGCGTTTATCGTAAGAAACCGCTCGAGCGCCGGATGATTACTATCATAGACCATAACGCGGAAAATTCCGTCACCCATATCTTTAATCGCGTACGCGCTGACGGTATGCCCGGATTGTAAATCGCGCCGATAAATTCCGAGTTGGATAACTTCGTTCGGATTTTCGCGCATCTCAAGAATCAGCGAACGCAGCAAGTCGACCGGCGATTCTTCTATCACAATCGTTTCCGTCAACAACTGCGTCGCATACCAGAACGCGATCTCCCGCTGCAACCGCTCGTTCCCGACCAGTTGGAGCTGGTTCGGCGATCGATTCCCGAACCGCGCCGGATCGAGCGTGCGGTTAAAAAATCGCGCCGCCATGATCGACAAGCCTTCGCAATGGCCGTTATTCATCGCGCGATTTGCCTCTCGCATCCAACTTTCCGCTAATCCCGACAGGCGGCACGCCTCCTCGGCGTCGCGATTCGCGCAAACGCTCCGCCCAAACAGGCGTTCCATTTCGGCGACGCTCAAATTGACGATCGGGAACGTCTGAATACAGAGCGGGTCCCGGCAACCGGACTCGCCGTAATTCAAAAAAGAAAAACCGTCTTCGGCCGGGCGAAAACCGGTATCGATGTCATAAGATTCAGCGCGGGCAGAAATCAGGAATAACGCGAACGCAGCAAAAAGCGCCAACAAGACGCACGCGAAACGAAAACGGAATTCTTTTCCCGTCTGTAAGCGCAGAAGTCCTCCAGATATCTTACTCATCAATTAAAAATTATACTTCCCGATCGATCCCGAACGCACCAAAATTCATACATTATTAGCACCGGCGCTTTTTGGTAAAATCGGTTTAGAAAACTGAACCGAATTCGTCAGGCTCGAACGCGTTTCAAAAAACCTCGCGGTTGACGCCGGATCGGATTCTATTGACAGGAGAAAACCATGACAACCCTAATCGCCGCCTGGAAAAAACGCTTTCATGACCTTGGTGAATCTGCTGCGCCGCTGCTGCGAACGTTCGACGGCCGCCTAACGGAAGCGAGCGTAAGCGAAGCCGAATTCCAGACGCGCGTTTACAGGCTGGCGGGAGCGTTGCGGGAAGAAGGGATCGGACGCGGCGATCATGTTTTTCTGTCATTAGCGTCCGTAACCGAAATTACCGCCCATTTTTGGGCGCTGCTTTGGATCGGCGCCATGCCTTGCGCGCTTTTTCCAGATCATGGGGCGGAAGCCGTCTCGGCGCGTTTGTCCGCCGGGGCCGCCGATTACGCTATTACGGATCGCAGCGCCGGACCGATTCACGAATCCGGTAAAAGTTACGGAAAGCTGCGTCGGATAATCCTGGCGAGCGATCTGAACGGATCCGAAGCGGCGCCCTTTTTCGACCCGCCGAAACTCGACGCAGCTGATCCTGCCTTCATGGTTTTCACATCCGGATCGACCGGCTTCCCAAAAGCCGTCGTCCATCAGCACGGCATCGCCGCCGCCATCCTGCGCAGCATGACGCAAACATTAGGCGTCAGTCCCGGAGAATCCTATTGGTGTACGGCGCATCCGGCGTGGATCACCGGGGCAGTCTACGCCGTTATAGGACCGATCCTAAGCGGCGCAGTTTCGATCCA
Organism: Flexilinea sp.; assembly: GCA_034430295.1. Classification (GTDB taxonomy): domain Bacteria; phylum Chloroflexota; class Anaerolineae; order Anaerolineales; family Anaerolineaceae; genus Flexilinea. The sequence continues at coordinate 3,593 of DAOUFC010000063.1, forward strand.
ATATACGGGAGCGTTTCACGCCAAACGCTGGCTGCCGCTCCTGGAAAAAGCCGGCGTTTCGACGCTATATACCGCTCCGTCGGCGCTGCGCGGCCTGATGCGCATGGACGACGATTTTTTTCATGGCTTCGATTTGTCCAACTTGCGCGCGGTCTTCAGCGTCGGCGAACCTTTAACCGGCTCGATTTACGAATGGGGAAAGCGCGCGCTGGGGCGGCCGATTTACGATACCTGGTTCCAGTCCGAAGCCGGAACGATCCGAATCGCGAATCTGCCGGACGATGAAATTGTGCCGGATTGGATGGGGAAAGCCGTTGACGACAGCGACGTAATACTGCTGAACGAATCGTACCGGCCGCTTCCGGCGGAAGATCATGGGCGCATTGGAAAATTAGCGCTGCGGAGAGGATGGGACTCCGCCTTTATCGGATATTTCGGACGCGAAGATTTAACCGCTTCGAAATTCAGCGGCGCATTTTACCTGAGCGGCGACCTGGCAAAACGCGACGAAATGGGGCGGTATAAATTTATCGGCCGCGACGACGATCTGATTAATACCTCGGGACACTTGTTAGGACCGTTTGAAGTCGAAAGCGTACTCTGCGCCGATGACGCCGTTCAGGACGCAGCCATCGTCTCCGTTCCCGATCCGCTGACTTTTGAAGCTGTAGCGGCGTTTTTGGTCCTAAAACCCGGAAACGCATGGAACGATGCGCTGGAGCTGCGGCTTCGAACGGCGGTAAGCGCCGCGATTGCGGCGTATGCCGCGCCGAAGCTGTTCGTCGTGGTTAGCGAGCTGCCGCGAAATGACGCCGGAAAAGTACTGCGGCGTGAGTTAAGAGACAGGCTTCGGGAGAATCCGCCGAATCCCGGTTAAAAACGCTTTATCCGACCAGAAAATCTATTCCGAACATAAACGTTTCGCCTGGAGAGAGTATTTTTAATCGTCCAAACCGGCGCGCCGTCGAAACCTTATCGTAGAATCCGTTCGTCGGTTCTAATGCGAGATTATAATCGCCGCGAAACGCGCCGACCGTAATCCAAAAACCGAGATATGGGAGCGCCGCAGGATCGTACCGGAATCGGATCGAGGCATTTTCATCCGGATAGTCATAACCTGCCAACCCTTCGTCGACGCGGTCATCGACGTAAATTTTTTCCATCGCATTCGCGGAAACCGGCGGAACTTTCGTAAAATCGACTCGCCCTCGCGCGGTTTCCGCGAACGGGAAATCGTAAATCAAGCCGGCTTCACCAAGCCGATCCGATAAAAGAACGTTCCGTACCCTCCGCGTCCCGGGAGGAAAAACAACGCGCATCGATTCCCGATAAACCGCCAGAAAATGGAACGCCCAGATACACGGGAGCGGATATCCGCCGTCGTTCCGAATCAACCATTCACCCCGCAAACCGTTTTCCAACGGCGAAAACGTTTTCCGATAAAAATAACCCGTCGGGCTCTTCCAATAAAGCGACAGCTTCTCATCCGACAGGATTTCGTAATTAAAACGCGCGCTCCAGATTTCGCCATGATCCGGATAATCGATTAAGCGCCCGTCGAATTCAACCGTTTCGGCATCGATATTCGGGAAGGCGTCATCGAATCCGCAGGCTTCAAAATCTTCAAAAGACGCACCGCGCGCCGCTCTTCGAAAAACGCCGCGCGGATTTTGGAAAAGGAATTCAAAAGACCGCTGCCGGTCAAACAGCGAAACCAGTTTTCCGCCGAATTCCGGAAGGAAAACGACGGAAACGCGTTCGGTCTCGAAATGCAACGCATCCGTGCCCATGAACCGGGATTCGGTAATCATTCAACCATTTTCCGATGAATGTGGGCTCCAAAGTGGAACGGTTCAATCGCTAAAACCTGAGAAAGCAATTCCCGAGCAGTCGAGCTGGCTCCTTTTCCGATATAACCCAACGCCGTCATGAACAGGCAGTGAACTTGATTTCGTTTTTGAAGATCATCTTCAAATATGGTCAGGTCAGGAAGCGAAACGGCGAAATAATCGATTTTCACTGTATCAAAAATATGTTTTTCGCCGTAATCGATAAGTTTGTTATAACGACCAAGCGCTTTATCGCTTTCGCCGAGCGCGTCGAGCGCCAAACCCTGATAAAAAATCGTTTCAGGCGGCTGATCATTATAAACCATCATCCCGACAGGTTCGGTCAGCCCGAACGACGCTTTTTCAAAATAAGCGCGGCTCTTATCGCGGTTTCCAGCCAATTCCCAGGCTTTCCCCAAAAAATAGTTTTGTTCGTTTTCCTGAGCGCCGGAGAGCTTTCCCTCTCCGAGATTTTCCGGATAAATAAACGTCTTCTCCAATCGCCGGATCGCAACCTCCGCGTTGCTCGATTGAAGATCACACTTCGCGAGTTCGATCAACGCGCGAATATATTGAGCCGGAACTTTTCCTTCCCCGCCTTCCCAAGGATGGAAATTCCTTTTTTCAATCAGACGCAGCGTTTCTTCGTATCTTCCAGCCCAATTTAACAACGTCAGATATTCGATAAACAGGTCGTCGCGCTTCCCGATGGTTTCCCGACAGCGTTCGAGAAAATCCAAGCGCGTTTCCGGCGCCACGCCGATCCGGCGACAAATCTGATCCAACTCCAGCAATACTCGAGCGTCGTCCGGATCCAATTCATATGCCGTTCGCATCTCGGATAGCGCGTCTTCGACACGATTTTGCTTATTGTAATAAGCCAGCGCAAGGTTCCGATGAACGGTCGGGAACAACGGATCAAGCGCTCTCGAACGCTCCCAGCATCGAATCGCTTCGGCATATTGGCGCTTATCGTACCAGAGACAGCCGAGATAATAAGGCGCTTTCGCGTCCGTCGAATCCGTCGCCGCGCTGATAAGCGCGGAAATATCTTCCAAGCGGTGCGGAAAGCATCCTTCGCTCAAGGCGACCGATGCCTTGATCCGGGATTGCGCCGCTTTTTCAGATTCGCCAAGCCGATCATATATTTCGGCAAGATGATAATCGACCATCGGATAAACCCTATCCGCGTTTTTCTCGCCCTTATGGATTTCCAATACTTCGGAAGCTTCTCGGTAAAAACCGGCAGCCATATAATCGAGCGCCAACTCAATCGCCCAATTCGGATTCGATCGAATAACCGATTCAAATACATTCCGGACGTCCGGCGCACCTTTCAAAAGACTTAGTTCATACATGGAGGCGAAATCGCGCGGATCGATCCGTAAACTTTCCTCCGCGGAAAGAATCGCCGCTTCCGTTCGGCCCAGCACACGCAGCAAAGCCGTTCTCAGCGCGAGCGCCTTCATCTGATGCGCGTTGCGGACCAACGCCCTTCCGACGAAATCGAAAGCAGTCGCAAAATCTTTTTTCTCAGCCGAAATTCGCGCTAACTGAAAAAAACTGCTGTCCTGCCAGGCGGCGTTCCAGGTCGCTTTATAAAACGAGTCGAAGGCTTCGTCCGTTTTCTTGAGATATTTCAGGCAAATTCCCAGGTTGAAAAATGGCTCGCCGTCATAAGGATTCGGGTTCGATCGCGTTAGTTTACGGATCGCGGCGCGGAAAAACGATTCCGCCTGTTTAAACTGCCCGCGCCGGAGGAGGAGAAGCCCGTATGCGTTATTAATCCGCACGTCGGACGGATCGCGTTTCAGTCCCTCCAAGTAATAATCATCCGGAAGGAACGTCGCATGGCGGTATTGTTCCAAATGTGTCCCGTACAGAAAAAGGTCTTCGTTCGTTCGTACGGATTCCGGTTCCGGTATCGCTACGGCCGGAGTGGGAATTTCCTCGATTTTTTTTGCTGCGGGACGATAGCGAAGGATCTCCCGTCCGTCGGCATCGCTCAGAACCGCTTCAACTTCTTCAGCACGCAATTCAGCGTCCGTCCGAATTTCGCGCGCAAAGCTTTCGGTCGGATTCAGGCTCAGTATCTCTTCGAACAACGCCGATGCATCCGTACGAACCGTCAGTGTTCCGTTCCAAATCGCTTGCGGAACGTATAGCTGAACGGTGATTTTCCCAGGTTCAACGTCTAAATTCAGCGCCGCACGGAGATTCGCGTTTTTAACCGCCCCGATCTGCCGATACGGTAAAAAATACTGCGTAAACGTTTTTTCCTCTCCGGGCGCGAGCCAGGAAAAATCGGGCTGATTATCTGTAAAACATCCGGTCATCAGCTCGATATACGGGCCGTCTTCATCCGTCAGATTCCGATCCCATGCTTTCCCGAAATCGCCGCAACCCCATGTCCACTGTTTCTTTCCCGGCGAAATATGATGATCGGCGATATGCAAGATACCCGCTTTTAACTTATGATCATACCCGCCGATAAAATCATAATCGGAACGGTAAGCCATGTAAGAGGTCGGGACGGGGATATTCTTATAACGCGAAATATCGACCCCGACGGAATAATCATGCTTGTAATAAACGCCCGTCGCGATCGGAAACTTCGATACGTCGCGTTTGCCGTGATCCATAACGGCATGGATGTCCGGAGGGAAAATCGACTGCGTATCGTCGTTTGCCGCAACGGCAGGATTCGCCCACCACAAAAACGTCTGCGGTTGATCCGTCCGGTTATAAATTTGGGCATCGATTTGAAGATACGCGCGATCCGGATAAAGCGTAAATTTCGCCATGCCTTTCGTTCGGAACATGTTCTCGATCTCGCTGACGATAGCGGTTATGCTTCCGTCGGAATTCTCTTCAACAGCGAAATCGATGGGATCGTACGTGCTCGGGCGATGATGCTGCGGCCAGTTGAATTCAATTCCGCCGGATATCCAGGGTCCGGTCAGACCGACCATCGCCGGCTTAATAACCTGATTGTAATAAACGAAGTCATACCCGTTTGTTTTATCGTAAGCGCGCTGAATCCGACCGCCGAGCTCCGGAAGAATCATGATAAACAGATACGGATTTTCCATGCAAATCGCATGATACGACTGATCCTCTTTCTGATCGGTCAGGATATCGGTAACCTGGTGAGGATATACTTTGCCGCTGCTGCCCTGATATACCCGTTTTTCAAGGAACATCGGATTTTTATCCGGCTTCCCCAATCCGTAAGTCGGGATAACGACATCCTGTTCCCAGATCGCCGCTCCGGCAGTAATCTGTTTCATGATCTTATTTTCCATCACAAGAGCTCCGTTTGAATCGTTTTTCAGAATCTTTTATGTTTTCACAGTCGTCCCGCGCAGGTCTGTCGGTTAAATTGACCTTAGGCCCGCGCCAGTGTTTCTGCCCGCCGCGTACTTCATCCTTCAAGACGCGTCGGGCCGTCAGATCCAACAGCCCGACGCTTTTCATACCTAAATCATTGTAAACGCGTCGCTCAATGGATTACTTCTCAATCGTATATTCCGGCATAATCTCCGTCAAATCATCCGTCGGCTCGACGATAATCGCGCTGACCGCGAATTTTTCCGGAATTTCCGTACCGTCAATCAGGAAAGCGAGAAGCTGTTCCGCCGCGGTCCCTCCGACGCCTTTCGCCGAGAAATAAGCGGCGGCTTTAAAGGGAGAATCTTCTTTCTCAAATTCCTCAGGAGCGAGATATCCGCCGAGCCCGACAACCATCGATTCGGCCGCGACGCCGGCAGACTCGAGCGCGCGCGCTGCGCCCTGCGCGCCTTCATCGCTGACGCCGAGAACCAGCCATTTTGAAATCTGTGGATTTCCGGTAACGACCGCGGCGGCAGCCTCGTTTCCCTTTTCAGCGGTCGTATCGTGCGGTGCGCGGAAAATCCGCGCTTCGGGGAAGTTGGGGTAAACTTCGTAAATCGCGTCAAGCATCCCTTCTGTCCGCGGAGCAACGCTCGAAATCGTATCGGCCGTCAGCAGCATAATCGCGAACGTTTCGTCTTCGGCGAGTTTGTTTTCTTCGATATGCGCCGCCGCCCATTCGCCGACATTTTTACCGATATTGTAAGCGTCGATCCCGACCCAGGGCGCAAGCAGATTCCCATCCTCATCCTGAAGTGCGTCGTCAACCGCGATAACCGGTATCCCGGCTTCGGTCAGTTTATCAATCGTCGCCTGGCTCAGATTCTGATCCGGCGTACAGGTCAGGATCCCATCCACGCCCTGCGCAATCGCAGTATCGATCAGGTTCATATACGTTCCCCCGTCGGTACCAGCATCCATATACATGAATTTTCCGCCCGCGGCTTCAATAACTTCCTGCGACGCTTTTCCTTCCTGAATGAACCAAGTCGCGTCGCCCATTTTATAGATCCCGGCGACGACGATCTGATCGTCCTCCGCGGAAACGACGGACGATACGGCCATGACAATGAGCGCGATTAGAATCAGCGCTTTTACGATACGAGACGTCTTCATGTTTTATTCTCCTTTTACGCATCTTTTTTTCTTTTCGGACGCTGTGGTCTCTTGCGTCCGGTTGCCCAAACGGTGTTATGCGCCCAGATTATTTGCCACCACGGATTCCGTGCGCATGCTTTCCTTCAGCAGGTTTTTATTCCGTTCATTTTTTCGGTAATAATCGAACGCCAACGCGACGATCAGGAGGGCACCTTTGGCAACGTTTTGCCAGAAAATCTGAACGTTCAGCATTACTAATCCGGTATTAAAGCATTGCAGGATCAGCATCCCAATAAACGTTCCCAAGATCGTTCCGACGCCGCCCGTAAACGCGGCGCCGCCCAAAATCGCCGCCGTCACCGCGTCAAACTCCAAGCCTTCGCATGCTGACGGCTGGCCCGAGTTCATTCGAGCCGCCAGCAAAGCCCCAGCCAAACCAGATAAGCCACCGGTCAGGAGATACAATTTCATCGTAATCATTTTTGGATTCAGTCCCGAGAGCCGGGCCGCATACGCATTTCCACCCATAACGTAAACGCTCCGTCCGAAAAATGTCCGCGATAGAATATAACCGCTGATCAGGTATGTAATCAGCAAAACAACGACGGGAAGCGGAATCTGACCGAAAAGACGCAACGTTCCAAAACTGATCAACCGTTTATCGGTAATCGCGACCGCCCGTCCGTTGCAGATAATATAGGCAAAGCCGCGCGCGATCGACATCATAGCCAGCGTAGCGATGAACGGCTGGAGATTCAAATAATTAATCAAAAAAGAATTGATCAATCCCGCGAAACAACCCATCAGAACCGCCAACAGCAGAACGCCGCACGGGTCAAACCCGTTTCGGCTCAAAACCGCCGCGAATACGCCGCAAAAAGCCGCTACCGAACCCGCCGACAAATCGATCAGATTCGCGATAATCAATTTCGTTTCACCGATCGCAACGAATCCCATCAGCGAACAGGCGACCAGAATGTTCAGAAAATTTCTCGCGCTGAAATAGTTTTTATTGAAAAAGGAAAATAAAACGATAATCACGATCAGCGCGACGATCAGCGAGAACTTATCGGCCAAATCACTTTTCTTCAGTTTCTGCGCAAACGTTGACATTGAAAACCCTTTCTTGATAATTGCTGATTTCCGAACGTTGCATCCGCCTAGATCCGCACGAACGGTCTATCGGCCGTGCTCCATGGCATATCCCAGGATTCGTTCTTCCGTCGCTTCGCTACGCGGAATTTCTCCGCTGATTTTGCCGTTTCGAATGACAATAATTCGATCGCTAAGTCCGATAATCTCCGGAAGTTCCGAAGAAATTACGATAACCGCCATTCCCGCTTGTGCGCAGTCGTTAATAATCTTATAAAATTCGGCCTTCGCTCCGACGTCGATCCCCTTCGTCGGCTCGTCGAGAATCAGGACTTTCGGGGCGGTCTGGAGCCAGCGGGCGAGAATTGTTTTCTGTTGATTGCCGCCGGAGAGCTGAGAGATGACGCGCTCGGTATCCGGCGTTTTAATCGAAAATTCCCGAATCGCTTTCAGCGCGATTCGTTCTTCCTCGTCAAAACGAATTGCGCTGAACCGGCCAAAAAGTTTCCCGATCAGCTTTCCTAAAATTGCGATCGAAATATTCCCTTTTACGGATATATTCGGGAGGCAGCCCTGGAGTTTTCGATCCTCCGGGACCATCGCGATCCCGAGCCGAATCGCTTCAGCAGGATTGCCCGGCTGAACCCGAACGCCGTTCAGAAAGATTTCCCCGCTCAGGACTTTATCCAAACCGAATAAAGCCGCCATAATTTCCGACCGTCCCGCGCCGACGAGTCCGGAAAAACCGAGTATTTCGCCATTACGAACCGAAAAGGAAATATCTTTTACTCGCGGCGTCGATAAATTTCGGACTTCGAGAACGACCGGACCGGTTTCCTTTTCGTGGTTCAAATCTTTGAAAACCGCGTCTAACGGACGCCCGACCATCAGACGAATCAATTCCTCGTCCGTCACCTCGTCCCGATTCACGATTGAAACGACGCGTCCATCCTTGAAAATAACGATCTTTCTGGCGATCCGCGCAATTTCGTCCATACGGTGCGAAACGTAAAAAATAACTTTCCCTTCGTCCTGTAACTGGCGGATAACGGAAAAAAGATGGTCGATCTCGTTCTCGCTCATACTCGACGTCGGCTCGTCAAAAGCGATAACTTTCGTCCGCCGGTTGACCGCCTTCATAATTTCAACCATCTGCTGTTCCGCAATACTGAGCGATCCAACTTTCGATTCAGGATTGAGGTTCAATCCGAATTTCTCGACGATCACGCGCGTCTCGCGATTCATCGCGTCGAAATCGATTAATCCGATTCCGGTTTTCTTCGGCCAACTTCCAAGAAAAACGTTTTCGGCCACGGTCATCTCCATCACGATCTGGCGTTCCTGGTAAATTACGCTGACGCCGCGATCGATCGCTTCTTTCGGACTTTCGAAGCGACAGTCCTCGCCATTAATCGTAAAACTCCCGCGATCCGGTTTATAGTCGCCGTTAAGAATTTTCAACAACGTCGACTTCCCGGCGCCGTTCTCGCCGAGAAAAGCGTAAACTTCGCCGCTCTCGGCGCAAAAAGAAACGTCCTTCAGCGCACGGACGCCGGGGAAAAATTTATCGATATGGCTGAATTCAACGATCGTTCTCAATGAAATCCTCCGTCCCGCATTCCGAATCAAAAAAACTGTTTGGCAATGCCGCTCCCGCTCCGTTCTCTTATGCGGTAACGTTACCGCATCTTTCGCTAAAAAAGGAACAATTTGTCTATTCCTAATAAGGAAAATCGATTTGTTTTTCGCCATTATAATGATCCGCCGCAGCAGTGTCAAGCAAAATCCCGGCTCCGAATCGATGTCATAACTTTTTTATGACAAAAAATGTGACATAAATGAGGTTCGTTACCGCAGAAAGCCTGAAGCGAAAACGATCCATGATTCTTTCATATTTAACGGGAGAACGGATGAAAAGCGTCGGAACGTACAACCCCGACAGAAGCCCCTAACACCGCAGAGAACGCTAAGGCAGTGAAAAACACCGAAGGCTACTTCTGAAGTACGGACATAAAACCGCCCTGCAAGATTGCGGCTTGCAAGGCCATCTTAATTATGGAACAACATCTTTTTGCATCTCGATATAAAAATGTCCCGCGTCCGTCATCTCGCTGAGAACACTAAGTTTCCTGGTCTGCTTACAGAATTCACCAATCGAATCAATCGTCTGGTTTTTGATGTCACCTACGATTCCATAAGTCGTATGAAGTATCTTTCCATCAATATCAATATCCAGTTCTGTCATGAATGGCTCCGAATCGGCAATGAGAATATCCGCATCCCATATACACAGTATTCCACCGGGACGCAGGACACGGGCAGCCTCAATAAGAGCTTCTTTTTGCGCTTCTTCGTCCATATACATCAGGCTGTAGAAGAATGTGACTGCATCAAAAGAACTGTCATAAAACCGCAAATTTCGAGCATCCATCAACACTTTATAAAAACCGTCAGGAGATTCATCCAATTCATCCTGCCGATTATCAATAGCCACAACACGATCTCCATAAAGGCGGCCGATAACGCCTTCTCCGCCGCCTCCGATATCAAGTATTCTGCCTTCAAGTTGTTTTTTCAGTTGTATTTTCATCATCAATTCCTTTGACAATTGTACTAAATAAGCGAGCGAATCAGGCGGCGTTTCCCAATGCATGATTTTTTCAGTTAGCGTCCGAACAGCGAATTCTTCAAAAGCGTTCCGATCCCTCCGTTCACTTTCATCACGATAATATGGACTAAAAATCCTCTTCCTGCACATAAAACTGTACAAAATCAGCGTGTTGGGAATCTCATCTTATCCATAAGATCAAGCTGCGTCATGTCGAGTTGTTTACGCTTTGACGCAATCATCGCACACATTGTTTCTTTTTTCATTTTATCCGGACTCCTTTCGGGTGTTCGTTTTGACGCCTTCACATTACATCATCCTGTCTTCAATACTCAACGGGAATATTTTTTTACCATCTTCCATATTTGTGCGAAGAATGGGTTGTATTTTCCTGATATATCGCTTATCGCTGGCTTGCCATTCATTCATAATATTTAGAAACAGCGATAAAGTCGCTTGCCGATTCATTGCTGCTGTCTACCCTGTTATGGACAGTAATGAACCTCATGGCCTTTTCGCAGGCCTACTTCCCAAAGTATTTTTAAAGATTATTTTTTCTGCCCTTATAAGGTTAATCTCCTGGGAACATTTGAAGTAAAATGTTGAGTGTAAACGAAATTTTAAAAGATCAGCGAGCCAAAAAACCTTGAAGACCGATCGATTGACAACCCAACCAACGATTAAAGATGTCGCAGAAAGAGCCGGCGTGTCGATCGCGACGGTAGACCGCGCACTTCATAATCGCGGACGAGTTTCCCGGAAAAGTATCGAAGCGATTTCGAACGCGATCGAAGAACTTTCCTACAAACCGAATCAGATCGCACGCGCGCTGTCCGTACGCCGCAGCGGGCTGAAAATCGGCGTCACCTATCCGGTCGTCGAAAGCGAATTTTGGGCAGAAGTCGAGGAAGGAATCGCCGCCGCGCAGACGAAACTCGAACCGTTCGGCGTCGAAATTATTACCGAACGCGGTTATCGTTACGATTTCGAGGAACAGCTCGGACTAATTAAAAAATTACTCGATCGTAAAATTAACGCGCTCGTCCTGATGCCCTCGATCAACGGATTCCCGGATCGGCTGAACGCGTTAATTCCGCCCTCGCTTCCGTACGCGACCGTTATCGAGGATGTCGTCGGCTGTCGAAAGTTATTCCATATCGGTCCTGACGATTTCGCGATCGGATCGCTGGCCGCGAAATTAACATACCTTTTTTCAAACCGGGGCCGCTGCAACCTGATTCTCCTCGCCGCGAACCGCGAGTACTACGGAATTCAGCAACGCATTTCAGGCTTCCTGAGCAAAGTCAAACAGGACGCGCTCCCGATTAACATCCTGAGTATTCTTTCCGTCCCGGGCGAAACGGAAACCGTCATGTATCGCGAAATTTATCGGCTGACGAAAGACTGTATCGGACGGTATTCGGAATTAGACTCGATCTACGTAACGAACGGCTTAACTCAATGGTGCGCCGACGCGGTCCGCGACGCGGCCGGGAGCCGGAAAATTAACATCATCGGGCATGAATTCACGTCCGGGATCCCGCAGTATCTCGATAACGGAATCGTCTCCGCAACAATTTACCAAAAACCCGCTCTGCAATACTACATCGCTATTTGCAGGCTTTTCGAATACCTCTGCGGCGTTCGGAAGCGCATCCCGGCCATCCTGACAACCGAATGCAACATTCTGATAAAAGAAAGTCTTCCGTTCGCGAAAATTGGCGAGGTGGAATTCGCGTGATCCCTACAGCTTCCCGCCCGGGCGACAAATCATCTATACAAATATGACGATTGTCTGACAATTCAGAAGATTTATCAGATAGCTTTTTACCTCTTTTTCCATTAAACTTTCTAAAGAAAGAAGAAGTTTATAGTTCGAGAAGGAGATTTCAAAAAAGATGAGCGATTTAATTAATCCGTTTGCCCTTGCCCAGAAACAGTTTGACCATGTTGCGGACATGTTGGGACTTGAAGAAAACGTACGTGAATTTTTGCGTTGGCCGATGCGAGAATATCACGTTCGTATCCCGGTCCGAATGGATAACGGCGAGACCCGGATTTTCGACGGTTTCCGCGTTCAGCATAACGACGCGCTGGGTCCGAACAAGGGCGGTTTACGCTTTTTCGGCTCCGAAACGTTCGATACCGTCCGCGCGTTGGCGACCTGGATGACTTGGAAAACGGCTGTAGCCGACATTCCGCTCGGCGGCGGAAAGGGCGGCGTCGTCGTCGATCCGACGACGCTCAGCGAAGGCGAAAAAGAACGCTTATTACGCGCTTACGTTCGGGCGCTCTGGAAAAATTTTGGTCCGAGGACGGACGTTCCTGCTCCGGATATGGGGACGAACGCACAGATGATGTGCTGGTTCATGGACGAATACAGCCAGCTTTCCGGATCGTTCACACCGGGCGTCGTAACCGGGAAACCGCTCGGCGCCGGCGGTTCGCGCGGACGCACGCAAGCGACCGGATTCGGAACAATGATCTGTATCCGCGAAGCGCTGAAAAAATTGAAGCTCGATCCGAAAGGCCTGACCGTCTCAATCCAGGGATTCGGTAACGTCGGTCAATATACAGCGACGAACGTCGCCGAACGTCTCGGCATGGTAGTGAAATGCGTCACCTGCTGGGATCGAATCGACAAAGTCAGTTACTCATACTACAAGCAGGACGGAATCGACCCGCGCTTCCTGATGTCGATAACCGATAGTTACGGCATGATCAACCGCGCCAAAGCGACCGAAGCCGGCTATGAAGTCCATGACGGCGAATATTGGCTCGGACTCGACGTCGACGTCCTCGTCCCGGCCGCGCTCGAAGGTCAGATCCGCGCCGACAACGTCGAACGCATCGGGCCGAACGTTAAGGTCATCGCCGAAGCGGCGAACGGTCCGACCATGACGGAAGCCGACGAAACGATTAAGGCGCGCGGTATCTTCATGATCCCTGACTTCCTGTGCAACTGCGGCGGTGTGACCTGTTCCTACTTCGAAGGCGTCCAGAACGACGCGAACTTCTACTGGTCCGAAGAAACAGTCCTTGAGCGCCTGGATGAGAAAATGACGAACGCTTTCGCTTCGGTTTACTCGAAGCATGAAGAGGCGAAAGTCTATATGCGCGACGCGGCGTACATGGTCGCAATTGAACGCGTCGTAAAGGCAATGAAGCTGCGCGGTTGGATCTAAGATCTTTTCAGTAAAAGTCGCTAACTCGAAAAGGCTGGCCGTTTGGCCAGCTTTTTCGTCACGCAAAATAAGATAAAGATTTTTGAAGTCTAAAAAGACGGCTGCCAAAAATAGCGCTGACATCCCTAATAGTTACTTACCCTTAAATAATCAGGGAGAGTACAGCGCGTCGGGGAACCGGAGATATTTTAGGCCATAGGCTAAACAGGGCCCTGTCGGAGCGCGCCGTATTCAAACTGTTCTATTCAAGCGTAAAACTGAGCAATGGGTTTGATAACGAAACCGGACGAAGTTCCTGACATCATCAGCAAAAGCGGATGCGGCTGCCGCTTCAATGGGGAAATGCAGAAAGGTTGATCACCCAGAACCGGCAAAGACGGGACTGAAAAACCGGTAAACCTGTACGCGCTTCAATCAGAAAACAGGAATCCAATCCTATAGAACCAAGCCCGGTACGGCATGCAGACCCGGACCTCCTTTTTTTCATATAAAAAACCGCGTGAAGCGGTTTTTTGCGGAGAGAGAGGGATTCGAACCCACGGTGAGTTGCCCCACACTTGTTTTCAAGACAAGCGCCTTAAACCGCTCGGCCATCTCTCCAATCGGAGAAAGTATATCATGAAAAAAGCGCCGCGCCAAATACGCGGATTCCGGCTCTACAGGCCGATATCGGCTAAAGTAGGATAAGACGGCTGCGCGCCGGGACGAGTCACGCTATACGCCGCCGCGACCGTCGCCTTCTCGATCGCCGTCCGAATCGAATCGCCGCCGCCGTAAAACGCCGCGAAACTTCCGAGGAAACAATCTCCCGCGCCCGTCGTATCGACCGCGTTCACCTTTTTCGCCGGGACAAAGAAAGACGAATCGCGATCCATAAAAAACGAGCCGTGGCTTCCGAGCGTCGTCAGCACCGATTTAACGCCGCGGTCAAGGAAGACGCGCGAAGCTTCGGCCGCGCCGTCCGGATCTTCAATCCGAACCCCGCTCATCATCGCCGCTTCGATCTCATTCGGACAGAAAAAATCGCACAGCGCATACAGCTCAGCGTCCAAATCGGCCGCCGGCGCGGGATTCAGGATCGTCGTAACTCCCGCCGCGCGCGCAATCTCAAAAAAACGCTTGACTGTCGGGATCGGAATCTCTAATTGCGTCAGACAGATATCCGCCGCTTCGATCGCCGGACGCGCCGTCTCGATATCCGCCGCCTTCACGTCCGAATTCGCGCCGGAAACAACGATTATCGCATTCCGGCTTTCGTCGTCGACCGTAATCGCCGCGATCCCGGTCGGGAACTGATCCGTAACCCCGATATAGTCCATCCGCACCCCAGAGGAACGGTAATTCTCAAGGTACTCGGAGCCGAACGCATCATTCCCGACCTTTGCGATCATGGCGACATCCGCGCCCAACTTCGCGGCAACGACCGCCTGATTCGCTCCTTTTCCCCCGAAAACCGTCTTGAACCCGCTGCCCATAATCGTCTCGCCGGGAAGCGGCATCCGCGCGACGGTCGTTACCAAATCCATATTTGAAGAACCCGCAATACAAATTTTCACTTTTTTCATCGCTAATTCCTTTTCCAGATCGAATACTTCTATCCTGATCTATTTTAACCTCGAATTGGGAATCCGACGACCCGAAATCTTGGCACAAACATTGCACTTCTTCATTTGACACGATAAAAAGGGGTGGCTTTTTAATCATGGCAAACAACCGTATTTACACAAAAATCAACCGGCTGGGCTTCCAGTATTATGATGATCTCGATCATTACGACGAAGCCAGTTTGGCGTTTTGGATACCGAAGCTGACGGCGGCGGGAACGCGCTGGCTCGTCCTTCCGATCCGCGAAAGCGCCGAAATCCCCGAAAATTTCCTCCGCCGCGTCGTCGAGGCCGGAATTGAACCCATCATCCGGGTCGATTATTCGCTTCGAAATTTACCGCCGGCGGATATATTTCGCGAACGCGTCGTCTATTATCAGAACTTGGGCGTTCATCTCGTCCAATTTTTCAAAGCCCCAAATCTCAAATCATCGTGGAACGCGGCCGACTGGGTCAAGGCGAACCCTGTTAGACGCTTCGTCGAAATCTTCCGATCATATGCGAAAATCTGCGTTGAAGCGAAAATCATCCCCGTCTTCCCGACGCTCGCGCCCGGCGGCGATTACCCTGATTTAGCCTTTCTTTCCGAAGCGCTGAAATTGATGAAAACTGAGGGGAACGCGCTAATCTCGAATCTTTTTCTTTCGGCCGACGCCGGATTCCATGAACACCCCCTCGATTGGGGAAAGGGCGGCCCTGCGCTCGACGACGAGCGAATCCTGAAAAACGACGCGGGGCAGGATCAGCGCGGCTTTCGTATTTTCGAATGGTACAACGCTGTGGCTAAGTCCGTTTTAGGGCGTCCAATTCCGATGATCCTGACGGAAGTCGGTCGTTGGACCCCGAGTTCCGGTCCTTTCGACCTGATCCCGGCTCAGTCCAGGAAACTGCAAACGCAGCTTTTACGCCTCATCCAGGAACCGCATACGGCGGCGAACGAGGCGGATCAGATTCCCGCTTACGTAATCGCGGCCAACTTTTATAAACTTCCGAGCGAACTGTCGGCCGGATTAAGCCTGACGGATAAGATTGCCCCGTCGAAAAGTATTCTTGCAACGATCAAAAAAGGACTCAAAGAAGGTTTCGCATTATCCGAACCGCCCGCCGGGAAAACGATCCGTTCGGCGAAAACGATCGGCGAAGAACTCAATCACGGCGCCGCCGTCCTCTTACACCGTCTTTTCCCGTCCCTGTTCAGCGCCGACGAAGCGCTCGTACCGCAACTGATCCGGCTATTGATCGCCGCAATTCGCCGCCTGATCGCGGCGGTTCGCGGTAAAATCGGAAGCGACGGTTATTTCCTGATTCCCGATTTCGACGAAGAATTGGACGCCGCTCAGTCGCGCATGATCGACGTTTTCGTCAAGTCAACGAACGTTCGCGTCGGAAGAAACTTGAACGACGCGATCGGTCACCGAAACGTTATCTTATTGGACGACCAGTCTTTATATCCGAGTAATATTATCAACTTACTGCAGCGCAACCAATGCTCAATCAAGACGCTTTCGGTTGCGAATCATGAAAGGTAGAGGTTCGCGATGGAAAATTTAAATCAACCTAAGATCGATATTCAATACCGAAAGCCGGTCATTAAAGTGATCGGTTTAGGCGGCGGCGGCGGGAACGCCGTCATGCGCATGATCAGCAAAGGCTTTTCAGACGTCGAATTTATCGTCGCGAATACCGATTATCAAGCGTTGCAAAGCTGCCGCGGCGCGCAGCAGGTTCTTCTCGGGCCCGAAAGCTCGATGGGGAAAGGCGCCGGGGGAAATCCGATTAACGGCGAAATCGCGGCGCGGGAAAGCGTCCCCGCATTACGGGAAGCCTTAAGCGGCGCGGATATCGTTTTCCTGACCGCCGGAATGGGCGGCGGAACGGGATCCGGTGCGATTCCGGTCGCGGCCGAAATCGCGCGTGAGGAAGGCGCGATCACGATTTCAGTCGTCAGCACGCCGTTTTCTTTCGAAGCCGGACGTCGGATCGAAAACGCCAACAGCGCGCTCAACAAATTAGCCGCATATTCGGATACCATGATCGCGATTCCAAACGATCAGCTTCTCAAAATCAGCCCGAAATCGATGACGCTCAAAGAGACGTTCGAATTAGCCGACGACGTCTTGCGCCAGGGGATTCAGGGGATGACCCACCTCCTCAACGGCGTCGGCGTTATCAACGTTGACTTCGCGCATATCCGCTCGATGCTCCTCAACGGACGCGGCTCGATCCTCTCGATCGGGCGCGGAAGCGGCCCCGACCGCGTTGCCCAGGCGCTTCAGCAAGCGCTCAACCACCCGCTCCTGGAACGGATTCCGATCGAGAACGCGACCGGAATCATCGCTAACTTTACCGGATCGGAAAATCTCGGCTTCGGCGAAATCGTCGACGGAATGAATTATCTTCAGAAACTGACGAATTATCGCGCCGATTTAATCCCGGGTCAGATTATCGATCCGGCGATTGCCGACGACAGCGTCGAATTGATCCTGATTTTGACCGGGATCGCCTCAACGCCGCTCGAAACGGGTTTCGAGCCGCGCGAAAAAGAGACGCGGAAAGAAGTTAAACCGGCGCCGGTACGGAAGATCGGGGCGGACTCAATCCGAAACCGCGAGGTCGTTATTGCGCCGAAAGAAGAAAACGAAACGACGCCGGTCCTCTCTTTCCAAACGTCCGGAATGGTCTCCGTTTCAAAAGCGGAAAGCGCTAAAATCAGCGATATTTCCCCGGAAGCTGACGCGGCGTTTTCCAGCCTCCTTTCCCCGCTTGATCTGAAAGCCGATACGAAAGGTCCGGAAGCCGACTCGCTCGCCGACGCGATGATCGATACGCGGCGCGACCTGGATGTCCCGACCTTTATCCGGCGCAAGTTATAAGAACCGGAAAGATAAGTCGGAAAGGAAAGCTCATGAGCTGGTTTGGCAACGACGATCCGCAAGAAAAAATCATCCGTCTGGTTGCGAAAGCGCTCGCGCCCGAATTCCCGCAATACGCTCACACGCGGCCCCGCGTCTCCGAGCGCTCCGACGGAACGTATTTACTCATCTATGAGTCAACCTTCAAAACCGAGGACGGCGCGAAGCTGACGAGCCGCCTCCGCGTCGTCGCCGACGCGAACGGAAAAATTCTGAAAACGTCGGTATCGCGCTGAAACAGGGAATTGAATCTGTCAGCATTTTTAAAATTCTTCATAAAACACAAAAATCGACGCCGAGGGAACGTAACCCCGGCGTCAATTTATTTTCATAGGCTGGCGGTAAAATTGAATTCACCGGTTTAAAATTTGAGATCCGCCCCTACTCACGAATCTGTTTCTCCGCTTTCAGCGCCTTAATCTTCTTCATGCCGCCGATTCCGTACGTAAAGAAAGCTGCGCCAGCGACGATCAGTAAGCTACCGAAACCGAGTAAGATCCAGAACGGGGCCGTCTTTTCGGCAACGTAGGGAATCATGTTCAGCAGCATGTAAACCCCTAATACAAACTGTGAAACCGCAATGTTGATAAAAATTCCGTTTTTCTTTTGAAGCTGGCGGATCCGATTTTCAAGATCGGTATACAATTCGAACGGGCCGTCTTTCTCGTTTTTTCGCAGATAAACGCGTCCGGCATATTTTGCAACAACCGTAATCCCCATTTCCTCCAGGAAACTGAAATAGTCGTCCCGGTTCCCCTTGTCGGGGATAACGATCTGATAACAATACTTCGCCGGCGAAGCGTCTTCAAATTCATACAATCCGCCCGAATACCTGACCAGCATTAATCCTTGCTGTCCCTGCTCGTTCAGCCATTCTTCCTCTTTTACCAAATCGACAAACATCTTTTGAATCGCCTTTTTCATTTTATTCTCCTCCGCTTATTTTTTCAGCGTTTTTCAACAATTCTTTTAATCTGACGATCTCGCCCGCGAAAATCTCGCGTCCCGATTCCGTTATCAGGTAAGCCTTTCTCCGATCGCTCGTTTCGTCTTCATAATCCTCAATCCAACCTTTCTTAATCAACGTGTTGAGCGCTCCGTAAAGCGTTCCCGCGCCGAGCGTTACACGGGCTTCCGTCATTTCGGCAATCTGCTGCATCAGTGCGTACCCGTGCTTCGGTTCATGCAGCGAGAGCAGAATATAGAAAACCGCTTCCGTCAACGCACCTCGATCTGAACTTTCCGGCATATCCTCTCCTTTCAATTACGCCTAACGTTATATCGTTATACGTAATATATCGGATAACGTAATACCTGTCAAGGGTTAATTCAAAATTGGTGAAAAATTCATGACTGCTCCACTGCAAAACCCGAAACGGCCGAATCAGGGTAATTTCGGCAAACGCCTTTATTTTTCAGCGTCCATCCCGTATAATTTTTTAAATTGAAGCGCAGATTATTTTGAAAAAGAGGAGACGAACATATGAAGAGAATAATTTTATTCGCTTTCATCACAGCGCTTATTCTCGCCGCGCCCGTATTCGCTCAGAGCAACACGGCGCAGCTCGAAGCGCGGATTTTCATCCTTGAACAGATCGCCGCCGGGCTTCAATCCAAATTGGATCAGCTCAACGGCGTAGCGCCGAACGACCCGGTTCAGGAAGCGGCGGGAGCGGACGAACCGGATACGGTCTCCGAACCGGCGGGGGAAACCGTTAGCGCCGCCGTTCACCGCATGAACGAGGTTGTCGCCACCTCAAAAGGCGAATTCACGCTGACACGGGCAACGGTCGAAAAAGGAATCCTGAAAATCGCTTTCACGATGAACAACACGAGCGGGGAAAAAGTCGTTATTTCAGATTTTAACTTTACGGTCAAGAACGCCGCCGACACGATGCTGACGGCCGAATATGACTGCGAACCGGAATTATTGGGCGTCGTCAATCCGGGGAGCCAGTTGTCCGGGAATATCTGCTACCGATATGAAGGCGAACCGCCGCTGAAAGTTTACTATGAGCCGGCGATGTACGGCGACGAGATCGTCGTTTGGGAATTATCGCGCTGAGAACCGATCCGGTCCGATCGCACATGAATCAAATCAGCATAAATAAGGAGAAATACGAATGAAAAAAGCGCTTGGATTCTTAATTTGTCTGATGCTTTTCGTCGGAATCATGACGGCAGTCTCAGCGCAGTCGTCGACCGAGGCGCTTCAAACGCGAATCGCAGAAGTTGAGGCGGCGATCGAACGGCTTCAGCTCGAAATCGAACGCATGGTCGCGGACGGCAAACTTAGCGAACCGAAATCCGTAACGATCGACCCGGAACTTCTAAATCGGATGGGCGACGTCATCGCGACGAGCAAAGGCGAAGTCACGCTGATCGACGCGCGGATTACCAGCCAAAACGAACTCGAATTTACAATAAAAATAAATAACAATACCGAATCGGACGTTACGCTGTTCGAGAGCCACTTCAACGTTCGCAACGCGGACGGCTGGATCCTAGACAGTACGTTGAGCTGCACGAAGGGGCTAAGCGAGCCCATCGGAGCCGGAGAAGAAGCGAGCCGGGACTTCTGCTACAAACTTGAAGGTTCCGCTCCGTTTCGTTTTTATTTCCAAGTAGCGCAATTCGATAACGAAGTCGTCGTTTGGGAAATTACGGATTAAGTGGCGCGGGGAAAGGAGAATAAGATGAAAAAAACGATTTGGATCTTCGTCCTGATAACGCTCTTGATCGCTATCCCGGTTCAGGCCCAGGACAGCGCGCAGCTGAGCAATAAACTCGCGGAGTTGGAAGAAACCGCCGCTAATCTTCAGCTAATCGTCGCCGGAACGACCCCGATAATCGACCCGACGATTGTCCACCGCTTGAACGAGGCGGTTCCGACGACAATCGGATTGCTCCAAATTACAGAAGCTTTCGTAACGACCGACGACGTTTTACGAATTTCGTTTAAACTGCTGAATACGACCGATGAACCGGTTCTTTTCGAAGCCTCAGACGTAACCGTCCGCGACGCGACCGGGAAAAAATTAGATTCATCGTGGGATTGTCCGAACCGGCTTAACGGAATGCTGATTCCCGGCGATATGATGAAAGGAAACGCCTGCGTCGAATTCGCCGGACCGCTCCCGCTCCGGGTTTATTACACAATCTATGGGTACGAAGCCGATTTCGTTTCCTGGGAAATTAGGGAGTAAAAGAAACGCAAACTCTGATCGGGAAATGACAGGTCATTGTTCGAATGGCCGAGATCAAGAGACTGCCCAAAAGTCGGGTTTCAGAATTTTCCTGAAAATATTGTCAAGGTATTTTTTCTAATTCAGAGTGTGGGAAGCTGCTGCCTCTGCGTATGACCCGAAAAGCAGGGGCGGATGAATCCCCTCCTCCAAATAAAACTTACTACAAAGTCAGCGCGTTGCGCCCCCATGTGACCGACGGTCGAATGGGGGCCAATCAATGCACTGACAGATAAGCGGGTGAATTCAGTTACAATAAAATTCGTCTTGAGACATGCCCTTTTCGTTATTTAAATTTCCGTTTCGTTGAAGGCGGAATAACGCGCTGTTCGCCCAGATAACGCTCAACTTCATCCGCTGTTAAGCGGCGGATCCGCGTCAGCGGAAATTCGCGATACGGTTCATGAAAATACAACGCATCCGACGAACCGCTCCGTTTCTCCGGATTACGGTTTAAATAATCTTCGAACGCATTCGGGGAAGGAAAAATCCGATATGATGTTCGGCCGTTTTGACTTCTGATCGCATAAATCCCGCAGGGAACGCCGGCCGTAACGTCGGCGGTTCTCAAATATAATTTCGCAATCTCAAGCGACTTAAACGGAAAATTCCAACGTCTTAAGCCGCGTTTTTCATCCTGATCAATACAAATGCACCTGCCGCAGGTGCCGCAGATATATTGGAGATGATTTTCCAGACAATCGCGCGGATTCAGCAGCGGCGTTATTCGCGCTTCAACGCTGTAACATTCAGGACATTCGGATCCCATGATTTATCCTCCTTCAATTCTTCGCGAACATAAACGCGACAGTTTCCTGATTCGAATTGTAAATTCAACAACTCTGACGTCAACATCGAGATGCGAAGATCCGCTCCCGGGCGAAGGCCGCGCCCGCGTTTCCATAAAAACCGATATCCTGTCATAAAAAACAGCAAAATTGAAATTACCGATTCGGTTTTTTGAAATTTTTACAGTATGATTTAAATACTTATTTCCAGCTGAAAAGCGCTGATCGGTTTTTTTAAAGGTTTCCCCTTGCGAGAAGCCTCGATTTTTAGAAAATATTATTGGAGGTAAAGAATGAAACGATCGATTCAAACGGTTCTTGTCTGCTGCGTTCTCGCGCTGATAATTTTCACGCCGCCTGCCGCGGCGCAGGACGGCAAGTTTTATCGAACCTATTTTACGTCGGGCGATATTCCGTCGATCGACCAGGCGCTGGTAACCGATCAGATAGGTATTCAGCTCGTTGACGAAATGACGATCGGTTTGGTCCGTCAGCGCGAAACCGACGGCGAAATCGTTAACGGCATGGCATCGTCGTATACAATATCAGACGACGGGCGCGTCTTTACGTTCAAACTCCTCGAAAACGTTCCCTGGGTCCGCTATAACGCCGAAACGGACGCGGTCGAGGAAGTTTTGGACTGCGACGGGAAAGTGCGGATGGTTACGGCCCATGATTTCGTCTACGGCGCGGAACGGTCGCTCCGGCCGGAAACGGCTTCCGATTACGCCTTCGTCGCGCATTTCATTAAAGGCGCCGCCGAATATAACGTACCGGAAGAGGGCGCCGCCGTCGATTTTTCAACCGTCGGCGTAAAAGCTATCGACGATTTTACAATCGAATACACTTTTCTCGAACCGGGAGCGTTCAACCTGAACATCCTGTCAATGTGGCTGCTGCACGCGATGCCGTCCTGGATCATCGACGGCGACGCCTGTACGGAGGGACTCGCCGAACGCTGGACCGAGAGCGAATCCTATCAGGGATACGGCCCGTTCACGTTGAAAGAATGGGTACATGATTCCCATTTAACCATTGTCGCCAACCCGTTCTGGCCCGGGACGGAAGAAATTCCCGTACCGACAATCGCCGGCGTCCAGATCAGCGTGCTTGACGCGTCCGCCGGATTATCGGAGTATGAAGCCGGAAACATGGACAGCGCGGGAATTACCGCAACCGACTATGACCGCGTCATATCGGACCCGATCCTTTCTAAGGAAGTCATCGACATTGCCGGCGACGTCGGGACTGAATTCCTAATCTTTAACCATAATCTGAAACCGACCGACGACGTTCGCGTCCGCAAAGCGCTAGCATTCGCGGTCGATCGGGAAGCGGTCGTTTCAACGCTGAAAACGGGGCTTACCGCGAAATCGTTTATCCATCCGGGCGTCAGCGGCGCGCCGGTCAGCGACAATCCCGCATTCGGCGCCGTTTTCGATCCGGATACGGCGAAAAGTCTGATCGCCGAATATTGCGAGGAAATGGGAATCCAACCTGCGGATATCAGCCTGACGCTCTCGTATAATACGAGCGAAAGCCGAAAGATGTATATGGAACTGCTCCAGTACATGTGGAGCGATACGCTCGGAATAAACGTCGAACTGAAAAATAGCGAATGGAAAGTTTTCAAGGTTGAACGCCAGGAAGGAACGGATAACGTCTACCGCTCAACCTGGGTTCAGGACTACATGGACGCAAATAACTTTACCAAGGACGTGTTCCTCTGCGGCGCGGCGTATCAAAGCGTAACCGATTGGCCGACGAAAGACTGCGCCGACGCGTCCGATCCGCTTTACGACGAATACGAGAAAATTATCCTGGAAGCCGCCGGCGAACTCGATCCCGATAAACGGATCGAGCTATATACCCGTTCGGACGAAATCCTGATTAACGAGGCCGCGATCATCACGCCGGTTTATTATTACGGCGGTCCGTTCCTGCGGAAACTGAACGTTAAAGCCCCGATCACGGTTACGGGTTACGACCGCTGGGAAAAATGGACGATCGAGTAACGGAAGCGTAGATTCGCATGAAAAAAACCCGTCCTCAAAAAAATGAGGACGGGTTTTCATTAAATCGAAAATAGCAGTTTCCGAACGCCTCTAAAAGAAATTCCTACTTCAGGTACGTATTAATCACGCGCAGCCCTGTCTCAACTTTCTCAAATCCTTCCGGAACGAAATCGAACCCATAAGCGTTGACTTCGCGGACCGAAAAAATATAAGCGTTCCCGTCTCCGTCGGTCGATTCAAGGTTTGTCCAGGACACGCTGTTGATCGATCCGTTGAGCTGTTTCAGGATTGCGTCCGGGACCTCTTCCGTTTCGCCGCCTTCAATCGTCCGGAACAGCTTGAACCATACTGCGGGGACGGTATCCGGCGCGTTGATCCATTCAATCGTCGCGTCGGCTTTCCCATTGGTCGGAATAACATACGTATTCGTCACCGTCAGCCCGTCCTCAGACTTCACGTAATTTTCCGGGACGGAATTAGATCCGCTGCTATCGACTTCGCGAACCGAAAAGGTATAGGCAAAGCCGTTCGCGTCGGTAGATTCAAGATCCTCCCATCGCGCCGTCGTGACACCGTTCGGGAGTTCGACAATCCGCGATCCGGGGATCAGAATTTCCGCGCCGTCGCCGACACGGCGGTAAACGCGGAACCAGGTCGTCGGGCGGTCATGCTTCGGACCGCCGACCCAGACTTTCGTTCCTTCGACGACCGCGCCGGTCGGGATAATATACGTGTTAACCGCGACGGTCCCTTTCAGCTTCAGAATATAACCCGGTATCGTCGTTTCTTCGCCGTTTTCATCAACCAAACGAACTGTAAAAAGATAATCGTTTCCGTAGATATCGGTTTCGGCTAAGTCATGCCACTCTACCGACGTCGTACCGTTCGGAAGCGTTTTAATCTCCGTATCCGGAACAGCTTCCGCCGGGCCGTTATTAATTTGACGCATCAGCTTAAGCCGAACTGTCGGACGATCGTTTTTCGGTCCGTCGACCCATTGGATCATTCCGCGAGCGCTCCCCGTCTTCGGGACGATAAACGTATTCGTAACCGTCGTCCCGTTCGTCGTCGTCGTATAACGATCGAGGACGAGCTCCGCGCCCGATTCGTCAACCTGCTGAACGCTGTAAAAGAACGGCTTACCGTTGATATCCGTGCGCTGCAGATCGTTCCAAAGAACGAGCGTCACGCCGTTAACGAGCGTCTTGACAGTCGCGTCCTGAACCGGCTCGACCGCGCCGTCTTCGCCCAATTTCCGGAAGAGTTTCAGGTAAACCGTCGGGCGGATTACAGAGCCGCCTTCCCAGACTACGCGCCCTTCAGCCGTGTAATCAAACGGGACCTGGTACGTATTAACGATCGACATACCGTCTTCGCTTTTCCGGTAATCCCGCGGTTCCGCGCTTTGCCCGTTTTCGTCCGTTTGAACCGCGCCGAAAACGTAATTATTACCTTTGCTGTCCGTGACTTCGAGATTATCCCAAGTTGCCGTCGTCGTTCCATGGCTCAAAAGGACCGGTTCTAAATCCGGAACGAAAGTCATCGGCTCGCCCGGCAATCCGCGCGTCAGCCTTACCCAGGTATCCGGCCGATTCGCAGCGTCGCCATCGACCCAGGTTACCGTCGCCGTCGCGCTGGCGTAGGTCGGAATAATAAAACGATTCGTAATCTTTAGACCCTCTTCCTTCTTTTCGTAATTTGCAAGGAAGAAAAATTCGCCGGAGCCGTTAACGAGATGAACGTTAAATTCGTACGGGCGTCCGTCCAAATCGGTCGCGTCGAGACCCTGCCAGGTGACGCTGTCCTGACCGGCGGGGAGCGCCAGAATCTGAGCGTTCGGGACCGATTCGGGAATCGCGTCGGGATCGCTTCGCCGATACAGACGCAGCCAAACGGGCGGACGATTTTCTTCCGGTCCGCCGATCCAATCGACCGTCGCCGTCGCCGTCGCATCCGTCGGGACAATATAAACGTTACGCAAGATCAAGCCGTCGACGACGCTCGAGTAATTCGGGATCGTCGAATCCGTGCCGAGCTGACTTACGACGCGAAGCGAGAATTTATACGGATTCCCATTGATATCGCCGCGCGCTAATCCGCTCCAAGATACCGTGTCCGTATCGCTTTCGACGAGCTGACGCGGCGCGTTCGGGACGAGCTCCGGTTCGCCGTCGTCGATCGAGCGGACCAACGCTAACAGGAACGACGGCCGCTGAACCGCCGATCCGTTGATCCATTCGATTTTCGCCTCAACCGTCCCGTCTGTCGGAATAACGTAACGATTAACGATCGTCAGCCCGTTTTCCATCGCCGTATAGTTATCCGGCGCGGCCGCTTCGCCTTCCGCGTTGACTTCGACCGCCGAGAAAACGTACGGAACGCCGTTCGGGTCGGTCGATTCCAGATCGTTCCAGCTTACGGTCGATTTACCGTTTTCAAGCGGCTTAACTTCCGCGTCCGGAACAGGCGTCGGACCGACCTTCCCGGCGGAACGATAGAGTTTTACGTAAACTTCCGGCCGTTGATCCGCCGGACCGTTTTCCCAACGCACCGTCGCTGTCGCGCTCCCGTCGGTCGGGATCACGTAGCGATTTGTTACGACCGTTCCGGTCTCGTTTTTTTCGTATGACGGGGGATTCTCGTTAATAAACCGTCCGTCGTCCAGGCGCCCTTGAACAACGCTGAACATATATTCGTTCCCTGCGAGATCGGTTCGGTCGAGACCGCTCCAATCCGCGCTCGTCGTTCCCGCTTCAAGCCTGATAATCTCCGTTCCCGGAATCTCTTCGGGCGGCATCCCTAAAATCGCGCGCAGCGGTTTCAGCCAAACCACCGGGCGGTCGTCGGAAGGGCCGTTTTGCCAGATAACCTGAGCAAAGATTTCGCCGTCGCTCGGGATAACGTAGCTATTCGTAATCGTCAGCCCGTCTTCCTCCGCAACGTAATTTTCCGGGCTGAACGGCGCGCCGTTTAACGAAACCTGACGAACGCTGAATGCGAAAGGCCGGCCCGAAGGATCGGTTCGCTCGAGGTTTTCCCAGGCCGCCGTCGTTTCGCCGTTTTCAATCGCGATCGGCGCTAAGTTCGGGACGATTTCCGTCTCGCCGTCAACCGTCGTGCGAAGCAGCTGTAAATACACAGTCGGACGGTTATTTTCCGGTCCATTAATCCAATCCACTACCGCCTTCGCCGATCCGTCCAGCGGGACTTTGAACGTGTTGACGACGTTCATGCCGTTCACGCTAACCGAATATGATTCCGGTTCGCGCTCGACGAACGTCCCGTTCTCGTTTCGTCCGACGCGAACCGAGAACGCATACGGCTTTCCGGCCAAGTCGGTTTCCTCTAAACCAACCCACTCGCCGCCGCTGACGCCGCCGCTAAGATCCGCCATGATCTGACCTGGAACAACTTCCGTTTCGCCGCCCTCAACGCTGCGAACGAGCTGCAAACTGATATCCGGTTTTTGATCCGGACCGTCAACCCAACGAACCGAAGCCGCCGCGCTGCCTTGCTCCGGGACAACGTACGTATTCGTCACGGTCAGACCATCTTCCATCTTCATATAGGACGGCGGCGTATAATCTTCGCCGAGACGATTAACCTGTCGAACGGTAAAACGATACGGCTCGCCGGTCATCGTCGTCAGCTCCAGACCCGGCCAGCTGACGCTCTCCGCGCCGTTCGCAACTTCGAGCGTCCG
Organism: Flexilinea sp.; assembly: GCA_034430295.1. Lineage (GTDB taxonomy): Bacteria > Chloroflexota > Anaerolineae > Anaerolineales > Anaerolineaceae > Flexilinea. Next base: position 31,065 of record DAOUFC010000063.1, read on the forward strand.
CGCACCAGGAACGAGCCCGGCTTCGCTCGACTCGCTAAGCTGGCGGTAGAGACGCAGGTAAACGGTCGGACGATCCGTGGCATCTCCGTTGACCCAGTCAATTTCCGCCGTGACTACGCCGTCGCTTCGGACGACAAACTGGTTCCGTACCGTCAACCCGTCAATTTCGGTATCATAGCTGTTCAGCTGCGTCTCGGTAAAAACGCCGTCCTCGAGGACCCCCTGACGGACGCTGAAACTATACGGTTCGCCGGAAATCGTCGTCAAATCCAAATCGCGCCACTGCGTTTCGTTCGAATCCGGGCTAACGAGAAGCGGATCGGCGTTCGGAACCGCTTCCGCTTCGCCTTTCCCGACGCGCCGAACCAGCTGGAGCGCGACCGCCGGATGGATCGCCGGGCCGTCATACCACTCGACGGTCGCTGTCGCCGTACCATTATTTGAGATAACGTATTGGTTCCGAATCGTCAGGCTGTCAGGATAGTTCGTTTCATAGTCCGGAACCGGCTCAGCCAACTCGATCCGGAAATCAAACGCTTTTCCATGCATGTCAGTCGCGTTGACATTTTTCCAAACGTATTCCGCCGCTCCCTTTTCAACGACCGTCGGTTCGTCAAAAACTGGCGTATCGCTTTGATACAAGTTGACATAAATCGAAGGACGCGACTTCGGGCCGTCGACCCAGTCAAAGCGGCCGACGATATCCGTCTGCGCGGGCGTAAAGCGGTTCACAAAGAGCGCTTCACCGAATTTTTCGCTTTCGCTTACCGTAACCGTGTTATCCGCCGGCGCAGCGACGTTTTCAAACCGATCCGATAATTTCGCTTGGACAATCCGATAATCTCCGTAAACCAGGTCGCTCAACGTTGCCGGTTCTTTCGGCGAGACCGTGACTTCGGTACGGAATCCGTTCGGACCTTCAACAAGATAAGCAGCTGCCCGCTCGTCATCCGTGATAACGTTCCCGTACGGATCGACGATTTCCTGACGAATCGTAAGCTTCCCGCCCGGATTGATTCGATTAATAACCGTAAGCGTAATCGGACCGGATTCAGGTTCGACGGTAAACGCCGCCGGAGAAATCGAAACGTTATAGTCGTCCATCGAACCTTGATTCGTTGCCGTCTCGCTGACGGTATACGTCCCCGGCTGATCTAAATCGAGGATGATCTTCGTTTCATAAGCGCCGATTTGATACGTATATTTTTCCGTTTCAGAAGCGAATTCAATCGTAAATTTCCGGTTCGGTTCATTAACAATCTGATTGAGTCCGTCCAAGAGATGGTTGTCGATTCGAACGAAAATCGGCGCGACCGAACGCGCTTCAACCTCGAACGCGATCGGACCGAGGTCGCTGACGCGGTAGGATAAAACGCCCGATTCAACCGTCGGATAAGTTTTCGCCGCCGGATTAAAAATCTGCAAGATGTTTTGATTCGGACGGATCGTATATGAAAGACGCTGAACCCCCGGCTCCCAAATCGGGTCCAGCGTCCAGATAAATTCGTCAAGTTTCTTATTGTAAGAGATCGTTCCGGAGCTGACGGAAATCGTATCGATCAGCTCGTCCGGGATCTCGAAACCCATCGCGATTTTTTCCGAGTAGCGGATTTGACCCGGAAAACCGAGCGCGCCAATCGCGATATCGACGATCGATTCGGAAAGATTATCGCTCGCGGCGTTCGTCGCCAACGCGGCGTCCGTCGTCAGGATCAAATCCTTCACTTCAAGGGCGCCGTCGATCGAAACCGTAAACAGGTTGATTCCTTCCGTTCGCAGAATGATCGATTCCGCAATAAGACTATTCACCGCGTTCGAAGTAACCGCCGGCGCGGTTCCCGGATAAACCTGACCGTCACGAATAATCAGGTCGTAATTAAAAGCGAACTCAGGGATAATCGAATTCGTGATCAGCTCTTTTCCGAGATTCAGGCTGTATTCCTCAGGATTATTGATCGCGAAGCTGGCTCCCGGTTTTTGATTCAGGAAGAGGATAACATTCTTGCGAGCGGCGGGACTTTCGCCGAGAATTTTTCGTGCCTGATGAAGTCCGGCTTGAGCGTTTTGGGAAGCGCTCGCCGTGAGCGCTTGAACCGCGGCCCGGACGCTGTCAAGTTGATCCGCTCCGGCAAGATCATGAAGAACGACCGCATCGTCATCAAATCCAATCAAGCCGACCCGCGTTTGCTCGTTTCCCGGCTTGAGAATCGTCTCAACAAGGGACACGACAGCGGCCTTATAAGCCGCGAAATCGCTGTCGGAACTCACCGAGCGATCGAGAACGATCAGCGTATCGTTACGTCCCGCCGGCGCCAGAACTTCAAGATCCAGTTCTATTTTCCAGGTGTTAATCTTCTCCGGATCCGGCGTAATCGTCTTCCCGGCGCGGATTAACTCGCTCTCAGCCGATACCGGCGCGAAGATTCCGGCCCAACCGAGCGCCAATATCAGGATCAGCAACGGCGCAATTACCCCGCCGCGGCGAAGAACCCGGACGCGCGCTTCAGACAAGACCGATTCGAACCCCGCTCTAAGTAGCTCGACAAACGACAAGAATTGGATCATTTTTTTCTCCATTGGCATAGTTAAATACCTGACGCGAACGGCGCTCGTGTCAGTTTTATGAGACATATAAGATAATTCTAAGAGGGTTTCCCGTTTACGCGGGCGGATTCGCTGAAATCAAGGCAAATAAAACAATTCCAAGACAGGAAGAATGTCATATTTTGTCTTACAAAGCCGCGGCGAATATTCTGAGCAGCATTATAATACCAAACGAAAAAAGTTTATGTTAAACTTTTTATAGAGCGAGCGCGGGCGCACCCGCTCTATTTTTTTAAGTAAGCAGAATCTTCCAATCTCGCTTAATCGACGGCCTTCATTCCTAAGACGCGAACCTTGACAGGGTCCTGTGAATTTTGCTAATGCGCGTTCGTCCTGCGGGGAGGATAATTCTTATTTTTCGAATACCGGACGAAGAAGGCCGATTGCCCGTCCGTCAGCCCGATCATGATATAATTCGCGAAGTTAGCAATACCTAATTAACACCGCTTCTGAAAAACGGAGGAAATCATGAAAAGCGAACCTAACAGACAGGAAGAAAGCTTGAGCGTCCGCGATCTGATCACAATCGGAATATTCAGCGCGCTCTATTTCGTATTTAATATGATCGGCGGAATGCCGTTCGGGATTAACCCGGTATTAACGTTCTATTTACCGATGGGCTGCGCGCTCCTTTGCGGTCCGATTTATATGCTGCTGATCGCCAAAGTCCATAAACGTTGGACCATCACGATTCTGGGGATTTTGATGGGCCTGATCCTTTTCGCGACAGGAATGCATTGGGGAATGGTCGTCGGATCGATTGTTATGGGAATCCTCGCCGATTCCGTCGCGGGAATCGGCCGTTATCGAAGCCGGAAGCTGGATATCCTGTCGTACATGATCTTTTCGTTGGGATATACCGGAACGTACGTTGTCTACTTCCTGAATCGGGAATCCTGGATCGGCTCGATGCTGGACGGCGGAACGGAACAGGCATATATCGATACGATGAACGCGACGGCTCAGCCATGGATGCTTCCGATTATTCTGATCGGGACCGCGGCCGTCGCCGGATTCAGCGGCTGGATCGGCAGCGTACTGCTCAAGCGTCAGTTCGAAAAAGCCGGCATCGTCGAATGACGCGGGCTTCGAATCGGACCAATTTTATCAGCCTTAATCCGGATCCGCGAACGAAATTTATTCTGATCGTCTTGTGTATCGTCGCCGCCACGATCGCGCCGGCGCTTAAATATAACTTAATGATTGTCGCGGCGGTCGCGCTTTTCGGAATCCTGCTCGGGAGATGGCGTTACGCGCTGATCGGGATAGGGAGCTACGCGCTGATTTACGCCCTGACGGGTTGGGCAACGGCGGGTACGGAAGGGACAGCGCGCGGCGTTTTATTAGCGTTCTTCGGACTGGTTCATAAAGTTTATCCGTGCGGAATGATGGCGGCGCTCGTCGTTCGAACGACGAAAGTCAGCGAGTTCCTGGCGGCGATGAACCGCGCGCGCGTTCCGAAGAAAATCGTTATCCCGATCGCGGTCCTGCTTCGATATCTTCCGGCGATTCGCGAAGACTGGTTCGCGATCAACGACGCTATGCGCATGAGAGACGTTAATCCGTCTCTGATCGGATTTCTGACGAAGCCGGTTATGACGGTTCAGTGTATTTACGTGCCGCTGATGATGTCGGCGTCAAAAGCGGCGGACGAATTATCGATCGCGTCGCTGACGCGGGGGATCGAGAATCCGGCGCGGCGCGGGAGCCTGGTTCAAGTCCGCCCGGGAATCACGGATATTGTCTGCGTCTGCGGGTTCATGGCGCTTCTCATCCTCGGATTCGTCTGGAGATAACGGCGCATGATTGAATTCAAAGACATTTCCTTTTCCTATCCCGGGCAAACGCAGGGCGGCCTAAATCATATTGACCTGACTGTTGAAAGAGGTGAATTCGTTTTACTTTGCGGACGGAGCGGATGCGGAAAAACGACGCTGACGCGGCTCGTCAACGGCGTTATTCCCGGTTTTTATCATGGAGACCTGACCGGCTCAGTCAAGATCGAGGGAGAAGACATTTTCGCGACGCCGATGTATCGGCTCGCCGAAAAAGTCGGCTCCGTCTTTCAGAACCCGCGAACGCAATTTTTCAGCGTCGATACCGACAGCGAAATCGTCTTCGGGCTGGAGAACCGCGGTTTCGAACAGGACGAATTACGCGCCCGTTTAGAACGAACGACGAAGGAACTGCGGCTTGAACAGCTGCGCGGAAGGAATATTTTCGAGCTTTCGGGCGGAGAAAAACAAAAAATCGCGTTCGCTTCGGCCTACGCCGCGAACCCTGACATCTTCGTTCTCGACGAACCGTCCTCCAATCTGGACGTTCGTTCGATCGACGAGCTCAGGAAGCGGCTGAAATTTATCAAAGCGCAGGGGAAAACGGTCCTGATCGCCGAACACAGGCTCGCTTACCTGATCGGCTTGGCCGACCGGATCGTCTGCCTCGATCAAGGCAGGATCCAGGCTGTTTTCACGCAGTCGGAATTTCGCGCGCTGACGGCAGAAAGACGGAAACGGCTGGGATTAAGAGCGATTCGTTTAGCGGACGAACTTCCCCAATCGTCAGCCGTTCCGCAGAGCCGTTTTGGTTCGGAACCGGTCCTGACCCTGCGCGGCGCGGGCGTCGGCTTCCGTAACCGTCCGCTCCTGGAGCGGATCGACGCGGAGATTCGGGGCGGAGAAATCGTCGCGATCTGCGGCGAGAACGGAACCGGGAAAACGACGTTTTCGCGGTGCCTCTGCGGGCTTAGCCCGTTCCTGTCCGAAACGCAATCAAATCATTCGCCGCGGCAGGACGGATTCTATTGGGATAACCGGCGCGAAAACGGACGCGGCCGATTAAAACGTTCGTTTCTGGTGATGCAGGATGTCAATTACGAACTTTTCGCGGAAAGCGTCGAACAGGAGTGCGGCTTCGGAATCCGCGACGCCGACGCGAGCCAGATCGATCGGACCTTAAAAAAGCTCGGGCTTGAACCCTATAAAGACCGCCATCCGAATACCCTGTCCGGCGGACAGAAGCAGCGGCTGGCGGTAGCGGTCAGCCGCATCAGCCGCAAGGAGCTGCTCGTTTTCGACGAGCCGACGGCGGGATTGGATTACGACGGGATGCGCCGGGTATCGGAGCTGATGAAAGAGTTAGCCGCCGAAGGGAAGATCGTTTTCGTCGTGACGCACGATTACGAGCTGATTTGCCATGCCTGTACGCGCGTTTTTCATTTTCACGGGCAAACGCTGGCGGCAGATATTCCCGTTACCGTTGAAAACGCCGCGCGGATCCGCGAGATGCTCGGATTCCGGCCTGAAAACTGACGCGGACGCATAGAAAATTTTTATATCAAAATAATTATCATTTTATAGCAGTTTTTGAAACAACGCAGTGGGATTTCACGTTGTCCGGAATCATGCAGTCTTTCAGCGGTGTGTCCGAATCTTATTAAGGATAAAATATCCATCTGGTAAGATTAATCTGTCCGTCGGAGATCGTTCCCCGGCAGCTTACGGAATTAGAACGAACCGGTCATAACCGGAAGAAAAGGGATACATGTTTAATCGAATCAAGACAGCATTGGGCTTAGACCCGATTCAAAACAAACTCAATGAACTGACGAATCAAGTTCCGAAGATCAACGCGCTTGAAGAAGCGTTCGAAAAGCTGAGCGACGAAGAACTCAGCGGGAAAACGGCCGAATTCCGCGCCCGCCTCGCAAACGGCGAAACGCTCGACGATCTTCTACCCGAAGCGTACGCGGCCGTCCGCGAAACGTCGAAACGCGTCCTCGGGATGCGCCCCTACGATGTTCAGCTGATCGGCGGAATGGCGCTGCATGATAAGTCGATCGCCGAGATGCGCACCGGGGAAGGGAAGACGCTCTCCGCGACGCTCCCGGTTTACCTGAACGCGCTGGCGGGGAAAGGCGTCCATATTATTACCGTCAACGATTATCTGGCGCGCCGCGACGCGCGCTGGATGGCGCCGGTTTATCATTTTCTGAACCTGTCGGTCGGCGTGCTCCAGATGGCGGCGCGGACCGAAAACGGGAAAAAAGCCTTTCTCGTCGACCCGAGCGTCACGTCCATTAAGGAAGATCAGGACCAGCTGCGCATGGTTCCGCGCCGCGAGGCGTATCTCGCCGATATTACCTATGGGACGAACGCCGAATTCGGCTTCGATTACCTGCGCGATAATATGACGATGCGCTTCGATGAACGCGTTCAGCGCGGCCACGCTTTCGCGCTCATCGACGAAGTCGATAACGTTCTGATCGACGAAGCGCGGACGCCGCTGATTATCTCCGGGCCTGCCTCGGACGACGTGTCGATGTACAACAAAATCGCCGCGATCGTAAAACAGCTCACCCCGGAAGAATACGAAATCAGCGAAAAAGACCATCAGGTTTATATCAACGACGCAGGCTTGGATCACGTCGAATCGCTGCTGGGAATGGTCCTCCGCGATCCGACGCGCCCGGAAGAGATTACGCTTCAGCAGGAATCGATTATGGGCTATATCGATCAGGCGCTGAAAGCCGAGTTTCTTTACCATCGCAATAAGGAATACCTCGTCCAAAACGGAAAAGTCGTTATCGTCGACAGCTTCACCGGCCGGCTGATGCCCGGACGGCGCTGGTCAAACGGGCTTCACCAGGCGATCGAGGCCAAAGAAGGCGTCAAGGTCGAGCCGGAAAACGTTACCTACGCGACGATTACGCTGCAAAACTATTACCGCATGTATGACAAAATCTGCGGCATGACCGGAACCGCGCTGACCGAAAAGGAAGAGTTTTATAAAATCTACGGGTTGGACGTTATTCCGGTTCCGACCAATCTTGAATACAGCGCGCGTCAAAAAGGCTCGGATCTGATCGAAAAAAGCGCGAAGGACGAGAGCGGCTATAAATATACCTTTTACGCTTATCGGGATGACCCGGAAACGGCGGTTTATTTCAAGCGTAAAGATTACGAAGACGTCATCTATCAAAGCGAAGAAGCCAAATTCCGCGCCATTACGCTCGAAATACTGAAAAACTATATTATCGGCCGGCCGCAGCTGATCGGCACCGCCTCAGTTGAACATTCGGAATATCTGGCCGAGCGGCTGCGGCCGGAACCGCTGCGCCGTCTGGTCCAACTGAACATGCTGCGGCGCGTATGGATGATTCAAAATAAGGTTGAATACGTCGAATCGCCGATTAAGGAATTAAACCCGTTCCGGAAAGCGATCGAAACGATCGGCGCGAACGATATCCGTCCGTTCGCCCGAACGCTTGGCGTCTCTTTGAATCTGGACGAACCCGCCAACAAGCCGTATCTGATGACTGAGTTTGAACTGGACGAGGACGATTTCGAAAAATTCCTCGCGACGGTCGAAAGCGGGATCCACCCGCAGGTTCTCAACGCGCGCAAGCATGATGAAGAAGGAATGATCATCGCGCAAGCCGGCGCGTTCGGCGCGGTCACGATCGCGACCAACATGGCGGGACGCGGCGTCGATATCAAGCTCGGCGGCGAACTTGACGAAGATATCCTGCGCGATACGAACCGGGTCCTCTCCCGCGCGCATGTCGATCCGTACAATCTGACGCACGACGAACGTTACGAGGCGCTGGCGAAGCTGACAAGCGACGATTTCGGCGTTTACGAAGAATCGATCGCGCGTTTCCGGCACCATGTTGAAAATATGCATAAGGTGCGAGAGCTGGGCGGCCTTCACGTCATCGGTTCCGAACGCCATGAGTCGCGGCGAATCGACAACCAGCTGCGCGGACGTGCGGCCCGGCAGGGCGATCCCGGATCATCGCGTTTTTTCCTCTCGCTTCAGGACGAGATCGTTCGCTTATTCGGCGGCCAGCAGGTCGAAAACATCCTGACGCGCGTCAATCTTCTCGACGAAAGCGTTCCGATGGAACACGGCATGTTTTCCCGACTCATCGAACAGTCGCAGGAACGCGTCGAAGGGGCGCATTTCGACGCGCGCAAACACACGCTTGAATACGACGACGTTCTTAACGGCCAGCGGAAGCGAATCTATTCGCAACGCGATCAGGTCTTCCAGAAGGCGGATCTCAGCGAAGATATCTACGACATGCTCGAAAACGACCTTGACGCGCGGATCGAGAAGGGCGCGAACGAAGAAAAATGGCAGCTGGCCGCTTATTTCGATTCGGTTCAGCCTTCTTTTGAAATCGAAGGACGGTTTATCCCCGCCTTCACGCAGCAAATCATGATCGACGAGCTCAGCGAAAACGGAAAATTGTTCCCGACTGATCCGGATACGCTGCTTGACCGACTGATCCGTTTCGGGCGTGAAGCGTTCGAAGCCGAAAATAACGCAGCGTTGGATCAGGCGGAAACCCTGATCGAGAACGCTCGCGCCGGATTCGAAAATCAGCTCAGCGAGCGCAGCGCCAATTTCGATCTCTTCAAAGAGGCGCTCGAAGACCGCTTGAAAGACCGCGCCGAACGGACGCAGGACGGAGAGACGTTGACGCCGCTGCGCGGTCAGGATCTGGTCGCCGAGGCAAGCGGATTCGCGCGGGTAAATTTCCGCCTCAGCGTCGAAGACCAGCGCCGCCTAACCGAAGGCGACGACGAAATGATTGAAAAAATGCGCGATCAGATCGAATCGACGCTCTTCTCGGTTTTTATGACCCGGATTCATCAGGCGTTCCGAAATCGCCTCGGCGACGACTATACCGTCCCGGCAGGGACGTTCGCCGACTGGGAAGATTTCAGCGACGCGACGATCGGCGCCGTCTCGGAAGGCTTTTTAGCGCGCGCCGATCGCCTCTTCGGCGACCAGGCGCAAATCCGCAGCGATCTGAACGCCGCGATTAAGGCGCTTCCGCCGGAAGCGTATCGCGACGGATTGAATGAAAAACAATGGGTTACACTTTTTAACGCGATCGGCAAAGGAAAGCGGCTCGTCTTCGACGCTCGGACGCATCGAAAAGCGTCGCTTCCGTATACGCGGCTGAATTTCGTTTATCACTGCGGCGAGCTCATCGCCGCTAAGTCCGACGGTGAAATCCGTGATCAGGTCTGGAATCATTATCTGACGACGCTGGAACGGCTGCGCGCCGTTTTCGGCGAACTGGATTGGAAACGACTCCAGAATCACGCCGTCAAATTCAACCAGCTGCGCGCCGAAACGCAGGCGGAAATTGAATCAATCGTCGGCGCGGACATTTACGCGGATCTGGCAGACCGGTCTCCCGCGGAGGTCGATCCGGATTCGGCCGTGAAAATCAAGGATTACCTCGGCGGACGGATTCAAAACGAAATCTGCCGCTCCGTCATCCTGCGAGCGATTACGGACCAATGGGTCGACTATCTGACCGAAATTGAGACCTTGCGCGTTCAGATTTCGATGGAAGCCTACGCCCAGCGTAATCCGCTCGTCGTTTATAAAACGAAAGCCGCCGAACTTTTCAGCGAGCTGCTGAAAAATATCCGCCGCGCCGCCGTCGAGCGAATCTTCGTCAGCGCCCCGACTCTGGGAATGCTGACCGCTGGAGAACGTGTCAGTCTCGCCGAATTACGAAAAGACCAGGAAGAGGCGCAGTCCGCGCCGCAAATAGAGCCGGCGGCGGTTGAGACGGAAGACGAACCCCGCGCCGGAACCGATACCGACGCGTCGGAAACGCCCGAGGACGGGAACGGATCCGGATCGAAACCCGTTCCGAATTCGGCGAAGAAAAAAAAGAAGAAGATGAAGAAATGAGTTTCGATCTCTACGGTCAGGACAACGCATCCGCTGTCCTGAGAAGTCATCTCCGCCACGGGAAAACGCGTCACGCGTATTTATTCCACGGCGCGCCGGGGACAGGGCGGCGCACGATGGCGCTGCGCCTGGCGATGATCTTGAATTGTCAGAACCCGCCCGCGCCCGACGCCTGCTGCGGCGCCTGCCGAATGTGCCGCCTGATCGCGAAAACGGAACATCCCGATCTTTCGATTGTCTCAACCGAAACGCCGGGGGAAATCCTGAAAATCGACGCGATTCGCGACCTCCAGCGTACGCTTACGCTAACGCCGTACGAGGCGAAATGGCGGATCGCGATTATTCTGCGCTTTGAGGAAGCCAACCCGGCGGCTCAGAACGCGCTCCTGAAAACGCTTGAAGAGCCGCCGGAACGGGTAAAGCTGTTCCTGACTGCGTCTGCGCCCAACGCCGTCCTCCCGACAATTCTATCGCGCTGCGAACCGGTTCGTCTGCGCCCGATGCGGGTCGACGCACTGATCGAAACGCTGAAACGCGAGCGAAACGAAACCGGAAACGCGGCGGACACGGGCATTGTTGAACGCGCGGCGCATCTTTCCGGCGGACGCGTCGGTTTCGCCAGGCAGCTTACCGACGACTTGGAACGGATGGAAAAGTACGAAGCGGACGCGCTCGATTTTCTCGGCCTTTTTACGCTGAATACGCGCGAGAAGTTCGCTCTCGCCGCCGGATTCCGCGAGACGCGCCGCCGTGGCGAGCTGCGCGCGCTGTTCCAGCTTTGGGAAACGGTGCTGCGCGACCTGATGATCAGCGCCGCCGGAGCGAGCGAAAGCGGCGTTCCGCCCTCTTTCATCGCGCTGAAAGAGCGGATCCGCGCAGAGGCTTCCAGGAAAAATCCCGGTTACTACCGGGAACGGCTGGAAAATTTGAATCAGGCCGTCGCGAATTTAAACGCGAACGTCAGCCCACAGCTGACGCTCGAAAATTTTTTGATTAATCTATAAGGCGGGAAGAAAAAGAATTCCCGGCGAACTTTTACGCCAAGCCGGTCTCACCCTAAAATTGAGCGTATTTTTTCATATATCGCCTGAGCTAACGGGGCCTGCGACGCGGCCGAAATATGCATCCAGTCAAGCTCGGTCGGAACGGCGAAATCGTTCGCGTCCAGCGTTGCGCAGCCTTCTTCTTCCGCAAAGCGCAGCATCCATGGGATCAGTTCCGCCGATTTTTCGGCGCAGCCCGGGCCCATATGCCCGTCAACTGTCGGGACGGAAGCGATCCTGGGATTAATTTTGATCGGAGCGATGACCAGGATTCGCGCTTTTTCGCGCCAAATCGGCAGCGCCTTCGCCTTTTGGATCAGCGCGCGCATCCCTTCGGCGATATTATACGCGGTCGCGCCGAAGCGCGCTTTACAGTCGTTCGTCCCAAGCATGAAGATCAGAAGATCGATCGGCGCATGGCTTTCCGTAACCGGTCCCAGCTGCTTCAAACCGTTCAGACCGTCCTTCAGCGGATCGTCAAAAACAGTCGTACGGCCGCATAATCCTTCGGAAATGACTTCATATGGATTTCCCAGACGTTCGCCTAAGAGCGTCGTCCAACGCGCGTCATCGTCAAAGCGCCCGTTAACGCGCGGATCGGCGCCGTAAGTATTTGAATCCCCATAGCAGACAATTCGAATTTTATTCATCCGTTCTTTTCCATTCCTTTCGCAATTCATTCGGAATCGGGATCCCGATCCGATTCATGATAGAATCCGAGCTTTTTTTGCAGGACCGCCGCCCGCGACGTGATCCGAACCAGCCGCGGCGACGTCGAACCGACGACCTCGGCATCGCGAACCGACCGGCGCAGCTCGTCGGCGCTGTTAAACGGTGCCAGTTTGAGCGCCATGCGGCCAAGTTCATTTAAACCATGCGCGTCGGATCCGGCTGTTCCGGGAATACCGCGCGCCGCCGCGAACGCGGCCGCTTTTTCGTTGTCCGAAACCGTGTTCCGCGCGTTCGCAATTTCAATCGCGTCTAAAAAACCGCCATATTCGATCATTTCGTCCTCGAGCCATCCGTGACGGCGATAGGAATACGGGTGAGCCAAAGAAATAAACGCGCCCTGATCGCGCAGGCGGCGGAACGTTTCAAGCGGGGTCAGACCGCGTGGAATTTCTTCTTCAACAAAAAAAGCCAAGACTTCGCCGCGCGTCGTCAGGATTTCTTCTCCAACGATAATAAAATCAGGATACCGTTTTTTCAGAATCAACGCGCCTTTGATTGTGTTATGGTCCGTAATGACCAGTTTCCCTAAGCCTAAGATCCGCGCCCGTTCGGTTAAGGCCTCGATTTTTGTAACGGAATCGGGCGAATATTCGCTGTGAACATGAAAATCTACCGTGATTTTCGGTTTCTCCAATTTTCTCTCCTGTCTCATGGCGCAGCCGGACGCGCCGTAGCGGTCGGCAACGGCGTCCTCGTCGGCCGAACCGTTGGAGACGGCGTAAGTGTCGGCGTCGGTTGGCGCGTATCGGTCGGCCGCGGAGTTCGCGTCATCGTCGGAGTAAAAGATGGCGTCGGCGTATTCGTCGGCGTTCGCGTGATCGTTGGCGTCCGGGTAATCGTCGGCGTGCGCGTATCCGTCCCTGTCGGGGTTATCGTCGCTGTGTTGGTCGCGGTTCCGGTAACCGTCGGGGTCGGCGTTTCCGTATCCTCCGGTGTATTCGTAATTGTCGCGGTTCCGGTCGCTGTCGGCGTCGCCGTCAACGGCATCCCTTCAATAACGAATCCCTGACTCATAAACCACTGCGACCCTAAGAATACCTGGAGCTCGTAAAGCCCCGGAAGCCAATCGTCGCGATTTTCCGGCTCGCAAGTTACGGAATTATAACCGCCGGTCGAAAACTCCCAAACGACTGTCGACTCGCAGATCGGAACCTGATCGTCGACACGCATCCAGACAAAAGAAATCTGGGTACCCAGAACAAGTTTATCGTATGAGTAAAAACCGGTAAGCGAACGCAGCGGATTCGTAAAACTGACCGCGGTATCGATCGGGAACCCATCGTCGCCCATCTGTTCGGTAAATTGAATCGGGCTGAAGAGAACTTCGCTGCCCGGGTCGACCTGACTCGTCGCTAGCGCGCGCAACGATTCCGGCAGCGCCGGCGTATTCGTAATCGAAGGCGTTTCCGATACTGTCGGCGATAACGTCATCGTCGGCGGCAGCGTAATTGTCGGCGTTTGCGTAATCGTCGAAGTCAGCGTAATCGTCGGCGACGGCGGAAAAACGGTATAGAGAGCCGGTTCCGCGAAATTATTTAATCCCCAGGCCGAAGCGGCAAGGATCAGTGAAATGAAAACCAGTTTCCAGCCGCGGACAATCATTGCCTGACGTTTCTGGAAATAGACAAGTTTCTGGCCGCGGCGGATCGTGCTGATTCCGAGCAGGAAAGCTAAAATCGTCCCGAACAGCGCCATGAAAAAGGCAGCGTTTACGCCGGAGGTAATATCCAGATTCAGCTTAAAAAACCGCGTCGGATCCATACAGCGGATTATATCACGCGCCGCCCCCGAAGGCGCGATGAAGGGGCGCGGCGCCGGTCTTTATCGTCCGTTTAATTCGGAGGTCAGATCCCGATCATATACCAGAATTTCGTAATCCTCAAAAGTGTCGACGCGCAGCGGTTCGCCGAAAATTTCGATTATAAACGCTTTCGATATGTCGAGATATCCCCAATTATCAACCAGGACAAATTGATGCGGCGCTTCGCTGAACCAATGCGGTTTGTAGAACCAGCGCTGTTCCTCAGCATATTCTGGAACCAGATCGGCATTGCGATGAACCGTGATCGCGCGGACCTTGACGCGGTTCTGCGAAGAAACGGTGACGCTCGACGCGTTCCAAAAATGAGCGAAACCATGACGATAGCCGTTCGTTTCAAGATACGCGGCAATCCGGTCAAAACGCGTCGACGTACGCCCGAACGTCAGCGGCTGAGCCTGAAGCGCGATCAGGACGAGCGCCGCGGCGATCAGGAATCCGGAAGCGGGAATCCGAAAACGCGTCAGCGAAATCTCATGAATCCGACGGCGGTTCAAAGCGCGAACGATCAGGATCGCGCCGAAAACGATCATGAACGAAAAATAGCGCGTAAATTCGGAAGTCACAAGCATATCGGTAAAAACACAGACCGCGCTCATAACGGCAATCGCCAACGCCAAAAACAGGGCCGCGAAATCGTTATGCCGTCGCCGAAGGTATGAAAGGATCGTTTCAACGACCGCGACCAGTATCGCCGCCAGCGTCAGAACCAGAAAGCCCCAACGCAGCGTGTTGACAAGCGTCAGCGGCATTTGATCCGTCGATCCGTTCGCAAGTTCGATCATCCCGTTAACAAAACGGTTCAGATACGTACCGATCTGGTTAAAACTTAAAATATATTTCCGCGTCAGGATTTCATTCTTGACCGATCCGCCGATCAAAAAATAAAGACGGTCCAACCCGATTCCGGCGCCGGTTCCGATCAGGATCACGCCGCTCAAAAGAAGTATTTTCCTACGCCGGACCGGCGCGTCGCCTTGGATCAGCTCCCAAAAGCAGAAGAGCAGGACCGGCAGCGTCCCGATCACGGCGATCAGCAAATCCCCGGCAACCCCGAGCGCCAACGTCAACCCGATCGCGAATAACGCGCCGAACCGTTTCCTTCCTTCGTCCGCCTTCAGATACCGCGCCGCCAGCCAGAACAGAATCAACGCGTATGAAAAGACGGCGGTATGGCCGCGGAAATGAGCCGCTTTCGTCGGCGTAGAAACGACGGCGATCGCGAAATAGATTAGGAAGTCCGCGACCGTTATTTCGCCGGGGCGATCTCGAAGCAGGAAAAATCCGAGCCAAAGAAATACGCTCAGGATCAGCCCGGCGGCAAAAACATAAGCAAGGGGCCGGATTCCGAGAATCAGCGCCGCCAGTCCGTAAAAAGGCAGCTCGGTCGTCAGGAAGCTTATCCCGGTCAGAACCCAATCTTTCAGAAAGAAATTCCCTCCGATCCAATCGGCGCCTTCCAGAACATGATTCGCGAAGTCGGAATTGATCTCAACTTTCATCATCATAGAAAAGGCGACCCAACCGATCAGGATCAGCGCGCCGAAAATCAGAAGGATCTTCCCGGCCTTTTTTTGTTCAGACTGTTCCGTTTTCATCTCCAACCTGCCTATCTAAAGCGGGACAGCTGGGCACCATTCAAGAATCATCCCAGAATTTTCCCTAATTCAATCTACGTCGAAATTTGAAATCGGTTTCGTTCTCAGGGCCGGATTAAAACCTCCCGCCGACACGGGAGCCGCGGAATTGTAATATCCGGATTTAATCGGCTCAGACCGCGGCTTCCAAGTCTGATTTCATCGCCAGCGCCGCTTTTCGCGAAGCGAGAGCGAAGTCCGGACCAAGATTCGGAACGTTCGCGAATTCGGCGTCTTTTTCCCAGGCGGCGATAATTCCGCGCGACGAATTAACGATACAACCGATCCCGTCTTTATCGAAAAATCCTTTCAGATCAGCGCCTTTACCGCCTTGCGCGCCGTACCCGGGAACGAGGAAAAACGTATGCGGAAGCTGAGCGCGAAGTTCGATTCCCTGCGCCGGATGGGTCGCGCCGACGACCGCGCCGACCGCGCTGTACCCGTTCGCGCCGATCAGGTCCTTTCCCCATGAATTAACCAGATCGGCGACGATCCGATAAACCGGACGGCCCTCAACGAGTAAATCCTGAAGCTCGGCGCTCGAACGGTTCGAGGTCTTTACGAGAACGAAGATACCGCGCTTTTTTTCGGCGGCGGCTTTAACGAACGGCGCGATCCCGTCCGTCCCTAAATAAGGATTGACGGTAATAAAATCCTCTTTCCAGAGATCAACCGAGTCGCCGCCGATAACTGTTCCGCCGATATGCGCCGCGTAAGCTTCGGCGGTCGAAGAAATATCGCCGCGCTTAATATCGCCGATAACAACGAGCCCTTTTTCTTTCGCGTACGCGACCGTCTTTAAGTAAGCGTCGATTCCGTCCAAACCGTAGCGCTCATACATAGCGATCTGCGGCTTGACAGCCGGGACGATATCGGCGACCGCGTCGATAATCGCGCGGTTGAAAGCCAGGAAGAGTTCGGCGACGCCGCGCGCCGTTTCGCCGTAAGTTCCAAAAAACTGTTCCCGCAAGCCGGACGGAATCATGTTCAGCGTCGGATCGAGACCGACAACAGTCGGATTTCCTTTTTCGCGAATCGCATCGATAAGTTGATCAATCATGATAAATAACCTTTCCATTAATAAGCGTCATCTTGACTTTTCCCGAAAATTCCCGTCCAGCGAACGGCGAATGTTTCGCCTTGGAGCGCGATTTTTCCGGATCGACACGGACCGTCGCGTTTAAATCGACAAGCGTCAGATCAGCGGCAGCCCCGACTTTCAGGACGCCGCGATTCAGCCCAAGAATCTCCGCCGGACGCGCCGCCATCAATTCAACCAGCCGCGGTAGCGTTATTTTTCCGCTCTTGACGAGCGCCGTGCAGCTTGCTGAAAATGACGTCTCCAATCCGGTCACGCCGAACGGCGCGTTCGGCAGCGGGCGGTCCTTTTCTTCCGCGGTATGCGGCGCATGGTCAGTCGCGATCGCGTCGATCGTCCCGTCAATCAGGCCTTCGAACAGCGCTTCCCGATCTTTTTCATCTCCCAACGGGGGATTCATCTTGAAATGGCCGTTATCCGCCTGAACGTCGTCTTCGCTCAGGATCAGGTAATGAGGTGCGGTTTCCGCCGTAACCGCCAACCCGCGCGCCTTGGCCCAACGGATCAGCGAAACCGACGCAGCCGTGCTGATATGGCAGAAATGAACCGGACAGCCGGTCGCCTCCGACAGCAGAATATCGCGCGCGACGATAATCGATTCGGCTTCCGCCGGGATCCCGATAACGCCCAACCGTTCGGACGCCTTTCCCAAACGCATACAGCCGCCGCAAAGACCGATTTCTTCGGCATGGGAGAATATCTTCAGTCCGTTGGCCTGAATCGCGATCATCGCCTCGCGCATCAGGCGCGGATCCATCACCGATTTTCCGTCCTCGCTGACCGCGGAAAGCCCGCGTCCGGTCAACCGGAAACACTCGTTCTGGACCCGATTCAGCGCGGCGTAATCGGTCAAACTTTCGCCGCCCTCCCCGCGCGTAATCGTCCCCAGCGGCAGGACATGAACCCCGTTCGCAGCGGCCGCCGCACGGTCAATCAGTTCCAGCGTTTCAACCGAATCAATCGTCGGCTTCGTATTCGGCATCGGGCAAACCGTCGTCACCCCGCCGCGCGCAGCCGCATCGCAGCCGCTCGCCGTCGTTTCTTTTTCGGGAAAACCCGGATCGCGAAAATGAACGTGAAGATCGATCAAACCGGGCAGCAGCGTCAACCCGCTCCCATCGATCGTCTCATAACCCGCGCCATCTTCCGTCCGCGCGTTCAGCGAACGGATCTTCCCGTCCGCAATCAGGACGTTCGCCCTTTCAGTCAGATTATTTGGAAGGCTGATGTTTTTTATGAATAAGTTCATTCAATCCGTCTTTCTCCATACTGACCATATCGTCGCAATATTCGCAGCGGTAAACGCGGCGGTCGCTGTCAACGAGATGAAAAATATGCGGCGCGTTGGGTTCGATCGACGTTACGCAGCGCGGATTTTTGCAATGAATAATATCGACAACCTTTTCCGGAATCGCTAATTTAATCTTTCGGACGACTTTATGATTTTCGATAATATTAACCGTAGCGTTCGGATCGAGAAGCCCCAGTTCGCTCAAGTCGAGATCGATGACGTCTTTAATCTTAATTACGTCTTTCCGCCCAAGCAGCGTACTCTCGGCGTTCATCAGGAACGCAACGGTATGGTTCGAGGTGTCAATATTCAAATAGGATAAAATTTTCGCGCCGACGCCGGCGGTAATATGGTCGATAACGATCCCGCGCTCGATACTGTTGACGACTAACATGATTTATTCCTCCGCTCCCAAAATTTTCATTAATAACGCCATGCGCGCGTACATGCCGTATTTCGCCTGACGGAAATAGGCGGCGCGCGGATCGCTGTCGACGTCGACCGAAATCTCGTTGACGCGCGGCAGCGGATGCATAACGATCATGTCCGGCTTAGCATGTTTCATCTTCGCAGCGTCAAGGATATAGCGGTCTTTCAAGCGGACGTAATCTTCCTCGTTGAAGAAGCGTTCTTTTTGAACGCGCGTCATGTACAGAATATCGAGCTGGGGCAGAACGGGCGTCAATTTCCGGACTTCCTCAAACGGGATACGGTTCTTAATCAGGATACCGTCGCGAACGTAATCCGGGACGACGAGTTCCTCCGGCGAAATCAGGACGAATTTGACGCCGCTGTAACGGGAGAGCGCCTTGATGAGCGAATGAACCGTGCGTCCGAATTTCAAGTCGCCGCAGATCCCGACCGTCAGGTTTTCAAGGCTGCCTTTTTCTTCCGAAATCGTTAAGAGATCGGTCAGCGTCTGGGTCGGATGATGATGACCGCCGTCTCCGGCGTTAATGACCGGGATATCCGCGGCGATCGCGCCGATCCGCGGCGCGCCTTCTTTCGGATGACGCATGACGGCGACGTCGGCATAGCAGGCGACCGTCCGCAGCGTATCGGAAATTGATTCGCCCTTCGCGGCCGAAGACGAATTCGCTTCTGAAAATCCGATAACCTGACCGCCGAGGCGCAGCATCGCCGCCTCGAAACTGAACCGGGTCCGCGTCGACGGCTCGTAGAAAAGCGTCGCCAGTAAACGCCCGTCCAACGCGTGCGCGTATTTACGCGGATTGGCGATTATTTTCGCGGCGAGATCGAAAATCTCCCCCATCTCTTCAACGCTAAAGTCCATCGGTTCGAGCAAGTCGCTGCCTTTCAGCATAAATCAGTACCTTCCCTTTCCTAAATCGTTCGCCTCAATCTAAAAAAAAACCTCCGTCGTCGGGAGGTTAATTTTGAAACGTAAAATAATTTAAGGATACAAATCGCGCGCAGTTCCGCTTTTTCGATTTTCCGTTCCGGACCAAGGTCGTTTTCATCGCGCTTTTCATTCCTTTTCGGGAACGAAATATACCGTTTCTTGAGCGCGCTGTCAATATTGCGCCGCGAAAATCAGTACGGATCAACCGGCAAACGGCGAACCGAATCTTTAATGCCCGCAGGGGCATTTCTTTTTTAATACCCAATCAGAGAAGCGATATATAATTTATTCAAGGGGATGGGATGGATAATTTAAAATTCGAAGAACTTGTAAAAAAAGCAATGGCTACTTTCAATATGTCAAGAGATGATGCGACGGAGTATGTTGCTATTTCCGAGGGATTGTATGGCGGCGATGTCATCATTGTTCCGGACGACATGATAGACGACGAAGAAGATTCTGATGTTGTGATACAATAGTTCTACTTAATGCCCACCGGGGCATTTCTTTTTTTAATACAAAAGAAATTAGGTACAGGTAAAGAAAACTTTGATAATTTTGTTAAATCTGAATGACCTAGATAGTCAGTAAAATTCCCCCTTTTAAGCCAGCTAATTGTACATAAACTTACAGTATATTAGAATACTATCGGTTGAGTTCACTGACAATACAAAAAAAAAGCAAGGACTGTATATAATGAGAAATTTGGATTGGCTGTGTGTAGATCTTTTGAATCATCAATATCGGGCAGTAATAGATGGCAAGAGAGAAATTTTCATTAATTTAACGATTAACGATATCGTTTCCGGTGATTTTATAATACCGAGGTCTAAACATTATGCCTATGTAGATCAAAATTTTGTTGTTGGCCTTCCTCAACATCAACATGGTTTGTACTACATTGTGGAGTACTCTGTTTTTAGACTTATGCACCGTAGTGATCTGTGTATCGGTGTAACGGCAAAGGAAGAAGGTGAAAAGATTTATCTTTCGCCTTTAAAGGAGTATATTCCTAAAGATTAAAACTCAACCTATAGGCAGGTATTATATTTTTTACAAAAGATACCCGCCTATTATCTTAAATCCCATAAAGTATTCAAAAAATAATCTAATACTCTATAGGTTAACACCTATAATTGATCGTTAAGTCTTAATGCCCACTGGGGCATTTCTTTTTTAATACGCTATTGTACACTATGCAAA
>DAOUFC010000064.1:0-55230 GCA_034430295.1 Flexilinea sp.
TCGGACGCGAGTTCAACTATCGCCATCTCCACCATAATTTAAGCCTGAAAGATAAAACTTTCAGGTTTTTTTGATCATCTTGCCGTGTTCAGTTGGCGGCTTTATGTAATATGTATCAAGATATGGCGTGATAAAACTCGGTTAAAAAGTGCTACAATTCTGATTGCCTTCGGTAAAATCGGCAAATTACAGGAATTTGCTTGACAGATTTGGCTTTATACAATATCCAAGGCCTTCTCCGATACGGAGGGCGAAAACCTGGAGGCCCTGAGCGACTTCAATCTGAGGATTCAGCCGGGAGAGTTCGACGATCTGACGCTGGAACCGACGATTGTTGAAACCCCGTTCCCGGCGGTGGAGACGGACGCCGACGGGTTATCGGCGAAAACGCTCCTGAATCCCGCGACCGCTACCGGCTCGGGTTCGTTTGTGCCCTGCGGCGACGGTAAATTGAATATTGAATTGAAAATTTCCAAGGCGAATCCGCAGGTTCCGCTCGAAGGTGCGGGTGGGAATATCAAGAACGCGATTATCGTCAAGTCGATTAAGATCAAGAACATTACCGACGATCCGGATGCTGCCGAATATGACCTGCAGGGCTGCAGCGTCTGCGACGGCGGCGGGAAGCTGAAGCTGGATGCGAGCGGCAACGCGATTATCAAGGGATGGGTCCGACTGAAGCAAATTTATGTTGCCGGTCCTGTGAATTTTGACGCGGATATTGTTTACGCGATGGGACCGTCCGCTGCGGATGAGGCTCCGATTGCGATCGCCGGTGCGACGCTGACCGCGACGGGGCCTGGCTTCTGTCAGGCGAAGTTAAATCCTACGGCTCAGAAGGCGACGTACGAGGATTGCGGCGGGAAGCTTTCCTATAAGGTTGATGTTACGGTCCCCGCCAACTTGAAGTTTGTTGTGCCGCTTGAGATTTGGGTCAACAATACGGTGTATGAGGACTATATCTGCCGCTATACGGTCTTCGGCGCGTCGGGTTATCCGTTCGGCGGCGACTACTGCACGCCCGGCTATCAGATCCCGCTCAAGGAAGGTCAGCGCATCCGCTTCGAAGCGATCATTCCGGATCTGGTGAATCCGATCGCTGAAGTATCGAGCGGTGCGACGCCAGATGTCAAGTGGCGCATGGGCGGGACGAAGCGGCCGATGCTTTCGACGACGGCGAACCCTGTCCCGGGGAGCATGGACGCCTGCAAAGCGAAGATCGTTCCGCTCGCTCCGTTGGAAAAGAATCCGCCGGTCGTTAATGAGAAGCCAATCAAGCCTTCCGGTTGGTACGGAACTTATGAAAACGCCGTGGTCGGCCTGTATCAGAAATGCGGTCGCTTCGCGGTAATGCAGATCCGCTTGCGCAACGATGGCGGCGAAACCGGGTACGTGGCACTTCCGGGTGCGGTCGCGGTCAACGGCGGAACGCCTATCTCCTACTACTGGTTATCCTCGACGGAACCGGAGGACGGAAAAGTCGCGATTGCGCCTGGCGAAGTTGTAACGCTTCTGGGTCGTTTGTGGCTGACGAATATCCCGAGTCAATTGAACAGTAACGGTCCGGTCAACGTTTCGGTCAACCTGCCTGATCATAACTTGTTCATGAACGGTAAGCTCCATTCTGATAAAGTGAACTGGCGCTGCTACTAAGATTTCCTCCTACCCAATGTTTTTGAGGGCGCCCCGATTCTATTCGGGGCGCTCGTTCTTATGAATTTGAGAAGAATGAAAATCTAACTTCGCGTAATACGGTCTGTTTTGGGTTGCGTTTCGTTCCGATTTGCCGAACCTGTCAAATTCGGAATGCAGTTTTGAAACACATTCGTTTGTTTTGATTACAGAAAAGATATTATAATTGTATAGGAGATATTTGAATACGATATCGATTGGCAAGGATTGAATCTTTTGCCGGGCAGTTATCGGATTTGCTGACAATTCCATTTTTTTGGATTGAAACGTAATTTATTTTCTTCTTACAAATTCGAGGAAAGATTGCTTCATTTTTTATTGCTAACAATTAAAGTGATAATAATTTATAATTTATATTTTGCGGCGGTTTGTTGCAGCCAAGCGTTAGCAACGAACCTGACGCCTAAATGAAAGTTGGGAGATGATGAATAAAAAAGTAATCGTTATTGGCGCGGGAATCGGCGGTCTTTCCGCTGCGATTCGTCTTCAAAACGCCGGTTACCAGGTTGAAATTTATGAACAGGGAAGTCAGCCAGGCGGAAAAATGCATCAGCTGAAAGCAGACGGGTATACCTTCGACGTCGGTCCGACGCTTGTGATGATGCCGTCGGTTTACAGGGAAGTTTTCGAATTAGCCGGAAAAAATCCTGACGATTACGTTCCGATGATCAAATTGGATCCGATGTATGAGGTGTATTTTAAAGGCGATCCCATGCGTCATTATCGGATTAATTCCGATTTGGTCGATTTAATGAAAATGATCGAGGCGAAAGGTTCAAAAAACTCAAGCGGTTTCCTGAATTATTTGAAATCTATTTATGAACGTTATCAAGTCGCGTTAAAGTATTTTATTACGCGCCCGTTTCGCCGTCCTTCGGATATATATAACCCGTTCATGCTTTATCAGGCGATGAAATTGAAAACGTTCAGCAGCGCTGAGAAAATGATGGCGTCGTTTATTCCTGATGAAGATATTCAACGGCTGTTCAGTTTTCAAACGCTGTATATCGGCGTTTCGCCTCAGAAAGGACCGTCGTTATATAACATTATCCCGATGATTGAGCTTTTGTATGGAACGTGGTTTATCAAGGGCGGTATGCATACAATGGCGGAGCAGATGGCGAAGCTTTTTCAGGAATTAGGCGGAACCATTCGCTACCGTACGCGCGTCGAAAAAATCCGGACGGTCGGCGGTAAAGTTATCGGTATTACGGCGGCGGGACAAGCGGTCGACGCCCCTTATGTGATTTGCAACGCGGATTTTCCGTATGCGATGCGATATCTGATTGACGATAACGCCGTTCGGGGAAAGTATCGGCCCGAGAAAATAGACCGGATGGATTATTCCTGTTCCTGCCTCCTGTTTTATTGGGGCGTCGGCGGAAAGTTTCCGAAGCTCGCGACGCACACGTTCCTGATATCCGAGGATCTTGATGACAATTTGAAAAGTATTTTTGACGGACGCAAGCTTGAGGATCCGTCGATTTACCTTCATGTTCCATCGCAATCTGATCCGGCGATGGCTCCCGAGGGCAAGTCTTCTTTTTACGTGCTGATCCCGGTTTCAGAGCTTGGGACAGCAGCGTATGAATGGAATGAGGAAACGATTGACGAATATCGGGAAAAAGCGTACGCGGCGATTTCGCGAATTCCGGGATTGGCAGATGTCCGCAATCTGGTAGAGGTTGAGAGAATATTTACGCCGAAAAATTTTGAAGAGGAGTTCTCAGCCTATCGCGGCGCTACGTTCGGATTACAGCCGACGTTGAGGCAGAGCAATCATTGGCGCCCGCAATCTAAGTGTATGCAATGCGAAGGATTATATTTCACCGGAAGCAGTACGCATCCCGGCGCGGGCGTTCCGATTGTAATCGAAGGCGGACGAATTTGCGCCGAGGAATTAAGACGAGACGAAAAAACGGACGGTTTAGCATGAAGTTAAGCGACGTTTCCCCTCCTGATTTGAAGAAATCTTATCGAACCGCGATAGAAATTATGAAGCGCCGAGCAGTATCTTTTTATCAGACTTTTCGTTGTTTGCCGGAAGAGCGTTTTCAGAGCGTCGCCGCGCTGTACGCTTTTTGCCGTTACGCTGACGATCTCGTCGATTCGGCCGCTAAAAACTATTCGGATGAAAGTTTGGACGGATTGAACCGATTGGAGCGTACGATACGCGGGCTTTATTCAGAGAAAGATCAATTTGAAATTCCCGCGGAGGAAGATTGGTGGATCGCGTTTGCGGATAGTATTCAAAAGTTTATGATCCCGATCGACGGATTTCTTAAGCAAATCGACGGACAGCGAAAAGACGCGGAATTTGCGGATATCCAAACTCTGAGAGAGTTATTCGAATATTGCCGACTTGTCGCCGGATCGGTCGGAAAAATCCTTTTGCCGCTGTTGGTAACCTGCGAGGCGGATCTTGCCGATCAGAAATTTATTGATTCCTGCGAAAATCTCGGCGTCGCGATGCAGCTTACGAATATATTACGGGACGTAGGGGAAGATTTACGGACCCGGAACCGCGTGTACCTGCCGGCGGCGATGATGACGGAATACGGCGTCGATCGGGAAAAATTGTGCGAGCTTTGTTATATCCGCGACGACGAACTCGTTCGCCGATCGATCCCTCAGGCTTTTATCGATCTCTGGGAAAAATTAGCCGGTTTAGCCGACCGGCTTTATTTTCAGTTCGAAGAGCGGATTTCATGGTTCGATCCGGCGTGCCGTGTGCCGCTGATCGCTTCCGCGTTGGTTTACCGAGGAATCGCCGACGCGGTCCGAGACGAGGCTTACAACTGTTTTACTAAGCGATGTTATACGAACCCCGCGACGCGGCTTTCGCTGATCGCCGCGGCGGAGGCGAAAGCCGGCTCATTAACGAGTTGAGGCGGGCGGCTGTCCGGTTTCGGCTGTCTGTAACTTTTGAAACGTTTTCCAATCGTTTTTCGCCCCGTAAAAACCGGAAAGACGTTTTTAAAACCTGATTTTATTTTTTGCGAAATGAAATTTTGACTCGATATTTTTGAAAGCCGATCGTTTCTTGTTATAATTTGAAGCGACAAATCAGATGATCGCGAAAATCGCGCGCTGTATATTCCTTAAGAAAGTAAACGGAAAGATTTCTTTCATGCGTCAGTACCTTACTTCGCAAAAAAACATTCTTCTCATTTTTCTGGTTTATTTTTTGGGTTTCGTTTTTTTCGCTTCTTCGGTTCAGGCGGCTATTCAGGACAAAGCGGCTCCGGCGGAACTTCCGACGGTCGTTATCCGTACCCCTGAGCGTCAGCAGGCGGAGAAAAAAGATATTTCCGTGACGATCGAATGGCTCAACGGCGAATCTCCCCGCCCGGCGGTTCAAGTCAAATTATTACGGATCGACTCGATCGGTAAGGTCGTCGATTTCGGAAGCGCGACGATAAACGACGGGGTCGAATCTTATATCTGGTCTGATGCGCCGGTTCTGGATCGTTATGGCGGTGAATATGTCTATTATCCCGTTAACGATGGCCCCGATCCGGACGGTTATCAATCGCGCTCTTCCGGTTTGACGCTTACGTACGTTTCCTCCGTCCCGACGGCGACGTATATCGGTTATATTCAATGGGACGGCGGCGACCGGTACGTACGGCCGGCGACGGCGCTTCAATTAATGCGGAACGGGCTGCCGTTCGGTCCTTTGAAACATGTTCCGGAGTCGGCGGCCGGAACGCTGCAGTCATCCGTATTTTGGCCGGATATCCCGGTTGCGGACGAGGCGGGTAACCGATACGCTTATACGATTATGCAGCCGTTCACGCCATCCGGTTACGCTAAAAAAGAAGATAAGATGATCGTTCGGAACGTTTTTTTAGGAGAGCTTACCAGCGTTACAGGTAAGGTTGAATGGGTTAACGGGTCTAATCCGCGTCCGAGCGTATTCGTGAAACTTCTTCGGAGCGCCGCCGACGGAACGCCCGAAGAGGTCTCCAGCGTAACGTTTACGAACGGGATCACGACGCATACCTGGGATAAACTGCACAAATTTGATCCCCAGGGTGACCCGTATATCTATCGGCTTATCAGCGATCCGCCGCCGGAAAATTATCGCCCGGTGTCAGACGGGATGACGCTTACTTTCGATTATCAGCCGAAACGGATCCGGATCAGCGGAACGGTAAAATGGTTGGGCGGCGGAATGATCGGCTCCCGTCCAGAAACGAAGGTTCAGCTTCTTCAGGACGGAAATCCTTTCGGCGAGGCGATTCCGGTTCCCGCGGCCGATTCGCCGAATATAAACGAAGCTGCGGTTTATTGGGAAGACCTCCCCGAAACCGATCTTGACGGCGTCCCCTATCGCTATACGATTGTCGAACCGATTATTCCCGACGGATATTCAAAGCTTGAATCCGATCTAACAGTCACGAACCGCTTTATTCCGAATACGATTCAGGTTACGGGGCAAGTAACCTGGGTCAACGGCCGGCTCAAACGGAATCCTGTGCGGATCGCCTTGATGCGGGCGGTTGACGGCGCGCGCGCGGAACAGGTAGCGGCTCGCGACCTGAACGACGGACCTGCGGGGAATTTCAGCTGCTCCATGATGAATCCGGTACTGCTGACGCCGGAGAAATCGGCCGACGCTCCGATTGAGGTTTCTGAAAAGACGACGTGGTGTGTCGCGGAAACGGATTTTGACGGAAACCGTTACGATTATTTCATCGCGGAACTCCCGGAGCTGTCGGATGAAAAAAACGCCTTTTCGGATTGGACGTTTCAAGGAAACGAGCCGTCCTTAAGCCTGCGTAAATTGTTCGCGGTTAAGACGGTTGATCCCGCGTTTACGATCCGTTGGGTCGGCGGCGAAAATTATCCTCATCCTCCCCTGAAACTTGAACTTCGCCGTGACGGCGAAACGATCGGGAAACCATTTACATATTTTTCGGAAGGAACGTCCGGTGTTGAAACGACCGCGCCGATTTCGATTTCGGCCGTTACCGCGGATTCAGATTGGGCGAATCTGCCGGCGAGCGATCTTCAAGGCGCGGAATATAGCTACACAGTTCATTTGGCAGAAGCGCTTCCGAATTACGTTAGTTCCGCGAGCGGGTTGACGATTGTAAACACCTTTAAATCCGAGGCAGTTGCGATCCGTGTTGATCATGCCTGGATAAATGGTAATCAGTTGCGTAAGCCGGTTTCGCTGGCGCTGACGCGGCGGATTTCGTCGGCGAGCGATCAGACCGAATTCGTCGTTCCCGATCCTGAAATTAAGATTGACGGCGAAGACTGCGCAACGGCAAATCCGATTCAACTTTACCCGGATGAAGCCGAACGGTCGCTCGATCGGACCTCGCAGCAAATTACCTGGTGCGTGGAGGCGTATGACCGCAGCGGACGGAAGAACGAATACCGCCTGGAAAATTTGAATGGCGACGATTCGAATTGGCGCTTCGAAATACCTGATCCCGAAGAACCGTTCCGGGCGGTCAGCCGCTTTGAGCCGAATTCGGTCTCTCCGGACCGCGCGATCCGATGGATTGGCGGCGCGAATCTTCCTCGTCCGGAATTCACGCTGGATCTGTACCGCGACGGAATGAAAATTGATTCGGTTACGGTCCTGGCGGCGGAACGTTCATCGGGCGTTTCGGAGAACCTGATCGACTGGTGCGGTTTGAAGGACGGCGAGGATCCCTGCGCGCTGCCGGCGAGCGATTTATTCGGCGATCCGGTCCGCTATTCGATCCACCCGGCAGGAAACCCGGATCGTTACGTCGCGTCGGAGAACGAAGAAGCGATAACGTATCGTTATTTTTCGCCCAAAACGGAAATCGTCGGAACGGTTGATTGGATCAACGGTCAGCCGGAACGCGAACCGGTTGAGATCCTCCTGATGCGGCGCAACGGAATTGAGGCGGAAGAAGTTGCGATCACGGCTGCGGATCGTTTGGACGGGGCGGATTGCGCTGCGAAAAATCCGGTTCAGTTGTCGCCGACCAATTCGCCGGACGATCCGGACGTCCTGTCGCGTTCGGCTGTTTGGTGTGTTGACGAAACTGACGCGGACGGGAATCCAATCGATTATTTTATCCGGATCAGCGAAAACGAAAACCTGCGCTGGCGGACCCAAGCGGATCCGACATCAGCCCTGAAACTTAACCGTACGTTTATCCCGGATCAGCGCGATATCCGTTTCGCGGTAGAGTGGAACGGCGGAGAGAATCGTCCGCGTCCGCGGATGAGCGTCTCGCTGCTTCAAGACGGAACGCGCTGGTGCGATCCGGTCGTAATTCCGGCGGTATCGGATTCCGCCCCTATCCAAACGTATACGTTTGACGATCTGCTGCCGCGATTTCAGCCTTGCGCCGTTCCGAAAACGGACGAGCGCGGCGTTCCGTACGTTTATTCGCTTGAAGTTGACGCCGCGCCGGAAGGTTATCTTTCGACGGCGGCCGGGCTGCGAATCACGAACGTTTATCAATCCGCGAAAAAAGAAATCGTCGGCGCCGTACGTTGGGTCAACGGGCAGCAGATGCGAGAACCGGTCCGGATCGCGTTGATGCGCATGGATGATGACGGTTCGATTCGTCAGGTCGCGCTGACGGAAACGGATCGGATTGCGGGGAAAAATTGCGCTGAGGAAAATCCGATCCTGCTGACGCCGCCGGCTGAGAAACCGATTTCGGCTCAAGCGGAAGTTTCCGTCAGTTGGTGCGTGGACGAAACGGCTCGAAACGGGAAAGAGATCGCCTATTTCTTAACTGAGCTTAGGGATGATTCAGACGCGGCGACAAACGGGACGCATTGGGCAGCATCCGAGGATCCCGAATCGCGCTTAAGATTGATCAAGACGTTTAATCCTCCGATCGCCGATCCGGAAGTCCAGCTGCGTTGGATCGGCGGCGAAAAGACGCCGCGTCCTGAGATAACGCTCGATCTGCGCCGCGAAGGAGCGAGCCTTGGTCGGATTTATAAAATTCCGGCGCAGCCAGCCGGCGCTGAACCCCAATCAACTTATGCCCTGAGCGAGTTGGAAGTATCCGCCGGACAGACTGTTCCGCTGGCAAAGACGGACGCGAGCGGTCTGAATTATGAATATACGATCCATTCGGTTGGAAAAATCGCGAATTATTCCGTCGTTGAAGACGGGATGACGCTGACGCTGACGTACCGTTCGGAGAAAATCCCGATTCGCGCCGAGGTAACGCGCCAAAACGGCGAACATTCCCCGCGCGGTGTAACGCTGCAGCTGACGCGCCTGTCGGAAAACGGTTCGAAAGTTGAAATTCCTGTTTCCGCGTTGGGCCAGTTGGACGAGCAGAATTGTTCACTGATGAATCCGGTCGCGATTCCGGCGGAAGCTTTTTCAATGTTGGTCCCGATGGTGACGAAAACGGTCACCTGGTGCGTCGACCGGACGGATTCCGAAGGAAATCCGTATAATTATGCCGTCACGCCGATTGTCGCGGATCACGAACTTTGGAAAATCGAGATAGATCCGGAAAATCCGCTTCACGCGGTCGATACGTATCGGTCCCGCATGATCCGTCCGAGTTTTCGTTTGAACTGGCAAGGCGGCTCGCTGCTATCGCGGCCGCCGGTGGACGTTCAGCTGCTGCGAAACGGAATTAAGATAGACGAGATGACGGTTACGCAGGAATCGGCAAGTCAGACCGGACTGTCAACGATCGCCTTTGATTGGAGCGACGTTCCGGAAACGGACGAGAGCGGACTTCCGTATCGTTATTCAATCGTTCAGAAGGCGGCGCCGAAGTACTATCAACAGGTTGACGCGACAGCGACGTCGATTACCAATCGTTATACGCCGCGCAGCGTCGATATCAGCGGCGAAGTCGTCTGGGAGAACGGCCCGAAA
Source organism: Flexilinea sp. (assembly GCA_034430295.1). Taxonomy (GTDB): domain Bacteria; phylum Chloroflexota; class Anaerolineae; order Anaerolineales; family Anaerolineaceae; genus Flexilinea. Next base: position 9,548 of record DAOUFC010000064.1, read on the forward strand.
GAACGGCCGACTGTCAGCGTTCAGCTTTGGCGGAAAGTCGCTGACGGCGATCTTGAAATGGTCGATACGGCGGCGATTTGGGATGGATCGACGCGGCATGTCTGGCATCATCAGCCGATGACCGATTCGGAAGGACGGATGTATTTTTATTCGATCCGAAACGCCTATCCGGTCAGGGATTACCAGGCCGAAGAGGAAGGACTTAAGGTTACTTATATTTATAAACCGCAGCTCGGCGACGTTCAAGCAACAATTAAGTGGGTTCGAGGTTCGCGGCTTACGCGTCCGGCGACGGAGCTGCAGTTACTGCGCAACGGCCGCGCTTTTGGAGAGATCCGCACTGTTGAAGCGGTCGAAACGACCGGCGTTATGGATCAAGTCGTGATTTGGACGAATTTGCCGATGAACGACGAGCAAGGCGCCCCATATATCTATACGGTTTCACAACCGGTTACGCCGGAAAATTATTTCAAGTCGGAGAGCGGCCTTACGGTTACGAATACGTACGTTTCGCCCAAAATCGGCCTGATCGGAGAAATCTCGTGGGATGGAAAAACGGGAACGCGTCCGACCGTGAAAGTTACTTTGACGCGTTCGATTCCGAACGGCGATCCGGTTGCGATCGATACTGTCGAAATTCCTGACGGAAAGCTTAGCTGCTCGTGGCGAAATCAGCCTTTGGCCGACGAAGAGGGAAATCCGTATACCTACAGCCTGATTAACGCTGAACCGCTCATCAATTATTCCGCGACGACGGACGGCATGACCGTCAAATATCAGTACCAGCCTGCGTTGTATCATCAGGACGGGACCATCGAAGCGAAATTGGTATGGGTCGGCGTTCCGGAACCGCATCCGACGGTATCGGTCATGCTGCGCAGGAGTTTGAATGAGGCGGCCTCCAATTTGGAGACGGTCGATTTCCCGGACGGCAAAACGACGCATCAATGGACGGACTTAATCGCGATGACGGACGACGGTTCCGAATATGAATACAGCGTCATGGTTCTGTCGCTTCCGGAAGAATATTTAATTGAGATTGACGGTTTTACGATTACGATCCGTTATCAGTTCCGGGCGGCGGACCGGAGGCGGAATCTTCTTTCGACGGACCCCGGACTCGGATGACGGGCCGATCATTGAATCACGGCTGGAGCGTTTTTGTAAGCGGGCTAAATTCGGATCGGATTTTGAAATAAAAAAGGAACTGAACGTTCGGCAGGACTTTTCAGCTCCTTTTACGTTTGGATCCTATGCCAGATCCGGCGGACGCCTTATTTTTGCGGGTGGTGTTCGCATGTCTCATTATTCAGGTTCGCGCCGCATTCCTGACATAATCCGCGGCACGATTCGGCGCATAACGGTTTAATCGGAATCTCCATCGTCATATATTCGTCGACCAACGGAAAAAGGTCGATCATCCCGTTTTCAGGAAGGTAATTATCGGCGTCCTGGTTCTGACGCAGATGCGGCAGCGCGTAAAGCTCTTCAAATTCCGCGCTGAGATGATGCGTATATGGCGTCAGGCAGCGGACGCACTCGGTTTCCGTATCGCCTTCGCAGCTCATCTGAAGGAGAATTCCCTGCTGAACGCGGTTAAGCCGAACCATGGCTTTAAAGTTTTCGAGTTTGAAATCGCTGTCGATTTCGACTCGCGGCGATTTGAGATCGATTTCCCGGATCGTTCCGACGGCTTGATTTAAGAGGTGTCCCACGTTGATTCGGAATAAATCTTTATTGTTCATTCTTGCCCTCCCAATAAGCTTGATGATGCCATTATACCAACGCTGCCGGTTTGGGGCTTCCGTTTCGATGATGTAAAATTATAGCTATGAAGCTGTTTCGGGATTCAACCTATACGGAGCAAAACGGTTCCCTGTCTTTTTCGCTCGTCCGTCTCACGCTGCTGACGGTCGCGGAGGGGGCGATTGCGCTGCTGCTGTCTCTAAGGACGCGGTCGGAAGCTCAAAACGCGGTTCTTTTCGGCTTGTCGCGCGAACGGCTCTTTCTCCTTGGACTGATTCTTTTCATGATCGGCGCGTGGTTTGTCGTGTTATTAAACGCGCGGCGGATCGAGGCGCGAATCAAGTCTGTCCGTGTTGAATTCGCGGCGCTTTTTATTCGTCTGGGCGTATGGATGTTCGGTTTTATATTGCTGTTTTGTTTTTATTTTGCGTATGCGCCGATTCATTCCGCCGATTCGACTATGAATTCGATCCTGTCCCGCGCCGCGCCGCTGCTGGCCTGGGTCTTCCTTTCGGCGCTTCAGATCGCCGTTTACCTCCGACAGTTCGAACGTGGAAAACTATTGACCGATGGGGAAACACGCTGGCTTATCACGGCGCTTTTTCTATTTATTTTTACGTTCGGCTTTCGATATTATGATTCGATTGATTGGGACCGCCGGCTAACTTTTTCCGCGTTTGTCTTTTTAACGCCGGCTTTCCTTGCCGCGATCGTCTCAATTCTGAAAATCACCGCTCGAAATGGCTGTCTGGCTGCGGAGCGGTTTACCCCGATCTTTTTTTACGTCTTCGTATTTTTCCTGATTTTCGCGTTCCATCGTTCGGTATCCTACTGGGCGATGCGAACCGATTCGCCCGCGAAGGCGTATTGGGCAGAGCTGGCGGACGCGTTCCTGAACGGGCGGTTGTATCTTATTAATCCGGCGACGAATCATGATCTGACGATGTTCAACGGCGAATGGTACGTGCCGAATCCGCCGCTGCCGGCGATCGTTTTGATGCCGTTCGTGGCGCTGGTCGGGGTTGAAGGCGTGAATATGACGGTCGTCTCGGCGCTGATTGGCGCCGGAAACGTCGTTTTGATGATTCTGGTTCTCCGCGCGGCGGTATCGGCCGGATTTTTCAAATTGTCCGAGGAGGCGGTCTTTTGGCTCGCGGCGACGTTCGCGATCGGAACGAATCATCTCTGGTTGGTTACGCTAGGACAGATGTGGTTCGTATCCCAGTTGACGACGGTTTTTTTTGTCGGATTGGCGTGTTTAGCCGCGCTGCGCGCGTGGTCGCCTTGGCTGACCGGTCTGTTTCTCGGCTGCGCGATGCTTTCCCGTCCGAACGTATTCCCGATCGCGCTTTTTTTAGCCGGAACGGAAGCGTTTCGGATCCAACGTCAAACCCCAGGCGGATCGGGCGCGTTCGATTGGCGGCGATTTGTAGTCTGGGGCGTTCAGGCGGCGGTTCCGGTCGCCGCGTCGGGCGCGTTTTCGCTTTTCTATAATTGGCTGCGCTTCGGCGATTGGTTTGATTTCGGCTATGTCGCGATAAACGGCGCGCCGTTTATTCTGGAGGCTGTGCGGACGTACGGAATGTTCCATCCGTATTTTTTCAGCGCTAATTGGCGGACGATGATTTTGACGCTGCCGCGGATCGCCCCGGCGAACGGCGGCGCGATTTTTCATCCCGGAATCGGCGGGTACTCTATTTTCGTCATGACGCCGCCGGTCGTTTACGCATTTCTCCGCCCGAAAAGGACGCTTTGGCTGGTTGGCGCTTGGCTTTCGATCGTCGTCTCATCGTCTTTCCTGTTGCTGTACCATAACACCGGCGCGGAACAAATCGGTTACCGCTATCTGATGGATTTCGTTTTCCCGCTGTTTATCCTGATTGCGAACGGAATGGACGGGACTCCCTCCCGGTTTTTTAAAGCTTTGGCGTCGGTCGGTACGTTCGTTAATCTGCTCGCAATGCATTGGTGGTATTTCTTACGGTGAAGGACGAAGGGATCCTAAACGTGGCTCAAAGCGCGAATCCGGCGTTGTGGACCGTTGCGAAAGTCGTTACCGACGTTCCGAAACAGGACGGAATTTTGGATTACGCGATCCCGGGGACTCTGCGCGGGAAAATCCGCCCGGGTTCGCTCGTCGCCGTTCCGGTCGCGAACGATTTTCTGCAGGGCGTCGTCGCCGATTGCGCGTCGGTAAGTTCGATTCAATCCCTGAAAGAGATAATCTGTCTGATCGACGAAGAGCCGGTATTGACGGCGGCGCAGCTGCAATTAGCGCGGATTCTTTCCGAACGGACGCTGACGCCGTTAAATATCTGTGTGAATACGCTGTTGCCGGAAAAGATCCGGCGTTGTTCTTACGCCGAATATCGGATTATCGGCGCGCCGGCGGTTTTGGACGATCATCCGGTTCAGCCTGATTTATTCAACGGCGAAATGAGGGAGCCGCTGCCTTTGCGCGACCGGATGCTGATTTTTATTCGTGATTTCGAACGCGAAAGCGGCGCGCCGGTAAGCGAAGATACGCTGAGTAAGGCGTTTCCCGAACCGGAGCGAAAAATGATGTTGGCGCGGTTGGTAAACGCGGGCGTTCTGGAACGGACGCTGCGTTTCGGTCGGCCGATCCTGCGAAAGAAGACGATTCGGACGCTGTTTTTGAGCGACGCAGGACGGACGCTGAGCGAAATGGCAATTTTCGAAACGAGCCGTGATCCGGAAATCCAGGCGCGGCGGGTAAATTTCATCGCGCGCCTTCGGGCGGACAGGCGCGGGATACCGGTTCCCGACGCAATCGAGACGGGCGTTTTGACGGATCATGATCTGAACGTCTTCCGAAAGCGCGGATGGATCGAAGTCGTCGAGGTTGAAGCGATTCGTGAAGTTCAGAGCGCGCTGCCGAATCGTTATCCGAGCGCGGCGGAGCTGGATCTGAATCCGGCTCAGGCAGCGGCGTTGGCGGCGATTCAGGCCGATCTGCGCCGCGCCGAAAGCGGCGCACCGATCCTGATTCGCGGCGTTACCGGTTCCGGAAAAACCGAAATTTACCTGCGCGCCGCGGCGGAAGCTTTATCCCGTGGAAAACAGGTCTTGATGCTCGTGCCGGAAATCGCCTTGACGCCGCAAATCGTTATCCGATTCCGAGAGCGCTTCCCCGGACTCGTCGGCGTTTATCATTCGAAATTATCTGCGGGCCAGCGTTTCGACGCGTGGCGGCGCGGGCGCGATCGCTCGGTAAGAATTCTGATCGGGACGCGTTCGGCGTTTGCCGTCCCGCTTCCGGATTTGGGGCTGATCCTGATGGATGAATGCCATGACGATTCGTATTATCAAACGGAGGGACGCCCCTTTTTTTCGGCCGGGCCTTTGGCTGTCGAATACGCGAGAATTTCCGGGGCGACCGTCGTTTTAGGTTCGGCGACGCCGACCGTCGCCCAGCGGTTCAAAGCGGAACAATCCGGATGGACGATGCTGGAACTGCCGAATCGCGCCGGCGCGGCTAAGACGCCGCTGACGACCGTTGTCGATATGCGCGGCGAGCTTCGGGCGGGGAACCGATCGATTTTCAGCCGCGGCTTGGTCGATGCGTTGACGCGGACGCTCGATCAGGGACGGCAGGCGATTTTGTTCATGAACCGGCGCGGAGCGGCTGCTTACGTTTTCTGTTCTGAATGCGGAATGTCTTTCAGCTGTCCTAATTGCGACGTTAATTTGACGCTGCATAGCGCGATGGAGAAGTTATCCTGTCATTTTTGCGGATATAAGACGGCGATGCCGGACGTTTGCCCCAGTTGCGGATCGACGGCGATCAGCCGGTTCAGCGCCGGGATCGAAACGGTCGAAGCGATAACGCGCGAGACATTTCCGGCGGCGAGGATTCTAAGATTAGACGCGGAATCGGTTGAAAAAAAAGGCTCGATGGAGGAAATTCTGACAAAATTTGCGAATCGCGAGGCCGATATCCTGATCGGTACGCGCATGGTTTCAAAAGGTCTTGATTTTCCCGATGTCGCGATTGTCGGTGTTATTTTAGCCGAAGTAGGGGGCGGATTGCAGGATTTTCGCGTAGAAGAGCAGATTTTTCAGCTCATGACGCAGGTTATCGGGCGCGCCGGACGCGGAAATCAGGCCGGGCAGGCGATTATTCAAACGTATCAGCCGGATCGTTATTCGCTGCGCGCCGCGGTTTCGAACGATTATGACGCGTTTTATCGAGAAGAGTTGGCGTATCGACGTCGATTAGGATATCCGCCGTTTACGCGTTTAGCCCGAATTTTGATTCGAAATTCGGATAGTGAGCGTGCAGCCGCGGAAAGTTTTCGTATAGCCGGGAAGGTCCGCCTGGCGCTTCACGGGAAGCGGGCGATATGCATGATCGGACCGGCGCCCTGTTTTTATAGCCGGCTGAACGGTTATTATCGTTGGCAGGTATTGCTGCGCGGCGTCCGTATCGCCGAGGCTCTGAAAGGATTCGATTTTGGTCATGCGCGCTTTGAAATGGATCCCGTTAGTGTTTTATAATGAAACCAGCGAAAAACGCTCGGAAGAAAGTAGGAAAGACGTGAGGCGTATAAAAGAAATTGGATGGATTGCGTTTGTTTTGGCGATGATAATCTTGATTCGGACCGTGGATGTCGGCGCGGGCGACGAACCGCCGGCGGATCCGGATGAAGTCTGGGTTATGATTTTTGAGGATTCGATTGCTAATCCGGAGGAGTTCCGCCTTCCGCTTGGCGACGCGCTTGAAGGCGGCTTCATGATTAATCGCAGCCTCACGGACGGCGTTTACCGTTTGACGATGCAATCATCCGAAGGAAAATATAACGTTACGACGCTTCCGAATTTCGTTATCCCGATCGGTTATCGGACGCGGATCGAAACCGCTATCCGTATGCCGGCTTTCGATCCTTACGTTTGTTCAGGGATTACTTTTGCCGAGAAGGCCGGGTCGTTTTATGATTTCCTGATCTGTTCCGATCGGACGTACGCGCTTTACCAGAATTTGGACGGGAATTGGACCGAACTGATTCCGTTTACGCCGTTTACCTCTGTCGATCCGGGCGAGCTGATCCCGGCCGGGATCCTTATCCGGGAAGGTTGGGCTGACTTTTCGATCGGGGGCGAGGTCGTCGACACGTATAAAGTCGGCGATACGGACGGTTACGTCGGCTTCTTTGCGCAGCCGATCAGCGACAAGCTGACGACGATCGATATTAGTCGGTTGCGCGTAGAGGTTTCGCCCGAACGGTCGACTGGAACGGTCCGGTTGGCCAGCGGCGTTCCGGATGGGGTTGCGCGTTCTCTGAGAATGTTGTCGCTCAAGGGGCGAATCGATCATACGGACGGTCAGGTCTTCCCGATCGAGGATATGACGCTGACGTTGGCTAATCTCGGCTATTTCACGCAGGAAAATTTTAACCATCCCGCCGAAGACGTTCTTCTTCAGGCCAAGATTCATTTCAAATCAGCTTATGAACGTCCGGATTTTGCGAAAGCCGGCTGCGGGTTCATGATTCGGGCGCGCGACGCGTATAATTATGTGCAGTTAATGATGGCGTTGGATGGGACCGTTTATCTGAAAGGGGTCCGCAACGGCAGCGAAGTTCCGATCGCGAATTATTCTTACGCGAGTTGGTCGGTTGAGGGACAGGCGGAATTAGCGCTGATTGCGACCGGCGCGAAAATGACCGTCATGTATAACGGCCGCGTTTTAGGAACGATCCAGGATGCGACCTGGATCATGGAAGGCGACGCGGGTCTCAGCGTCTTTTCTGGGACGAATTTTGAATACGGTCAATCCTGCGAGTTTACGGATATTCTTTATTTCGTCTTTTCGCAAGGATAATCGGTTTGAGGAATTTAATGAAGCTGATTCGGAGGCTCCGGGTTGAGGAGCTTCTTTTTATAGATAGGGGCGGATGATGAGCACGGCAAGGATCGTATCATGGGCAAGGTTAAAAAAGTTATCGACGCGACGGAATACCCGAACACGCTCGAAGGCTTGCAAACCGGATTGAAATCGATCGGTTTGGCGGGCGGCGACACGGTCATCGTTCACGCGTCTTTATCGCAAATCGGCTGGACAATCGGCGCGGAACGGACGGTTATCGAGGCGCTGCTGGCGGCCGTTGAGGGGAACGGTACGATCGTCATGCCGTCGTTTACAACCGACAACAGCGATCCGGGAGAATGGCGGAATCCTCCGGTTCCGAACGATTGGTTTGAGACGATCTGCCGCCGGATGCCGGCTTACGATAAGAATATCACGCCTAGTTTCGGCGTCGGACGGATCGCCGAACTGTTTCGAACCTTCCCGAAGACGCGCCGATCGGATCATCCACAGGTTTCCTTCGCCGCGAACGGAAAATACAGCAGCCAGATATTGGAAACGCATGTTTTGACGCCGGCGTTCGGAATGGACAGCCCGTTAGGCGCGCTGTATCGCCTGAACGCCCGGATCCTGCTGATCGGCGTTTCTTACGACCGGTGCAGCGCGCTGCATTTATCTGAAGTCCTTTCAGCGCGGACGAAATCGACGCGATCGGGCGCGGCGATGATCCGCGACGGAAAGCGAGAGTGGGTCTGGTTCGACGAACCGGCTTGGAATTCGGACGATTTCGAGACGATCGGACGCGATTTCGAATCGGAAACCGATTATGTCGTTTCGGGGACGATCGGCGCGGCGGAGACGAAACTGATTCCGCTGCGGATGTTGGTCGACTACGCTAAAGACTGGATGACGGAAAATCGCGCGAAACCGCCTTACTAACGGCGCGGCGGTTAAGCGGAGGGTTTCGCCGGGATAACCGCTAAGAGGACAAAATAAACGATTAACCCGGGAAAACAGCCGCTTGACAAGGCGGCAAGGACGGCGATCAGTCTGACGATGGTCGGATCGATGCTAAAATATTCTCCGATTCCGGCGCAAACGCCGGCGATCATCTCGTTTTGTGTGTCTCGGTATAAGCGTTTAACTTCCATGATGCTTCTCCTGTCGTTTCTCCGTTTCACGATATACGGATTCATGTTTCTTTTCTCTAATCTAATTTACGCGGATTCGCGGGTTTGGTTGCGCGGCTATGAATATTCATAGGTGAAATCTGTATGAATTTGGGCTAAGATGCTGAAAAAGCTGCGCGGAGGAATCATGAAAAATCAATCAATTTGGCGCCGTTTCGTCGGCCGGATTGCCGGCGAAGCGCGGCGTGCGGAATTCGCAGAATTATTGGAAGACGAATCGTTTATACCGCGTCCGGCGGCCGATCCGCGGATCTCTTCGGCGTGTTGGGGCGTTGTTGAGGATTATGCTGAGACGCTGCGCGTTTGGCGTGAAAACCCGTTGGCGCGGCGGATCGTTTCGCTGACGACGCAATATATCGTCGGCCGCGGGATTCAGTTTTACTGTGCCGATATTGAAACGAACCGTTTTCTCGATCGTTTCTGGAACCATCCGCTAAATCAGCTCGATCAGCGTATTCCGGAATGGTCGGACGAGCTGACGCGGAGCGGAAACCTTTTCCTGAGGTTAACGACGGACGCCTCCGGAATGACGTACCTGCGCGCGCTTCCCGCGTCGTCTGTCGCGCGAATAACGGCTGCGCCGCTTGACGCCGAAACGGCGCTTGAATTTGAGATTCGTTCCCCGAGCGGAGTTTTTACCGATTCGATCGGATATCGGACGGAACGGATCCCGGCGGCGGATCGGTTGCAGCCCGCGATGGAAGACGCAATCTTTCATGTCGCGATCAACCGTCCGATCGGGACAGCTTGGGGCAGTTCGGATCTGGCGCCGGTTTTGAAATGGCTTCGCCGTTATTCCTCTTGGCTTGAGGACCGCGCCCGGCTGAACCGGTACCGGAACAGCTTCTTATTCGTCGTTAAGTCGCGCCTGAGCAGCGAATCGCAGCGGGTACAGCGTCAAAAAACGCTCAACATGCGGCCGCCGACGCCCGGTTCAATTCTGGTTACGACCGAAAATGAGGAATGGGCTGTTTTAGCGCCGAGATTGGAAAGCCGCGAGGCCGGCGAAGACGGGATCGCTTTGAAAAAGATGATTGCGGTCGGGGCCGGCGTTCCGCTTCATTTCTTAGCCGAGCCGGAATCGGAAAATAAAGCGTCGGCGGAAGCGTCGGGCGGTTCGGCGTATCGCGGTTTTGAACAGCGGCAGCAGTTTTTCCTGGCGCAGATGCGCGAATTGTTGCTGCTGGTTGTCGGGCGCGCCGCGATCGTCGATCGCCGTCTCAATCCGAACGTGGAAATTCGGCTCATCGGTTCGGATATCGACGCCGGCGATAATCTGCGCGCGAGTCAATCGGCGCTGAACGCTGTACAAGTCATGCGCGCGCTTAAAGATGAAAACGCGGTGGATCGTGACGAACTGCTGCGCGTCGTTTACCGGTTCTTAGGCGAATCCTGAGCTGTCGGAACGTTCGGATCGGCTCGGCGCAGGCCTATTTCCTTTTTCCCTTCAACCGGAACCAAAATGGCATATCTTTTGCACTTTTCTATCATGGATATCGAATGTGAAAGGTTTTTCGCGGTTTTAACCGTGGCGGCGGTTCAGGAGGGAAAATACGATGAAACGAATTTTGATTGGATGGTTGGTATTTTTGGCTTGTTTCAGGCTCGGAACGGCGGATGTCGGCGCTGAATCTAAAGTGAAGTGTACCGCGGTCAGCTATTGCGAAACGGAGCTGAAGCTATCTGACCAGAAAGCGCCGATCGTCTATGACGGAAGCGGCGGCTGGCTTAACGCGGTTGAGAACTACTTCGATATTGAGGTTCAACTGGTCAACGGTACGGCCAAAGAGCCTTTGCCGGACGCGAAACTGATCTACGCCTGTTCGACGGATGGGATAACGTTCGACAGCTGTCAGCAGGGTGCGTTTGTCGAAGTTGGGACATATACGCTGCGCGTTTCGGTCGAAGCTGATGACAGCCGTTATTACCTTCCCGTTTACGCCGATACGAAGGTGACGGTTTCTGACGCGGCTGCGCTGAAAGGGCTAACGATCCAATATTCGGGCGAAGGCGCGGCGAGCGGAACGGCTGTCGAGGATTGGGAATCGTATCAGGCGGGTGATTCGGCGATTATTCTCGGAAATTTCGGGATCGACGCGTCGGGGAATCCGGATCCGTTAGTACGTCCCGGGTACGAATTGGTCGGGTGGCGAGAGTCCGGGAGCGACCGTGAATTTTCGTTCGGCGATACGGTCGTGATGAAGGAATCGCTGCGGTTGGTTCCGATTTGGTCTGACGGTTCGGCGGATGCGCCGATCACGGCGGCCGGATCGTTTCCGGAAGCCGTGGCGGACCGGTCAAATGCGAATCGATCGGAAACGATCCGCGTCGACGCGGTTCAATTCTTTCCGGTTCGCTCGGACGGCGGGCGAAGCAATCCGGTGCTGCTGAACGGTGGAAAAACGGTATCGACCGGCGCGGTTGATCCGGACGATATAGCGAGCCAGCCGCAATCGCGTGTCTTGGACGGATTTTTTACGCCGGACGGCGAGGAAACGCGGCTGATTATCCGCCCTGTCGAAACGAACGCCGCGGCGGCGGAGGGTAGAGACGCCGCTCCGGACGTGACGGCGGAAGAAATTGCGCCTGTGTTTGAGACGGTTGCGGAGCCGACGGCTGTCCAGCCGGAAGAAGCGTCGGCGGACGCTGTGACGATCGATCCTGCCGTCGATAACCCTTTTGAGACGGATGCGGCGGCTGAGGTGGATCCTGGAATCGATTCGGCTGGGGCTGCTGCTGCGGAATCGGAATCGATCGCGCCTGACATGGCGATCGCGGCGGCTGAAACCGGTTTGGACCTGATAACCGGCGTCGTCGAGCGCGCTTCTGCTAACGTCGAAGCGGTTCCGTTTACGCAGCCGACGTCGGTCGCGAAACAGATCTTGCCTATACCCAATCCGCCGGCGAATCAGGATTGGGGCGGATTCGATGTGCGCCTGCCGGAAACAGGACTGCGGCTGAAGGGAGACGAACCGGTTGAACGGCTTGATCCGGTCGGGATGGTTCTCGAATTGCCCGCGCATGGCGTTAAGGCGAATATCGTCGTCGTTCCGTTCGCCGGGAATACCTGGGACGTCCAACGGCTGCGTGATGAAGTCGGGGTTTTGGAAGGGTTCGATCTTCCCGGCGAAGGCGTTTCGATCCTGGCGGGTCATAATCATTTAGGTTCCGATGATACCGGCCCATTCCTGACGATCGGCCTGTTAGAAGTCGGAGATCGGATTTTTGTCCATAAAGCTGACGAGACGCTGCTGATGTTTGAAGTTTATGAAAATATGCTTGTGCAGCCGGATGAATTCGGGACGATCGAAGCGCTGTCGATCGTGAATCCGGGTTCGATTGTTTTGGTCACGTGTGAGAATGAAACGGTTGACGGCGGTTACAGCCATCGCCGCGCCGTGTTCGCAAAGCCGATTCCCGAATAAAATTTTACCCAAGAAAAAAGACTTTCTGATATTTGAACCGCACCCCGAAGTTGGACAACCCCCAACAAAGGGGGCGGTTCATGTTCTTGAAAGTCTTTTTTTTATATTAAACTTTTGCGCTTTGCAGCTTAGCTTTAGGCTTCGCGGTCTTTTTCCTGCGCGTCGCTTTGCTGTTCGCTGATAACCCGGTCGATGACTTGTTCGATGACTGCGCTGTCAATCTCCGGATCGTCCTCATCTTTATCTTTCGGCTGAAGCGCGGAATCGATCGTCGATTTGGCGCGGTTCGCAACGTCAAGGATTGTTTCGCGGCTCTTGTCGAGTCCTTTCTCAACGCTTGTCCGAATATCGGATGCGTTCTGACCAACCCATTTCATGAATCCTTCATGATTATCGCCGTACGGCGTTCCCGCCTTTCGGTATTCGGCGTAAACTCTTTCGTAGATCGCGGCTTTCGTCCGGCGGATAACCGGCTCGGCGCTTTCTTTCGTTTTATCAAACCAGATCGCGATATTATCGCTTATATGAACGATACTTTCGGACATTTCATCGAAAAAGGCGCCGATTTTATCCGGAGAATTCCGATATTTGTCGAACGTTTCGCTTTCAAGAATCGAATTCGCGATCCGTTCGCTCCCCTCGATAACGGCGTCCCGAATTTCCTTAATCAATTTTTCGATATCCATCAGTTTCTGGCTCCTTCCGCACGAATCTCTCATTTAATAATTTTATCAGTTTCCGACGCTGCTGCGCCTGTCGCGATGATTGTTGCCCGGGTATAAAAAATCCCTCCGCGCGGGAGGGATTCTTGGATTTAAGCGATTATTTATTGGCGCGGAAAGCGAGCGCGTTCCAGCCGGCGTAAACGGCGGCATCGCCAAGTTCTTCCTCAATGCGGAGGAGCTGATTGTATTTCGCGACGCGGTCGGAACGAGCCGGCGCGCCGGTCTTAATCTGTCCCATGTTCAGCGCGACCGAAAGATCGGCGATGGTGCTGTCTTCGGTTTCGCCCGAGCGGTGCGACGTGACCGCTCGCCATCCGTTGCGCTGGCAGGTTTCAACAGCTTCAATCGTTTCGGTCAGGGATCCGATCTGATTGAACTTGACGAGGAGCGCGTTGGCGGCTTCTTCCTTGATCGCGCGGCGAACGCGTTCCGGGTTGGTAACGAGGAGGTCGTCGCCGACGATTTGGAGCCGGTTCCCGGCTTCGGCGACCAGTTTTTTCCATCCGTCCCAGTCATCCTGCGCTAAGCCGTCTTCGATCGAAACGATCGGGTACTTGTCGATCCAATTCGTCCAGAATCCGACCATCTCGTCGCTGGTCAGCATTTTGCCTTCCTTGCGCAGATTATAGCGTTTCGTTTCTTCGTCGTAGAGTTCCGAACTGGCGGGATCGAGGGCGATCGCGACGTCAACGCCGGCCTTATACCCGGCCTTTTCGATCGCTTCGAGGATAACTTCGACGGCTTCTTCGTTCGCTTTCAGCGCCGGAGCGTATCCGCCTTCGTCGCCGACGAGCGTCGTATAGCCGCGGTTCTTGAGGACAGCCTTGAGTTTATGATAAATTTCCGCGCCCCAGCGTAAACCTTCTGCGAAGGATTCCGCTCCGAAAGGCATGACCATGAATTCCTGGAAGTCGGTCGATTGCCAACCGGTGTGAGCGCCGCCGTTGAGGATATTCATCATCGGAACCGGGAGCGTATGCGCCCAGACGCCGCCGATATAGCGGTAGAGCGGTAAGCCGACGGCGTTTGCAGCCGCCTTGGCTACGGCAAGGGAAGTCCCAAGGATCGCGTTCGCGCCCAGTTTCCCTTTATTTTTCGTTCCGTCAAGCTCAATCATGAGGCGGTCAATTTCGATTTGATCCGTCGCGTCCATCCCGATCAGCTCATCGGCGATTTCGTTATTGACGTTATCGACGGCTTTCAGCGTTCCTTTTCCGCCGTAGCGATCTTTATCGTCGTCACGAAGTTCTAACGCTTCATGGATACCGGTAGAAGCGCCGGACGGGACTGCTGCGCGTCCGTAATTTCCGTCCGCTAAGACGACTTCAACTTCAACCGTCGGGTTGCCCCGTGAATCGAGGACTTCTCGTCCGATTACTTGTTCGATAATTGTTTCCATTTGACTTTCCTTTTTTGTTAGCCATCAATGAGCCATAGTTTCTCATAATTATAGTCTATAATCCGCCGTCCGGGCTGAAGACGGCGGGAGCTCGTGCGATTGCGAGGTCTCAGGTCCTGAGCGCAAAAATTGCCCGTCATGATTTGGAACGGGTCCTGCAATGATAAAATAAAGTAGAGATTCTCGAAAGGAAGGACGGCGCGAGCGATGAGTCAAACTTGCTATAATTGTTTCTCCGGTACGAACAGCGTAAATCCGTGTCCGGTTTGCGGGTATGATAATTCCCTCGTCGTCGGCCGCGGTCAGGCGCTTCCGCAAGGGACGATTCTTCACGACGGATTTTTCGTCGGCCGCGTTCTCGGTCAAGGCGGATTCGGGATTACGTACCTTGGTTACGAATTGCATTCAAAGCGTCGGATCGCGATCAAGGAATATTTTCCCAGCGGCGTCGTCGTTCGGGACGGGGCCAAGGTTCAGCCGACCAGCGCTGAAAATAACGCCTTTTTTCGTCGCGGCCTCGAACTTTTTAATAAAGAAGCCCAGATTTTATCGCGGCTAAGCGGTCAGCCGAACATCGTCGAAGTTATTTCCTTTTTCTTTGAGAATAATACCGGTTATTTTGTAATGGAGTTCCTTGAAGGAAATTCGCTGAAGGATTATTTGGCGATTCGGGGCGGGAGGATTTCGTTTCAAGAGGCGTTGAAACTGCTGCTGCCGACGATGGACGCGCTGGAAACGGTTCATCACGAAGGTATGCTGCATCGCGATATCGCGCCGGACAATGTTTTCGTCACGAACGACGGCGTTGCCAAGCTGATCGATTTTGGCGCGGCGCGTTTTCGCCGCGAGGATGAAACGAAGAGTATCCGAACGATTGTCAAGCCGGGATACGCGCCGATGGAACAATATACCAGCCAAACGGCGCAAGGACCCTGGAGCGACGTTTACGCGATGGGCGCGACGATTTACCGCGCGATAACCGGAATTACGCCGCCCGATGCGCCGACGCGGTCGATGAACGACGAACTGCAATCCCCTGCGCAGCTGGGCTGCCAACTGCCGAACAACGCCGATTACGCGATCATGCGCGCGCTTTCGCCCCGGATCGTTTTCCGCTTCGCATCGATGGGGGAGTTTATCAACGCTCTGAAGAAGCCTGATTCCGCGCATGAGGCGGAGAGCGCCCAAACGAAAATTCTCAACTCGCGCCCGACCGGCGATTTATCGATTTTCGGCGGCGTTGAGCGTTACCGGCTGCGTCCGGCCGATCCGGCGCCGGTTAAAATTGCGCCCAACCAGACGGTCAGCCTGCCGTTGAATTCGGATTCGCAATGGCTCGGATCGATGCGCGTTCAATACGATCAGACAGCCCCGGAATTAAACGGCGTTGAGACCGATTCCGGCGCGGGGGATCCGAAAAACAACCGGGAAGACCTGCTGTTTCTGGTTGTTCTGTTCTTTTGCGTGATATTGGTTTTTTTGATCTTATTCGGAATTTTTTATCATCAAGCGGACGCCGCCGGCTGGCCGCTTGCCTTGAGCGGGAGCCGCTCCATATTATCGACGCGGGTTCGGATCGCATAGGCAAGCCGGTTTAACGATAAATTCGGAAAGGAAAAGAGACTGCATGAAACAACTCATCCAAAATATGCGCAGCGGGTCGATTCTTGTTAAAGATGTCCCGGTTCCGCGACCGGGAAAAGGGTTTGCGCTGGTTAAGACCGCGTTTTCGCTAGTTTCCGCCGGAACCGAACGGATGATGTCTGAATTTGCCGAGAAAAACCTGGCTGCGAAAGCTATGTCGCGCCCGGATCTGGTCAAGCAGGTTCTTGAGAAAACGAAACGTGAAGGTTTGCTGCCGACGGTCGAGTCGGCGTTTAATCGGCTTGATCAGCCGATGTTCCCCGGCTATTCTTCCTCCGGCGTAATCGTCGACGTTGGCCCGGACCTGAAAGGTTTTTCGATTGGGGACCGCGTTGCCTGCGGCGGCGGTTCCTACGCGGTTCATGCCGGATACGCGCTCGTTCCGAAAAATTTGCTCGTTCGGCTTCCGGATAACGTTTCGGATGAAGATGCTGCGTTCACGACGCTGGGCGCTGTCGCTATGCATGGCTTTCGGTTGGCAGAGGCGAAACTTGACGAGTCTGTTCTCGTAATTGGGCTCGGATTGCTTGGGCTTCTGGCCGTTCAAATCGCGCAGGCCGCCGGCTGCAAAACGCTCGGTATTGACGTTTCCGAGTCGCGCGTCGCTTTGGCGCGCGAGTTGGGCGTCGCCGCCTGCCTGAATGACGCTGTAAAGACGAAAGCGGTCGAGATCGCCGGGACGCGCGGATTTGATCATGTTTTAATTTGCGCCGGGACAAAAGGAAACGAACTGATTGAATTGGCGGGCGAACGCTGCCGCGACCGCGGGACGGTCGTTTCGGTCGGCGCGGTCGGGCTGAATATTCCGCGGAAACTCTATTACGAAAAAGAGATTCGTTTCATGGTATCGCGCTCTTACGGGCCGGGACGTTATGACGCGGCCTACGAGGAAAAGGGTCAGGACTATCCGATCGGGTATGTGCGCTGGACCGAAGGGCGCAACATGGAAAGCTTTGTCGCGCTGTTGGCGCGCGGACTGGTACGCGCCGCGCCGCTCATTACGCATCGAATTCCGATCGAAGAAGGCGCGCGCGCTTACGAGCTGATTAAAGGGAAAATCGACGAGCCGTATTTAGGCGTTCTCCTGAGTTACGGGAATCAGCCCGGCGACGCCGCGAGCTGCGAAGCGATCCCGCTTATCCGCGATTTTCAGCCGTCGGACGTTTCGGTCGGCGTTATTGGCGCGGGAAATTACGCGAACGCTACCTTTTTGCCGGTGATGAACGTTGCCGGGCTGCCGCTTAGCCTGACCGCGATCGCGTCGGAACGCGGCGGGACGGCGCGCGAGGCGGGAGAGAAGTTTGGCTTCGCGAAAGTCGCGGCGGACGCCGAAGCGATTTTATCTGATTCAGATGTGAATTCGGTGGTAATCCTGACGCGGCACGATACTCACAGCGACTTGGTTGTTCGGGCGCTGAACGCCGGAAAGCATGTTTATTGTGAGAAGCCATTAGCGCTGACGCTTGACGAACTCAGATCAGTTTATTTTGCCGCGGCTCAAAATCCCGGCTGTCTGCTGACGGTCGGATATAACCGGCGCTTTGCGCCGTTAGCCGAAAAGATGAAGACTTTTTTAGGTGAAACGGGCGAGCCGCTCGCGATTCAATATACCGTTAATGCCGGTTACCTCCCGTCGACGCATTGGACGCAGGATCCGGAGATCGGCGGCGGACGGATTATCGGCGAAGCCTGTCACATGATCGATTTCCTGACATACCTGACAGGCGCGCTGCCGCTCTCGGTTCACGCGTTGGCGCTCCCGAACGGCGACCGTTATCAAGACGATAACGTTTCAATCCAGATTACGCTCAGCGACGGTTCATTCGGAACGATCCATTATTTAGCTAACGGCGACCGCTCGTATATGAAAGAGCGCGTCGAAGCGTTCAGCGGCGGGCGGATCGCGGTCTTGAACGATTTTCGCGAGTTGGATACCTGGAGCGCGGGCGAGGCCCGGAAGCTTAAATCTGCTTTCCGCGTGAATAAAGGCCATAGCCGCTCATGGAAGGCGTTCGTTGAAACGGTCGCGGGCGGCGGAGCGGCGCCGATCGCTTTGGAAGAAGTCTTCACGGCTTCGCTGGCCGCTTTCGCCGTCGCTGAATCGATTCGGCAAAAGGACGCGATCCAAATCCCGGCGGTTGAAAGCCTGTCAGAGATCAACTTGAATCGAGGTGAATAATTATTCGTAAGGGATTGAAGACGCTCTCGGCGCTCGGGTTGCGCCGCTGCGTTCGTTTTGCGCGTTATCTTCTGATCGCGAAAAGCGGGTGGGCGCGAATTCGCGAACGATGGATCGGGAAACGGATCCGGTTGGGCTTAGGCAAAGCGCGCTTTTATCCGATTGTCGGAACGCAGCCGTCTGCATTGCAGACTCGTTCCGATCTGCGTATTGCCGACGAAATCGTCAGCGGGTTTTACCGACCGTACCAAACGCAGCCGCCGCAGCCGCTCGCCTTCCCGTATTCCGCGCCGGATCGTCATTGGTCCCAAGTCGGCGATTTTTCCGATTCGTCGGATATAAAGGATATCTGGGAACCGGCGCGTTTCGGTTGGGCGTCAGAATTGGCGCGTGCCTGGCTTCTTTCCGGCGATCCACGTTATCCAGCCGTCTTCCGCGCACTTTTCGAGCGATTTACAGCGGAAAATCCGCCTTTTAACGGCGTTCAGGCGGTTTCTGCGCAGGAAGTTGCTTTGCGGTTGATTCAGGTCTCGTTCGCTTCGTCAGTTTTCTCGCGCGGTGGAGAACCGTTTGCCGATCCGCTTCTGGAATGGTTCGTCCGCTGCGCCGCTGAGCGGATCTTGACGACCCGCGATTATGCGATTGCGCAGAATAATAATCATTGGCTTTCGGAAGCGGCGGGGCTGATGACGGCGGGACTGGTTTTCCCCGACGCGCCGAGCGCCGACCGTTACTTCGAACGTGGATGGCGCGATTTTCAAGCCGCGCTGGCGGCGCAAATCCTTCCCGATGGCGAATATGTTCAATACAGCGCAAATTATCACCGTCTGGCGCTGCAGCTTGTCCTTTGGGTTAATCTGCTGTTGCAGCAGCGCGGACTGAACTGGCCGGAGAAACTGATCACGGTATTGCAGCGTACGATCCAGCGTTTGGCCGATCAGGTTGACGCGCTTTCGGGACGCGCGAATAACGTCGGTCATAACGACGGTGCGAACCTTTTCTCGTTCGGCGCGGACTTTTCCGATTATCGTCCGACGATTCAGGCTTGCGCCAAGGTCTTTTTCGGCCGTCCGCTTTACGCGTCCGGGTCTTTGGATGAGTTGGGCGAAATTTTAAACGCGCGGCCGTTGGCGGAAAGCCTGATCGCCATTCCCGCGCTTTCTACTTATTTTAACCGTACTTTTCTAAGGATCGATTCTGAGACGGATTGGGCGAGCCTGCGCGCCGTCGCTTTCCGTCGCGACCGTCCGGCTCATGCCGATCAGCTGCATGTTTCGATCTGGCGCAAGGGGAAAGCGCTGTCGCTTGATCCGGGGACGTACCGGTATAACGGCGCGCCGCGTTTTGAGAATCGATTGAAATATGCCGCGCTGCATAACGGCGTCGTTATCGACGATCGCGAGCCGATGACGGACGCGGGAAAGTTTTTATGGCTTGATTGGAAATCGGCGCGGATTCTGGCGAACGATCCCGACCGGCTCGCCGCGGAGCATTTCGCGTATCGGCATATCGGCGTTTCGACGAAGCGGCGGCTGATTCGAATCGACCGCGGCTGGCGCGTTATTGATGAAATCGGCTCAAAGTCGTCATCCGTGCGGATCGCGCGGGTCAACTGGCTTGTCGCTGACGAACCGATTGAGATCATGATCGATACCGGCGTCATTCAGGCAGTTTCGGCGAATTATACGTTGCGTCTGCGCGCGGACGGCCAAAAAATAATCAGCGTCGGCGCCGCGTATATCCGCGCCGGGAAACTTGTTCGCGAAATCGGCGCGCTCAAACCGGTTCCGCGCGGGATGACGGACCTGATGGGTTGGGTCTCGCCGGTTTACGCGGCGATTCAGCCGGCGGTATCGCTCGTTTTTACCGTGGTCGGTATCGGCGATATGAATTTGACTTCGGATTGGATCGTTCCGCCGCTTGATTCGGCCGATTCGTCCGCGAACCGGGGTTTGAGAAATTAGAATCGAAATAGAGGGGTTTGCTTGTGCATATTCTGCTCATTCATCAAGCTTTTGTAACGACGGGCGAAGCCGGCGGAACGCGCCATTTTGAATTGGCGCGCCGCTTGGTTAAAAAAGGTTATCGCGTCACGATTATCGCCTCTCCGATCAGTTATCTGACCGGCGAGGCGAAACGCGAAAGGCCGGAAACCGAGACGGTTGACGGAATTCAAATCGTGTACGCGCGAACGTCGTCGGGGCTGCATCGCGGTTTCGTCCAACGGCTCGGCGCTTTTTTCTCGTTCATGTTTTCGGCGTTTACGTTGGCTTTAGGAGTTCAGGATATTGACGTTGTTTGGGGAACGTCGCCGAATTTGTTTCAGGCGTTCGCGGCATGGGCGGCGGCGCGGTGTAAGCGGGCGCGTTTTTTACTCGAAATCCGCGATCTCTGGCCGGATTTCGCGATTGGAATGGGCGTCTTGACGAACCCGCTGATGATCCATGCGGCGCGTCGGCTTGAAAAATTCCTGTACCGCCATGCCGATCGAATTATCGTCAATTCCCCCGGATTCATTCCGCATATCCGAAAAATCAGCGGCAAAACGGCGTCCTTGGTCGCGAACAGCGCCGACGCGGAGATGTTCGCGGCGACGGACGGCGGTGCGCATTATCGGAATGAGCCGTGGCGGGCTGGCTCCGCGTTTGTCGCGATGTATACGGGCGCGCATGGCCCGGCAAACGATTTGGATACGGCGTTGGAGGCGGCTGCCCTCGTTTTGGATAAAAATCCGCGGATTCGGTTTGTTTTTGTCGGAAGCGGAAAAGATAAACCGCGTCTGGTGGAAGCTGCGGCGGAAAAAGGTTTAACCAACGTCTTTTTTCTTCCCCCGGTCTCGAAGGCGGAAATAAGCGAGTTGATCGCCGCCGCGGATGTCGGGCTGGCAATTTTGAAAGCGATCCCTGAATTTACGACGACTTATCCGAATAAAGTTTTTGATTTTATGGCGGCGGGGAAAGCCGTCGTTTGCCAGATTGACGGCGTGATTCGGACGCTTGTCGAGCGGTACGAGGCGGGCGTTTTCGTTCCGCCGGGAAACGCGGCGGCGTTGGCGGAAACGCTGATTGAATTAGAGGGTAAGCCGGCGCTTTGCGGCGCGATGGGTCGGAACGGACGAGCGGCGGTTCGCGCCGACTTTTCGCGGGAAAAAACGGCTGAAACGTTCGCCGCGGAACTTGAGGCGCTAAAGACGGACGCGGTCGGTTAAATTCGGTTCACGTATTTATCATACAACTTGGCGGTTCTGTCCGATACGGCGGGGCGGGTATGCTAAAATTTTGTAAACCTGTCCCGGAATCGGTTTAATTAATAAAAGCGGCGCGGCGTATTGATGCCGTTCTTGACCGCGTGATGGAGAGTAAGCATGAGCAACAAAACGAAAAATGACGCGAGCGAACTGATCGCTGGCAAGATCGCGAAACTTCCTCAGGCTGGCGAACTTTCTGCGATTGACGCATGGTGGGGACTGGTCGCGGTCGTCTTCCTTGGGATCGTTCTTCTGGTCTCGCTTTATCCGGATCCCTACGCGCGTATCCTGAGTTTTGTCCAGGACGGCGTGATGGTAACGATTTTGGTCACGATTTCGACGTTCCTGCTGACGATGGTTTTGGGCCTGATCTGCGGGCTGGGACGCGTTTCAAAAAATAAATTCGTTTATGGTTTAACGTCGGTTTACGTCGAGGTAATTCGCGGTATTCCGCTCCTGGTCCAGCTCCTGGTCTGGTATTTCGCTTTCCCGGCTATCGTCGTTCGGATCGGCGTGGCGCTGAATTTCCGTCCTTTCCAACAGTATTTGGCGAATCCGATCATGATGGCGATTATTGGGATTTCAATTTGTTATGCCGCTTATATGGCGGAGATCGTCCGGGCCGGGATCGAATCTCTTCCGGTCGGTCAGATGGAAGCGGCGCGATCGTTGGGAATGACCAAGGCGCAGGCGATGCGAACCGTGATCCTGCCTCAGGCTTATCGAACGATTATGCCGACGATCGGAAACGAGTTTATCTCGCTGCTCAAGGACTCGTCGCTGGTTTCGGTTGTTGCGGTTGCCGATTTGACCCGTCGCGGCCGCGAATTCATGTCGACGACGTTTATGCCGATTGAAACATGGCTGATGATTGCGCTGCTCTACCTGTTGATGACGCTGATCTCGGCGCGGATAGCCAAAATTGTCGAGAATAAGACGAAATTGGAGAAATAACTGATGAAAACCGCTAACGAACCGATTATCCAAATCCGGAACGTATATAAGTATTTCAAGAACGATATTCAGGCGCTGCGCGGCGTATCGCTGGATATTTTCCCCGGCGAAGTCGTTATGATTATCGGCCCGTCAGGCTCGGGAAAATCTACGCTCCTGCGTAGTATTAACCGCTTGGAGAAGATCGACGACGGCGATATTATCGTCGACGGGCTGTCGGTTACGCATCATGAAGATATTAACGCGTTGCGGCTGGAAGTCGGCATGGTCTTCCAGCAGTTCAACCTCTTTCCGCATTTAAGCGTTCTTGAGAACGTGGTTCTGGCTCAGCGGATCGTTCGTAAACGCTCGGTTGAAGAGGCGGAAACGAAAGCGTTGGCGCTGCTTGATAAAGTCGGAATTTACGAAAAAGCGTCGGCTTACCCGCTTCAGCTTTCCGGCGGCCAGCAGCAGCGCGTCGCGATCGCGCGCGCGCTGGCGATGGATCCGAAGATTATGCTTTTCGACGAGCCGACGAGCGCGCTTGACCCGGAGATGATCCAGGAGGTTCTCGAAGTCATGGTCCAGATGGCGAAAGAGGGGATGACGATGGTCGTCGTTTCCCATGAGATGGGGTTCGCTCGCAGTGCTGCCGACCGCTGTGTCCTGATGGATTCCGGTCGGATCGTCGAGGAAGCCCCGCGCGACGAACTGTTTACGAATCCGAAAGAAGAGCGGACGAAACAATTCTTAAGCAAGATTTTGTAACAGGGTTGCCTTAAAATGTAACAAGGTTGCTTTGCGGCCTTGTTCGTTTTTAAGCGCCGGTTCCGAATCGGATATTCGTTCCGTTTCCCTGTAAAATCATTTCGTTCGATCGATGTGCCAACGGAGCGAATGCAAAAAAAGTGATATGATAGGAGAGAAAATTAACCTGCGTCAAGAAAGGGATCTAACTCATGAAAGAAATTGAACGCGTAATCGTTCGAACGCCGTCGGAGTCGTTTTGGAAGGGATTAACACCCGGCTTGATGGGAAGAGCGGACGTCGCGTTAGCTAAATCGCAGCATTGCGCATATATCGCCGAGATCGAGGCGTTAGGTATCCCGGTAAAAGCTTTGCCGGAATTGGCTGATTTCCCGGACAGCTGTTTCGTAGAAGATCCCGTGATCGTAACCGACCGCGTCGCGATCCTGACGAATCCGTCCGACAAGAGCCGCAACGGCGAGCCGGCGTATATCGAAGAGACGATCCGCGAGATTTACGGCAGTCGCGTTGAACGGATCGAAGCGCCGGGGACGTTGGAAGGCGGTGATATCTGCCGCGCGGAGAACCATTTCTTTATCGGCTGTTCCCGGCGGACAAATCGGGCCGGCGCGGATCAGCTGGCGGCGATCGTTACGAAATATGGTTTTAGCTATGATTTGATTTCAATTTTGGAAATAGACGGCTTGCTTCATCTCAAAACCGGCATGACATATATCGGCGACAACACGGTTATTGGACTTGAATCGATTATGGCTCATCCGGCGTTCGCGTCGTACCGCCGAATTGTTGTCGATCCGGAGGAGGATTACGCGGCGAATTGTATCCGCCTGAACGATGTCGTCCTGTTTCCTGAAGGATTTCCGCGAACCCAGGCGAAATTGGTCGCCGCCGGGTTCAAGATCAAAACGATCCAGGTCAGCGAGTTCCGAAAACAGGACGGCGGATTAAGCTGTTTATCGCTGCGGATTCCGCCGCTGACGTTCTGATCTGTCTTGGGCCAAAAATGAAAACGGGACGTATCCTAAAGTCCCGTTTTTCTGCTTATATAATCGGCGGCGATTCGTTAATCCTGATTGACGAAATATTTATCGAATAATTTCTGATATTCGCCGCTGTCTTTGACTTTTTGAATCCCTTCGTTAATCAATTTCAGCAGATCCTCTTTCCCCGGCGCTACGGCGAACCCGAGTTCCTCGGACGAGTACGGTTCCCCGACGGTTTTTAATCCGCCCAGGGATTCGATATATCCGGCAGCCATCGTGTTATCGGCGAGAACGCCCGCGATCTGGCCGTTTTTCAAATCAAGGAACGCTAAATCGATCGTATCGTAACCTTTAAGTTCCGCCGGGCCGACGCCCTCGTCGACCCATTGCTGGGCTAAAATTGCGCCCGTCGTCCCGATCTGGGCTCCGATAACCTTTCCCGAGAAATCGGCTAAATCGACGAGTTCCGAATCTTCTGCGACCGTCATGATCTGCCCGATCGCGATATACGGTTCAGAGAAATTCATCTTTTGCTTGCGCTCTTCGGTAATCGTAATCGCTGACGCGCCGATATCGTACGCCCCGTTGGCGATCCCGGCGATCAGCGCGTCAAAACCGGTGCTGTTGATTTCAACTTTAAAACCTTGAGCCGCGGCAACAGCTTTAATCAACTCGATATCAAATCCGGTCTCTTCCTTCGTATTCTCGTCGATCATTTCGAACGGAGGCCAGGTCGGTTCGGTCCCGACGCGGTAAACGAGTTCTTTGGGCTGCGTCAGCGACCAGACGCCGGCGATAATCGCGAAGACAGCAATAATAATAAGCGCGGTAAGGATCCCTTTTTTCATGTCTTGTTGCTCCTGTTGCGAATTTAGAACGTTGTCATTATACCGAGTTTTGGACGTGTTAGCCTATTTGTCCTGAATAATTATGCGATAACACCGCTGCGTTTAAAAACGGCGCCTGGTTTCATGAATATATCCAGACGCCGTCTTTCTTCGTTTGCTCTTGAGGAATTATTCCTCGGTCGCTTTTACCCTTTTTATTCGGTGGTAAAGTACTTATTGTATAATTCTTCGAACTTCCCGTTATCGCGCAGCGTTTTCAACGCCTGGTTAATTTTCTCCGCGATATCCGGTTTGTTCTTGCAGACCGCCATCGCGATTTCTTCTTCCGAGTATAACGGTCCGACGATTTTCAGCCCGCCTAATTTCTTGACATAACTTTCGGCCATCGTATTATCCGATAAAACACCTTCGATTTGGCCGTTTTTGACGTCGAGAAAAGCTAAATCGATCGAATCGTAGCCGCGGTAGACGCTGACGCCTTCGCTTTCCCAATCCTGCGCCATGATCGCGCCGGTCGTACCCGTCTGACCGCCGACTTTTAACCCGGCGAAATCGGTTTTCTCTACCAGCTCGGAGTCTTCGGCGACAGTCATAATCTGTCCGATTTTAACGAGCGTGTCTGTGAAGAGCATTTTTTCTTTTCGTTCATCGGTAACGGTAATTGTCGAAGCGGCGATATCATATTGACAGGAGCCGATTCCCGGGATGAGCGCGTCGAAATTTACGTTGACGAATTCGACGTCGAAGCCGGCGACGGCGCCGATTTCTTTAATTAAGTCGGTCTCGAATCCGGTAATTTCTTTCGTTTCCTCGTCGATCATCTGGAACGGCGGCCAGACCGGATCCGTCGCGACTCGATACGTTACCTTCTCTTCAGATTTGGAACCGGCGCAGCCGACAAACACGACAGCCGTTAGAATTAACAGCATAATCAGCCAAATTGATGACTTTTTCATTTCAAGCTCCTTCATTGTGCTAATAGGATAAAGCGATGAAATTATTCTAAGCTGAAATATGGGGAAAAGACACGAAACGTTTGAAACTTATGATTTTTTTCGAAAATTGACCGCTTGGCGCTGAACCTGCGTGGAGATCTGATTCGCGCTGCCGGAATATTTCTAGTAAACTTAAAGGTACGGACGTGAAGTCGGTCCGGAGAAGGAGGTAATCAATGAGAAGAGAAAAGCTGACGGTCGTCGCGCTGATTTTGATTTGGATCGCGCTTAGCGCCGGGTTTTCCATCTACGCACAGTCGGAAGGCACAATCTACGAATCGACGGCTCAAAGCGATGGGAAAATTTATGAATCGACGGTTCAAAGCGAAGGGAAAATTTATGAACCGCTGACGGTTGATTTGGATAAAATAGGCCAGCAGGTCGCGGCAATCCTGGAGGATCGTATCTCGAAACTCGAAATCGAAAACGCGGTCCTTAAGGCGCAAATTGAAGCGCTGAGCAAGCGTATCGAGGCGATTGAAGGGTTGGCGAACTTCCCGACGGTAACGCCGCGCCCGGAAGGAACGACCGCTCCGTCGCCGACGCCGACGCGAACGCCGAACCCGTCCGGGTACAATTGTGAGACGACGCTGCTAAGCCCGTATTTTTACGGCGAATTCAGCCGCGGAGCGGAGTTTAATTTTACGATCCAAATCCGTAACACGGGGACGAAGCCCTGGGGCAACGAAGTTATGATGGAATGGATCTCCGGCTTGAAAGCGGAAAAGACCCCGACGTATGCGTACGCGATGCCGCGGAGCGAAATCGAGCCGGAGGAAGTCGTCGACTTTTCGATCGTCATGGTTGCGCCGGACGATCTGATCGGCGATGGGAAACATACTTCGCGGTACGCGCTCAAAAATGATCAGGAAATTTTCTGTGAATTTGAGTACAATATCTTTGTACCGTAAATCGGATAACGTTTATTTTTGCCCGCGCACGTTATCATAATGATTTGCCCGCGCCGTCAGGAAACGCGTGATCGGCGCGGTCTTTTTTATAATGGCGGAGCCGGCATTTCCCAAAAAACGTTTTGCGGTTTGATCCGTTCGAAGGATCTGTCAGGGGAGTGTCCCGACGAAGAGGCGGTCGCCCGCTGCCCAAACCGGCGTGCTCCGGTCGAAAAATACGAAAGCCGTCGCGATCTCGTCAACGCAATCGCTGCGGAAGCGATCCGGAACAATATAGCGGGCGAGATTCAATTTCAGCGTCACGTTGATGATCGATTGGCTGTCTCGGTCAAATAGATACAGCGACGAGTCGGGAGCGTCGTTAACGCGGATGCTGAAGAGTCCGCGATCGATAATCGGGATCGTTTGATTTCCGTCGGCCGTGCTGAACGAATCGGCGAAGGAACAGACCGGGACATACCCTTTATAATCGCAGGAAATCAATCCGCCGTTCTCGCGCAGCAGATAAACGTCGGTATTGAGGATCTTGAAGTCGGCGACGTCGTAGAGCGGCGGGCCCTGGGTCCCGAAGTACGTTTCCGGTATCAGACCGACGCCCGTTTTCCCGATATACGGGACGCTTTGGATCGCGTTTTTTTCGGAATCGAGCAAATATAGGCGGCGATTTTCAAATTGAACTGCCCGAACCGCGCCCCAGCCTTCCGCCGGCGATTCGATTGAATCTGCCGCGCCGGATAAATTCTGGGAACAGTAGAGTAAGTTCGCGTTTCGGTCGACGCCGATCAAAAGCCGGTCGAGCGCGTTCTCAATCGGCAATATGGCGAAGTCGACCAGTTTTCCGACGCTGATCGGTTCTTTATCCTCTGGCGCGCTGAACGACGAATACGTTCCAGGACGGCAGCTGAAAGCCGGATCCGCAGCGAATCCGGTTTCACTACGGGTAAAACGCAGTACGGCTCCCGTCGTTTCGTCCAGGCCGTACAGGAAACGGCCGGCGGATTCAAGCTTAATCAGGTTGGTTCCCGGCGGGAGGAGCGACGCCAATCCGTAATAATAACGGATCGGAGTGCCGTTTTCGAGCTTATCGAGCGATTCTTTGGCTTGGGCGCGAAGTTCTTTTTCGGCTTTCGACGAGCCGTATTTTTTTGCTTCGTCCAGGTATTCGAGAACTTTTTCCCAGGATACGCGCCGCAGCGTGGAATCCGTTTGAGCGGCGGCGACTTTCGCGGTCGAAAGCGCGCCGCTCAGGTTGACATGGTAAGCGCTCCGATTCGAACGGGAAACGTAAAGTCCGACGAGTCCGGCGCCGACGATAAGCGGAATCAGAATCGAGAGTAAAAGAACGGTTAAGACGCGCTGGATTGGGAATCGTTTCCGGCTTTTCCGCTCTTTTGCGCTTTTTACGGAATTTTCTCTTTCGTTGTGCCGTTCGGCGCGACTGGTTCG
The DNA here is from genome assembly GCA_034430295.1 of Flexilinea sp. Lineage (GTDB taxonomy): Bacteria > Chloroflexota > Anaerolineae > Anaerolineales > Anaerolineaceae > Flexilinea. Next base: position 37,814 of record DAOUFC010000064.1, read on the forward strand.
AACCCGTTCGCGGGCGCTTTGAGCCGGAAGAGGTTTTTCGTTCGCGTCGAGTTTCGGCGTTTTATCGGTATCGTCTTCTTCGCGCCGTTCTGACTCGCCGATAAATACGGGAATTTTGACCTTGCCCATCTCTTCAAGCTGTTCGCGACGCTCCTTTTCCCGTTCGCTTTCGCTCTTTTTCGGGACCGAAAACGGGAACGGGTCGACGGGGATCCTTAGCCGGAAGAGCGGACGATCGCCTGGCTTCGGCTCGACCTGCGCTGGGGAATTGACTCGCGTTCCGCTATTTTCTTCAGCGCTGCGGATCCGTTTTTCGATTTCGCGGAATTCGTCGGGCGTAGGGTTATAAACTTTTTCTTCGTCCGCGTCCGCGCCGAGGTCGACCTTAGCGATCAGCGGCGCTTTGACGCGATAATTGATTTCGCCGTGACCGATTTTGACTTGAATAACAGCGCATTCCAGATTCCCGTTTGCCTGGTCCAACAGATAACGAATCACGTTCAGCGGCGATGAACTCATCGCTTCAAGGATCGATTGGTTTGTCCAGCCGGGGGGGACAAAGGGCGACATAAAAATAATATCGCCGGAATGAAGTTCAACCTGAAAATAACGCAGCCCTTCCGTCGACTGGCTTAATCCTTCGGAGGATAAATCGGAAAAATTATTTACATGATCCGAGCAGACAACGGTCGTCGTTACCGGACCCGAATGACCGATTAGCATGACGCGGTCGCGGATTACGGCCAGATTCAGAAAGATCTTCGGCGCTTCGCGTCCGCTGAATTCTTTCTCGATGAACGCCGCAAAGGCGCGGACCGCCGCCGTGAATCCCATCGTAAACGAACCGCGCGCCTTGAAATAATTTTCGGCGATCAGCGCGTTCCAGGATCCGAGCGTTTCTGCGCTGACTTTCCCGTTTTCGATCGAAATCAGGGAGATAAACAGATCGTTCGCGCGGGTTCGTTCCGCGTTTTTCGGCGCGGTATGAACCTTTAACCCGGGAAGGTCGCCCAGGTTCCGCCCGTAAACGAGATGAATCGGAAGAATGTTGATATTGAACAACGGATCGTTAAGCCTCCAACATGGTTAAGCTTTTGCCTTGGAAGCGCTACCCGCGGCGTTTCGGCTTATTCGATCCGTATTGTGCAAGGTTTAAGCCAATCGGTACCGGCGGACGTTTAGTTCCGAATAGACGAAAATCGTTTCCGACACGCAGTTAGCGCGCCGAATTTATCCGCTCGTTTTTCGGGGTTATAATCAAATTCAGAAATAATGATCTTCAGAAAAACGGGAAAAACACATGATCGATTTTAATTCAATTCGTTTTCCGGTAGAAGGTACGGTCAATCGTATCGTTCACTTCTCCGACACATTCCATCAATACGGCTTTTCGTTTGTCAGCCCTTACGTTTACGATCAGCCGGCGCAATACAAGGCCCGCGGCGCATTCCTGGTCGCGAAATATAATCCGTTCAACCCGGATATCAATCATCCCGAAGAAATTTACGGTCATTTTATCGCTGAAGACGACGCGAAGAAGACCGTCGTCAACGCGAAGCGAAATTTGAACGCGAAACGAGTTCGGCTTTTCGACGGCGACGACCGGGAGTTGGGATCGCTCGAAGTTCTGACGCCGAAAAACCGTCTTTTCGGATTTAAGACGAATTATCCGAATCGGATTTTTGATGCCGGCGGGGCGGTCGTCGGTTTCGCTCATTATCAGCCGCAGCGTCAGCGTAAAGCGGTTTATTCCGTTGCGCCGGGTTTTGACTTTGACCGTCCGTTGACTTTAGACGATATCCGTTCGCTCGAAACGGAGAAAAAAATATCTCAACGGTTTACCTACGGCCTTCAGCAAAAGGAACTGGACTTCAAGAGCCGCCTGGAAGCGATGTTTTCTCCGAATAAAAAGTCGGAATCAATTTTGAATCAGGTTAATATGCCGTTTATCGCGGATGATTACGCGGAAAACCTGCGCTATTTATTGAGCGTAATTGCGTTCTTTTGGACGACGATTATCGATTTGCCGGTTATGGAGAGTTGAACGATTCCGGCGGGGCCGGTTCAAAATTGAATAGAACGACGATCGGGCGTTACAAAGGGAGAAAAGTCGATGCATCTGAATATGAGAAAAACGACCCATTCGATGTTGGAGGGCGTGCCTTTGCGGCATGTTCTGATATTTTGTTCTCCGCTGATTGTCGGTAATATTTTTCAGCAGCTGTATAACACGGTCAACGCCGCGATCCTTGGCAATCATGTCGGCTGCGAGGCTCTGGCGGCGATCGGAGTCTTTAATCCGATTAATAACTTGCTGATCGGGTTGTTTACCGGGATATCGACCGGCGCGACCGTCGTCGTTTCCCAGAGTTTCGGCGCGGGCGATCGTCAGCGGCTGAACCAGTCGATTCTGATTTCTTTGTGCTTGACCTTGATCGGCGGCGTAGTTACGACGTTTATCGGCGTCCTGATCTCGCGGACGCTGTTAGGCTGGATCGGGACGCCGGAAAATATAATCGGAATGGCGGCGCTGTATACGCGGATTATGTTCATGGGGTTGCTGCCCATGTTTCTATTTAACATCCTGTCGGGAATTTTACGCGGGATCGGCGATTCGTTTTTCCCGGTTATCTATTTGATTATTTCCAATTTGGTAAATATCGGACTGCTGTTCCTGTTCGTTTTCGGATGGGGCATGGGGATCGACGGCGCGGCTTGGGCGACGGTCAGCGCTCAAACGGTCGCGGCGATTCTGACGCTGATTCACCTGATTCGGAAGCAGCGTCAATATGATATAAATCTGAAAGGTCAGCGGCTGAACTGGACGCTGGGAAAGCGCATTTTCGCTATCGGTTTTCCTGCCGGGATGCAAACGTCGATTTTTTCGGTCGGATTCCTGCTTCAGCAGAACTTGATCAATAGTTTCGGATCTACCGTTATCGCGGCGTATTCGGCCGTAACGCGCATGGATCAGTTCGTCATGCTGCCGATGAACTCGTTTGCGATCGCGATCACGACGTTTGTCGGCCAGAATATCGGCGCGAGAAAACTGACGCGCGCTCAGCAGGGGATCCGCGAGACGCTTTGGATGAGTCAGGGCGTAACGCTCGTCCTGGCGGCGTTGATTTTCCTGTTCGGCGATAATCTGATGTTCCTGTTTACGAAAGACGCCGATGTCATGCGCGTCGGTTCGGAAATCCTGCGCATCCTTTCGATCGGTTACGTTCTTGTCAATACGTATGTCGTATTGAGCGGCGCGGTCCGCGGCATGGGCGATTCGGTTGCGCCGCTGATGGCGAGTTTTACTTGCAACGTCGTCATCCGCGTTTCGTTAGCGTATACGCTCGTCTCGATCAAACGGGATTACCGCATGGTTTTCCTATCGATCGCGATCGCCTGGACGCTTTGCAGCGTGTTTGTCGCGACGTATTACCGTTTGGGTTTCTGGCGACGCTTCCTGCGTTTTAAAGCGGAGGAAGGCGTTCGGTAGATTGTGCTGGCGATCAGCGCGGAATAAAAAAGTGGGCAATCCGGACATTTCGGATGAGGGGGTCATCCGAAAGCCGCTGCCCAACTTACATTGTAGCTGAATTTAACGCTGTGCGCAAGGTCTTGGGAATTCCGATGACCCGGCGGATCTCGCCGGCATGTATTTCGCCGTCCGTCCCCGTTTTTTTGCGTCATTCGAAAAGACGGATCGACGATTCCCGCGCTCGGCCGAATTCGCGTGGATTGCGAGCGGAAACCGGATCATTTCTGGTAAAATTCTTCCGAATTGAAACGGATTTTCGGTTCGGGAAAGTAGAGACTTTGTTCGTTGTTTGATTTAACTTTTTTCGGAACTTCGGCGTCGGCGCCTTCGATTCAGCGTTCGTTGCCTTCGCTGATGGTTCGCTATGGCGATTTTCGTTTTCTGGTCGATTGCGGCGAGGGAACGCAGCGGCAAATCCTCCTGTCGGGGTTGGGCTTTCGAAATTTAAATAAAATCTTATTGACTCACGGTCATCTGGATCATATTCTGGGCGTCGCCGGATTACTCTCGACGATTATACGTTGGGAATCGATCGAAGATATCGATCTTTACGGCGGACGGGATACGATCGAGCGCGTTTCGGATTTGGTGACGCGGATTGTCTGCCGGGGGACGCGCGTCCCCGCGTCGATTCATTTTCACGTTATTGAGAAAGGCTGCACGTTGATCGAGACGGCGGATTTCCGTCTGTCTTGTTTCCCCGTCCTGCATCGCGGAACCGATTCGTTTGGGTACCGCTTCGAACGTAAGAGCCGCCGTCCGTTTCTTCCGGAACGTGCGGAAGCGCTTTCGATTCCGCCGGGACCCTGGCGGCGCGAATTGGCGGCTGGAAAATCGGTGATTTTGCCTGACGGACGACGGATCGACGGTGAAGACGTTTTAGGCGCTGAAATTCCGGGAACAGTTCTGACCGTTGTCGGCGATTGCGGCGATCCGAGACCGCTGTGCGCCTCGGTCGCAGGGTCCGACGCCCTCATAATCGAGGCGACGTATCTTGAGGAAGATGTGGCGATGGCGAGAAAGTATTCCCATATGACGGCGCGCATGAGCGCGCAGCTGGCGAGGGACGGAAACGTCGGCCGTTTATTTTTGACCCACGTTTCGCGCCGTTACCGTGATCGCGATATTCTGCGCGAGGCGGCGGCAGTTTTCCCGAATACGGTCGTCGCGCGCGATCTCGATTCGTTTCATATTCCCGATCGTCCCGGCGATGCGGAAAGATAAGCGGATTTATTTAACGTCGCGTGCCGCCGACCCTGCGTATTCGTTAATAACAACGCCGGAGACAAAATCCCCGGCGTTTTTTATATAATAATCGCGAATAACCGCTTAGAAAATTGTTGCGGCGGCGTCAACCAGTTCCTTCGGAAATTCATAGCCGATTTCATCCGCGTATTTCTGGTTCAGGACCAGGTCGGTATCTTCAAGTTTCTCAACCGGCGTCTCAGCGGGGAGCGCGCCGTTCAGGATCTTGACCGCCATCTCGGCTGTCTGCAGCCCCAGTTTGTAGTAGCTGATACTGATCGTCGCGGTTGCGCCGGATTCGACTTGACCTTCTTCCCCGCCGATAATCAGCAGGCCCTTTTCCTGCGCGACCTGAACGAGGTTCGGGATTGCCGACGCGATTGTATTATCGGTCGGGACGTAAATAATGTCGCATTTCCCGGCTAGCGATGTCGCTACCTGTTCGATATCGTTGACGGAAGTAACGGTTCCGAATTCAACTTCCAGCCCCAGCTCTTTCGCATATTCCTCCGCCTGTTTAGCCTGAACTTCGGAGTTGACCTCGGATGAATTATAGATAACGCCTAAGACTTTCGCGTCGGGAAGAAGTTCCTTGACGAGTTCGATCTGTTTATCGATCGGGCCGATATCCGAAACGCCGGTAACGTTCAACCCCGGTTTTTCCCAGGATTCGACGAGGCGGGCGGCGACGGGATCGGTAACCGCGGTAAAGAGGACCGGAATCGTACTCGTCGCGGACGCGACCGATTGCGCCGCCGGGGTGGCGATCGCGAGGATCAGGTCGACGTTATTCTTTACGAAGCGTTCGCTCATCGTCATTAAGTTGGATTGATCGGCTTGCGCGTTGCGAAAATCAATTTCGATTTTTTCGCCGGCGACGAAACCGGCTTCGGCAAGGCCGTCGATGAAGCCCTGATAAGCGGCGTCGAGGGCGGGATGTTCAACGAGCTGAAGGACCCCGATTTGGATGACATCGTCAGCGAAAACCGAAGGCACGGCGGATACGGCGAAGCAAAAGACGAGGATAAGTAGGATAGATGATTTCTTCATAATTTTCTCCCGGTTTGAACGAGTAATGCTTGTACGCTTTATTGTAACGGAAAAAACGCGCAATTTCATTTTACCGCCATAAAGTGTTACAGTGTAAAGCGCTAAAGCAGATCAATTAAATAAATTTCCGCGGATCCGGCCGAACCGTTCAGGAATCGAACCGGACCCGCCGTTTCGTTTTGCCTATTCTTCGCGGATGATAACGTCGGCCGCGTTCATCAGTTCTTCCGAGAAGGTATATCCGATCGCTTTCGCGGTAATCAGGTTGATCAGCAGGTCGGTATCTTCGAGCAGCTCGACCGGCGTCGTCGCCGGATCAGCTTCGCCGTTCAGCACGCGGACGGCCAGTTTTCCGGTCTGGACGCCGAGTTTATAGTAATCCAGCCCGATCGTCGCCAATCCGCCTTCTTCGACCATGCCCTGCGCGCCGGCGATAACGATCAGACCCTTTTCTTCAGTGACTTTCGCGACGTTTGCCATCGCGGAAGCGAAGGTATTATCGGTCGGGAGATAGATCCCTTCGACTTCTCCGGCGATCGAAAGCAGTACCTGTTCAATATCGTTGACGGAGGTAACCGTTCCGAACTTGACTTTTAATCCGAGATCCTTGGCGATTTTTTCAGCCTGCTTGGCCTGGATTTCGGAATTGACTTCGGAGGAGTTATAGAGAATCCCGATCGTCTCGATATCCGGTTTGAGCGTCAGGAAGAGTCCGATCTGTTCGTCGATGGGACCGGCGTCGCTGACGCCGGTAATATTCATTCCCGGCTTTTCCATCGATTCGACCAGCCGCGCTTCGACCGGATCAGTGACCGCCGTGAAAATAATCGGAATTTCCGTCGTCGCCGCGGCGACCGCCTGCGCGGCCGGCGTCGCGATCGCCAGAATCAGGTCGACTTTATTTTTGACGAAACGTTCGCTGATCGTGACCATGTTGGACTGATCGGCTTGGGCGTTCTGGAAATCGATGCTTATGGTCTCTCCGTCAATATATCCGGCTTCAGCCAGCGCGTCGACAAATCCTTGATACGAAGCGTCCAATGATACGTGTTCGACAAGTTGCAGAACGCCGATCTTAATCGGTTCGGCGGCGTCCTGGGCCAGCGAAGCGGAAACGGTTAACAATAGCGTCAGAACGACGAGCGACAGGGTTAAAGATTTCTTTTGCGACATGATGGGTCTCCTTATCGTTTGCTCGGAATAAAAAACCTCCTGTCTGTGCAGGAGGTCGCTTTTCCGATTCAGGTGAGCAAATCTACCCGTGCTGCACAGCTTTCAGCCGGTTGGTAAAGCCAAAAAAGAAGAAAACGTGGGCGTTGGATCGCGATTTGTTCATGTGTCTGTTTATAACACTTTATCTCAATAAAGTGGCGAAATTGCGAAAAAGATTATGACAAGAATCGGGCGAGCAATTGCGAATATTATTGGATGCGTTTAATTCTTTTTTCGGCGCTCATGACAGGATCGTCTGAAACCGTCGGACCGGTTTGGTCTCTACTATAATTACGGCATGGAACGAATCATTCCGTTTATGATAAAACGTTGGCGGCTGACGGCTGCGCTGACGGTTCTCGGCGGGACCGTCGGTTTTTTCCTTTCGTCGCTTTTTCCCGCCGCCTATATCGCGACCGGAACCCAGTCGATTACGATCGATTTTACCCGGACGGGGACGCTTTCCGATCTGGATGTCGATCGAATGCTTGGCGTCTGTGAGGATGTCGCGCTGTCGGCGGAGGTCCTTTCCGGGGTCAGCGCGCGAACGGGGCTTGCGCCTTCCGATTTTCGCGCCGGAGCCGCGGTTCAGCGTACAAACGACCGCATGGTTCTGTCGTGGCGCGGACAAGGCGGCTCGGAAACGATGGTCGGCGTCTATGTTTGGCTCGAAGAGACGGCGAGCGCTCTGGCGGCGAAGCGAAGATTGGCGCTTGAAGCGGAGGCGGCTGAGGATGTCTTGAACGGGTTGGTCCGCTGCGGGTTGGATTTAGCGGCGGAACCGTCTTCAAAACGCTGCGACTTGAGCGGTCCGGCGTTGGACGATGAAATCGATCGTCTCAGTACGGAAATTTCGCGGTTAAACCGCTTGAGTTCCGGGATCTCGCCGGCATTACGCTTCGGCGCGCCTGATTTCGACGGGATCCGTTCGCGGCGGCTTAACGGCCGGCGCGGCGTCGCGACGGTAAGCGGGCTGATGCTTGGGCTGATCCTGGCGGTTTTATTTGCCGGCGGGTTCGGGAAAGCGACGGCACGCCTGGAGCCCGATCCGTTATGAGCGGGCTGAAATGGGAGCGGACGATCGAACGGTTCTTTGCCGTTGCGTGGGGCTCTTTTTTCGTGCTGCTGCCGGTAACGTCGATGCCGCTGATCGTCCGTCTGGTTGGATCGGATGTCGTCGCCGCGCCGTCAGGCTTGATCCTGGCGGTTTTATTGGCGGGATGGATCCTGCCGCGTTGGGCGAGCGGGATGCTTCGTTTCGCGCCGAGCGCAGACGCGTTATCCTTTTTCGTTCTTTTCGCGGTTGCGGCGACATTTCTGCGTTTTTTGATCCCGCTTCCTCAAATTGCGGCTCCCCCGTATAAGGACGCGTCGCCGTTCCGGCAGGCGTTGAGCGCGTCGTTGACGCTCGCGGTCGGGCTCGGTTTTTTTCTGGGCGCGGCGACGTTTTGCCGTTCGCGCGAACGGCTGCGCTGCGCGCTGCGCCTGATTAATTGGAGCGGAGCGGCAATCCTGGCTTGGACGCTGCTTCAGGCCTTTTTTTGGTATACGCGGCAAGGGTATCCGCATTGGATGCGTCAGGTTCAGGGGTTCTTTTCGGTCGGAACGCTTTTCCGCCAGCGTTTTGTCGGTTTCACGCTCGAACCGTCCTGGCTGGCCCATCAGCTGAACCTGCTGTATTTGCCATGGTGGTTAGCGGCGGTAACGCGCGATACGACGGCGCATGAGCGGCGCAAAGGCCGATTAACGGTTGAGACGGTCCTGCTCGCGCTGGGGACGCTTGTCTTATATTTGACGTTGTCGCGGGTTGGGCTGTTGGCGTTCGCGTTGGTTCTGGCGTTGGTCTTTGTTCGGAGGCTGACGAAACGGAAGCGGTTCAGCCGAATCTGGCTGGCGCTGCTGTCGCTTCCGTTTCTGGCGTTTGCGCTTCTTTGGACGCTGACGAAGTTGGATTACCGGATGCGGGATTTATTCAGCTTGCAGCTCAGCGGACGCGCCGATCCGGTTTTTTACGTTGCGGAGAAGCTGAGTCTTGCTTCCCGATTTGTTTATTGGGATGCCGGTTGGCGCGTTTTTTGCGATGCGCCGCTTTTCGGGGTCGGACTTGGTCAATCCGGTTTTTATCTTCCTGATGCGTTATCTCCAGCCGCGCTGCGCCTGGTTGAGGTTCGCGACTTGATTTTTCGTTCGGAAACGCTATTAAATATCAAGAGCTTTTGGATTCGTGTCTTAGCCGAGACGGGCGCGGTTGGTTTTTCGTTATTCATGAGTTGGATCGCCGTTTCATTCGCTCAGGCCTGGCAGCTCACGGCGCGGAATTCAGCGTTTCAGCGCGCGGTCGGTTCGATGGCAATTTTCAGCCTCACCGCGTTTATCGTCGAGGGATTCAGCGTCGATACGTTCGCGCTGCCTTATCTTTGGATTGGCGTCGGGCTGAGCGCGGCGGCGTGGCTTGGGTCGGATGATTCCGGCGCTGTGGAAGTATAGATGGTGAAAGTTGCTGTCCCTCGAGCGCTGCTGATGTTCCTATGTCTCGGCGCGGTTCTGATTTTCCCGGCGTGTACTGTCCCGCGGGCGATCGCGGAATCCGCTTCCGAAATGGACGCGCCGTTTTTTGAGGTCGGCGATTCGCGTTCGTTTTACGTTATCCGATCGAGCACCTCCGAAACGATCAGCGTTGAAGCTCGGCTGTTTTGGCTCGGGGATCATTTGGCGCTTTGGGCGGACCGCGACGTTTCGGAGCCAATTTCGGAATCGGTTATGGCGGGACTGAGCGATTTTGACCGGCGCGTTTATCCGTTAATGCATGAAGTTTTCGGATGGGAAACGTCGCCCGGCGTTGACGGGGATACGCGGATTCATGCGCTGGTTACCGATAAAATCGGGATCGGTATTTTAGGTTATTTTTCCTCGCGCGATTCTTTCCCTCCCGATCAGGTTGCGTATTCGAACGGGATGGAATTGATTTTGCTGAGCGATTCGCTGCTGCGTTTCGGCGGAGAGCGAATCGTGAATACGTTGGCTCATGAGTTTCAGCACATGATCCATTTTCATCATGACGCGAACGAAGGTTCGCCGTTCGATGAGGGTTTTTCCGGTTTTGCGGAGGAGCTGGCCGGCGAACGGTTCAGCGATGCCTACGAAGCGGCGTTTTTCCGTAATCCGGATACGTCGTTGACGGTCTGGCGGACTGAGCCGTCGGCGCTTCCCAGCTATGGCGCAACATACCTGTTTACGAAGTATGTCGTCGATCGCCTCGGACTCGGATTCCTTCTCCCTTGGGGAGAAGCGCGGGCGAACGGATTTGACGGGTTGGATGAAGCGCTGACGCGGGAAGGGGTCCGGTTTTCTGCTGACGAGCTTTATTTGGGATGGCTCCAGGCTAATTTGGCTTTGGCGCGTCGGGAACGGAAGGAAGTCGGTTACCGTTCCTTCCCCCGAGTTCCGGCCGTAAGCTTGGCGGAGATGGTTAAACCGCTCCCTTGCGAAACGGGGCGTATTTCGGGTTCAACCGAACCGTATGGCGCCGTTTATTACGACCTCGACTGTCCCGCCGGATCGGCGTTGATTACCGTGAGGTTTGAACCGGAAGCGCCGATCGTCGCGTTCCCGGATCGGACTGTTGAGAATGAAAATGCGGTGTTCTGGTCCGGTGCGGAAAACAACAGTACAGCTGCGTTAACGCGTGCCTTTTCGCTTCCCGATTCGGGGAAGCCGATCCGACTTGATTTTTCGATCGTCTATGATCTCGAAGATGCGTTTGATTATTTTTACCTGTCGGCTTCGCGTGACGGCGGCGTAAATTGGGAAACGCTTCCGCTTGCGGGCGGGAGTTCTGAAAACCGTTCCGGCTTTAATTTAGGTAACGGATTGACCGGGCGGAGCGGCGGCTGGCGCGAGATTTCGGTCGATCTTAGCGCCTTCGCCGGGGAACGGATCGCGCTGAAGTTTGAGACTGTAACGGATCAGGCTGTGAGCGGCGACGGCGTGATGTTGGACGATATTCGGATTGAGGCGATCGATTTTTTTGATTCTGCTGAAGAGGGAGGGTCGGGCTGGATAAGCGACGGGTTCAGAATTATGAAAAACCGAACCCCGCTGCCGTTCGGCGTTGTCCGGCGGACGCTTTCGGAAAATAAAAAGGATGCGGTCTATTCGGCAGATTTGGTCGCTGCCGGCGCTCCTTTTCAATTTGTCTGTGATTTTGCGTCCGATTGGGGTTCGGATTGTATTTTCGCTTTAACGGCGATGAGTCGGGTTTCCCGGGTAGCGGGAAATTTCGCCGTTGATATTGCGTTCCGCGACTGACGGTTAGCCGTTCCGCCGCTCTTCGAGTTCGTTCTTCATCTCGTTTTTGTATTCTTCAGCGGCTTTGTTGAATTCTGAGAGAATGTCCTGCGTTCGGTCCTGAATTTCGTCAAACCATTCGGTTCGTTTTTTCGGCGAGAAAATAAATATAGCGGCGATTCCGGCGACGGATCCGATAACGATTCCTGAAAACAGTTTGGCAATTCTTTTCATGGCTTAATTCTCCCCTTGCGATTTGTTCTTTCTCCACTCATCTATATACGTTTCGGTCTTTAAAAAAGTTTTATATTTGAGTGATTTAAATTTTAATCGATTCCAGCGGATTGTGTGCCGAGTATATTTGTTTTAGACACCGGTTACTTGTTTTGGCGCCAACGTCGTGATTCTTTAACCGGTTGGATTTTCTCTACCTGATCCGTCATGTATTTTAAACGCGCTTCGAATAATGTCGGTATTGTTTCAAGCGCATACGCCGGATCGAACGATTCAGCGACAAAGGATGCCGCCGCCGCGCCGCCGGCGAGCGCCGCCGGGAACTGGTAGGTTTGCGCGAAAACGCCGATAAATCCGCCCGTAAAAGCGTCTTTAAGCCCGGTACGGTTCCAGCTCCGCGCGGAGCTGAATTTTAGGCGAAGCGATTCGTCGCGCCGCGAATCGTATAGATAAACCTCGTCTTTTCTGAAGGCGAGAATCGCCTCTGCGCCGGTTTCGCAGAGCGTTCGCAGCCGGTCTTCGAAGCGCGTAACGGAAGAATTCGCAAACAGCGATGCCAGGTCGCTTTCGTCGCAAAAAAAAACGTGCAGTCCGATTAAAAGCGAGGACATTTTCGGTAGGAACTGGGGAATCATGTAATCAGGATTTGCGCGCAGCATGATGCGCTTGATCCCTTGATTGCGGAAATTTTGCGGTATAAGCGTATGGGTCAGAAAGTCGTGCGGGCAGAAATGAATAAACGTTCCGTCAAGGTAATCTTCCGGAATATCGCGATATACGATCGTTTCGGGTCCGCGTTGGTCAAGTTGACGGAAGGGCGGCGATTTGTATATATAACCGAGGAGCTCTTTCGGTAACGGCAGCCGTTCGGCGGCGAAATGCGCTAATGGATGGGCGAAGTCTTTTTCGTTGTTGGCATCGTAATGAATAAAGAAACGGTGATCGATTGCTTCCTGAACCCTTTTAATCCCGCGCGTATCGATGCCGATCGACCGGAACTTCTCGAGAATTTCGCCCGGATAGCTTGAGCTGATCCGCGAAATGAGGCCGAACTGCTTTTCTTTGAATTGCAGTCCGACTGCCGCGTAATAAAGATGACCTCCGGGGTTCCCTTCGAGAGCGGATCCCTGCGGCGTGATAATATAATCCTGGCGCAAACTTCCGACCAGTATGACCGGCAGGAACGGCGCGATTTTCATAGCGGTTAGAAAAGACGGTTGATCAGGTCGAAGATGGACGAGCCGAGGCGAAGCGTATCTTTCGAACTGAAACTGATCGTTTTATGCGCTTTTTCAGCGCGCTTGATTCGGAAAAACGCGGAGGCGAGACCGGTAATCAAGCCGATCAATCCGCCGTAGAACAGTGTTTTTTTCTTCCAATTTTGGTCTTGCATGTTGTCAACTCTCCGAAAATGGGTCATCCTTGCTGGCTGAGCGTGTCCGCGTGCGATTGAAGATCCGGATGACGGCGTTGAAATTCGCGATCAGTCCGATCAGAGGCGCGGTAAGATTGTTTAATGCGTCGAGGATGATCGTTTCCGTATCGCGGATTTTATCGTTGGCGGCGTTTAGTTTCAGCGGCAGCGTCCGGCGCAGTTTGTCGATTTGGGTGATGATCAGCGTGTTGAGGACGAACCCGGCCAGCAGCGCGACCGTCGTCAGGATAATAAAAAGCGTTGCGACGCTGTCGCTGAGCCGGCTCAACGAGGCCGGGTCGGCGAATCCAAGCCAGACGGTCGCGGCAAAAAATAATCCGAACGATACGGCGATCAGGACGAACGGTATCAGGATTTCACGCCGCTGCGCGTTCTCAATCTGTCTTCTCATGTCAGTCATATCGGTTTTTTTGTTGCGGTTCATTTCCTTTATTCTTTCGCGGTTCGTTTGCTGACAATCGTAGTTATTGTATCATTGCTTGAACGCGAAAACCGCCAAAGCGTTCGAGCGGCGTTATTCCTGTCGCTGGATTAGAAATCGGAGCGGCCGAAAACGACGTTTTGGAAATCGGCGTTGACTGAGGAATTTCTTCGTAACTGTTCATGACGAACGGCCCCGTCGCGGCGATCGGTTCGTTTAAAGGCTCTTCGCTAAGGACGGAAACCTCGGAACTCTCGGCGATCCCGCGCAGTTCGAACGGTTCCCCCGTCATTTTTGAATAGGACGAAATCGGTCTTTTGGAGCGTATTTAGTCCGTTGACGATCAGCTCGCATTAAAGTACCAGCAGCCCGGTATTATGGCCGGACGGTTCTTGAATCGTCAGCGTTTTCCCGCTTTCCGGCTTGACTTTATAAATGTTTATCGGGGAAAACGTAGCTGCCGGCCCTTTCGTTCGGAAGGCGTCGCCGGCGTAAACCGTAATCTCGCAGCCGCCGTCGTCAGGCCGAACTTTTCCCATCCGGTCTGCTTTGATCGCTTGATAATTCGGCGCCGCTATTTTAAGCGCGGCCGGCAGGTTAACCCAAAGTCAGATCATGTGCAGCGCGGTTCCGCCGTGCGGATTCGGCTTCGTGATATTCTTTGTCGAGAGTGCCGCGCGCGGCTGTCATCCATTGGATATCGCCGGGTTCGATGACGCCGGCGTGACCCTTATTGTCGCCGTGAGATATTTTTCCTTCGAATGCGAACGTGACCGTTTCGAATCCGCGGTGAGGATGCGGACCGATGCCGACTTTTCCGTTTGTTCCTTATAAATCGGCGCGGGACGTTATAGTCGAGTGAAACAAAAGAAGGCGACATTCGGTCTAAAGAAAGCCCTTCTGCCGGATCCGGGAAATATGTCTTGACGTAGAATCCGTTGCCGACCCGGTGCGGTTGGTTGTTGGTAAAGATTTTTTTCGGTTTCCCTGAAGTTCGGCATCTTTTTCCCCTTATTTTGGAATTATACAACGCCGGCGGGACGTTTTCCATCGGGCCGACAATACGCTGATGCGCTTCTGATAATGATTTCAGGAAGCTGGAGGAAAGATTTCTCGGTTTTTTTGCGGATAATTTGCGCACGGGGCGGGAGAAAATTAAAGAACCGCGATTTTTGCGGTTCTTTAATTTCAAAGTTAAATTTTTCTAACCGATGTGCTCGGAAACGATCCGAACCATATTGGATTTTTATCTGAAAAAAAGCTGCTCTACGCTTCTTTTCCGAGTCGAAGCTGGTAGGCGGGGATATCGATCGGGTTTTGCGCAACGCCGCTTTCGATCGCAGCTTTCGCGACTGCCGACGAAACCATCCACTTCGCGCGGGAATCGAAGGCTTTCGGGACGATATAATCCGATCCGAACTCGAGGCTTTTTAGGTTATACGATTTCAGGACGGATTCCGGAACCGGGAATTTCGTTAATTCCGCTAAGGCGTACGAAGCTGCCAGCTTCATTTCCTCATTGATGCATTTTGCCCGGACGTCGAGCGCGCCGCGGAAGATGTATGGGAAACCGAGAACGTTGTTGATCTGATTCGCGTAGTCGGAACGTCCGGTCGCGATGATTGCGTCGGGACGCGCTGATTGCGCGAGTTCGACCTTGATTTCCGGATTCGGATTCGCCAACGCGAAGATACAAGGCTTTGGCGCCATCGTTTTTATCATCGCTTCGGTTAAGACATCGGCAATCGAAAGACCGATAAATACGTCGGCGTCAACGAGGACATCAGCTAATTTCGCCGGGCCGTCTCCGTTCGCGAATTCATACTTTTCCGGCGCCATTTTTTCGCTTCGGCCTTTATAAATCAGGCCGGTCGAATCGCAGAGGAAGATTTTCGCCGGATCGCAACCGATTCGGATCAGATGACGGGCGCAGGAAATACCGGCCGCGCCGGCGCCGTTCATGACGATCTTCAGGTCGGCGAGTTTTTTCCCGATTAATTCGACCGCGTTGATCAGCCCGGCGGCCAGGATAATTGCCGTTCCGTGCTGATCGTCATGGAAAACCGGAATTTCGAGCATCTGCTGGAGCGTTTTTTCGATCGCGAAACATTCCGGCGCTTTGATATCCTCAAGGTTGATACCGCCGAACGTGTTTCCGATAGCCGCGACTGTATCGATGAAGCGTTGCGGATCGGTCGTATCGACCTCGATATCGAAAACGTCGACGCCGGCGAATTTCTTAAAAAGGACGCCTTTGCCTTCCATGACCGGCTTCGAGGCTAACGAACCGCGGTTCCCGAGTCCAAGAATAGCGGTTCCGTTCGAGATTACGGCGACGAGATTCCCTTTATTCGTATATAGATATGCGTCAGCCGGATTTTTCTCGATTTCAAGAACCGGGTAAGCGACGCCGGGAGAATAAGCTAAGCTGAGGTCGACGAATGTATCGAGCGGTTTCGTCGGAGTTACGGATAATTTTCCCGGTACGCCATTGAGGTGGTGATAAGCGAGCGCGGTTTCCTTGTTGATTGGAGATATTGTCATGATTTGATGTCCTTCTTTCTACGGTTTCTTTGACGACGATCGCCGCCGAATTTTAATAAGGTTCATTTCCGGATTCTGCGTTATATTTGAAGATTTTTTGCGCCGCCGCGTATGTCCCGAACATGGCGGAGATGCAGAGCGGAATGGTGACGATACAGGCGTAATGGCTCCATTTCGTTCCCCACAGGAACATGAACGCGGTTCCGACCAGGAGCCAAATGATATAAATCGGCGCCCGCTTGAAAAGCCGCGGAATTCCGACCAGCGCCAACAGGAAGATCAGCTCGTCCGCCGCGAAAATTATCCCGAACGGATCCCGTTGGACCGGGCTGAGCAGGTTTGTCCCGGGTTTCGCCGTCAGGACCGAACGGGAAATCCAGATTAGCGGTTGGTAAGCGGGGTGAACGTCGAAATGATCCGATTGGTAGTTGCGATGAAAATAGAACATATCGGTCAGACGTCCGATTGGGTCATACCAGAGCGAAGGGTTGAAGATAAAAAAAGACGCCAACGAGACCAGCGCGTACAGCGCGGCGTACCGCAGGAGCAAGGAGCGGTAGCGCGGAACGCGGATCAGCGTCAGGATCAGAATTGGAACGATCGCGAACGCGACAACGCAGTAGATAATTTTCGACGCCGCAGTTACGCCGAGACAAAGCGCCGAAAAAAGCCAACTTTTTAAGTCTAAATCGTTGTCGCGGAGTTTTTCGTTGGCGTTTATTTTTTTTAGCGTTTGCCAGGCGAAATAAACGCTCAGGAAGGAAAAAAGCGCCGGGATCGCTTCGAGCCGCGCCGTCGATCCCATCTCTGACATAAGCGAATGGATCATGAAGAAGAACGCTGCTAATGGGTGAATCAGGTAGATCAACGCCTGCGTCGCCAGGAGATTGAAGAATGCGCTGATAAAGCGGGACGTGAAGATTGCGTGGTCTTCGCGTCCGAGCGATGCCGAAGGCCGTTGGGGAAGCCCGATCCGCGCGAACGCGTCGCGGCCGTCGACGATAATCGGCGCGGCGAAAATTAGCTTTGTCAGCGCGGGGTGTTCATGGTTATACTCGATCGCCGGAATCTCGGCGACTTCTAACGCCAGAACCTTATCGGCGTATCGCATTGCGGCACGCGCGTATGTTCCTTCGTCCCAGTCGAGCGGTAAGTTGAAGATGTTAAAAAGGCGCAGGGCGATCACGGCGAGCGTCAGCAGGATAAATACGCTTCGGAATGACGCGCTTCGGCGTGAGACGCGGCTGACGATATACGCTAGATAACCGCTCAATACGAACCAGGTTAATACGACGATCGAGATCAGGTTGATCGCAAAATCGAGCCGTTCAAAAAAGAGCGTCTGATCAAAATAGGTATGGGCAACGCGGACCGGCTCCGGATTCCCGTCGTCGGCGGTCAGGCTGATTTTTTCCTGCGAACCGTCGCCCCAATCGATGAGGAATGTTCCGCCGTTT
>DAOUFC010000065.1:0-13573 GCA_034430295.1 Flexilinea sp.
AGCAATTTGTTACGTTGCGGAGGGCTCGGGTCCTGATTTGAAGTTGATTTTGCGAGCGAAACGATACGATCGATGGGACGGAAATTCAACCCGGCGATCAGATCAGTGACGAGCGGATTTTTTTCAGTCGGCAGGAAATAACAGCGCCTGATTCCTAGATTCCCCGCGGTATCTCGAATTAAGCGCGTGAGCGGAGCTGAATCTAACGTCGCATCATAGACGGCGGCGAATTCAAGCCATCCGTCATGCGCCGAAATTTCCTTGAGTCCGAACGAAAATATTTCCCGGGCAGGCTCATCGCGGTCAAGAATCCGAAAACAGCGGCATTCAGATACGTAATCGCCGGGACGGAGCCAGCCCGGATGAAAATGCGTCCAGACCGCATGATATAAAAAATTCGCCGGATTATAATCTTCCGGCGTAATCGGGATCAAACAAAGACGATCTGTCACAAGGCTGTTGATCGATTAACGAAAATTTGAAAACCGATCGATCAAATCGTTCAATTCGTCGTTCGAATAATAGTGGATATGAATCGTGCCGCCGTTTTTTCCTGGGTGAAGCGTAACGCGGGTTCCGACGGATTGCATGAGGGTTTCTTCAATGGCCTTAATTTCCGGCGTAATCCGGTTGTTTTTTTTCGCAGCTTCGCTGTCTTCTTTTTCGCCATTTAATTTTCGAACCAACGCTTCCGTCTGGCGGACGTTCAGGTTTTGGGTCAGGATCGCCTGGAGCGCGGTTAATTGCGCCTGTTCGGTCGCGGAACCTAATAAGGCGCGCGCATGCCCTTCACTGATCGCGCCGGATCTAAGCGCTTTCAGGACGAGTTCAGGAAGTTTCAGCAGCCGCAGCGTATTCGTCACGGACGAGCGGTTTTTCCCGACGCGCTTGGCGATCTCTTCGTGCGTCAGGCTGAAATTTTCTTCGAGGCTTCTGTATGCTTCCGCGGTTTCGAGCGGCGAAAGATCTGCCCGTTGAACGTTTTCGATCAGCGCCAATTCAAGCCGTTCCTGGTCCGAGGCGGTTCGAACGATCGCGGGTACCATCTGCAGCCCGGCGCGTTCGGCGGCGCGCAAACGGCGTTCTCCGGCAATCAGGAAATATTTTTTCGTCTCGTCGTCGATCGTCAGAATTAACGGCTGAATGATTCCGTGCGCCAGAATCGAATCAGTCAGTTCGTTCAGGTCTTCTTCCCTGAATTCGCAGCGCGGCTGGCGCGGATTGGGGCGGATATCGGAGATGGAAACGGAAAGAACCGCTTCGTCGGAAGCAATTTTAGGTTCTATGTCCGGCGTCGGAATTAACGCGCTTATTCCACGGCCTAGTCCTACTTTTCGTTGAGCGCTCATGGTTCATTGCCTCCGTTTCTGAGAATTGGTTGATTATTCCTTATCCTGCTTAATAATTTCTTTTGCCAGAGCTTCGTAAGATTTACTCGCGTTGCTGTCTTTCGAGTAGAAATTAATGGGTTGGCCAAAAGACGGCGCCTCGGCGAGCCGAATCGATCGCGGGATGATCGTATTGAATACTTTGTCGGGGTAGAACTGGCGAACTTCGTTGACAACGTCGATCGCAAGCCGCGTCCGGCCGTCAAACATAGTCAGCAGTACGCCGCGGACCTGAACGAACGGGAACGATCGTTGAACCTTGGAAATTGTTGAATGAAGCTGGGTCAGCCCTTCAAGCGCCAGGTATTCGCATTGAACCGGAATGATTACGCCGTCTTTCGAAGCGACGAGCGCGTTGATCGTCAGGAGACTCAGCGACGGAGGGCAATCGATCAAAATGTAATCGTAATTTTCCTGAACAGGGGCAAGCGCATTCTTCAGAATTGATTCGCGGTTGTCAAAATCGCTGAGCTCAATTTCTGCGCCGGATAGATCGGGCGACGCCGGAAGGATCGAGAGTTTAAATTCTTCGTTATGGATAATATTCGGGGCGACCGTAATCGCGCCGATCAGGACTTGGTAAGATCCGTTTTTGATTGTATTCTTGTCGATTCCGAGCGAGGCGGTCGCGTTAGCCTGCGGATCCATGTCGACGACGAGGACGCGCTGTCCTTGTTCGGATAAGGCCGACCCTAAACTGACTGCGGTCGTCGTCTTTCCGACGCCGCCTTTTTGATTAATCATAGCGTAAATTTTCATGTTTATTCCTCATTGCTTCCATTTCGGTCGTTTATCGAATCGTGTCTGGAGACGATGTCTTTTGCTGCGGACTTCCGCAATACGGACAAAGCATCCATGGCAGTTCAAGAATACCCCCGCATTTAACGCACTTTTTCATTATTTTCGTATGGCAGGCGGGGCATAAAATCCAATCGGCTTGAACTTCCCTCCCGCAGCCGGGGCATTTCGGACGCCGTTCGATTTCTTGAATCAGCGTTTCTTCCTCCAGCGCGCTGAGATATTTTTCTTCAATCGTCTGCGTTGGGCGGAGAATCCGATAAATAACGACGCCGAAGATCGGAAGAACGAGCGCAACGAGTCCGGCTAAAATGACGACGAACGGATCGCGGGAGCGAGAGCGGATATCGCGTAATACCCAAAAGACGATCCCGATCCATAGTGCGACAAGAAAAGCGGCAAGAATCGAGATGGCGATAACTGAGATATTAGATAGCTGTTTCGCGTCCAAGCTTTTCCTTCCGAAAATTTATTTAACGTGTGAATTATAGCATGGAATTTTTTTCCGTGACCGGCGCACGGCCGCGAAGTCGGTTCACGAATTTCGACGCCGATAGGTATAATCTATAGAGAAAATTGACCCGATTGACAGGTGTCCGTATGATCGAATCTGAAAATATAAAGAGCCGTCAGAATCAAACTTTCCGGATTAAGGAAATGTCGTCGGCCGATCGGCCGCGGGAGCGATTGATCCAAGGCGGCGTCAATTCTTTGAATAATTACGAACTGTTGGCGATTCTCCTAAAAACGGGCGTGCGCGGGACGGGCGTCTTGGAATTCGCTCAGATGATGATAAATCGTTTCGGGGGGATCGCTAATTTCGATCGCGTTACGTTTGACCAGCTCAAGGAAGTTAAAGGGATCGGCGACGCTAAAGCGGCCGAGCTGATCGCGGCGATTGAACTCGGGCGTAGGATAAGTTATGAACGGGAAGGAAGAAATAATCGTCGGATTCAATCGGCGCGGGACGTTTACGATCTGGTTTCCGCGCGGATGAGCGCTCTGGATCATGAGCAGCTTTGGGTCTTGAACCTGGATACGAAAAATCAGGTGATTGCGATCGATCAGCTGTATAAAGGCGCTGTGAACGCGTCGATGATACGGACGGCGGAGGTGTTCCAAGGCGCGGTCAGCCGCAAAGCGACTTCGATTATCCTGGTTCATAATCATCCGAGCGGCGACCCGACGCCGAGCGGCGCCGATTTTGCCGTGACGCGGAACGTCAGGGAAGCCGGTAAGATTTTGGAGATTCAGCTGTTGGATCATGTTGTCATCGGGATCGGAAAGTTCTGTTCGATTTTTGAGATGCAGGGGTGATTTCGCTTTTAGTGTTCCGCCCATTTTTATCCGAGTAAATCGGAATGCATACCGGTTTGCAATGTAATTAGTATTAGTCGCGATTTATTTACTATGTAGATTCAGAAGCCAATCCGGAAGAATATGGCATTCCTGAAGACCAAGCATAGTTCCGGGATAACGCATGGCGCGAATCTTTCCGGTAACTTCTTTTCTTCCAAAAGATACCTGATCATGGATTCCAGCAAGGATATATCGCAGCCGCGTTTTTTTCATTCCTTTGTAATCCTTGCGAAAGGCTGCAGTAGCAACAAGTTCCAACTTGATTTGTCGCTGGATTCACCTCTATACACAGGAATATTTACGTTTTTGTGATTTTCACTCCGAAACTTTATGGCGCTGACTCCCAAAACACGGGTTTGCGCTGCGGACGAAAAATTATGATATTCGTCACACGTGAAAGTTACAAAAAGTCGGCGAGAGTTTTATACAATATATTAAGTATAAGTATTATGCATTTATCAAAGGAGACTGTTTATGAAAAGAAAGTTAACGCTATTCTTGTTTGTGCTTGCAATTGTTAGTTTGTTGGTCGGATGCACCGGCTCCGCTTCGCCTTCAGACGCGCCTAAAGCGGAAGATGGCGAGGCTATGACTTCTGAGAAAAACGCTGAAGAAGAAGGGAAACATTATAAATTTGGTTACACCTGCATGGATGGAACCAACCCGTTCTTCGTCACCATTCACGACAAGATGAAGGAAATGGTTGAGGCCAAAGGTGATGAATTTGTGGTTACGGATCCCGGTAATGACGTTACTAAACAGATCTCACAGGTTGAGGATATGCTTTCTCAGAACTTGGACGGCCTCTTTATGAACCCTGTCGATGCCGAGGGTATCATTCCCGCGCTGGATCAGGTCAAAGAAGCGGGGGTCCCGATCGTAGGCTTCGATACAGAAGTTAGCGATATGTCCTATCTGGTGACGTATACGGGTTCGGATAACTACAACGCCGGCAAAGTTGTGGGCGAAGACCTGGTAAAGAAGATTCCCAGCGGCGGTAAGATTATCGTTTTGGATTCTCCTACCATGCAGTCTGTGGTCGACCGAACGAATGGTTTCCTGGACGCGATCGAAGGCCATGGTTTCGAAGTGGTTGCGCAGCAGGACGCGAAAGGCAATCTGCAAGTTGCCATGGGAATTGCTGAAGACCTCCTGCAGGCGCATGGCGACGTTGTCGCCATCTTCGGCGGTAATGACCCGACGGCATTGGGCGCTCTTGCAGCAGCGAACGCGGCCGGTATTAAAAAGGGCGAGTGCTATATTTATGGTATTGACGGGTCTCCGGATATAAAGGCGGAACTGGCTTCCGGCGAGTCCCTGATCGAAGGAACCGGCGCGCAGTCACCCGTGTCGATCGCTGAAAAGGCTGTGAACCTGATGTATGCCTATGTCAATGGTGAAACGTTAGAGGAGCGGTATCCGGTTGAAACGTTCCTGATTACGACGGAAAACGTCGCTCAGTTTGGAACGGACGGCTGGCAGTAATTCAACCTCGGCTGCCGATTTGTAAGATGACGTAGAAATTTTTTCAGATGCCTTCTTCACCTCGCATAGGTGAAGAGGGTGTCCTTTTGTCAGTCGACAAAAAGTGTTCCGATATAAAAAGAGATTCGCCAAGAAAATTGCCGCAGAAACGGGTACATAAGCACAAAGATTTAAAGGAATATGAAACTTGAGCCAGCTCGATGGCGGCTGCCCGAGCGGTTCAAGCGAGTTTAGACCGTGAATATAGATGGAAGGCAGGTGATATTTTGGAAGAGCGTTGTTTTCTAAGAATGAAAAATATCAATAAAAGTTTTCCGGGCGTGAAAGCGCTGACGAACGTAGATTTTGAGCTCAGGGCAGGAGAGGTTCATGCGCTGCTGGGCGAAAATGGCGCGGGTAAGTCGACGCTGATCAAGGTATTGGGGGGGATCTACAAGGCGGATGGAGGAAGTATCGAGATCGATGAAAAGCCGGTGGAGATTGATTCGGTTCAAGATGCGAGCGCGAATGGGATCGCGATCATCCATCAGGAGCTCGTGCTGGTCCCTTACATGAGCGTTGCGGAGAACATTTATTTAGGCAGGGAAGAAGGACGGGGCATATTTGCGGATACGCCCAGGATGGAAAAGAACGCGCAGAAGATTCTGGACGAACTGGGGATGGACATAGATGCGAAGACTTTGGTGAAAGATCTGCCTATCGCTAAACAGCAGATGGTGGAGATTACAAAAGCGGTATCCGCCCATTCAAGAATCTTAGTTATGGATGAACCTACCTCCTCGATTAGTGAGAAGGAAGTGAATAATCTTTTTCACATTATTCGCGATCTGACCAGTAAGGGCGTCGGAATCGTCTACATTTCTCACAAGATGAGCGAACTTGAAGAGATATGCGACCGTGTGACGGTAATGCGTGACGGGGAAAATGTTGGGACGAAGGTGGTCGCCGAGACCGGCAAGGAGGAATTGATTGCCATGATGGTCGGACGGACGCTGACCAACTACTACGTACGGGATTACCTCGAAAAGGGAGAGGAGATTCTTCGCGTGGAAGGGCTTTCGGATGGAAAGCGGATCAAGAACGTGAGCTTTAATGTTCGAAAAGGTGAGATCGTCGGTTTTGCAGGGTTGGTAGGCGCCGGCAGGTCTGAGACAATGCAGGCTATTTTCGGACTCGGCGGAGAGGTTAAGGGAGAGATCTATATCAATGGCGAAAAGGTTCAGATTCAAAATCCGAATGACGCTATGAAATATGGTCTCGCTCTGGTCCCGGAAAGCCGGAAAGAACAGGGTTTATATCCGGATCAAAACGTAAGGTACAATACCACGATCGAAGTCCTTCAGAGTTTCATCCAAAATTTAAGCGTGAATACGAAAAAAGAGACGGATATTACACAGAAATATATTGACCTGATGTCTACTAAGACGCCTTCTCAATTGCAGAAGATAAGCAATTTGTCAGGAGGCAACCAGCAGAAAGTGATGATCGGCAGATGGCTGGCGACGGAACCGCTGATATTGATACTCGACGAACCGACCCGAGGGATTGACGTCGGCGCTAAATCTGAAATCTATTCTATTATGAATGAACTGCTTAAATCAGGTGTGTCCATCATCATGATATCTTCCGAGCTGCCGGAAATTATCAATATGAGTGACAGAGTGTATGTGATGGCCGATGGAAAAGTGACGGGCTGCCTCAATCATGATGAGGTATCGCAAGAGATGATAATGCACCTTGCTGCTATTTAGCCTTTGGAGGATGATATGAATAAAGTGAATACGGATAAAAGAAACAGCCTGGCATTGGGTTCCGGTTTCTTAAAGGAAAACTTGGGTATTATCGTAGCGCTGATATTACTCTGCATTTTTCTCTCTTTCTTCCCTGAAACAAGATCGTCATTTCCTACAGTCAAGAATGTTTTTAATGTTTTGCGGCAGATTTCTACCAATATGCTCCTGGCCTGCGGAATGACCATGGTCATCATTCTGGGCGGCATCAACCTGTCCGTGGGTTCCGTGATTGCTATTTCCGGCGTTATCGCGGCCGGCTGTGTATCCCGCTATAACATGGGCATCCCGGTGTCCTTTATGATCGGCATCGGGCTGGGACTCGTCTTCGGGCTGTTCAACGGTTTCATCATATCCAGAACGACGATTCCGCCTTTTATTGTCACGCTGGCGACCATGAATATTGCTAGAGGTTTGGCCGGGGTATATACGGGCGGTTCGCCTGTTCGCGTCGTGTCCAAAGAATGGCAGTGGTTGGGCGCAGGTTACTTTGCTAAGATTCCGGTCCCTGTCATCATCATGGCGCTTTTCTTTATCTTGTCCGCACTGATTATGAACAAGACGAAGATCGGCAGACACATATACGCTGTAGGCGGCAACCCGCTGGCGGCACGTTTCTCAGGTATCAACGTGGCAAGAGTCAAGTTCCTGGTTTATACCTATTCTGGGATTATGGCTGGTATTGCGGGCGTTATTCTAGCTTCTCGTATGTACTCCGGGCAGCCTACGGCTGGCGAAGGGGCAGAGATGGATGCGATTGCAGCTGTAGTTGTTGGCGGTACTTCTATGGCTGGAGGTTCGGGGAAGCTGGGCGGAACGTTAATCGGCGCGCTAATCATTGGCATTCTGAGCAACGGGCTGAATCTGATGAATGTTAATTCATTCTGGCAGACTGTTGTCAAGGGTGTGGTTATCTTAATGGCCGTGTTTATCGACTATCTCCGAACGCTGAAGAAAAGCAAAGCTTAGAATCTTACTTCGATGACTGCTGTTCCGGGTATGAGTCCAAAATGGGGTCTCCCGGAACAGGCAGCTCTTTTCCCGTTATCCATTTTCAATCAGATATTCCGGAAATTTAACCGAAAGTTTATCATATCGTTGAAAATCCGCTCTTATAGAAATTTAGTTATACTTAATTTGCAGCTTCTATTCATGCGTATTTGACGAAGGAACAGGAATTATCGGGTTAGATTTCAGAACTCTGATGCGGAGCGGACATGATCGTTAATGATTTTTGGTTTGATATGAAAGATGGGCGGCGGGCGTTTTTTCGCAGCCCGAAAGATGAGGATATTCCGGATATATTGGGAATTTTTAGCTGTATCGGCCGAAGAGACGGATTTTCTCGTGAGATCGCCTGAGGGATGCCGTCAGATTACGTTCAAAGATGAGAAAAACTTTATTGACCGCATGAACCAATCTGACGCCAGTGCAATGATCGTCTGTCTGGTTGACGAGAAAATTGTCGGAACATGCAACGTTAGCGTTTCTCGGAGATTGAAAATAAAACATCGGGCTGCAATCGGTCCTGCCGTCCTAAAAAAATATTGGAATCAGGGGATCGGATCACGAATGATACAGGAGTTGATCTGCATCGCTGAATCGAACAGGAATATATTGAGGGTAATGATCGAGCAAGATATTTGTGTGAAAAGATGGGGTTTCGTATGACCGAGAGACGGCCGAACGCGATCCGATTACAGAACGGAACGACGCTTGATGGGTATCTGATGGGCAGGGAAATTGACGGGTAAATCGAATATGAGAATGTCCTGATTTCACGCTTGAATTTGACAAAAGGCTGCGGATATAGTATTATTTTGCAGGTCAACGGCGAGGTAGCTCAGTGGTAGAGCAGGGGACTCATAAGCCCTTTGTCGTGGGTTCGACCCCCACCCTCGCCACTTTTTTATTTAATTGTCTTGAAAATCGGATCTGAAGCTTTGAGAGTCGTCTTTCACGTCTAAAACGACGCGTTTCACAGCGTCCGTTTCCTGAAAAATTCTGCGCGCGATCCGCCGGCAGGTTTCGGGCGGGAGTTGAACCGGCTCGCCGGTATCGTGCGTACAACCTTCTGCCGGGTAGGACCGGAGGACAAGCGCGAATTTCCCGTTATCGGAAGTTTCCGGATCGATTGCCTGCAAATCGGTCAGAATGGCGCTGACACGATTAGGAAACGGGGCGACTTTGGAGAGTTCCCGCGTCAGAATTGCGTCGGCGTCGCGCAGCGCTTCGATTTTTTCACGGGTAATACCGCCGAAGACGCGCAACGCTAATCCGGTCGCGGGGAACGATGGACGGCTGATAATTTCTTCCGGAAGGCCGAGCATACGGCCTGATTTCCGGACTTCGTCCTTGAAGAGAAAGCGGAGCGGTTCAACAAGTTCTTTGAAACCGGCGTCCTTTGGAAGCTCTCGGACCGTATGCTGCGGCTGGGGCGGGCTGACTTTATTGATCCCGTCCGCAATCAGATCAGGATAAATTGTCCCTAATGCCAATATTTTTACACCGCCGATGCGCTCCGCTTGTTTCGCGAAGACTTTATAAAATTGTTCTTCGATGATTTTCCGCTTTTTTCCCGGGTCTCCGATGTCGGATAATTTTTTATAGAACCTTGCGCTGGCGTCAACGCGAATAATATTCAGCGATTTCCCACGGAAGGCTCTCTCGATTTCATCAGCCTCATTTTTTCGCATCAGTCCATGATCGACGAGAACGCAAGTCAACTGCTTCGGAACTGCTGCGGAAAGAATGGCCGCGACGACGGCGCTGTTAACACCGCCGGAAAGTCCTAAAATGATCTTTTCTTTCCCAACCGCTTTCTTGATCGTTTTAATTTGATTTTTCAGGTAGTTATCAAGCGTAAACGATCCGTCCGCGCCGCAGATTTGGAACAAGAACCGATCTAAGATGCGCTTTCCCGGGTTGGTTTTCGCCGGATCCAGTGAAAATCGAGCTGCGTATAGCCGATTGGGTTCATCCGCAAACGCAACGTGTTCGCGTGAATTTGAAAAGGCGATATTCTTAAATCCATTAGGAATATTTTCGATTTGAACGCTGCTGTCGAAATAAACTTCCTGAATTGGTTCGAGATTTAAGAAGAGCGGGCAATCGGGGGTGATTCGGACTTCATCTCGACCGGGTTTTGTTCTTTCGGAAAATTTTATTTCCCCCTCCAATTGGTGCGCCATAATCAGCGCGCCGTTTTCGACGGCAAGGATTGGGATCCCCAGTTTATAGATATCCCGGTCCGGAAGGGGGGCGTTCTTTTGCGGAATAAAAATCTCGCTTCCTGAAAGAATAATCCCGATCGGATCGATTTTCCTGATTTTTTCGGCGGCAAAATCAATCGGTAAAATTTCCGAGAATACCGAAAAATCACGGATCTGTCGCGCCAGTGAATCGGGCGTTCGCTCGCCGTAATTTAGGATGATAATAGGCCGCGTGTTCATAAGCGTATCGCGATATGTTATCGGACTATTCGCAGGGATCAATTTCGGAAGACGATTCCGTTCTCGGGATCCATCGATTCGACAATTGCTAAGGATTCGACGCGGTAGCCCTGATCACGGAGTGTTTTCCCGCCGTCTTGAAATCCTTTTTCGATCGCGATCCCACAGCCGACAACCGTCGCTCCGGCGGCTTCGACTATACCGACAAGACCTTTCAGAGCTTGGCCTTGGGCTAAGAAATCATCGATAATCAGGACGCGGTCGTCCGCGTTTAAAAATTTTTTTGAAATAATGACGGTGTACGTGATCCCGGACGTAAACGATTCGACCGCAGCGGAATAAACTTCGCCCTCGATATTTTTTGTTCTATTTTTTTTCGCGAAAACGGCCGGAATTCGAAACTCGCGCGCCGCCGACATAGCGATCGCGATACCGGAGGATTCGATCGTTAAGATTTTCGTGACTCCTTCGTCTTTAAAAAGACGGTGAAATTCTTTCCCAAGTTCGTCCAATAATGTTACGTCAAGCTGATGGTTCAAAAAACTGTCTACTTTTAAAATATTGCAGTTCCGGACAGTGCCGTCTTTCCTGATCCGATCTTCAAGTAATTTCACTGACCCTCCAAAAATCGCATACGGTTATTTTTTTGAATTGGATACGTTTATACGGTATTGTACCAAGAATTATGATCGCGACCTATCGGAATATGCGAGATGTCGTGACAGCCGGTCCCGTGGTTCGGATACGACGGACATGTCGACTGTATGCGGTTGTCAAGCCGTCATATTGGCGGTTGATTTAATGATACTGTAATCAGAACCATGTAAAATTAGACCATTCGGTACCTACATTTGAGCGAGAAAATATTCGGAGGTATTTACCATGATTAACCTGACTCGCGGCGTACCTGCGCCGGAATCTTATGCGCTGGATGATTTCGCGGCTTGTTTCGCGAAAGCTATGCAGGAAGACGGCCGGCGTGCCTGCGCCTATAACGCGACGCCGGGCTATGCTCCGCTGATCGAATTATTAGCTGATCAATATGGCGTAAAGACGGATCAGGTCCTGGTCGGGAACGGTTCGTTGGAACTTTTTTATTTTCTGACCATGACTGAATTGGAATCCGGCGATAAAGTCATCGTCGAAGGGCCGTCGTATGATCGGACGAACCTCCTTTTAAAACGACGCGGAGTGGTTCCGGTCGAGGTTGCTCTCGAAGATGACGGCGTTAATCTAAACGCGTTGGAAGACGCGATGAAGGCGCATCAACCGAAATATTTTTACTGTATTCCTGATTTCCAGAATCCGACCGGTTCAACGCTCAGTGTTGAGAAACGGGAAGCGATCGGCGCTTTAGCGGAGAAATATAACGTCAATATTCTCGAAGATTCGCCTTATCGCAGCCTTCGCCATTTCGGCGAAGATCTTCCGCCGCTTTCCGATTTTGTCAATCCTGAACGGGTTCTGCGCGCTTCGTCGTTTTCTAAAACGATGGCGCCCGGCTTCCGCGTCGGATACCTGATCGGAAGCGCGGCGATCCTGAGTCGGATCAAGGCTTTCATCGGAAACTCTTATATCGGACCGGCTTCGGTAACTCAGGCGGCCGCTTACCGGTTTTTCAAAGACGGGTATTTTGAACCGAATTTGCGTAAATTGAAGGATCTATATCGCCCGCGTCTGGTGCGAACGCTCGAACTTTTGGACGAGCGATTGAGCTGCGCGGCGTATCCCCGGCCGGAAGGCGGTTTCTTTATCGGCGTGACGCTTCCGGAAGGGAACCGGATGGAAACGCTTATACCGGCGGCGAAAGCGGCGGGGCTGAATATCAGCGATGGGCGCGGATTTTATCTGGATCCGAGTTTGGGCGAGCGCTTCCTGCGGATCCCGTTCTGCGGATTAAAGCCGGAAGAGCTGGAGGCGGCGTTCGACGCGCTTGTACCGTTGATTCAACGCTGAAACGGACTAACATTTTAGAAAAGGCTTGGGCGTTAAGTTTGCCAAGCCTTTTTATTTTTCATCTGCCCAAGCTGCTTGGGTTTTACGTCGGCAATTTCGTTTTCTCATTATCGTCAATGGTTCGAATCGTTGGATAGACGAACATCAGAGCAGAAAGAGCCAGGCATAAAATGCCTGTAATCGCAAACCAAAGCGGAATACCGGTTCGATCGGCGAAAAGCCCAGAAAAAATTAATCCGATCGGCAGTGCGAATGACGCGACGCTTCCGAAAAGTCCGAAGGCGCGCCCAAGATAATCCGGCTTGATACGCTCTTGAAGCAAGGCTGTCACTGGCGCTTGGTAGATCGGCGCGGAAAAACCCATCGCGAAGCAATACGCAACAAAGAACCAGAATCCTGATGGCGGAAGCAACCCGGACAGAAGCGTTGGAATTCCGATCAGCGCGATTGAAAATGGGATTCCGAATCTTTTGCGTTTGAATCCGCCGGTAATACCGAGGATTACTCCGCCTGTTAACATGCCGATGAAATAAGAGATTTCCGCCGCGGACGCACGTAGGGTCGAGACATTGAAGTAGTTAAGCGACATGAGCGGATATAGGGTTGCGATTGGCGAAAGGAGAATCATGAATACGGCGTAGAATGATATGACAGCTGATATACCTTTTTGCTGCCGAATGATTCGGATTCCGTCTTTTATTTCATGGATCATGTCGCGATTTGTTTTTGAGGAGGTGTTCCCGTCTTTTGCGGTATTGGGAATATGAACGAAGGCGGTTGCGAAACAGGCTATGAGCGCGCCTGCAGCGTCGAACGCAACAAAGGCTGAAATCGGGAGCCGCGCGTATAGCGCTCCAGCAAGGGCAGTTCCAAGTAAAACGCTGACGGTTTGGATTGAATGTGTATACCCGGCGCATTTTGTCAGATGCTCTTTCGGTACAATCAAAGGAACCGCTGCGTTGATCGCTGGCGTATGGAAAGCCGTTCCGACGCTTCGGGCGGCGAGGACGACGAAAACCAACCATAGTTGGATTCCGCCATTCCGAACGGCAATCACAAGCGCAAAACTAACGAATGAAATAAATAAATCGGCCGCAATCATCGCGATTTTTCGATCGACTCGGTCGACGATTGTTCCAGCGAAGACACCTAAAATTGCTCCGGGGAGAAATCCGACGAATGACGCTGCCGATAAAATAAACGCGGATTTCGTCGTTGCGGACATGTGCCAAATTAAGACCAGCTGCAAGATCGCGCTGGTTAATAGGGAGACAAATTGACCGCTATACAGAATTGCAAAATTTATTTCCCAACAGCGTTTTTTCAAATTTTCTGCCTTTCAATT
>DAOUFC010000066.1:0-3368 GCA_034430295.1 Flexilinea sp.
GGAGGGGATTTGCGGCCGCAAATCCCCTCCTCCATACCATCCGCCTCTACATTTTCGGGCCATCCGCAAAGGCGGCAGTTTCCCCCGCTCTGAATTAGAAAAAATACTTTGACGATATTCTCAGGAAAATTTTGAATTCCCGACTTTTGGGACAGTCTCTTTCTTAATTTCCAATCGCTTAGACTCAATCCGCGATTATCAACGGGACGAGCATTTCCTCGGCGGTCAGCCCGGCGTGGTGACCGATGAATTCCGGCGCGGCTTTTCCGCCCGGAATCGAATAAAGGAGATCGGAACGGCCGACGCCGAGCGCGACAAAATCGCCAAGAAATCCTTTTGAACGCGGATGAATCTCGGTTAATCCGAAAAGTCCGTTCGCGATCGCCTCGTCGCTTTGAACGAGGATATACTCCGTTTTTGGGATCCGCGCTTCAAAGCGGCTCGCGAAAAGATCTTCCTTCCCCGGCTTAACGTAAAAAGCCTTCGCGCGCGGGTCGCCGCCCGGATAATTGCGCATCAATTCGGTCAATTCCGGCATCTGATCGATATGCAGATGCTGCTTCATGTCTGTCAATCCGTGGTCGGCGGTCATGAGCGTCGTCGCGTCGGGCAGCTTAGGGAGCGTCCGTTCGAATAAAGCGTCGGCTTCCGTCAGGAAAGAACGCGTTTCCGGCGATGCCGTTCCGTACGGATGGATCAGGCTGTCGGGTTCTTTCCAATAGCCGATAACAAAATGATCGCCCGGCTCGGCACATTTTTCGCCGACCGAACCGACGAGTTCATCTAACGTTTCGCAAGTCGTGTAGCGCTCTCCGATCAATTCGCGGATGCGCGGACGCGCCGTGCCGGTCATTAATACGTCGATCGAGACGCTTCGATCGGTCGCCGTGTCGATTTGATCGAAAATACGCGGCGTTTCCATGAAACGGAGAATATTTCGCGTCGCGTAATCGAGTTTTTCGCCGCTGAACGAATCGCGGAACGGGAAAACGTCGATACACTGATCCCAATCGGCGAAATACAGCGTCCAACCGAGCCAGGCATGGGAAATCGGCTCCAGCCCACTGAAAAACGACGTGATGACAGCTGTCGTCGTACAAGGGAAGACCGCGCTCAGGTCCTGCTTTTTTTGCTTTAGCAGCCAACTGTCCGCGGGAAGGTTTTTCTCCAGAACGCGCGATCCCATCCCGTCCATGATAAACAGGACGATATTCCGCGAACGTTTTCGGTCGAGTTCCCGGTCGATCTGTTCGATTGATTTTGTCGGAATCCTCGCTCCGTAATACTTAACGATTGACGAGATGATTCCCAAGTTGCTCAGCTTATAGTCAGGTAAAACAATCGGATTTTGAAAGCTCATGATTGATCCTTTAAGTTTGAAATAAATCGATAGCCTGCTTGGATAGAAGCCCAAGCATCGTCGCCATAAATAAAACGCGGATAAATTTTGATCCTTTCAGGACCGCTAATTTCACGCCGAAGAACGCGCCGGCCATATTAAACAGCGCCATCGTCAGCCCCAGCGGAACGTTGATCGTTCCGGCGCAGAAGAAAAGGATCAACGCGCCAATATTCGTCGCCAGGTTGACGACCTTGCTGGACGCGCTGGCATGAACAAAGTCGATTCCAAAAATAAATATCATCGCAAGAATCAGGAAATTTCCCGTGCCGGGACCGAAGAAACCGTCGTACAGCCCGATTCCCAGCGCGGCCGTCAATCCGAGCAGCCGCTCAGCCGCGGGCGTCGCGGGCGATTTCCGCTCCTTCTCGCCGAGCGATCGGTTCAGCAGCGTATAAACCAAAACGACGCTCAGCAGGGAGACGACGAACGGACGCAGCCACTCGTTCGGGACGTTTACCGCGATCAACGCGCCGAAAATCGCGGCGATCAGCGCGGCCGACGCCATCGGCAGGACGGATCGCCAACGGATTTCAACTTCGCGCGAAAAACGGACTGTCGCTAACGCCGTCCCGCAGCTTGAAGCCAGTTTATTCGTCCCGAGCAGGAAAACAACCGGCAGATTGGGGAAAAAAGCCATCAACGCCGGCAGCTGGATAAGCCCGCCGCCGCCCGCGACCGAATCAATTAGTCCGGCGAAAAACGAAAAACAGCCCATCAACAGCCATTTCTTAACGTCTCCGTCAGCCCCGAATCGTTCAATCATCTTTTTCACTTTCCCTCGAAAATTATAAAGTTCCCGCGAGGGTTATTACAGGTTTGGGATATGAATTGTATGACCTCTTGATCGAGAGCGGCCCAATCTGCGTCGGGAAACGGCGCCGGTTTGTATGAACTATTCGCGGAATGAATGCGGGAAGATGCCCTTCGATTACAA
Source organism: Flexilinea sp. (assembly GCA_034430295.1). Taxonomy (GTDB): domain Bacteria; phylum Chloroflexota; class Anaerolineae; order Anaerolineales; family Anaerolineaceae; genus Flexilinea. Next base: position 2,337 of record DAOUFC010000066.1, read on the forward strand.
TTTCGATATGAAACGGAATCCGGTTCTCGTTCGTTTTCGATCCGGCGCGGAAGAAGCCGACCGTGTTTTTCAGTCCCTCCTGCAAGAAGGCGCGTTCCAATCGATCCGGACAGTTGAGCGTAATTCAGCGGCAAACGAAGAGTTAACCGAAGAATACACGCGCCGTTGCGCGGAAACGATTCGCGCGGAGAGCGGGCACGATATTCTTATCGTTATTGACCACCCCGACTTAAATCCTGCTGATTTCGCTGATATCCGTAACGATATCGCTGAAAACCCGGATCGAATCTTGGCCTTGGATATCCGTTGTCCGCTGCCGCGCGATCATTCCGTAATCCAGGGGTATCTTACCCTCCTGATTGAAAAATCGTCCCTGCCGTTGGCTTCGGTTTGGTATATACCGGCTTCGGCGGCCGGACGCTTAAAAAATGAGTCTGATCCCGCCCGATCTTTCCCGCTGCGGTGGCTGCTCGGCTGTAGACTGGCTCAGATACCAGCCCAACTGCGATCGCGGCGCGTCGGCTGGATAGGGACGTACCGCTCGCAGAAATTCAGCCTGATCGCGTTGATCTGGTATTACTTGAACCGCCTCGTCCGCTACTCGACGGCTTCGTTTTCTTCGGTTCTCCTGGATTACGCCGTCTTCAGTCTGGTTTTAATTCTCGGAGGGACGCCGCTGCCGGCGCTGATTATCGGGCGCGTCTGTTCGACAATTTTTAATTTCATGATGCTCCGGCGTTTTGTCTACCAGGATCAGGCGGGAACGCTTTGGCCGACGGTTGTCCGTTATAGCTTCCTGACCCTTTTTTCGACCACCGTCGCCTTCTTTACGATCGAGTTTATCCGCGCCCATGTCCGGCTGCCGGTGCTGTTTATTAAGATGATTGTCGAAATTTGCCTGTTTTTCTTTAATTTTACGATGTCGCGAGCCTGGGTATTCGTTGGAAAACGGAAACAAGCGAACGGGTAACGGCCTTTCAGGCTGAACTATTTTTGACGCTGAGAAGGCAGCTAAATTATTGTTTATTTTGA
>DAOUFC010000067.1:0-6413 GCA_034430295.1 Flexilinea sp.
GAACACTATCGTAAAACATGGCGTCGATACTGCTTTGACTGATAATCCGCATGCCGCGGTTGAGATACAATTGCATATATTTTCCCATATCCGTGGCGCTTGCGCTGATATACCCGGCGGGAACAGTCGACCAGGAATTTTCGTCCGGGTAGTCCGGCTCTCCGGGGACAGGGATCCCGAAGTAATTTCTGTATCCTTCGATTAGTCCGTTTTCTTTGCTTTTTTCCAACGTTGCGGCGGAATGATCCATCCGGAGCGGTTTGAAGATATTCCGATCCAAAAAATCGGCGTAACTTTCTCCGCTGACGGTTTCGATGATCTTTCCGAGAATTCCATAGTTAATATTTGCGTATTGATATTTTCCATACGTTTCGGTTATCTTTGCGTCGCCGAATCTCTGATATGCGCCTAAACCGCTTGTATGGTTCAATAATTGTTTTACGGTAATCTTTTCCCCGTCTGAAGGTTTTTTCAAATATAAAGCTGCGTCGAGATAATCCGCGATCGGCGCGTCCAGGTTAATTTTTCCTTCTTCCGCGAGCTTCATGATCGATAGGGCCGTGAATGATTTACTGATCGACCCGATGATAAAAGGCGTATCGATACTTTCGCAATTTCCGAACGTTTCAGCAAACAGGATTTTTTCCGAATCGACTGCGACAACCGCCATGCCGGGGATCCGTAATTTCTTAACGTCTTCCGCTAACTGTCGCCTGATTTCCGGATAATCAGTTCCGGCTTCGGCTTTGCTTGCCACGCATGCCCAAATGCCGAAGGTTACTGCCAGAATGAGCGCAAGGGTTCTTTTCATAATCAGGATTATCTCCGGCTATCAATTCTTTCGACAAAGTATAAGGCTCCGATTTCTATACTTTTCTTTACGGAAGCGTGAAAATCAAAATCGAAAAAGCTCTATTTCAGAAAATCGAGAATAATCTGAACCTGCGCCAGAGAGCCGAGCGGAAGCGCTTCTTCGCGGATATCGAACTTGGGATGATGATTCGCGTAGGCGCGGCCGCCGATCTCGTTCCCCGCGCCTAAAAAGATAAAGCAGGTCGGGACGATTCGGCTGTAAAACGCGAAATCCTCGCTCGCCAACATCGGCGCCGCGTCGTATACCATTTCTTCTCCTAAAACTTTTCTGCATGCGTCGCCGGCTAACGCCGCTAATTCGGCGTCATTTTGAATACTTTCGACGCCGAAACGAAAATCCAGCTCGTATTTTGCGTCGTTTGCGTCGCAGACCGAGCGTATAATCGATTCAATTCGATTCTTGATCGCCATTCGCGTTTCCGGATTCATTGAGCGGGTATTTCCGCGGATTTCGGCCAAATCAGGGATGATGTTGTTGGCGGAGCCTGCATGAATCGCGCCGATTGAGACGACCGCGGTCTCTCTCGGAGAAATATTCCGCGAAACGATCGTATTCAGCGCGAGGATTATTTCGGACGCAACGAGGATCGGATCGACGCCTTGATGCGGCATGGATCCATGCGTTCCTTTTCCGTAGATTTTTACATTGAATAAGTCTGAATTCGAGGAGGCCGGGCCGGACGGAACGATTCCGATCGCGCCGGGAATTTCGTTCGGGAACAGGTGCATTCCGAAGCAGGCGTCGACGCCCTCCAGCGCGCCGGTTTCGATAATCTGGCTCGCTCCGGACGGAACGACTTCTTCCGCGTGCTGAAACAGGAGCTTCGCCGTACCGCGGAAGCGATCGCGAAGGCGGCATAACATATCGGCGGTTCCGAGCAGCATTGCCGCGTGTCCGTCGTGCCCGCAGGCATGCATGACCCCCGGAACGGAGGAGCGGAACGGCAGTCCGGTTTCTTCTTCGATTGGGAGCGCGTCGATATCGGCTCGGAATAAGGCGGTCTTTCCGGGTCCGGCGCCGTGAATCGTCGCGATCAAGGATGTCGCTGTCGGACGGTCGATTCGATCGACGCCGATTTGCGCTAATTGTTCAAGTATATAGGCTGCAGTTTGGTTCTCCTGATGCGACAGCTCCGGGTTTTGATGAATATGTCGGCGCCAGGCGACGATCCGCTCGGTCGGTACGCTCGATTGAAGGTCCATTTTCGCTCCTTTGTTCGTCATGACGACGGGTTAATCTTACCCGATTCCCGTCGCAGCAAGGTTCATGAAATGAAATCGATCGTTCCGGTAGGGAATCGAACCGAAAAAGATTGATTTTTACTCGGTTACCGATAAAATAGACTTATGAAAAAGATACGATGGCAGTTGGTAATTATCTTTCTGACCGGACTCGTAGTCGGGATTCTTCTTCTAAGCGACTCGAATACGTCTCCGATCAGCACGTTCGAATCCGAGCCGACGATCGGCGGTATTTATACGGAGGGCCTGGTCGGAAACGTCCAGCGCCTGAATCCGCTTTTATCCTACTATAACGACGCCGACCGCGATATTTCAAGTTTGATCTACAGCGGGCTGATCAAGTTTGACGCGCAAGGTCTTCCTGTTGGCGATCTCGCCAGTAATTGGGCGATTTCATACGACGGAACGCTGTATAATTTCGCGATTCATCAGGACGCGAAATGGCATGACGGACAGCCGGTCATTGCGGACGATGTCGTGTTCACGTTCGAGATGATGAAAAACGGGACGGGTTATATCCCCGACGATCTCGTCGAATTCTGGAACAGTATTCAAATACGCACGATTGACAGTAAGACGGTTCAGTTCGAGCTGTCGGCGGCATTCGCGCCGTTTCTCGATTATTTAGCTGTCGGGATTCTCCCGCGCCATATCTGGAACAACATGACGTTCGCCGAGATGGTTGATTCGAAGATGAATATCCAGCCTTTGGGTTCCGGTCCGTTCCTGATGGATAAACTTGTCTTGGACGGCGGTCATATTACCGGCGTCAATCTGAAACGGAATCCGATTTATTACAGCGAACCGCCGTATCTTGAGGAAATTCATTTTGTCTTCTATAACGATTCCGTGTTGGCATTTCAGGCTTATCAAATGGGACTGGTTGACGGCGTCAGTTTAATCTCGGAAGAAACGCTGCAATCGGCGCTGATTGAGCAGAATTTGAATTTGTATACGGCGCGGCTGCCGATTTTATCGATGGTTTTTTTCAATTTGGATAATAACGACGTCGAATTTTTCCGCGACCAGAAGGTTCGTCAGGGTCTGTATACCGGATTGAACCGCGACCGGATCATCAACGATCTCCTCAAAGGTCAGGCGATTAAAGCGCACGGTCCGATTCTGGCGGGAAATTGGGCGTATTATCCGGAAATTCCGAAAACCGAATTTGATCAGTATAAAGCGGTGGAAATTTTGAAAGGCGCCGGTTATGTTATCGCGAACGAACAGGACCTGGTCCGTTCCAAGGAAGGGCGGACGCTGAATTTCACCATGCTGTATCCGGACGACGATCGTCATCGGTTAATCGCCGAAGCGATTCAGAAGAACTGGGCGGATATTAACGTTCTCGTTAATCTGGAATCTGTCCCGTATGACGAGCTGGTCAACGTTCGACTCCAGGACCGACGTTACGAGGCGGCGTTGATTGACCTGAATTTATCGGATTTACCGGATCCGGATCCGTACCCGTTCTGGGACCAGACGCAAATTTCGAGCGGACAGAATTATACGCAGTGGAACAATAAGATCATCAGCCAATATCTTGAATCGGCGCGCGTTGAAACCGAATTGGAAGAACGGAAGCGATTGTATCGCAATTTTCAAGTTCTTTTTGCGGAGGAGCTGCCGGGATTGCCGCTTTTTAATCCGGTTTATAACTTCGGCGTCAGTTCAAACGTTCAGGGCGTGTCCGTAGGCCCGATGTATGAGACGGCGGATCGTTTTAATGGGGTGAAAAACTGGTTCATGGTCCTGAAAACAAAAGTCGCTGAATAGGGCGTCGTTTCCCTCGTCCGCGAGGATGGAGATTAACGGCGAGCGGATCGGTTCTTAACGGTTCGGCGATTTCTGTCGTCCCGATTTTGGCGTTGGTTGTCGAAAATTTCCATAGAGCACTTAGTTTTCAACTATTTACCATCGGCGAATTGCCGTCGGTCGAAAAATCTAACGTGCTCTTGACATATTTTTGCGTTCAATATAAAATGAACGTCGTTCATATTGACAAGGACGATTTTTTATGAATATCAACGTGACGACAAAAGAGGAGATTCTGCGGGCCAGTCGGGCAATCGTTGCCCAAAATGGAATCTCGGGCTTAAATATGCGCAAAGTTGCGGAGGCCTGCGACGTTGCGCTCGGTTCTTTATATAATTATTTTTCCTCAAAAGATGAGTTGATGACCGCGACGGTTGAGAGCGTATGGAAAGATATTTTTTCCGAATTTCAATTGGAACGCCTTCAAATCGTCCCGTTTCCGGAATACGTCAGGAAACTTTATCAATGCGCAAAAGTCGGTTCTGTCCTGTATCCGCGGTTTTTTGCGGAACATTCAATCATATTCACGGGCGCCGCAAGACCGAATGCCAGAGCGTTGATGGAGAGTTGTTTTTCCGATTTGAAAATTGGGCTTAAAAATTGCCTTTTGTCTGATCTCTGCGTTTCTGCGACGGCTTTTACGGATGAATTCCGCGTTGATATGTTTATCGATTTTGTTTTTTCTTTTCTGATTTATTCTCTCGGGCAGAATACGGATGTCGATTTTTTAGTAGAAGTGATTCGCCGTACGATTTATTGACGGCGGATTGGTTTCAAGAAATTTCAAATAAGTTGTGAAAATGAACAATGTTCAGGAAAGGAGATGAAAATGCAGGCGATTATTGAAACCGGGTTTGATACTGTTTATTTGGTAACGGTGATAACTTTGGGGATCGTCATGATCCGCAAGGCCAACGGAAATAAACAGCATTTATTGTTCGGCGTGATGGCGGTTGTTTTGGGGGTTGGAGACGCGTTCCATCTTGTCCCCAGATCTGCGGCGCTTTGTACAACCGGATTGGATTCGTACGCGGCTCCGTTGGGGATTGGAAAACTGATTACGTCGATGACGATGACGGTTTTCTATATTTTGTTGTATTATGTCTGGCGTTATCGTTATAAAGTTGTCGGGAATGAAAAGACGACCTTTTTTGTTTGGTTCCTGGCGCTCGCCCGTATGGTTCTCTGCGTTTTTCCTCAGAATGAGTGGCTCAATCCGCATCAGCCGTTATCATGGAGCCTTTATCGGAATATTCCTTTCACAATTTTAGGCGTTTTGATTATTGTTCTTTTTTATCGAAGCGCGAAAGAACGTCTGGATCATCCGTTCCGCTTTATGTGGCTGACGATCGTATTGAGCTTTGCTTTTTATCTTCCGGTCGTGTTGTTTGCAGATAGAATTCCTTTGATCGGGATGTTGATGATTCCGAAGACATGCGCCTATGTTTGGACAATTATAATCGGATATCAGGCTATGATGAAGGAAATCAAATGAAAAAATATTTAAATATTGCTATGAGCTATTTAATCGCTGCTCTGACGGCGGGCGTATTCTACCGTGAGTTTACTCGATGGAACGGGTTTGCCGGCCAAACGGCACTCGGAAAAGTTCACGGCCACCTGTTGACCTTGGGGATGTTGTTGTACCTGATTGTCGCTTTATTTGCGGAACGCGGGAACCTTTCCGATCAGAAAATCTTTCGTTGGTTCATGACCTGTCACGCATTCGGATTAATCTTGACGACGGTCATGATGATTGTTCGCGGCGTAACGCAGGTTCTGGCGATTGAGTTGTCGAAAAGATCTGACGCGGCGATATCCGGTATCGCGGGTATCGGTCATATATTTCTTGGGACGGGTTTGCTCCTGTTGTTAATATCGTTGAAACGGCAGGCTGAAAAAAGTCCGGTTTAATAGGCGGGACTAATTTATGCCGGGCGGATTAGCGTGGAAGCGCTAATCCGCTGCGGTTTATATAGGAGATGCCGGCTTGATATAATGTCCAAAACTCGGGCTCAAAACTGAAGCCGAGTTTTTCGTACATGCGGATCGCGGCAGAATTCTTTCGATACGTATTCACGGTAAGCCTCTTATCGGGATAGTGCGCTTTGATCAGCGCTGCGACCATGCGGGAGCCTACGCCGGAATCCCGAAAATCCGGACGGACTGCGATCCGGCTGAGATGGATCGAGATATCCTCTTCGGCCGCGAGCAGGTAAGCGATAGGCTTTCCTGTTTCTGAATGACGGACGAGCCAGCGCTGGTTCGCGCCGTTCAACGCCAATTCGAATTCAAACCTGGGAAGACGCCAAATCGCCGGAAAGGTTCGGTCGATTTGGTAAAGCGAGTCAATGAGCGCATGATCGTTTAGATCGATATCGGAAATCGATAGCAATTTGTTACGTTGCGGAGGGCTCGGGTCCTGATTTGAAGTTGATTTTGCGAGCGAAACGATACGATCGATGGGACGGAAATTCAACCCG
>DAOUFC010000068.1:0-8280 GCA_034430295.1 Flexilinea sp.
TAATTCTTTTGCCTTGGCAATCGTATACTGTACGATTATTCTGCCTTTCTGCGCGTGGCTTATTAAAGAGAGTATCGACGGAATCCCGTATGAACTTGAAGAAGCCGCTATTATTGACGGAGCGGGATTATTTCACAGAATTCGAGATATTGTTCTGCCTTTATTATTGCCGGCGCTCGGAACGGTTGCACTGATGGCCGTTATCATGGCTTGGGACGAATATTTTTATGCCCTGCTGTTCACAAACAGCAAAAACTCAATGACGCTGCCTGTCGTCATCGCTAACCTGGCGTCCGGCCGCCAATCAAATTACGGGCTGATCGCCGCCGGCGGCGTTCTTGCTTCCGCGCCGCCTATTATTCTCGGAATGGTCTTCCAACGCGCATTGATCAAAGGACTGATAACCGGAGGATTGAAAGAATGAATTTTTACTGCGGCGTTGATATCGGCGGAACCGGCGTTAAATTGGCGTTGATAAATGAAGAAGAAAGAATTTTGCAAACCGACAGTTTTTCGACTTCATCAGGTTTAGGACCGGACTTTTTTGTAGATACATTGTCAAAAGCAATCGTCCGGCTTACAAAAGAATCAAAAGATTCATGCCAATTGACTGCAATCGGGATTGGATGCACAGGGCCGATCGACACAGATTCAGGTCTCATTCTCAATCCATACACATTACCCGGTTTGGAAGGCATGAATATTTTGGATGAAATTAAATCCCGACTACAGCTGCCCGCTTATTTGGAGAACGACGCAAATACGGCGCATCTTGGAGAAATCGCATTGTATGATAAGGGAATCGTTTCCAAAAATACAGCTTTAATGACATTCGGGACCGGCGTCGGCTGCTCTATCAGGATTGACAAAAAAATATTCCGTACAATAGGCGGGATCCATCCGGAAATCGGACATACATCGGCAGGCGTTAATTCTGACGTTATATGTTATTGCGGGAAAAATAATTGCATGGAAAACGTTTTATCCGGCACGGCAATCAATCGAGACGCGCAACGGCTTTTCAACCAGACTCCTGAAAAAGTACTTGACAACCCCGATAATACTGAGGAGAAAAAAACATTTCGGGAAAACCTGATTGCCGCATTGACAAACTCAATTACGACAATTGTCGGGATCTTCAACAGCGAACAAGTTTTTATCGCCGGCGGAATGAAAAATTTGTTCGCAAAGTACCTTATTCCGGAAACACAGCAGCGATTAGATAAATTGTTGCCGGTATTTGGCGGAACACAAATTATCCTGACGGAAGGAAATTTTTATTCAGGTTCACTCGGAGCGGCGCTCTTAGCAAAAATTCGTTATCAGGAGATTCATGATGCACCCCTTTCTTAAAAAATACACCGTTTTATTAAATGATGTCGCCGGCGTTGAAGCGATCAACCGTGAATTGGAAAAACTAAAAACGGATATCTTCGATACAAAGGCATCGCAAATTGAGCGCATCCGAGAAATCGCAAACGCAATTCGAAAAGAGAAGAAGGTTTTGTTGTTGGGAATGGGCGCGTCCCATTTTGTTAATGAAATTTTCGCTTTCCAACTACGGAAACTAGGGTATTCCGCAATCGCGATTACAGCTTCGGAATACATTTACGATCCGCTTCCGCCGGATCAGTCGATCGTAATATTAACGTCCCAAAGCGGCGAATCTGTTGAAACCGTGAAATGTATCCCTTTCTTTAACGATCGGATAATTTATTCGGTGACGCTAGGCACAGAAAGCACGATCGCGCGCGAGACAAATGCGCTGATCTGTTCCGGGGGGACGGAAATCGCGTACGCCGGTACACGCAGCGTAAGTCTGTCATTGGCCGCCTTCGCGTATATTTCGGCTGAATTGGGCGCCGCTTCTTACGACGCGATAGAAAACGCCGTCCTTTTTGAACCGAGTAATCAAGAATTATTTGACCATGCCGTCTGGCTGCTGTTTAATAAAAAGAATATTGTCGCGACAGGCAGAAGCTTATTCTCTTCCGTTGCCGGTTTATTTGCCTTAGGATGCGAAGAATTAGCGCACCGTCCGGTTCTATATAACGAAAGCGGTACATTTCGCCATGGCCCGATGGAAATTTTGAACGCTGAGACCGTTTTAGTCGTATTCCGCCAGGCCGGTAAACTTGGACAACTATGCAATTCATTTTTAGACATCCAAGAAAAAAGCGGTTGCGGGCTGATTGCCTTTGACGCTTCCGGCAAGGAGCCTTTGCCCGGTGTATTGACGTTCCCCTGCCCGATCGGCGACGATATTTCAGCCGCGTTAGGCATGATGAGTACGTTCCAGCTCCTCATGATCGCTTACGCCTGTGGGAAGAATCCGCGAACCGGACTTCCGCGTTTCGGATCCAAGGTGACAGTCACGGAATAGATCATTGCCGCACGGAAATCAACTTTGCTGATATTATGGGTTTTGTAAAACAAACATAACGATAATGCAACGCGCTGCTTAAAAAATTTACGAAAAAGGCGCTCTCTTAATAAAAGCGCCTTTTTCGTAAAGATTGATATAAAGAGCTTTATCCTATCCTTGGATAATCGAACGACGATAGACCTCGCGCATCGTAATTGCCTTCGATGCGCCCAACGCGGTACAGATCGTCGGTTCATCCACCATATATGCCGGAATCCCGAGCGTCTTCGTCAGGTGTTTATCAATTCCGCGCAGAAGGCTCGTCCCGCCGCAGAGAGCGACGCCGCGGTCGATAATATCCGAAATCAGCTCCGGCGGCGTTTTCTCGAGAACCTTCCGCGCCGTTCCGGCAATATCTTCCAGCGGGTCCTGAAGCGCGTCGACAATATCGTCCGTCGTCAACAGCACCGGCTTCGGCAGCCCGCTTACCTGATCCTGGCCCTGAATTTCCATCGATTGCGGCTGTTCAACCTGAACCGCGGAGCCGATCCGAATCTTGATCTGTTCAGCGGTCGGCTGGCCGATAATAATTCCGTATTTTTTGCGAACATACGATTGAATCGCTTCGTCGAGGCGCAGTCCGGCGACTTGGCTTGTTTCCGACGTCACTACGCTGTTCATCGCTAAAACGGCCGCCTGCGTCAGCCCGCCCCCCAGACAAATAATCATGTTCCCGGATGGGGTCGAGATCGGCAGATCGACGCCGATCGCCGCCGCCAACGGCTGTTCCATCAGAAAGACCTCGCGACTGCTTGTACCCAGCCCAACCTCGTGGACCGCGCGACGCTCGACGCTGGTAATCCCGCAGGGAATCGTAATCAGAATTCTCGGCCGAAAAACGAGCATCGTCCCGCAAACCTTCTGAATCGAAAAGCGCAGCAGATTTTCAGTAATTTCGTATTCCGCGATCACGCCGTTCCGCAAAGGCTGAACGACCTCGATCGTATCCGGGACGCGACCCATCATATCTTTAGCCGCTTGGCCCCATTCGACCATCTTTAATTCTTCAATAATAATCGCCGCGATCGTCGGCTCCTGAAGCAAAAGCTGACGTCCTTCGGTGATGACCAAATTCATCGTGCCTAAATCGATTCCAAGTTCACGGGAAAGAAATGCCATTGTCGATCATGTCTCATTTCATCGCTGTTTGATACCTTATAATCATAAACGAAAACGCTTTATTTTAGCGGATCATTTTTCGAAAATCGGATACGGAAATTCGCTTTCCGTTTTGCCGCGCTAACGCGTAATTTGGACTTTCGAAGCAGCGCGGAAGCCCGCGCGAATTCCGACGAATCATGATGTTCGCGCGCCTGCGTCATCGCCTCTTCGGCGCGACGAACCGCCTCCGCAGCCCGCGCTTCGTCAATTTCCTCAACGTTTTCCGACGAATCAACGAGAATCCGAACTTCCTTTGGGATCGTCTCGAGGATTCCGCCCGTACAGGTAAACGCAAGCTCTTCTCCGTCCAGCTTCAGCCGGATCAAACCGTTATCGAGCTTTGCATACATGCGAACATGATTCTCAAGAATTCCGACTTCGCCGGATTTCGTCGGAATCGCGGCGAAATCGGCGTTCCCTTCGTAAACGACGTGATAACGTGAATAAATCCTAACAGAAAAACTCATAACGCAGATTCCGAATGGATCTTCGCGGCTTTTTCTTTCGCCTCGTCGATTGTCCCGACCATATGGAACGCCTGCTCCGGCAAATCGTCGACCTCTCCGTCTAAAATCGCCCGGAAACCTTCGATCGTTTCGTCAATCGTCAGGTAGCGCCCCGAAAATCCCGTGTACCGCTCCGCAACGAACATCGGCTGTGAAAAGAAATGTTCAACTTTTCGCGCCCGATTAACAGTCAGCCGGTCAGCTTCGGAAATCTCGTCGATTCCCAAGATCGCGATAATATCCTGAAGATCGCGGTAATGCTGGAGAACGCGCTGAACCTCCCGCGCGACGCGATAATGCTTTTCGCCGACGATATTCGGATCTAAAATCCGCGACGTCGACGTCAGCGGATCGACGGCCGGATAAATTCCTTTCTGCGCGATCGATCGTTCGAGCGCGATTGTGGCGTCCAGGTGCGTAAACGTCGTGACAGGAGCCGGATCGGAATAATCGTCAGCCGGAACGTAAACCGCCTGCATCGAAGTAATCGACCCCAATTTCGTCGACGTGATCCGCTCCTGGAGCTCGCCCATCTCGTTCGCCAGCGTCGGCTGGTACCCGACCGCGGAGGGAAGATTCCCTAACAACGCTGAAACTTCCGCGCCCGCAAGCGAAAAACGGAAAATATTATCGATAAAAAGCAAAACGTCCAAGCCCTGGTTCCGGAAAAACTCGGCGTTCGCTAAAGCCGTCAGCGCCACACGCAGCCGAACGCCCGGCGGCTCGTTCATCTGACCGAAAACCATGACCGTATCTTTTAATACGCCGGACTCGGTCATCTCCTGATACAGCTCCGTCCCTTCGCGCGTCCGCTCGCCGACACCCGCGAAGACCGACAGACCGTGATGGACCTGAGCGATATTACGGATCAGTTCCATAATAATAACCGTTTTCCCGACGCCCGCGCCGCCGAAAATCCCCGTCTTCCCGCCTTTCGTAAACGGTGAAATCAGGTCGATCGCCTTAATCCCGGTTTCGAGAACTTCGACGCGCGTCGATTGATGCGAAAAATCAGGGCCGCTGTGATGAAGCGGATAATACATCTCTGAAACGATATGGCCTTTCCCGTCCACCGGTTTTCCCAAGACGTTCATGATCCGTCCCAGAGAATCGTTACCGACCGGAACCATAATCGGATATCCGGTTCGACGAACCGTCATCCCGCGCCGTAACCCGTCCGTCACGCCCATCGCGATGCATCGCGCTACGCCGTTATCCATCAAAATTTCCACTTCGATAATCAGGTAATCCTGATCGGTTCGAATAATCTCTAACGCTTCATAAATCCCCGGCATGTCGTCGGTCGGAAATTGAACGTCGATAACGCTTCCGTTGACTTGTACGATTTTTCCCGTCGCTTTTTTCATAACTGATTTATCCTGCTATGCGAAATTTTCAATCCTGCTCCATCGCGTTCGATCCGGTCACGATGTCTAAAATACTGTTGGTAATCGCCTGCTGGCGCGCGTTGTTCATCGTCAGAATCAGTTCATCCGTCAGCTTTTTTGTATTTTCCGCCGCCTGATTCATCGCCAACATCCGCGCAGTATGTTCGGAAGCTTTTGATGAAACGAACGCGTTAAATATCGTCATCCGAATACATCGCCGCATCAGAGAAAAGACGAATTCCTGTGGATCCCCGTCAAAAACGCAGCCGCCGCGCAGCGGCGATTCAAGTATTTCCGTCCGGTTTTCGCGTTCTTTAAGCATGTCGGTCAGCGGCAGCAGCCGAATCGACCGCGGCATCAGTTGCCCGATCGACTCATATGCCGTATACACAAGATAAACCTGACCGTATTCACGCGCTTGGAAACGCCGCGAAATCATCTCAGCCAGCGTCTCAACCTCGCGAAAACGCTGCGCGCCGGATATATCGCTGAAATCGGCGATCAACTCTCTCTTCCGCTTCAACAGCATCTCGCGCCCTTTTTTCCCGACCGAAATATATTTTTTCGCTTGAGGAATCCGCTCTTCGAGACGCTGAAGCTCCTGAAACACGTTCCCCGGATATCCGCCCGCCAATCCGCGGTCGGCGCTGACAAAGACAATCAGAACCGGAAGCGCCGGATCCGATTCGCCGAAAGCCGGAAACGCCTCGTTGAATTCTTTTTCCTGATAGACATCAGCAATAACGCGCCAAATCAACTCGATATAGGGAGTCGTTTCTTCCGCCAGCCGCCGATACTGCCGGACCTGGCTGGAAGATACCGCTTGGAGCGCCCGCGTCAGCTGTCCGATACTCTCTACAGAATCGATCCGCTCCTTAATTGAGGTCAGTGATGCCATAGAAAATTCGCTACTTCCAAATCAGTTCAAACTGCGCCAGAGCGGTTTTGAGCCGTTCTTCCAAAGGGCCGTCAATTTGTCCGCTGGTTGAGATCTGATTTCCAATCGACGTAAAAGCGGTATGCATAAAAACCAGGAAATTCCGTTCCCACTCGCGGACGCGATGAATTGGAACGGAAGACAAATAACCTTTTAAGCCCGCGTATAAGACCATAAATTCGTCGCCCAAATGATACGGCGCGTATTGCGGCTGCTTCAGGAGTTCCTGGAGCGTCTCCCCGCGTTTCAGCTGAGTCCTTGTCGAAGGATCGATATCCGAACCATATTGAGAGAACGAAGAAATTTCGTAATACGCCGCCATATCCAGGCGCAGACTTCCGGCGACTTTGCGGATTGCCTGGCTCTGCGCCGAGCCGCCGACGCGCGAAACCGAAATGCCGACGTTAATCGCCGGGCGTATTCCAGCGTTAAAAAGCCCGGATTCAAGATAAATCTGCCCGTCGGTGATCGAAATGACGTTCGTCGGAACGTATGCCGAAACGTCCCCCAACTGCGTCTCGATAATCGGGAATGCGGTCGAACTGCCGCCGGTTCGCGCCAAAGGGCGGATCAGGACCTCGTTTCTGTCCGGACGGGATTCGAGAGCGGCTCGAATTTCCTTGAGCGCCAATGGGCCGGAATAAATCTTCCCATCGATCGAATCGACGACCTCCGCTTCCGGCCTTGAATAATCCTTCGAAACGAAAATATATCGTTTCGCCATTTTCGACGATCGCTCCAATAAGCGGGAATGCAGGTAAAACAAGTCGCCGGGATAAGCCTCGCGTCCCGGCGGACGCCGCAGCAGCAGCGATAACTGACGATACGCCCAGGCATGTTTCGTCAGATCGTCGTATATGACCAGAACGTCCTCGCCCTGGTCCATAAAATACTCGCTCATCGCGCAGCCGGCATACGGCGCGATATATTGGGTCCCGGCGTTGTCGTCCGCTCCGGCAACGATCATGATCGTGTGGGCTAACGCGTTCTGCTCCGTCAGTTTAGCGATAATCTGCGCGATCGAAGATTTTTTCTGTCCGATCGCAACATAGATACATTTTACGCCGGAGTCACGCTGATTGATAATCGTATCGATCGCGATCGCCGTCTTTCCCGTCTGGCGATCGCCGATAATCAGCTCCCGCTGACCGCGACCGATCGGGATCATCGCATCGATCGCTTTAATCCCCGTTTGCAGCGGCGTATCGACATTGGAACGGTCGTTTATCTCAGGCGCAGGGCGTTCTATCGGATAAAACGCCTCCGATTGGATTGATCCCTTCCCGTCGATCGGTTCGCCGAGCGGATTAATCACCCGGCCTAAAAAGCGCGGGCCAACCGGGATCGACGCGATCCGATTCAGCTGCTTAACAACCATGCCGGGCTTAATCGTCAGGTAATTTCCCAAGACGATCACGCCGACATAATCAAATTCAAGCGTAAACGCGATTCCGATCGCGCCGTTTTCAAACTCCACCAGTTCCTGACTTCCGACATTGTCAAGACCGCGAACACGGGCGATCCCTTCGCCGACCTCGACGACGATTCCGATATCGGCGACTTCATAGGACGGTTCAAAAGATTGAACCTTTTGAAAGATTTCGTTCGTTATATTCTGGAAATCAACTGTTGCCATTCCTCGCATCCATCCTATCAGCGCAAGCGCAATTTCCTCATTATTATAGGATTATCCGACGTTTTTTTCCATAGGCGAGCCAAAAACGGTGATGAGGCGGGCGGGGAGGGCCCGTTCCGGATGTGAAGAGGCCGGAGGGCAGATGCCCGCGCAAAGCAATTAGATTTATTTTTTTATCTGCAAACCATTCGTCCTTCCACGGTGCAGATCGGCTAAGGCACGATTTC
>DAOUFC010000069.1:0-9080 GCA_034430295.1 Flexilinea sp.
TCCATGACGGTCATGACATAACTGAAAAAGCGGTTGCGCAGGTGGAACGTTTCAACGTTTGGGGATACGGAAATCAGCATGGGAAAGGTCCTCTCGTTTTGAACGGAATCTCAGTCCGGCGTGTCCGGCGAAGCCGTCGAGGAAGGTTTATCCGCAACGATCGCCATGAGTCGCCGTATGATTAATTTTATCCTAAGACAGACCGGATCGAACGTGCGCAGATTTCGACCGCTTCCGTCAATTCGGATTCGTTGATGATGAGCGGCGGATTAAAATAGAGGACGTTCCCCAACGGGCGCAGCAGCAGCCCGTTTTTCAGCGCAGTTTGATAAACCTGATAACCGACGCGGTCTTCCGATGGGAAACCTTTTTTCGTTTCGCGATCCTGAACGAGTTCGAGCGCGTGGATCAGCCCGATCCGGCGAATTTCCCCGATATGCGGATGGCCGCCGAACGTTTCGTCCATCAGTCCGCTCAGGAAAGCTGCTCGCGAAGCGGCGTTTTCAAGAATCGGTTCGTCGCGGAAAATCGCCTGAACGGTGAGTGCGGCGGAACAGCCGAGCGGGTTGCCGCTGTAGGTATGGCTGTGCATAAAAGCTTTCCCTTCGTTATAGTCGGCGTAAAAAGCGTCGTAAATTTCGTCTTTCGTAACCGTAATCGCCATCGGCATATACCCGCCGGTCAGTCCTTTCGACAGGCACATGATGTCCGGGCTGACGCCGGCATGATCAAAGGCGAACATCTTTCCCGTCCGGCCGAAGCCGGTCGCGATTTCGTCCGCAATCAGCAGCACGCCGCAGCGGTCGCAGAGCGCGCGCAATTTGGTCAGGTACTGCGCCGGATAAACGCGCATCCCGGCGCTTCCCTGCAGCAGCGGCTCAACGATGATCGCGCAGGTTTCGTGCGCATGAGCGGCGAAGGCGCTTTCCGCCGCGGCGAAACATTCCGTTTCGCAGGTATCGCGCGTTTTTCCGTAACGGCAGCGGTAACAGTCGGGCGCTTCGATTTGAATCGTGCTCATCAGCATCGGACGGTAAATTTTCGCGTACAGGTCCAGCGCGCCGACAGACAGCGCGCCGATCGTCTCGCCATGATAACCGTCGCTCAGGCACATGAATTTCGTTCTTTCCGGTCGGCCGGTTTGGTAGGCGTATTGAAAACTCATTTTCAACGCGCATTCGACCGCGGCGGAACCGTTATCAGAGAAGTTGAACTTTTTCAGCCCCTTGGGAAGGATTTCCAAAAGTTGTTCGCAGAGTTGGATAACCGGTTCATGAGTGAAGTTGGCGAAGATAACGTGTTCGAGGCGGTCGAGCTGGGCTTTGATCGAAGCGTTGATCCTGGGGTTCGCGTGACCGAGGAGATTGCACCACCAGGAGCTGACGATGTCGATGTAGGAGCGTCCTTCCGTGTCGTAGAGACGGACGCCGGAGCCGCGCTCGATGACGATCGGTTTCAACAGTTCGTAGTCTTTCATCTGCGAGCAGGGGTGCCAGATCATGCTCAGATCTTTTTCGATCAGTGTCCGGGTGCGTTGGTTCATGGTTTTCCTTCTCCTTTATATAATCGTAATCGGCGCCGCGAACCTTTCGCTCCCGTTTACTATCGGGAAGAGAGAGAATCCGTGCCGTTCGCTCCTCTTTTGCCTATTTCGATTTTCTTCGTTTTCTTTGATTATTGAACGGGTCTCAAAGCCGATTTTAGTATGCAGACGTTCGGAGCGGCGCTTTCGATCATTTTTCAAACAGGTTCAATAAATCTTCGATTTCCGCATCGATCTCATCGGCGCCGGGGCGGACGATACCGATGACTTTGACGCCTGTCAGCGCCTCGATCATATGGCGGTTGTCGCGCGTCATTTCCGAATCTGTATAGCGGTTCAGCAGGATTCCGCGAATCGGGATATCGCGCGCGCGCGCGTACTCGACCGTCAGCACGGTATGATTGATCGTTCCGAGTCCGGCGTCGGAAACGACGACGGCCGGAAGCGCGAGCGCATGGATCACGTCTTCGAGCAGCAGGCGCTCGTCCTCGTCCCAACGCACGGGGCAGACGATCCCGCCGCTGCCTTCGGCAGCGACGTAATCGAAGCGATTCGCCAGCGCGGCGTAATCTTTCATGATCCGCGTGATCGTGACGGGGTTCCCTTCGAGCCTGGCGGCTAAATGAGGCGATAACGCCGCTTCATACAGATACGAGATCAGCGTTTCGGGCGCGTCGTTCAGCCCGCTTAAGCGGCAGACCGCGGCGGCGTCGCCGGCAGCGATCGAACCGTCGGGGCGGCGTTCGTTTCCGCTGGCGGCGGCTTTATAGTATCCGGCGTTGAACCCGGCGCGGCGCAGCGTTTTAATCAGCAGCCCGGTCACATAAGTTTTCCCGATATCCGTCCCTGTCCCGGTAATAAAAATACCTTTAGCCATTCCAAATCTCCGCTTTGTAACCTAATTCCCGGATGAGCGCCATGTCGCTGTCGATTGTATATCCTGCCGTTGTCAGCATGTCGCCCGAAATAACGGCGTTCGCGCCCGACTCAAAACAGGCGCGCCCTTTATCGGCGATCAGGCCGCGCCCGCCGGCCAGACGGATCGAGGCTTCGGGATTGATAAAGCGATAGACGGCGACGATCCGCAGCCGTTCCTCATCGCTCAAGGCGCGGTTATTCTCGAACGGCGTTCCCGGAATCGGATTCAGGAAATTGACCGGAACGGAGCGGACGCCTAATTCGCGGATCTCGACCGCCATGTCGATCCGGTCTTCGACCGTTTCTCCCAGGCCCATAATCCCGCCGCAGCATAGGCTCAACCCGGCGGCGCGCGCCGCTTTCAGCGATTCAATTTTCTGATCGTAGGTATGCGTTGTGCAGATTTCTGGGAAGAAGCGCCGCGATGTCTCTAAATTGCAGTGGAAGCGCGTCAATCCGGCCGCTTTCATCGTTTCGAACTGATCCTTGTTACAGAGCCCGATCGAGGCGCAGACCTGAATATCGGTTTCGGCATGAATCGCGCGAATTGTCCCGCAGACGTGTTCTACGTCGACCGGACGCAGCCTGCGCCCCGACGTTACGATCGAAAAGCGCAGCACGCCTTTCGCCGCGTCGTTCACGGCGGCCCTGACAATTTCATCGGTCCCCATCATCGGATATTCTTCTGCGCCGGTATGATAAAAAGAGGATTGTGCGCAGAATTTACAATTCTCTGAACATTTTCCGCTGCGCGCGTTGATAATCGTACAGATATCGAACCCCTGACCACAGAAATATTTCCGCAGCCCGTTCGCCGCGGCGGTCAGTTCCGTCAGCGGCCGGTCGTATAAGCGCCGCGCCGTATCGGCGTCGATTCGCTCTCCGCCTTTAATTCGTTCGGCGATTTCCTGACAGTATGCCATCAATCATAACTCCCTTCGTTTCCGCGCGTTCGCGCTTTCCCGGCGCGAAAAAAATCCTCTTATTTATACAATCCGAACCGAAACTTCGCCGGTCGAGAGCGCCGTTTCCCGCGATTCGCCGTCAAAGCGGACGATAAGGCGGAATTCTTCGTCGATCGCGAGCGCTGTCGCCGGACGGCGGCTGACGCCGTCGTCAACGATAATTTCCCGCCCGAGGACGAGCGAACGGGCGCGGTAGGCGCTTAGGAACGATTTCCCGCCGAGATTCCGGTAATAATGCCAAAAAAGGTTCAGGAATGTTCCGGCGACGAGGCTGCGCAGTCCGCGCCGATCCTCCGGATAACCGCCTAACGCGCCGCCGGCGATCCCGGTTAATTCCGCCGGCCAGCCGTTCTCCGGATCGGAGATATTGATCCCGATTCCGAGAACGGCGTAGTCGAGGCGTCCGTTTTCGAGATTGATCGCGGCTTCGGTCAGGATCCCGGCGATTTTCTTTCCGTTCGCGAAGATATCGTTGACCCATTTTATTTTCGTATCCACGCCGCAGCAGCTTTCAATCGCTTCCGACGCCGCGACTGCCGCCGCGGTTGTAATCGAGAGGGCTTCCTGCGCCGGGATTGTCGGGCGCAGCAGCGCGCTCAGGTATACGCCGCTGTTCTTCGGCGAGTAAAACGAGCGGTTCAGCCGCCCGCGCCCGCTCGTCTGCGACTCGGCGATCAGAATTGTCCCTTCCGGCGCGCCATCTTCCGCGCGCAGGCGGAGGGCGTCGTTGGTCGAGGGGATTGATTCCACGACAGCGACCTGGAAGGGCGTTTCCGTTTGGGGCAAGAGTTTCATGACCGCGCCGGCGGAAAGCCGGTCGGGTTCGTGATGGATGCGGTAGCCTTTATTCGTGATCGCGTCAATTTCATATCCGTCCGATCGCAGCTTCTCGACCGCTTTCCATACCGCGTTGCGGCTGACCGCCAGCCGTTCGGCGATTTCGTTCCCGGACGTATACCCGTCGGGATTTTCGCTGAGAAGCGTCAGGATTCGTTCGCTTAATTTCAATTTTTTGCCTCTTAAAACAGGGACTTTTTCGTCGTTTCCCTATTTTGTTATACCGTTTCAATGCTAAATTGTCAACTTTTCTGAGAAGCAGGTTGACAATTTGGCGGCAATCGGTCTAAAATGGACCCCGGTTAAGCGTCTCGCTTAACGATAAATTAAGATTCGGGAATTTTGACCATGACGCGACCGTTTCGTCGTTTTCTTTTTATTTTTTTCTTGTTGTTGATCGGATTGACCGTTATCGTTTTTTCGCGCGGGGCGGGAGAGCCGGACGCTCGGATCGTTTTTCGGACTTCATTTTCAGGCGGCGATATTCCCGGAGTCGATCCAGCGTTGACCGAAAATCCGTACTCGATCCAGCTGGTTGAGTCGATGACCGTCGGGCTGCTGCGGATGAACGAGGAGACATTGGCGTTGGAAGCCGGGATGGCGGAACGCTATGAATTCAACGAGTCGCGGGACGAAATCACGTTTCATCTGCGTTCGGATGTGCGCTGGGTTCGTTATGATCCCGAGTCGGAAACGGTCGAAATCGTTCGCGATTGCGCCGGGACGGACCGCTTCATCACTGCGGAAGATTTTCGCTATGGGGTCGAGCGCGTTTTAAACCCGGGAACCGGTTCGGCGTACGCTTTCCTTTTGAATAAGATTATCTCCGGCGCGGCGGCGTATAACGACGGATCGGCGCGCGATTTTTCGTCTGTCGGCGTCGAAGCGCCGGATTCGCGGACGCTTGTCGTTCGCTTACGCGAGCCGTCGCCTTACGCGCTGAATATTTTGAGCCTATGGGTCGTTCGCGCTATACCGAAGTGGTTGATAGAGGGAGATGCTTGCGGCGAGGGCTACGGCGACCGCTGGACCGAAGCCGGGATTTTCCAGGGTTACGGACCGTTTACGCTTAAAAGCTGGACGCATGACGCCGAGCTGACGCTGATTCGGAATCCGTTTTGGCCGGGGTCAGAGGCGGTTCCGGCGGCGGCGATTGACGAGATTGAAACGCGTATGATGAGCGAGACGAGCGCGCTGGCGGAATATGAAGCCGGAAGGTTGGATTCGGCGATCGTGCCGTTCTCCGATTTTGACCGAATTGCCGACGATCCGTCCTACGCGGATCAGATAATCGAGAAACCGTTGAATATCGGTACGGAAGGGATGATCTTTAACCATCTGCTGCCGCCGACGGACGATCCGCGTGTGCGCCGGGCTTTGGCGCTGGCGGTTGACCGGCCGGCGATCGTTCACGCGCTGAAATCGGGAACGCCGGCGCGATTCTGGATTCATCCGGGCGTTTCCGGCGCGCCCGGGACGGAGCTGATCGGGGAATACGGCGCGCGGGCCAATCTCGACGAGGCGCGCGCGCTGATTGCCGATTACTGCGCTGAAAAGGGGCTGACGCCGAATCAGGTTAAGCTCAGTTATTATTACAGCGCGGGCGATCTTCATCAAATCCGCGCCGAGGTCGTAACCGAATATTGGCGGAAAGAGCTGGGGATAAACGTCGTCCTCGAAAACAGCGATTGGGGCGTTTTTAAAGATGTTCGTAAAGAAGGGCTGCATAACGTTTACCGTACGGCCTGGATCCAGGATTATTTCGACGCCAATAATTTTACGGCCGACGTGTTTCTCTGCCCGGGCGGATATTATCAGGCGTCGACCGACTGGCCGACGCTTGACTGCGCCGATTCGGATGACGCCGATGCGCTTTATTCGGAATACGCGGCGCTGGTCAGCGAAGCGGCGCTGGAAAGCGACCCGATCCGGCGCGCCGAACTTTACGCGCGGAGCGAGTCGATTATAACCAACGAGGCGGCGATCCTGGTTCCGATCAGTTATAACGATGCGACGTACCTGATTAATCCGCGGTTTACGGTCCGCGTATCGCGCTCGGGCTATGACCGCTGGGAGAAATGGGGCGTGGCGGAGACCGCGGAAGCGGGGGCGGGAACGGCGATGAAACCGTAAAGATCCCGCGCGGAGCCGGGATTGGGATAGCGGTTGCGGGACTGATATAATTTCTGTATGACGAAAGACGACCGACGACGCTTACCCGCGGCGCTTTATGCGGCTTGGTTCCTCCTCGGCTGCGCGCTGTGGTTTTACTTTCTGAACGGCGGGGATATCCCGTTCGATTTTCACGATTGGGCGGAAGTCAACGCTCCGCGGCTGGCGTTTGTCAAAGACGCGGCGATGAAAAACGTTTTCACGCTGCATATGCCGGACGCGAGCGCGCTGCGTGGCGTCAGCGACCGTTATTTTTCGCTTCCGGACGTCTTCTTTACGCCGCAGCTAATCCTGCTGAAATGGCTCAGCGTCGGGCAGTTCGTTCTGGCGCATTTCCTGATCCTGTACGCGGTCGGGTTTATCGGGTTGCTTCGAATCGCGCGTAAATTCGATCTGTCGCAGGCCGGGTTCGCGTTCCTTTTCCTCATCTATAATTTCAACGGTCATCTGCTGTCGCATGTCGCTGTCGGGCATGTTACCTGGGGCGGGAACCTGCTCTTCAGCTGGTTCATTTTGTGGGTCTATGAGCTGTATGAAGCGGAGCCGTTTTCGTGGCGCTGGCCGGTTAAGATGGCGGCGCTGCTGTTCGCGATCTTCCTTCAGGGTTCCTTCCATCAATTTGTCTGGTGCCTGCTGTTCCTCTGTGCTGCGGTACTGACGTTCTGGAAAAAACCGGGGAATCTTCGCTCGCTGCGTCCGGATTGGGCGAAATGGAAAGCGGTCTTTTTTGCCGGTCTCTTTTCGGTTTTGCTGTCGGCTGTTCGGATTCTGCCGACGGCGATCCAGCTGGGCGGGTTCGACGACGAGTTCCTCGGCGGTTACCGCTCGCTTCGTCAGCTTGTCCGCGCTTTCTTGACGCACGTTTTACCGCAGGATTCGCTGAACCGCGCGGCTACGGGCGGAAATTTAGGCTGGTGGGAATACAACCTGTATATCGGCGCCGCGGCGGCGGTTTTGCTGCTGATTTTCGCCGTGGCCCGCGTTTACGCGGTCGTTCGGGAACAGCGTTTCCCGCTGATCCTGTTCCCAGGCGCGGCGATCGCGTTCCTTTCGGTCGCGGATGTTTACGGCTATTTCCGCGCGCTCCCGCTTCCGCTTTTCGCCGGCGAACGGGTCAGCTCGCGCTTTTTGATCCTGCCGTTTCTGTTCATCGTCGTTGAAGCGCTGCGTTCGGAGGAGGGGATCCGCGCTCGGATTGCGGGGCGAAAAACGGCGAGCGCTGCGCTGACCGCCGGGTTCCTGTTGCTGCTCGGCCGCGCCGGATGGGAGCTGTTGACCGAGGCGCGGAACTGGCGCGTTCTCGAAGCGGTTCGCGCGTTCCCGGTCACGCCGACCGATCTGACGATCAAGACGGTCGCGAATCACGCCGACCCGGTTTATACGAGCGCGCTTTGGATCGGCGCGGCCGCGACGGCTGCGACCGCGATCGTCATGACGCTGCTGTACGTTCGCGGCGGAGCGTCACGGAATCCGGTTGATGATGGAGGATGCTGCTATTAAAAACGTAATCAGATCGCGGAACCGGGGCAAATCGGAACCGTTGGAAGGAAAGGCGAGCGGTTTGGGGAGCCGGCGAATCGACGCAGCGCAGCGCATGGTCGATGCCGTTGAAGAAACGAAAGTCTTGATTATCGGTTGCCGCGGTCATTATGACTTCTGACGGAATAGAATAATCTTTGTGTTGCCGAAAGAATAAGATCTCGTAATTATCCATGCGAAAGAGGTTGTCAATCGAATGAATCATCCGAAATTGGGTCATGCGCCGCTGTTTTACGAATATCGCGGCGGCGTTCTCGATAATGTTCATATGGGGTACGTCGCGGTCGTTGATGAAGCCGGCCGGCTTGTCTTTTCCGTCGGCGACGCGGATACGCCGGTTTTCATGCGTTCGTCAGCCAAGCCGATTCAGGCGCTCCCGGTTATCGCCCGCCGGCTCGACGAGGCGTACGGGATCGGCGCGGAGGAATCGGCGATTTTCGCCGCTTCGCACGCCGCCCAGCCGCATCACATCGCCGCGCTCGAATCGATTTATGCGAAAGCCGGGTTCAGTGAGGACGATCTGATTATGAAGCCGACGGAACCGGGCGACGCGGAGGCCAGGATTGCGAACCGGATCGCCGGAATCGGGCCGCGAAAATTTAATCATAACTGCGCCGGAAAACACGCCGGGATCCTGCTGCTGCAGCGGGCGTTGGGAGGACCGGTCGCCGATTACTGGAGAGCGGATTCAGCGGCGCAGCGTGAAATCCTGCGCGCGGTTTCGATCGTCTCGGAAACGGCGCGCGATCAGATCCGGATCGGCGTGGACGGCTGCGGCGTTCCGGTATTCGCGCTTCCGATCCGCCGGTTCGCGGCAGCGTTTAAGAATTTGGCGGCGCCGGATCGGATTCAGGACGAGACGCTGACGGACGCCGCCGCGCGCTTCATTCCGCGGCTGCACGCCTACCCGCACATGATCAGCGGTTACGGACGGTTCTGCACGCTGCTGAACGGAGACGCGAACCTGGTCGCGAAAGCGGGGGCGGCGGGCGTCTATGGAATCGGTCTGAAAAAACAGCGAATGGGTATCGCGTTTAAAGTATCTTCCGGTTCGCCGGATATCTGGGGACTGCTGCTGCATCAGATCTTGAGCGCGCTTGACGGCG
>DAOUFC010000070.1:0-8768 GCA_034430295.1 Flexilinea sp.
GAGGGCAGATGCCCGCGCAAAGCAATTAGATTTATTTTTTTATCTGCAAACCATTCGTCCTTCCACGGTGCAGATCGGCTAAGGCACGATTTCGATTCTTAAAGCGGGACGGACGCCGTCCTTATAGTTATAGACACTGGCGCCATTATAGATGAGCGCGCCGAACGAGCTAACTTCCGCAGCGCTCCTGCCATGATAACCCGGCGAACGAAGCCACCACCACACGGTTCCCAAGTCGCTATACACATACGCATCCCGCGCAATCGCATACTCCGTCGGAAAAGTCCTCCGATCCTCGTCGTCTTCAAAATACCTCTCCGCCTCCCCGATACTCAGCAGGAAAACCCAATCCTCCGTATCTTTCCCACCGTTCGTCCCATACATCGGATGATCCTCGTTCCCAACCTTTGTCATCGCGATCAGCGCCTTTTCCTCCATCCCAAACGCCGTATCGTAAAATTCTTCGTTCAGCCACGCCCGCAGCTTACACGTTTCCCACGTTACCGATTCATATGCCTCATTATAAACCTTCACGTCCAGCGCATACTCGCTGACCACCAGCGCGCTCCCGTCGCTCACCTCCAGTACCCGCCACTTAATCGGTTCGGATCCATTCGAAGAATCGTTGTCCTGCTCGTACGACCCGAACTCAATAATGTCCCCCACCTGTACGTCCACGTAAGAATCCCGGATTTCGGCCTGCGCCATCCCCGCCGCCGTGATTCTCACGATCGCCGCAAGCGCGCCAAACAGCCACACCTTCTTTCGTTTCAGCCCTGTCGTTTGCTGCCGTGCAGCCTGCAATAGCTTTTTTACCTCCATCTCCATCCCCCTGCGTCCGTTCGCTTGATCTTCTCTCATCTTTCCGCTCCTTCGCATGCCTATGCGCTTTTTATATCAGATCCCGTCCGATCTTTCGAACAGCTATCATAAACTTATCTAAGAATCACCGGATCCCTTCTGCCAAACCAATATAAATTATAATTATGTCCACCGATCCGAAGCCCAGCCCGAATAACGGACTGAACCCGGAAATCGCCCTGAGAATCGAATTTTTGATAGAATTATATATTGGCGTTGTACCCTTCGCCAGAGTATTTATTATTTAACCGAAAGGGCTTGAAAACATGAAGATTCTGTTGTTGAAAGATGTCTATAAGCTGGGTCATGCCGGCGACATCAAAAAAGTTGCCGACGGCTACGCCCGCAACTTCCTGATCCCGCAGGGATTCGCCGCGTTGTCAACCTCCGCCGCCGTCAAGCACGCTGAAGAAATCCGCGCTCACGCCAACGTTCTTCGCGAGCAGATGAAGGGCGAAATGATGACCTTGTCGGAAAAAATCGACGGGCTGCGAATCGCGTTTCCGATGAAAGCCGGCGAAACCGGAAAGCTTTACGGTTCGATCACGTCGCAGATGATCGTCGACGAGATCAATCGTCAGACCGGCGCCGAAATCGACCGCCATAACCTGGAAGTTTCTCCGATCCGGACGCTGGGCGAGCATACAGTTATCGTCCGCTTAACCGCCGATATCAATCCTTCCGTTCGCGTTCTCGTTCACCGCGAAGGCGAAAAAGTCGTTTTCCAGGAAACGGCCGAAGAAGCGGAAGCTGTTGTCGAAACCGCTGAGACCGCCGAAGCGAACGACGCAGAATAATCGATTCACCAGAAAATAATCCAATTAACAGGCAAACGACCGGGCGCTGAATCAGCGCCTGTCGTTTTTAAAACCCGAATCTGTGCGAAAGCTAAAATAGCCAAGCTATTTCCCTGTATAATGTTGAGTATGTATAAAGACGCAGGAAAACTCATTCGCGATACGCGTGAAAATCAGAATATTTCGTTAGAGAAAATATCGAAAGATCTTCATATTCGGATCACGTATCTCCAGGCGATCGAAAACGGCCGTCCGGAAATTCTGCCGTCCGCGGTTCAAGGGCGCGGTTTCATTCGTATGACAGCGCTCTATCTGAAGCTGGACCCAAATCAGGTACTCGCTATTTGGGATGCTCCGTCGTTCGACGGAATGTCGGCGCCCGCGCGGTCCGTCTCCCCCGATTCGCCCATTTCGGATTCCAAAAAGCCCGCGTTCCCCTTCTTCGCGGGCAGAAACCGAAACGGACTCGTCCCGCCCGTTTCCGATCCGGGGCAGGATCAGGCGGCTGCCGTCGTATCGCCAGCGCAGTCGATCTACGACCACATTGGAGCCCAACTGCGCGAACGGCGCGAGTTGTTGGGATTGCCGTTCGAAGAAGCCGAAAAATTTACAAATGTTCGTGCGCAATACCTGCAGCTTTTAGAAGAAGGAAAATTCGGCGAGTTAGAATCCTCCGTTCAAGCGCGCGGGATCCTTTATAACTACGCGAACTTTCTGAATCTAAACGGCGACGATATCATGATTCAATTCGCGAACGCCTTACAGCTCCAGACTGCCGCCCGTCATTTTCCCGGCGACAGCGCTCAAAAAAAGAAAAAGGAAAAACAGGTTCGCAAAGCGGGAGCACTTTCACGCTTTTTTACCCCGGATTTGTTCATCGGCGTAACCGTCATTATCGGTGTCATCGCGCTGGCAATTTACAGCCTGATTACAATCCCCGCATATCGAAATCAGGCGGCGTTGAAAAATACCGCCGTTCAGGAATATGTCATCGCCGCTCAAACGGGAATCGTCACGCCGTCGGCCACGCCTGAAATCCCGACCGCGCTTCCAACCGCGGCCGAAGCGCCGGCCGGCGCTTTGATCAATGAGGACTGGATTGAAAGCGGCGATTCCGAGCTTGAACTCGAAGGAGACGAGACGGACGAGGAGACCGAAACTATCGATACCGAGACGCCGGCGCCGATGGACGGCGCGATCCAAGTATATATCGAAGCGAATCAACGCGCATTCCTGCGCGTTACCGTCGACGAAGCGATCGTCTTCGTCGGACGAACCGAAACCGGGAAGATTTACCCGTTCAGCGGCAATCAGATGGTTGAAGTTGAAACGGGGAACGCGTCAGCGCTGCGAATCCAATATAATAACCGGAACTTGGGGACGGTCGGGAATTACGGCGAGGTCAAAAAAATCGTTTTTTCCGAATCGCTGATTCAAACTTCAACGCCGGTTATCTCGCCGACGCCGACCGAAACGTTCGCGCCAACGTACACAGTCCAATCCGACGTCGCCACGCCGACGGTCACAATCACGCCGTATATCCCCTAAATCTTAAAACGGAAGAATCAAACGTATCTGTATGGAAAAAAAATCTTTCTACCTTTATTCGCTGGGCTGCGCCAAGAACACGGTCGATTCGAACGTCCTCGCGCAAATCTTAACCCGCAACGGTTTTAAATTCGAAATCAATCCTCAAAAAGCGCGTTTTATGATCGTCAACACCTGCGGATTTATTAAACCCGCGCGCGACGAAGCAGTCGAATCTTTGAACAAGCTCGATAAAATCCGTAAGCCCGGTCAATACCTGTTGGCCGTAGGGTGCATGGCCGAAAAATTCCGCGAGGAAATCCAACAGCGCAGTTCCGGCGTAGACGGTATCCTGGGGACACGCTCGCTGAGAAATATCATGAGCCTGATTCAATCGCTCGACGGCAGCTTGACCGCCCCTGTTCTGTCCGACATTCCCGAAAACGTTGTCGCGCCGCAAGGCCCGTCCGCTTACCTGAAAATCGCCGACGGCTGCTCACGGAATTGCGCCTTTTGCGCCATACCGCTCATTAAAGGGGAATGGCAGAGCCGATCTGTCGACGACGTTCTTCGCGACGCGCGCGCGCTCGAAAAATCCGGAACGCGTGAAATTATCCTCGTCGCCCAGGATTCGACAGCGTACGGGATCGACCGCGGCGAGAAGGACGCGCTCCCCGGATTAATCGAAAAAATCATGGGAGCGGCGCCGACCGTTCCCTGGATTCGAATTTTATACGCTTATCCTGGAATCGTATCCGATCGACTGATCGATTTAATGGCGGGAAATAAACGTTTGCTCCCCTATTTGGATATCCCGCTTCAGCACGCCGATCCGGATATCCTAAAACGGATGAACCGGCCGGCTGACGTCGAATGGGTTTATCGAACGGTCGCGAAGATGCGCGAACGCGTCCCCGGTATAGCGATCCGTTCGACCTTTATCAGCGGCTTTCCGGGCGAAACAGAAGCCCAACATCAAACGCTCTATAATTTCATTGAGGAATTAAAATTTGACCGCGTCGGCATATTCCCATATTATCGGGAAGAAGGAACGCCGAGCGCCGCCATGCCCGACGACGTACCGCCGGAAGTCAAACAAGCGCGTATCGACCGGATTATGGCGATGCAAAAACGCGTATCCCGCAAGATCAACCGTTCTTTTATCGGGGAAACGCTCAACGTTCTGATCGAAGGTCAGGATCGGGGCATGCATTTCGGTCGATCTTACCGCGACGCGCCGGAAATTGACGGGTACGTTTTTGTCGAAGGAACTTGCGAAATCGGCGACATAATTCCGGTCAAAATTCAAAGCGCGCTTGACTACGACCTGACCGGGAAAGTTATATAATCGATCGCGCGTGAGGAACTGCCCCGAACGAATTTTAATGATAAAAGACCGCCCGATTCTCTTCAGGCGATCTTTTTTTTCTTTCTATTCCGACTCGAATTCTATCGTTCGCCGCAAATTTAAGGCGAGGGAGCTTCAAGAACCGGCGGTTCGTTCACGGGCGGGGGATCAATCACGGCCGGAGGTTCGGTCGGCGGCGCAATAATCGGCGGTTCTGTCGGCATGAGTATATCCGGCGTCGGTTCTGTGGGAATTGACAACACGGTCGGCGTCTCCGCTGGAGGGGCCACGATTTCCGGCGTCGCGGTCGGCGGTTCGCAAATGTCCTGAACGGCTGTCGCCGTCGCCGCGACCGCATCGTTCAGTGAAATCGCCAAACTCTGGTTATAGTACTCGCGCGCTTTACAGTAATCTTCCGTTCCCGGTTCATATTGCGCGATTAAATGATGCCCGTATTCGTAACTGGCTTGAACGTAGCGATCCTGAGCTGTTTTTCCCGAGCTTCGATCGTACATAAACGGGTTCGAACTGTAGGCATCCGAATAATAACGCAGCGCTTTTTCCCAGTTCACTTCCCAAAATCCGGCGCCGGCTAAATAGTTCCGAGCTGCCAAACGAGAATTATTCGCCTCGGCGTCAATCGGGCCGAACGCTTCCGAAAGCGTAATCTTGTAAATTCCGGGTTCGAGATACCCGTCGCCGATCTCCTTGATCCCCAAATGCCGCAGCGCGATGTAATACAAACTGTCAACCGCTAACGACTCATATTCCAGATTTTTATCGCGCAGCGCATTCAACGTCCCGATTGCCGCGGCCCAGTCTTTCGACCCCATCTGAGATCGCGCCGTCTGAAGCATATCGGCTTCACCGCGCAAATCGACCGTCGGCGTCGGTTCCGGCGTTGCTGTCATCATCGGCGTCGGCGTCTCGCGGGGGAAAAGCTTGACTTGAAGCTCCATATACTTCTGGGTAGCCCCCGGATAATTCGGGTCCACATCGATCACCCATTTCAAGCGCGTATTGGCGTTTTCATACTTTTCATTCTCGATATCGATCAACGCTAATTGATATTGCTGAGACGCAGCCTGAATCTTCTGCGCGTTTGCCTGCGCTTCGCGGGCGCTGATCGCAGTTTTATATCCGAGCACCGCCCCGCCGGAAACGAATAAAAAGAAAACCAGTATCCCTAAAAAGACCCAACGGCCAAACCCGTCGCCCTTTGGTTTCGGCGGCTTCCGACTCGCGGGCGGTTTACCCGGCTGTTTCGCCGTTTGCGCGTACATTGGATGATTGCCCGCGCCCGAAACGGGCGGCTGTCCATGCGGAGGATATGGCTGAGCGGTTCCGCGCGGCGGGAAACCTGGCTGAGTGCCGACCGGCGCGCCCTGCGTCGGATAGTTCGGGTTCGCCGGATAAGGACTGCCTGGGCGCGGACCTTGCGGATGATTCGGATATCCTTGCGGAAAGCCCTGACCCGACTGGTTCGGCGCAGTTCCCTGACTCAGCGGTTGATTCGTTTGGTTTTCATTCATATTTTAGTAGCCCTGTCTTTCCGGTTGAGAATTCGGTCGCTTCGCGGAATTCCCTTAAAAAGTTTTCAACATTCGTATTTCCGGGAGAATAAACGGAAGATAAACCGCGACCGATATACCCATCCCGATTAACGATTTTACCAGATTAAGTGAGCCAGGATTCAAATTCAAACCCGGGAACGCCTCAAAATTGAGCGCGCCGATTCCCCATACGGCAGCAGCGGCGACAGCTGAACCGATCGCCGCGCGCAGAATCGTCCGCTTCATCCCGGATAATTTGACGCTGACACGCTCCTTATTCAAAGCCGCAGCGCCTTCGCCGAAAAGTCTTACCAACCGCGAATTCCCAAACTTCGCGCTTCTTTTAAACGGATCCAGGCCGAGCCAAAGAATCAGCAGCGCAGCCTGAATCGTAACAGCGATTGAATCGGAAAGGCTAATCCCCGAGACGCCGAGCGGCCGATATAACGTCAGACCTGAAATCATAAACACAATAAAATTCAGAATCGTCGTGATAAGCGGCGACAACGCGTCCTGCTGAGCGTAGAAAGAACGGTTGACGACCTCCAACAGGCAATGACCGGTCAAGCCGACAAGGAATCCTCGCAGCGTCCACATCAACAACGCCGTTTCACCGCTCGTCATCTTCAGAGCGAAAGCAGCGACCGGGCCAAACCCCATTCCAAAGATAACCGCGCTCCCGAACGTCAGCGCGACGACCAGACGGCAAGCGTTTGAAAATGCGGCCGCAAAACGATCATGTTCCGCGTCGGCAATAAAAAGCGATAATGAAGGCAATAAAGCCGTTCCTAACGCTGTCCCGATTAACGTCTCGGGCAATTGTTGGAACATATATCCATAAGATAAAGCCGTAACTGCTCCGGTTTGAAGCCGGGAAGCTAAATTGTCCCGAAAAATGAAAATCAATTGGACAAAAAAGACAGTCAAAACGCGCGGAATCAAAATTCGAATCATACGCCGAACGTTTTCATCCCGAACATCGCAGAGCGGTTCCCAGCGAAACTCAAGGTGGAGCAAACCGGGAAGCTGCACCATTAAATGCATCGCAGCGCCCGCAATCACGCCGTACGCCAGACCGTCAATTCCAAGCCCAAAGGTCGGATAAGCGACGCCGAAAAACGAGCCGCCGCCTTCGGGAGCGAGAAAAACAGCGCCGATAATCTGACCGACATTATAAAAGAGCGGCGCAATCCCCGGCAGAAGGAAACGGCGGTTCGCCTGTAACGCGCCCATGCATAATCCGCTCACAGAAAAAATCAGCGTCGATATCAGATTTAACCGCATCAGCCGCACGACATCGCGCTGCGCCGCCGCGCTGAATCCGGGCGCGATCCCGACCTCGGACGTCACGATCGTATCGGCGAAAAACCAAATGCCGAGCGCTAAAAGAAACGAGGCGATAAACGTCAGGTTCAGAATCGACGAAAAAACGCGCCAGCCATCGGATAAGGATTTTTTTTCGATAACCTCGGTTAAAACCGGAATTACGACCATCGCCATCGCGCCTCCGCTGATCAGAATGAACAGCATGTCGGGGAGGTTGTTTGCGATATTGAAAACGTCGAGCGCGCCGGACAGCCCGAACTGGCGCGCGATGATCAGCTGACGCAGGATCGCCAGGACTTTATCCGCCGCGAAGCAAGCAACCAGCAGCAGGGATGTTTTTGATAAAGAAGAAAGTCTCATATTCAAATTTTATCCAAACAGGGAAGCGCCGGATTAAACAGGCTAATTAAAATGATAAAATTCCTTCATGATCAAAAAAGACACGTCCCTATCAACAACCGGCGGCGATAACGAAATCGCGGCCGGGCTATATGTCGTCGCTACGCCGATTGGGAACACCGCGGATTTCACCTTTCGCGCCGTCGAAACGCTGAAGAAAGCCGATATACTCGTCTGCGAAGAATATCGGAACGGACTTCGGCTCTTAAAAAAACTCGGCATTACGGAAAAAGAAATCCTAACGCTGAACGAACATAACGAGCAGCAACAGCTGGACGCCTGCCTGTTGAAAATTGCGACCGGATCCAGCCTGGCGCTCGTTTCCGATTGCGGAACGCCGCTCTTCTCCGATCCGGGACACGCGCTTGTCAAAGTTATCAGCGACGCCGGATACCCGGTTGTCCCTGTTCCCGGGGTTTCTTCCTTGATGGCGGCGTTATCCGCAGCCCCGATCCATCTCAAACAGTTCTTTTTCGCTGGATTTTTACCGCGAGCAGAGAAAGACCGGGCCGCGGAATTAAAACGATTGAACCTGATGCACGTTCCGATCGTTCTGATGGATACGCCATACCGGATGAGCGCGGTTTTGAACGCTGTGAGCGCGACGTTCGGGAAAAAACGAACCGTAACGCTGGCGATGAACCTGACGCAGCCGGACGAAAGAATATTGACGGACAGCGTTTCCGCAATTTTTGAAAATGTTCAAAACCAGAAGAAAGAATTCATTTTAATCATCCATTGATGGATTCGTCGATTTCCTCTAATATCCAGATTGGTAACGGGTCTGGTAACGTTTTTCGTACGATTGCTTGACAGATTCTGAAAGCACTGCTAAAATTTTTCACGTTGTTCGGGAATAGAAAACGACAACAGAAAACGCCTCCATCGTCTAGGGGACTAGGACGCAACCCTTTCAAGGTTAAAACGGGAGTTCGAATCTCCCTGGAGGTGCAGATA
>DAOUFC010000071.1:0-1993 GCA_034430295.1 Flexilinea sp.
CAGCATAAACGCTAATCCGGGCGTTGAAGAAACCGGATTCTCAATTGCGAGCATGCCCCGATATTTTTCGTCGGTTAGATCGGTCAGCGATGCAGGTATAGCCAAACTGTTCGTTTCGAAATATTCGCTGTCGTAGTTCAGGCATATGCCGGCGTGATTGAACGGAAGCGCGCGATTCTCAGGGTCTGTCTGATATTTTGTATCGATCGAGTCTAAAAGCGGCGACGCGTATGGTTCGAGGATATCGTTGTCGAGCGCGCGCGTGACCAATACGCTGTTCATGCCGATGATGACATCTGCCAACGGCGCGTCTTTTGTTAAAATAGCACGGTTGAGTAATTCTGTCCCATCTCCGGCCTCGATAAACTGCAGTTTTACATTATTATCGGACTCAAATTTTACGACAAGATCTTCGCTGACGGCGTATGAATCGTAAATGAGAATATCGAGCGTCGGCGTTCCCTGTGAAAAAACGCTTCCGACGGAAAAGAGCAGCGCCAATCCGCAAACAACTAACAATTTCTTAAACATGACGTTTTATTACTCCTTTAACGGTCTTAATGACCGATCGGTTTTTTGAAAAGACACAATTCGCGTCGATTTTCCAATTCGCAACGGTAGGTTTTCCCCCCGGATATATCTGCGCAGCATTCTAAAATCATTCCTGAAATACATGCGATCGGAATTGTGCCGGTTTTTTCTGAAAATTGGGTATTTTCAAGTAAAAATCGGAAAACGCCGTCCGTTTCTTCGAGTATGATCGGAACGCCGCCTGGGTTCAGGACCGTTTCGACAAGACGCATCAGCCCGGTGCGGATTCGATCGTCAATCGGAAGAATTCGTAATTGCGCTTCCCGAAATTTTAGTTTATCCGGAAATTCGTTCTTTATGTGCGGATAAGCGAATTTCCCGATCGTTATCGCCGCGCCTTCCGCTTCCGATCGGGACAGCCGATCTTGCAGAAAAGCCGCAATACGGATCAAAGTATTCTCGCCGCCCAGGGACTCCCCCGTTTTCCCCTGAGTAAAACGATTTAGTTCATCGTCTCCGAAAATTTCCAAAAAACCGGAGCGCAGCGAGCGATTTAATCTTTCCAGAATGGTTATCAAGCGTCAGCTCCTAAGCGCGTTATTCCGTAAAACGGAAAAACTCCATATCCTCGAAATTATAACGAATAAAGCCGGAATATTACCGGTTTCGGGAAATGAAGATACATGAACCGGAATGCAGCCGACACGATCATCATTTTCTAACGAATAGAATAACCGCCGATTGTCAGACCGGCTGATGGATTGGCAATTATCATGGCGAATGGGCTCTCGCCCATTGATGACGCAGTAATTAAGCCGGGGCAATTCGTTTCTTTACCTCATTCCAATCCGGCAGGGCGTTTCTTAATTCGTCCCATGCGTACATATTTCGAGCCGGGTTTTCCTCTCTGATTTTTTGGAATCCGGCGTCGAGATCCGCTATTTCGTCGGCAGCGCTTCGGCAATGAGCCGATACGGCCAGTTCGCCGACGACGGTTTTCGTTGCGAAAAATAAGAGTATGACTACGAAATTCTTTATCAGGGCGGATTGAAAAATTCTCTCAAAAATGGCCGGAACGATAGAATAGCCTGCGGATTTAAGGAATTCAAACCCCTCGCCAATGGCCTTCAGGACCGCTTTCCGCTGTTTCCCTGTCGACCGCCGCAAGTTGCAGCCGGTTTGGTAACTATGAAACGCGATCGGTAAAACGATAGCCAAATGACATTTGAGCCATGCATCTATATCCGCGGTCCATTCCGGTTTGATATTTGCTGTGGCGAAGAGCGATTCGATGATCGTGCGGGCGTTTTCAGGTACCGATCCCCGACAGGCTCCAATCGGCAAATTGATTCGCCCCAACCGGACACAGACGACTTTCCCGTCCTCCCTCCTCCCGCCGACGGGGATAAAACCGAACAGGACGGTTTTCTGCGTTGGGGATTGCGAAAGGATTTCTCTTTCC
>DAOUFC010000072.1:0-26636 GCA_034430295.1 Flexilinea sp.
TCAGCGCGACCGGAAGCGTAATTTCTCCGCCCAGCGTGACCATCTGCTGATTCGGGTAACGACGCTCCTGAAGCCGATCCAGCTGACCATTCCGCGCAGGTAACGATGGAATTCGGGAAGCGAACGGAGCGCGTCGACCGCGCGCCGCGACATCAAGCGGAAATCGGCGCCGCCGGGAACGGAAGGGGTATCGGAGAGCTTATTGAGCAATACGTAAAACAGCTCCGACGTTTTACGCTTGAAGAGCCCGTTGGACCGATCTTCGAGCCGCTGCGTCTGGACGACGTCGTAGCCGGATTCCGCCAACGCGATCATTTCCGGGATCAGTGCAGCGGGATGCTGCCCATCGCTGTCCATCATGATTACGAAGTCGCCGGCGGCGGCGTCCAACCCGGCGCTGAGCGCGGCCTGATGACCGAAATTGCGGCTGAGATGGATCGTTTTAACCCGTTCGTCGGCGGCCGCCAGCTCGTTCAGCAGTTCTTCGCTTCGATCGGTAGATCCGTCGTTGACGAAGACAATTTCACAGGGGTAATCCAGCTCGGCTAAAACGGCCGTCAACGATTCGTAAAATAGCGGGAGCGATTTTTCCTCGTTGAAAATTGGGCTGACGATCGAAACGGTTTTCATGGGGTTCTTCAAGCTCGATATTTTTCCTAATTATAGCGGATAACCGCCGCGGACAGGTTTTCCGATCAGGCCTTTTTGAGCCGCGAAAGCGAAACGATTAATTTCTTTTGTCCGGCGTTAGCGAATTCGACGGCGACAACCTCGTCGCCATCCTCGATCTGGCTCGAGCGAACCGTCCCTTTTCCCCAAAGCGGGTGGGTCACGGCGTCGCCGACGGCAAATTTTCGGTCGACATCGCCGTTCTTCTTCGTCGGAACCGAACCGCCGCCGCGGCCAAAAAACGAAACGGACGCGGAAAAGAGCGGTTTTTCTGAAGCGCCGCGCCCTGAAGATCCGGCGCCGATTTTTGTTGCCCAGGCAGGTTTCGATTCCCAGCGCGTTACTTTTCCGCGTCCGCTGAACGGCGCGGCGAGAGATCCGGCGCCGGGGTTTTCGATAACCTGAATCAGATTTTCCGGAATCGCGTTCAGAAAGCGTGACGGAATCGTCGTTTCGATATTTCCGAAGCTCATGCGCCGTTCGGAGCGGACAAGCGTCAGCTGGTTGCGGGCGCGCGTAATCCCGACGTAGAATAAGCGCCGTTCTTCAGCCATCTCTTCCGGATCGTCAACGCTGCGGAAATGGGGGAGCGTCCCGTCGTCAAGCCCGACGATAAAAACGTTATTAAATTCGAGCCCTTTGACGGCATGAAGCGTCATCAGCGTGGGCAGATCGCTGTCTTCGACGATCGTATCCTGATCGGCGACAAGGGCGAGATTCTGGAGAAATTCGGATAAGCCGCGATCTTCGTATTCAAACGCCATTCGCCGCAGTTCCTCAACGTTGTCCCAACGGTCGATATCGTCCTTATCCTCCATGATAAACGGCTGGTAACGCGTATCGGCGATAATCCGATCGAGGAGCGCGACGATTGAAGGATCGCTTTTCAACGACTCGTTCCAGCGGACGATCAGCGCGCCGAAGTCGGCGACGGCGAGCGCGCCGCGGCCCAAATCGGGCCAGTAGGGCGACTCGGGTCCGTTTTTTCCTAAATTCATGAGGACCTGCCCGACGCTGCGCTGCGATTCGTATGCCGCCATGCGTAAATTTTGGAGCGTTTTATCGCCGATCCCGCGCGTCGGGACGTTGATAATCCGCGTCAGCGAAATCTCGTCGTCCGGATTAAACGCGACGCGAAGAAAGGCGATCATGTCCTTAATCTCACGCCGTCCGTAGAAACGCTGGGCGCCGACGATCCGGTATTGAAGCCCGCGGTTAAGGAAGGCATCTTCGAGTAAACGCGACTGGCCGTTCGCGCGGTATAAAACGGCGAAATCTTTCCCGGCGGCGGTCCGATTCGCGAGCATCGTTGAGATCGTATCGACGACAAAGCGCGCTTCCATTCGGTCGTCTTCGGCTTCATAATAGCGGATTTTGTCGCCGTCGCCGCGATCGGAGAAGAGCGCTTTCGGCGTACGGTTTTTATTTGTGTCGATAACGGCGCGCGCCGCGTTCAGGATATTCTGAGTCGAGCGGTAATTCTGTTCCAACAGGATTTTTTTACAGTCCGGGTAATCCTTTTCGAATTGCAGGATATTTCGGTAATCGGCGCCGCGCCAACGATATATCGACTGGTCTTCGTCGCCGACGGCGAATAACCCGTTATGAACCGAAGCCAATTTACGCAGGAGCTGATACTGCGCGGCGTTCGTATCCTGAAATTCGTCGACGAGAATCTGCTCGAAACGTTTCCCGTAGCGTTCGCGGATTTCCGGACGGTCATGCAGAAGCTGATACGTGTACAGCAGCATGTCGTCAAAATCGACGGCATTGCTCTGCTTGAGCGCTTCCTGATATTTATCGTAAACACGCGCGATAATTTCAGCTTTATAATCGCCGCGCGGCATGTCTTTCGGGAACAGCAGGTTATTTTTGGCGTTGGAAATTTCGTTATGGATTGATTGCGGGCGGTAAATTTTATCGTCAATATTCAATTCTTTAAGGATGCGTTTAACGAGCGTCAGCTGGTCGTCGGCATCCATGATGACAAAATTGTTGTTGACGGGAAGATATTCCGCTTCCCGCCGCAGGATTCGTCCGCAGATTGAGTGAAAGGTACCGATCCAAAGCGACCCGCCGAGATCTTCCCCGAGAATATCCTCAACGCGCGTCCGCATCTCTTTCGCCGCTTTGTTGGTAAAGGTTACTGCGAGAATATGATACGGCCGGACGTCCAAGTCCCGGACTAAATAGGCGATCCGCTGGGTCAGTACGCGCGTTTTACCCGATCCGGGCCCGGCGAGAACGAGCGTCGGCCCGAAGGGCGCGGTAACGGCTTCATATTGCGCCGGGTTCAATTTATCAAGTTGGCTCATGCTTTTTTATTCCTTAATAGTCTTTCCTCGCTTCGTCCGCGGCGACCCCGATTCTTTTCGTTCCGGATCCGGCTCGTTCAGGCGCGTTTCCGCCAGACATTTCCGGGCGATCAGGCGGTCGACTTTCCCCATCGGGTAAGCGTTTAACTGTTCGGGTGCGGCCCAGTCCAGCGCGTCGGCGCTGAGCGCTTTCGGCTTTGAATCAGCGGGAATCGTCCCGATGAAGGCGTGCAGCGTGATTTTGAAATGCGTATAGGCGTGCCGATAGACCCCGAACGGACGGATCGGGGTAAATTCGACCGCCAATTCTTCGCGGATTTCGCGCCGGACGCAATCTTCCAACGATTCGCCGTCCTCGGTTTTCCCGCCGGGAAATTCCCAAAGACCGCCAAGCAGGCCGTTTTTCGGACGCCGCGTCAGCAGGAGCTTTCCGTCCGCGTTGGCGATGACGGCGGCGGTTACGAGATACGCGGGGATCGGCGCTTTTTTCTCGACGACGGGACGCGCGTTTTCAACGCCGAGCGCTTTCGCTTCGCAGTCGTTCTCCCATGGGCAGGCGTCGCAGCGCGGCGCAGCCGGCAGGCACACCGTCGCGCCTAAATCCATCAATCCCTCGAGATAGCCGCCGGGACGTT
The DNA here is from genome assembly GCA_034430295.1 of Flexilinea sp. Classification (GTDB taxonomy): domain Bacteria; phylum Chloroflexota; class Anaerolineae; order Anaerolineales; family Anaerolineaceae; genus Flexilinea. Next base: position 3,620 of record DAOUFC010000072.1, read on the forward strand.
CGCGAACTTCAGGAAGCGCGTACAGCGCGGCAGATATTTTTTCGAGTTCGGCTTCCGATTCTTTCGATTTCAGCGGGGCTTCGATATTGAAAAGGCGCGAGTAGACGCGCCGAACGTTTCCGTCGAGCGCGGGAATAGGATTCGCGAAAGCGATTGACGAGATCGATCCGCCGGTATATGGCCCGATTCCGGGCAATTTTTTCAAACGGTTCAGGTCGGCGGGAAGCTCCCCGCGAAAGTCGCGGACGATTATCTCCGCCGCGCGGCGGAGCGAACGGGCGCGCGAATAGTACCCGAGTCCTTCCCAGATTTTCAATACGTCCGTTTCCGAGGCTTCCGCTAACGCTTCGACGGTCGGGAACGTTTCGAGCCAGCGCCGGTAATACGGAACAACGGTTTCGACGCGCGTCTGCTGGAGCATAATTTCAGCGATCCAAACGCGGTACGGCGTTCGGTCTTTTCGCCAGGGCAGGTCGCGTCCATGGCGATCGAACCACGCGATCAGCCGCGCGGGGAGTTGTTCGAAACCGGGGTTCATACCGGGTTATAGCTGAAATTCGTTCCGCGCCGGAACGAGTTTCTCCTGAAAATCGGTTACGTACGTTTGAAGCCGCTCGACGAGTTCGTTCCATTCGGCCGAGTTCATCCGTTCTTCGGCTTCTATCTCGCCGGGAAGGAGCGCTGAGACCATGACCTGCGGCCGGTCGCCGTAGACGGTCGCCCATGCGTCGTTCAGCTCAAAGCCTAATCGATTCATATTCGGGACGAATTTTCGGACCAGAAATTCGAAATATTCCTGCTCATGATTCGGGAGAATGTTCCAGGTCATGATCAGTTTAAGCTTCATTCTCGTCCCCGTCGCTTTCTTCGCTCGCGCCTTCGCTTTCGTCCGATCCGGAAAGCGGGTGGTTCAGGATGATGACCTTCGTCTCTTCCGGGAGGTTGGCGGGATTGGAGATTTTAAAACTGTTCATGACGTCTTCCGTCTGGGAAATCCCCATTTCTTTCAGGAATTTTCCGAGCGGATCCAGCTCGACTTTGCTAAGCGGGTCGCTGTATGCCATGGGGATGACGATATTCGGTTTGATCATGCTGATCAGTTCGACTGCTTCAGGGGCGGAAAGCGATCCGTTCCCGCCGATCGGGATGAGCATGATATGAGCCGTTCCGAAAGATTCGATCTCCGACATGGTCGGGATATAGTCGAGCTTACCGAGATGAGCGACGAAAATTCCGTTCATTTCGATGACGAAAACGGTATTGCTGCCGCTTCCGCGCGCGTAGTCCTGATAACCGTCGATGAAGATATGATTAATCTCGTATTCGCCGGGGCCGGTGATGACGAACGGGTTGCTTTTGGCGTTTCGGACGGCGGATATGCAGCGGTGGTGCGGCGAGTCGACGGACGAAGTTACGATATCCGCTTTCAGCTTTAAAGGTTCAAAACCGGTTTCAGCGGCATCATACGGATCGCAGACGATCGTTCCCATCCCCCTTTCCGTCAGCCGAAAACAGGAATGACCATACCAAGTTATTTCCATGAACCCTCCGAAGTTTTGCAATTCTTTAACGTTTTAATTATACCCGACCGGCGCGGCCGCGGTTTGAAGACTCGGTCGTTTCGGGAAACGATTGGACGGATCCTTTTCGTAAGAAAAAAACCCGTCCCAACGGGAACGGGTCAAACTGACATTTTCGCAAGAGGTTTGGCTTACTCGCTGAGCGCGGGTTCGTTCTGTTTCCGCTGGCGGAAAACGATTCGTCCGCGGGTCAGATCGTATGGCGACATTTCGACGCGAACCTGATCGCCGAGGAGAATGCGGATGTAAAACTTGCGCATCCGACCGGACAGATAGGCTAAAACTTCATGTCCGTTTTCCAAACGGACGCGGAACTGGGTTCCGGGTAACGCTTCTATGATTGTACCGTCGACGGTAATCTTGTCTTCTTCTTTCGCCATAACCTTCCTGTTTCTTGCTTGATTTCCGCGGATAGACCGCGATTAATCTTTGTTCGATATTGTACGTCGCTTCAGGCGGCGCAACGTTTTGTTTCGTTCGACGCGGTCGGTTTCGCTTTTCGAAACGAACCATCGCTTGCGGCGAACCGTACTCAGGATACCGCTTTTGACGATCTTCTTTCGGAAGCGCTTTAAAAGCTGATCCTGCGATTCGTTCTGTCGTAAAACTACGCTTGTCATCTCTCTCACCTCCCCTCGCGTTCAGGGTTGAAGTTGAAGGGCGGTACTTACGCACTTCGAAATCGGGCCGTTTTTCGAACCCTAAGAATCAAATTCTAATCGCGTTTGAACGTTTTGTCAATTTGAGCCGAGCGGGTTAAGCGCGGTCCGCGCTTAATACACGTAAATCTGGACGGTCAGGACGGTTCCGAACGATAGGTTATTATCGGCGAAGAGTTTCCAGCGTCCCTCGTACATTCCGGCCTCTTCCGGCGCAATCAGGTCAAGGGCTAAAACGACGTTTTCGCCGACCCTGGCGTTCGGAACGGGTACGACCGGCGGCGAGCTGAACGCTTCGCCGGAAATAAAGCGCAGCTTATATTTTTCATTCCAATTGCAGGAGCTGTTGTTGCGCAGTTCCCATTTTTTCGTAAACGGCGCGCCGCGCGCTAAAACGGTTCCGTCGGGAACCGTCAGGTCGTCGATGAAATAATAACTGTCGGTACAGCGCGTCGGCGTAATCGTCGGAACGAGCGTCGAAGCGTCCCGGGTCGGGAGCGGCGCGGTCGGAACCGGCGTTTCGGTTCCCGATGGCGTCGGCTGCGGATTCGGGGCAAGTTGAAGCTTCAGCTGCGCGCAGCCGGAAAGGGAGAGCGCGCAGATCGCCCAAACCAGAACCAGGAGATATTTCCGCGGATTCGTCATTGCCGTTCCTTTTCCGTTCACGTTATCGACCCTAACTCGAATTTTAACGCCAATCGAATTTTCGAAGCGGCTCGATCAGCTTATGCGCGGTCAGGTCGAGATGGATCGGCGTTACCGAGATATTTCCGCGCGCAATTTCGCCGCAGTCGCTCCCTTCCATCCTGTCTCCCGAAGGCATTTCGCCGCCGAACCAGTAATACGGGCGTCCGAACGGGTCGACGCGCTTGATGAGTTCGTCATGATAGATACGTTCGCCTTGTTTCGTGACGACGAAACGCGCTTCTTTCTCTTTTAATAAAGCCGGGTTCGGAAAGTTGAAATTCAAGATCGTGAACGGCGGCAGCGCGATATCGAGGAATTTCCGAATCGCGCGTTTCAGGTACGGACGCAGCAGCGCGCAGTTTTCTTCAAGGTCGCCCTTGAAACCGTCGATCGAGAAAGCGGCGGCGCGTATTCCCCAAATCGTCGCTTCGAGCGCGGCGGTCACGGTTCCGGAATAGGTAATATCGCGGCTGGCGTTGCTGGCCGGGTTAACGCCGGAAAGGACGACGTCGATCTTTCGATCGAGGAACCCGAGTCCCGCCAGCGCGGAGCAGTCGGACGGCGTATGGTCGCAGGCGAAAGCGGGTACGCCGGCGACCGGCGGGACCGGATCCGCGCGCATCGACCGGCCTAAGGTTTTCTGATGGCCGGTTGCGGACCAATTCCGATCGGGCGCGATCACGACAGCGTTTCCAAACTCTTTAGAGACGCCGGCCAGCAGCGCGAGAAGCGGCGACGAAATCCCGTCGTCGTTGGTTACGACGATTTCAAGCGGTTTTGTCATGAAGATTTCCTTTCGATCGGTTCGTTCGGACGGGGCGGGTTCGCGGCGCGGACTTCGGTATCCGGGTTCGCGCTGAGCGCGGCCGCGCTGAAAATCAGCCCGGCGCCGAGAAGCTGGATCGGCTCGGATTTTTCGTGAAGAATGAGGATGCCGGCGATCATGGCGAAAACGGCTTCCAAGCTGAGGATATTGGCGGCGTGCGCCGGATTGGCGCGCTTAATTCCCAGCGCCTGAAGCGTGAACCCGGCGGCGACTCCGGCCAGTCCGGAAAAGATCAGGAGCGGAATATTGTCGCGAACCGGCGCGATCGCGGCATGATCGAACATCAGCCAGGACGCCAGGTTCAACAGCGCGCAGACGGCGAATTGCCCGGCGGAAAAGACGAACGGATCCATGTCATGAATGTAAATTTTTGTCGTCAGCATTTGAACCGCCCAAAAAACGGCTCCGCCGAAGACGATCAGATCGCCGAGCGTGAATTTTTCGAGTCCGCGTCCGCCCGTCGCCAGCAGGTACAGTCCGATCAGTGCCAGCACGGCGGCGATCAGGATGTTCTTCGTCAGTTCTGTCCGTAAAAACAACGCGGAAAGAAACGGGACGAGGATAACGTAAAGCGTCGTGATGAATCCGGCGTTCCTGACTGTTGTCATGGCGATCCCGATCTGCTGCAGCGTTGCGGCAACGAAAATAATTGTTCCGTTGATACCGATCCCGACGATTTCTTTTTTCCGTTTCGGGAAACGGAAGCGCGCCAAAGCGAAAATAAATATCCCGGCGATCAGGTAGCGCCAGCCATTAAAAGCAAACGGCGTCATCCGATCGGCGGCTAACTTCTGGGGGATAAAGGCGATTCCCCAAAGGAACGCCGACAGGAACAGCATCGCGGTCGCCAGTGCGCGGCGGCGCGAATCATGATTTTCGATCGCAGGCGTCCCTTTCATTTTCTTCTTGGCCGCTCGTATTAGAGCGCTTTCATCTTCTTGACGTTCGCGCGATGAGCGGAGCGGTCGGCGGCGGGCAATTTTGCCGTCGAAATTGTCTTTCCTTCGAGTAGCGCGCTTAGATAATCGGCGCTCCGATTTAGCAGCTCGACGCCGCCGATTTCTCCATGGCCGGGGATTACGGTTTTTACGCGCGGATCTTCCGCCCATTTCCGCAAGGCGGCGATCCAGCCGGAAACGAGCCGGGCTTCGTTCACTTGCGGGACGGTTTCGACCGCGTCGCCGACGAGTAAAACGCCGTCGGCGGCGCAAAAACCGAAAATCGAATCGGGCGTATGGCTCGGAACGGGGGTCAGCTCGAGCGTCTTCCCGCCTAAATCAAGCGTAATCGGCTGATCAAAGATAAAATCAGGCGGCTCGATCGTAACGTTTGCGAAAAAGTTGTTGTAACGCTTGTTGTAGCGTTTGAGCAGCCCGGGAAGTTCGTTCAAAACGCGGTCGTTGGCAAGCTGGTGCGCGATGATCGCGTCGAACGGAAAAGCGCTCGTCCCCCAGCAATGATCCCAGTCGGCGTGCGATAATACGGCTACGGCGCGGTGATCGAGCGGGATGAGTTCGTCGATAAAGTAGAGGTCTTCCGGCTTCGAAAGCGTATCCCAAACGACGGTCGTCGTTTCGCCGCGCAGGATTGCGCCGTTGACGATCCAGCCGTCGCCGGGCAGGTAATTCGCCCGTGTCAGGAACAGGTTTTCGTTGAGTTTCTGGCAGTTCTGTTGCATAAGTCCGAAAATTATAATTTGAAAAGCGGCTGCGCGTTGAATTGGAGCTGTTTAATGTGCTGATAACGCGGGAAAAATCCCGGTTCTTATCCGGAAAAGCGATAAAAAATCGCGGCTTCCGTTCCGAATCGGATCGTACGTCACGCGTTGAAACTTCCCTGTCCGCAACAGGGTTTATAATTCACGGCATGGATGCGCGGCGGAATATCGAGATGACCGACGCGGGAATTGCCGATTTTATGGCGGTTTCGCGCTTGGAGAAGGACTGTTTCGGCGTTGACGCCTGGTCGTTTTTGGATCTGATTCCGGTTTTGACGAATGGGAACGTTTTCCGGCGGAAGCTGGTTGAAGGGGACGGGAAGCGGCTTCTCGGATTCGCCGCCGTCGAATTTGACCGCGCGGATCGCTGTGGCTTCCTGCTGACGATCGGCGTTGCGGAACCGTCGCGCCGTTCCGGCCTCGGTTCGCTGCTGATGAGCGAATGTGAGAATGCCTGCGCGCGTTTTTTTTCGTCGGGACGGATGAAATTAACGGTGGCGGTCGAAAACGAGGGCGCGATCGCGCTCTATCGAAAATTTGGTTATGGGACGATCGGACGGATCGAGGATTATTATGCCGCGGGGAGAGCGGCTTATTTAATGGAAAAGAATTTATGAATGAAAGGTTTCGAAAACGGATGATCGAAGGTGTCCTGATCGTGGTTATCCTGATCGGGATATTTTTTCGCTTTTATAACTTGAATTGGGATGACGGCGCGCTGCTGCATCCGGACGAATACGGGTTTACCAATACGCTGACGCGCCTTTCGTTTCCGCGTTCGCTCGGCGACTATTTCAATACGCGGCTCTCGCCGATTTCCCCGTATGACAAGTATGACGAAGCGGGATTGAAAAGCGGCGATGGCCCGGATAACCGTATGCGCTGGGGCCAGCTTCCGATCCTGATGATCCGGCTGGCGACCGAAGTTTTCGGGACGACCGGTTATAACGAAGCGCGCATGACGGGACGCGTTTTATCGGCGCTGGCGGATGTCGGGTCGCTGTTGCTGCTGGTTCTGATTGCGCGGCTGTTGTTCCGCGATGCGTTGACGGCGCTGTTGGCGGCGGCGTTCAGTTCGCTCGCAGTCATGCAGATTCAGCAGGCGCATTTCGCGACTTCGGATAATTTCGCCGTTTTCTTCGTGATGCTGACGCTGCTCGCGGCGGCGAAGATCGCGGCTAATCCGGCGTTTGAGCGCGCGCCGATTGGCGGCGCTTACCGGGTCGCGCGCGGAGGTTATCGCCGTTTTATGTTGTTCGGGCTGTTCTTAGGGATGGCGGCGGCCTGTAAGATTAATCAGGTAGTCGTTGCGATCGTTATTCTTCCGGCGGCGTTTTTGTCGATCGCCGATGCAAAAGTGTCCAGCCGCGACGAATTTAACGCGCTGTTGATGAAGACGGCCGGACTCTGTTTCCTGGCGGCGCTTTGTTCGATCCTGGCGTTTCGGATTTTTCAGCCGATGAGTTTTCGCGCCGAAGTCGGGAATACCGGTTTTCTGACCTGGCGCCCGAATAAGGATTGGCTTGACTCAATGGCGGTTTCGGCGATCGAGTCGAGCGGCCTGGGCGGCGGTCCGCCCGCGGAACAATGGGCGCACCGGATTCCGATCGTCTTTCCGCTGGTCAATATGATCGGTTACGGGATGGGGTTCCCGTTGGGGGCGACCGTTTGGGTGCTGATGGCTGCCGCCGCGGTTCATCTCTTCCGCATGAAAAAAGATTGGCGCGCGATCCTGATCCCTTTCGTCTGGTCGTTCGTCTTTTTCGTTTTTATGGGAACGCGCTTCGTTAAGAGTATCCGTTACATGCTGCCGGTTTATCCGACGCTGTGTCTCGTCGCTGCCTGGGGCTTGGTCCGAATGACGCGCTCGCGGAAAAAAGTGCTGCGTTTGTTAGGCGGCGTTTGGATCGCTGCCGCGCTGATCGGAGCCGGGACATGGGCGCTGACTTTCGTTCGAACGGTTTACGATCAGTCCCATTCCCGGGTCGAGGCGGTTCGTTGGATCTATCGTCAGATCCCGGGCGCGATTCAGTTTGAAAGCGCGCTTACTAAGACGGGCAGCATGGCCGCGGACGAAACGGATATTGTTCGCGTCGCGTCGGCGGATTTGGTCCTGATAACGCCCGACGATCCATACCGGATTCATTTCGCGGTTGCGGAGCCGACCGTCGCGCGCGCGCTGCGTCTGGCGAAAGTTGAAATTGACGGCGGCGGCCCGGACGCAAAACTGAACGTCGTTGTCCGCGACGCAGGCGGGGCGACAGTTTATCAGTCCGACGCCGTATTGACCGGAAGCGGCGCTGCGACGGAAGCGATTCTTCCGTTGGAAGCGGCGCTGCCGTTGGATTCCGGCTCGTATGAATTGGAGCTGGCGGCGGATACGGGAGTCCGGCTGCGTCGGAACGTAATCGCGAACGAGAGTTGGGACGAGGGGCTGCCGTTCCGTCTGGACGGGATCGATCCGTTCGGTCAGCTTTACAGCGGAATCACGAACGAAGTCCGCTGGAGCGATTCGGAGGGAAAAAAGGAGATGTTCCTGTCCGTGCTGGATCGGGCGGATTACCTTATCGTCCCGAGCCAGCGTTCGCTTTGGTCGGCGGTTCGGATTCCGAAGACATATCCGATGACGCTGCGTTACTATGAATCGTTATTTGACGGGAGCCTCGGTTTCGAGAAAGCGGCCGAATTTTCGCGTCCGTTCCGGATCGGGAAATTTTATCTTTCCGATCTGATCGGGAGAATTGGGATTGGCGCCGCGCCCGAGCTGCCGATTTATAATTTGAGCCTTTTGGCGGCGGAAGAAGCTTTCAGCGTTTATGATCATCCGCCGGTCTGGATTTTTAAAAAGCGGGCGGATTTCAGTTTGGAAAACGCGGCTGAAATTTTGAACGGAATCGATCTGGCGGCGGTCGAGGTGCAGGGTCCGCGCGACGCGGTCTGGGAGGAAGGGTACGCCGAGCCGTATTTATTTTAATTTTAGCGCTTTAGGGCGTTGAATCGGGATTCTGTTATAATTGACGCGGTTTTGAAAAAAGCCGGCGCGAACGAAGGCGCGGCGTGGATAATCAACTTCCGCTCAGGCGGAATCGTTTAGCTTTTCGCGTGATAGAATTCGAAAGACTATAACTTAATCGGAGTTTGCGTGTTAGAGATTATTGGAAATGCGGTTTCGTTGGGGATTCTTTGGGCTGTCTTAGCCATCGGCGTATACGTAACGTACCGGATGTTGGATATTGCCGATCTGTCGTGCGAGGGCGTTTTCCCGTTGGGCGCGGCGATTACGGCGCGATTCATTTCGCAAGGCGGCGATCCCTTTTTAGCCTGTCTATTGTCGATTTTGGGCGGCGGTTTGGCTGGCGCGGTAACCGGGATCATGCATACACGCCTTAAAATTCCGATTCTGCTGTCCGGGATTTTGTCGATGACCGGGCTGTATTCGATTAATTTGCGCGTGTTGGGAAAAGCAAATATTTCGCTGCTGCGCATTCCGACGATGTACTCAAAATTTCAAGGCGTCAGCGGCGTCAGTTCGAGCGCCGCGACGTTCGCGGTCGGGTTGGCGGCGGTAACGCTGATCGTCGCGATCCTATGGTGGTTCTTCAACACTGAGTTGGGATACTCGCTGCGCGCGACCGGGAATAACGTCAACATGATCCGCGCGATGGGCGTCGATACTGATACGATGTTCATGATCGGGTTGGTTATCAGCAACGCGCTGATCGGGCTTGGCGGCGCGCTGATCGCGCAGAAGCAGAGTTACGCTGATATCGGGATGGGAACCGGAACGATCGTTATCGCGCTGGCGTCGGTCATTATCGGCGAAGTCCTTTTCGGCCGGAACTCAGTCCTTCAGCATATGATTTCCGTATTTCTTGGCTCGATCGTCTACCGGATTATTATCTCGCTGATTCTCGAAATCGACTTTACGGTTCCTCTGTTCGGACATTCGTTTGAGATTGCCGTTGAACCGACGGACTTGAAGCTGTTTACGGCGATTTTGGTCGCCGCCGCGTTGTCGCTGCCCGTGCTTTCAAAGCGGATTCAGGCGCGCCGGGCATTGAGCGCGAGAGGCGAACCGAAAGAGGAGGACGCTGCCGATGCTAAACGTTAATTCGATCATGAAAGTATTCGATCCGGGTTTGGTCAGCGAGAAGGTCGCGCTGAACCGTCTGAATTTAACGATGGCGGAAGGCGATTTCGTCACGATTATCGGCGGAAACGGCGCGGGAAAATCGAGCCTCCTGAACGCGATTGCGGGAAAATTTTTCTGTGACGCGGGGACGATTTCGATCGCCGGAAACGATATTACCGCTTTTCCTGAATTCAAGCGGGCGCAGTGGATCGGACGCGTTTTTCAGGATCCGATGATGGGAACGGCGTCCAACATGACGATCGAGGAGAATTTATCGATCGCGATCCGGCGCGGAAAAAACCGAACGTTGAATTGGGGGATCGGGAAAGGCGAGAAAGAGCTGTTTTACGATCAGCTGCGTCAGCTCGATCTGGGCCTGGAGGAGCGGCCGCGCGCGAAAGTAGGTCAGCTTTCCGGCGGCCAGCGTCAGGCGCTGACGCTGCTCATGGCGACAATCCGTAAACCGAAGCTGCTCCTGTTGGACGAGCATACGGCGGCGCTCGACCCAAGCACAGGGCGGAAAGTCCTTGAATTGACCAATAAGCTCGTTTCGGAGGAAAATTTGACCGCGCTGATGGTGACCCATAATATGCGTGACGCGCTGGCGTTTGGGAACCGCACGATCATGATGCATGAAGGGCGGATCATCGCCGATATTCGCGCCGACGAGAAAAAGCGTATGGAGGTTGACGACCTGATCGCGCTGTTTGAGAAGAGTTCGAAGAGCGCGCTGACGAACGACCGAATGCTGCTCGGGTAACGGATGGGCGTATGATTCGCGTAGTCTCAGCGGAGAATCTGCGGTATTTGAAGACGCTTCCGTCGGAATCGATCGATCTGATTTATATTGATCCGCCGTTCAATACCGGCCGCGACCAATGCAGGAAACAATACCGTATGATGCGTTCCGATTCGGGGAAGCGCGTCGGCTTTCAAGGTTTTACGTATATCGACGAGCTCCTGAGCGAGCGGAGTTACGCCGACGATTTCGATAACTATTTAGAATTTTTATATCCGCGTCTGGTCGAATCGTACCGCCTCCTGAAAGCGGACGGTTCCTTTTATTTCCATATCGATTATCGCGAGGTGCATTATTGCAAGGTGCTGATCGACGGGATTTTCGGGCGCGAATCCTTTATGAACGAGATTATCTGGGCGTACGATTTCGGCGGCCGCTCGAAGAAAAAATGGCCTGCGAAACACGATAACATCCTGTATTACGTCAAAAATCCGGCGAATTATACGTTTAACTATGACGCCGTCGACCGGCTCCCGTATATGGCGCCGGGGCTGGTCAGCGAGGAGAAACGCGCGGCCGGAAAATTCCCGACCGATACCTGGTGGCACACGATCGTTCCGACCAGCGGGCAGGAGAAGACCGGTTATCCGACACAAAAGCCGGCCGGCATCTTACGCCGGATTATCCGCGCGTCTTCGAATCCGGGCGATTTAATTCTGGACTTTTTCGCGGGAAGCGGAACGACCGGCGCTGTTTGCGCGGAAGAGGGGCGCGATTGTATTCTTGTCGATGAAAACCCGGAAGCGATCGCCGTCATGATGAATCGAATTAAAGGTGCGGAATTATGCTCTATTTAGTCGCGACGCCGATCGGTAATCTAGGCGATATAACGCTGCGGGCGCTGGAAACGCTGCGCACGGTCGATCTTGTCGTTTCGGAAGATACGCGGAAGACGGGCCTGCTCCTTCATCATTTTGAAATCAAAAAAACGCAGCTGTCCTTTCGGGAAGATAACGAAGCGCGCGCGCTGCCGAAAGTCATGGACGCGCTTCGCGAAGGACGGAACGTCGCTCTCGTTTCCGACGCCGGTTCGCCGTCGATTTCCGACCCGGGTTTTACGCTTGTCCGCGCCTGCTTAAACGAGGACATCCCGATCAGCGCGATTCCCGGCCCGACGGCGGTCGTGGCGGCGCTGACGCTTTCCGGCCTTCCGGTTCATTCGTTTACTTTCCGGGGATTCCCTCCGCGAAAACCCGGTCCGCGCCGGCGTTTCCTGGAAGCCGACCTTCGCTCGCCGCATACGCTCGTTTTTTATGAAAGTCCGCACCGTTTAGCCGATTTTCTTCGGGACGCGCTCGACGTTTACGGAGACAGAGACGCCGCCGTTGCGAACGACTTGACGAAGCTTTTCGAACGCGTCGATCGCGGCAGGCTCAGCGAACTTCTCGCCCGCTTTCGGGAGACCGAAGCGCGCGGCGAATATACCGTCGTTATCGCCGGGGCGGCGGAAGAGCCCGACGCGGCGCGGATGGAACGCGCCGAAAAGAAACGCCGCTATCGTGAGATGAGCCGTCGCGGTGACGCGGTCGACTCGTTGGCGTCCCAAGACCCTTACGGCCCGTCGGAATGGCTCGGCGTTGAGCTGAGCGGCGACGATATCGGCGGAACGCTTACCACCTGACCCGTTCCTGACCTATGCATCGTTTTTTCTTACCGCCTGACCGCTTTTCCGCGCAGCAAGTCACGTTCCCGATCGAAACGGCTACCCAGATTCGCCGTGTTCTCCGGCTCGAAAGCGGAACGCGCGTTGTCGCGCTCGATAACAGCGGGCGTTCGTTCATGGTCCGTATCTCGATTGTCGGGAAAGACGTTATCGGGGAAATTGAATCCGTGGTGTTAAACGAGGATCATGAGCCGCCGTACCGACTGACGCTGCTGACGCCGCTGACGCGGCGCGAAAAATTCGAATGGATATTGCAGAAATGTACGGAAGCGGGAGCGACGCGTTTTATCCCGACCGTATCGGAACGCAGCCTGGTCCGTCTCGCCGACGAAGGGCCGGAGAAACGCGAACGGCGCGAGAAAATTATCCGTGAAGCCGCGGAACAATCGAGCCGCAGCCGTATCCCGGAACTAAACGACGCGCTGAATTTTACGGACGCGCTGACGTTTCCGTCGGAAGCGGACGCGCTGAAGATTTTATTCTGGGAGAAAGCGGACGAAACGACGCTGAAAACGCTTTTGGACGAGACGGTTGCGCGCGGCGTTCCGGCGGACGTTTTTCTCGCGGTCGGCCCTGAGGGAGGATATTCGGACGCGGAAGCTGCGGCGGCCCGTGACGCCGGGTGGAAGATCGTTACGCTGGGGAAACGGATCCTGCGTATGGAGACGGCGGCGCTGGCGGCGGTTCTTCTGATAAATTACGGTTTGAACGGCTGAACTGTTGATATAATTGATCAAAGCCGGACTGGGAGAACGGGCCGGTTTTATTGGTTGACGAATACGTTTTTTCAAAGTTGCGCGGTCGTTTCTTTGCGGAATGCATTCTTTAACGAATGAAACCGGACTTCATGAACGTTCTCTATCAAATTTTTTGACAGAGGGAGTTTTGGATGAAGAAAAACGTACCTTTTGAGCTGCCCGAAGATTTTTCGAAACGGATCAATCTGCCGTTTAACGACGGCCTGTTGCTGTACCGGGCGTTAACGCACCGGTCGTTCCTGAACGAACACGCCGACGCGATCGAGGATAATCAGCGGCTCGAATTTTTGGGCGACGCGGTTTTGGGCTTTGTCGTCGGCGCCTGGCTGTATAACGCTATGCCTGAAATGGCGGAAGGAGATCTGACGAAATATCGTTCCGCGCTGGTTCATACGGCGCAGCTGGCGACGTTCGCGCGCGAGATCGATTTAGGCAGGGCGCTGCGGCTGGGCCGCGGCGAAATTATCGCCGGCGGGCGCTCGAAAACGCCGATCCTGTGCGACGCCTTCGAAGCGCTTGTCGGCGCGCTGTATCTGGATCAGGGTCTGGAGGCGGTTAAAGATTTTCTGCGTCCGCTGATGAGCGAGGCGTTGGACGATATCGTCGCGAATCGAAAAGGCGAGAATCCGAAAAGCCAGCTTCAGGAAATTCTTCAGGCGCGCGGGCAGGAAGTCCCGCGCTACTCGGTCGTTCATGAATCGGGTCCGGATCACGCGAAAGTTTACGAGATCGAGGTTCTCGTCGGAGAGCGCGTCGTCGGACGCGGTAAAGGATCGAGCAAGCAGGCGGCGACGAAAAGCGCGGCGCTCGACGCGTTGGCAACCCTTGGCCTTTTTGAATCAGATCCCGATTAATCAGGGTCCCATGATGACTTATCAGCGGTCAGCGGCATGACGACAAAATTAAAATCGCTCGAACTTCAAGGTTATAAGACATTTGCTCAGAAGGTCCGTTTGGAATTTCCGGGCGCGATCACGGCGATCGTCGGGCCGAACGGCTCTGGTAAATCGAACGTTTCCGATGCGATCCGTTGGGTATTGGGAGAACAGTCGTATTCCCTCTTGCGCGGACGCAAGACGATGGACATGATTTTCTCCGGTTCGGATCAGAAAGCGCGCGCCGGAATGGCGTCGGTTACGATCACGTTCCAGAACGAGGACGGCTGGCTCCCGATCGATTATGACGAGGTCGCTTTAAGCCGGCGCGCGTACCGCAGCGGCGAAAACGAATACCACCTGAACGGGCAGCGCGTCCGCCTCAAGGATATCAACGAGCTGTTAGGTCAGTCGGGGCTGGCGGAACGAACATATACGATTATCGGACAGGGTCTGATCGATACGGCGCTGGCGCTGAAAGCCGACGAACGGCGCAGCTTTTTCGAAGAAGCGGCCGGGATCGGGCTGTTCCGCAGCCGGCGCGACGAGGCGGTTCAGCGGCTCGATCAGACGAAGCGCAATCTGGAGCGAATCAGCGATATTCTGGCTGAACTTGAACCCCGCCTGAGTTCGCTTTCGAAACAGGCGAAACGCGCCAAAGATTACGAAGCGTTGAAAGCCGATCTGAACCTTTTGCTGCGCGATTGGTATGGGTACCATTGGCATAAAGCGCAGGGCGAACTATCGGCGGCGATCCGCGGCTCAGAGGCTCAGGCGAAGGTCGCGGCCGAGGCGCGGATGCGCCAGAGCGAAAAAGAACAGCTCGTTAACGAAGTTCAGGCGCGGATCAAGGCGGAACGCGACGCGATCGGCGGGCTGCACCGGGCTTTGGCTCAGGTTCACAGCGTCCGGGAACGCGCGACACGTGAAGCCGCGATTCTTTCCGAACGGCTGATTGCGGCGGATCGCGCGCTTAAACAGTTTGAAGAAGAGAGCGAATTGAACCGGGTTGAACTCAGCCATCAGGAGGAACGGCTCGCGCAGGCGGACGGCGAAATCGCCGCGATTAAATCCACGTTGGAAACGGCGGCCTCGGAAAAAGAGAAGTTTGAAAACGACCTCAGGGATCAGCAGGCGGAATTGAATTCGTTACGGCGGAAGCTTTCCGATCAACGCAACTTAAACGCGGCGAAAGAGAACGAAAAAGTACGCGTTAAGGCGCGTCTTGACGAAGCGCAGGCCCGGCTCCAATCTCTCGACGAGTCGAGCCGAACGCTTACTGAAAGCGTTCAGGCGGCGCAAACGGAATTAGACGTGGTTCGGGATAAAAACCGGCGTGTCGCGGAAGCGGTTGCGGAACATGAAAGCGCGTACCGGACGGCGACGGAGGAACTCGAAGCGATTCGTCAAGATGCGGTCGCGCTGACGGCGGAACGCGGCGCGGTTCAGACGCGTCTGAACGAAATCCGCGCCGACCGTTCACAGAAAAAAGCGCGTTTTGACGTTTTGGAAAGCGCGGAAGCCAACTTAACCGGCGTCAATCAAGGCGCGCAGTTTTTAGTCGACGCGGCGAAAAAACGCTTGCTGACCCGGGCGATTACAACGATCGGCGCGCGTTTCCGTTTCCCGCGCGAGGCTGAAACCGCTGCGGCGGCGGTCTTGGGCGACGCGTTGGACGGAGTTGTCGTGTCGGACGCCGATTGGGAGAACGCCGGGAAACTTCTCCGTTCGGGGAATAACGGCCGTGTGCTGATTTCCGACGCGGCGGGCGGTTCAGCCGACGATCCGGAGCAAAATCGGGAATTGATCGAAGCCGGCTGTCGCCCGATGACGGAACTTGTTGACGCGGACGAGGCGGATCAGGCGTTGGCACGGCGCTTTTTCGCTCGTTCATACCTGATTACGGAAACGGATGCGGATAATGCGTTCCGAACCGCTTCGGCGCTGCGCTCAAAACTGAGAAACGGGGAAACGTTGGTCACGTATTCCGGCGAACGTTTCACGAGCGACGGGCTTTTGGTTGCCGGAGCGAATCCGAAAGTTGCGCTGCTCTCGCGGAAACGCGAGATGCGCGAGCTGACGGCGGAAATTGCGCGGATTGACGCCGACGAAGCGGCGGAAAACGGAAAGCTGACCGACTTGACGGCGCGGCTGAAAGAGAATGAATCGAGCCAGACGCGCACTGCCGAAAAACGGAAAGAACTGTCTGCGGCGCTCGAAAATGACCGGAAGGCCTTGAACAAAATTCAGATCGAAGTTCAAAAACAGGAGCAATTCCTGACATTCCAGCAACAGCGGATTCAGGAGAATCAGGCGCAGCGCGAGAAGCTGACGGTTCAGGCGGATGCCGACCGGCAGGGCTTGGCGCAGCTCGACAGCGCGCTCGAAATGCTTCGGACGGAAATCCGTTCGCTTCAGGACGCGATTCGCGCGATCCGCCTTGACGAACTTCAGAATCAGGTTCAATTTTGGACAATCGAATATCAGGTCAATGCAAAATCGATCCGTGAGGCGCGCGGGCGGGCGCAGGAAGCGTCGGAACAGATCGAACGCGGCCGGGCGCGAATCGCGGCGAACGCTGAAAAGGCGGCGGCGATTGAATCCGAGATGAACGAAATCAAGGCGCGCGGTCAGGCGCTGAAAATTGAAGAAGAGAACAGCGACGCCGAAACGAAACTGATCGAAAGCGAGATTAAACCGGCGGAGGAACGTTTAGCCGCGGCGGAATCCTCGGCGCAGTCGGCGCAAAACGAATTCCAAATCGCCCAACAGCGCGCCGGCGCGGCGGAAAAGAGCCTGATGATGGCGCAGCTGGACGTGTCGCGAATGCAGAGCGGGCTGGATACGCTGAAATCACGGATCGAGGACGATTTCGGTTTGGTTTCGTTCGATTTTGCGGAAAAAGTCATCGGACAGTCACTGCTTCCGCTGGGCGATCTCGTTTCGGAGCTAAAGCCGATAGAAGAGATTCCCGAAACGCTGAATGACCAGATTTTGCGCATGAAAGCCTCGCTTCAGCGCATTGGTCCGATCAATCCGGAAGCGGTCAAAGAATTTGACGAAGTTCAGGAGCGGTATACCTTCTTGAAAACGCAGCTGGCGGATGTCCGTCAGGCGGATAAGGACTTACGCGAAGTGATCGTCGAGTTGGAAGAAATGATGCGCAGCGCGTTCCGAACGACGTTTGAAAAAGTTCAGTCCGAATTCAGGGAGCTGTTTACCCGTTTATTCGGCGGCGGATCGGCGAAGCTGGTTTTGACTGATCCCGACGATCTGAACAGTTCCGGGATTGATATTCAGGCGAAGCTGCCGGGACGGCGAGAGCAGGAATTATCGCTGCTGTCCGGCGGGGAACGCAGCCTGACGGCTGTGGCGCTGGTTTTTTCGCTGCTGCGCGTTTCGCCGACGCCGTTCTGTGTCTTCGACGAAGTTGACGCCGCGCTCGATGAGGCGAACGTCGGAAGGTTCTGCGAACTGCTGCGCGAGCTGAGCAAAGAGATTCAATTTATCCTGATTACGCATAACCGCAACACGGTTGAGACGACGGACGTTATTTACGGCGTGACGATTTCGAAGGAGTCGATTAGTCAGGTGGTAAGCCTGCGCCTCGACGACGTCGACCAGTCGTATTACAATCGGGCGTAAGCTTTTTCGTTTGTCAAGCCTCGCGGGCTTTGAGAGCCGGGTAACCCTGTTCCCCTATGACCATGCCTAACGGCTTTTCGAATTTTTTATCCAAATAATCCTGGTACGTTCCCGTTGCGATAAAGCCCTTGACGCCCAGGACATCCGTTCCGGCTTTTCCGACGACCGAATCGGCTACCAGAGTGCAGTTTGTCGAAATGAAGGAATAAGATCTGAATTTGGGGCCCGTGAGTTTGAAGAACTCGGCGCCGACAACGGTCAAACGCCGAGCACAAACATGATGATGACGGCCTTAAGGAGCGGTTCTGCCCGGATCCTGGCGATGCCCAAGCGTTATGCAGGCTGTATCGAACGACGGGCTTACGCCCGGTCAACCCTGATTCCGGGAAGTCCTCTACCGTTCTCCCGACTTTTCCGCCAGTATTTTTTACTTGACGCTGTCGGCGATCGTATTCCCGTAATTCAACAGCGTTTTGACCATTTCCGACGTATGCGCTTCGGCGTAAACGCGCAGCACCGGCTCGGTCCCGGACGGGCGGATCAGCAGCCAACCGTCGTCCGCAAGGATATATTTAACGCCGTCTTTGGTCGAGATGTCGGCGACTTTTACGCCGCCGATTTCCGCCGGCGCTTTTTTGATAAGCATGTCGATCATATCTTTTTTCGCGACCGGGCGCGCCAGACGCAGATCGATCCGGTCATAGCAGAACGCGCCGATTTCGTCTTCGAGCGATTGAACCAGCTCGGAAAGCGTTTTTCCGCTCTTCGCGACGATTTCGGTCACGAGCAGACCCATAATGACGCCGTCTCCTTCCGGAATATGGCCCTTGAACGAGATTCCGCCGGACTCTTCGCCGCCGATCAATACGTCGCGCTCCAGCATATGGTCGGCGATATGGTTGAAACCGACCGGCGTTTCGAAAACCTCGAGCCCGTATTTCCGTCCGAGAACGTCGATCATGCGCGTCGTCGAGACGGTTCGGACGAGCGCGCCGCTCAGACCTTTTTCTTCATGGAGATAGCGGATCGCCAGCGCCAGGATTTTGTGCGGATCGATGAAGCTGCCGCGATCGTCCATCGCGCCGATCCGATCGGCGTCGCCGTCGGTCGCCAGCCCCAGGTTTCCCAATCCGGAGCTGATCGCGCCTGCGAGCGAGCCTAAAAAGCGGTTGATCGGTTCGGGGTGGATCCCGCCGAAACCGGGGTTGAGTTCGCCGCGGATTTCGGTAACTTCGCGCCCTGTCCCCTGAAGAAGGTTGGGAATGACCCCGCGTCCCGACCCGTACATCGAGTCGACGACGATGCGGACATCCTTGGCGTTGGCGATCGCGTCGAAGTCGATCAGTTTGCGGATATGGTTCCCATATTCGATAATCGGATTAAACGTTTTAATCAGGCCCAGATTTCTGGCCTTGTCGAAATCCATGATATTCGGCCCGCGGCCGCGCGTTTCGTTGTCGTTCATGTAGACTTCGATCAGGTCGCACTGTTCCGGTAAAGCGCTGCCGCCGAACGCGGCCTTGAGCTTGAACCCGTTGTAGCGCGGGGCGTTGTGCGAGGCTGTGATCATGACGCCGGCGATCGCTCCGAAATCGCGCGTCGCAAACGAGATCGCCGGCGTCGGGGACGCGGATTGGCTCAGGTAAACTTCGAGCCCGTTCGCCGCCAGTATCCGCGCGACTTCCTTCGCGTAGCGGTCCGAGAGGAACCTCGTATCGTAGCCGATAACGATCCGGTTCGGGTTCTCGACTTTGGAAACCTTCGACAGCTTGAGCCAGGTTCCCGACTGGACGGCGTCGGCGACCGCCTGCGAGACGATGCGGAGATTGTCGAAGGTGAATGTATCGGAGATGACCGCGCGCCATCCGTCCGTTCCGAAATTAATTGCCATAAGCTGCGCTCCCGTAACCTAAAAAAGTTGCTCTGATTGTTGAGCCATGCTAAGTTTACCTTCTTTTTCCGGATATTTTTTCCCTTTTCTGACGGTTCGCGCCGATTTTCAGCGGCGGTTTCCTTTGAGGGAGGCGGTTTCATTGGGATTTGACGCGCAGAATAATAAAATTCTTTCCGTTTTCCGTATGGATTCCCAATTTTTATCGTCGGACTCGGATCTGTTTTATCTTTGATCGCTTTGTTGATTTTTTTGCCGGCAGTTCGAACGTCCGATAAACCGACGAGCGAATCGTCGTCCGCAACGCCGAACAGCAGCATGCCGCCGGTTCCGTTCGCAAAAGCGCTGACGGTTTTTAGCCAGCTTCTGGGATTCCGTCCCTCCAATACTTCTTTTTTTTCGTAGTCCGTCGTTTCGCTGATTAAAGGCGGAATATCCATATGTTTGTCTATCGCCGGTTTAAACCCGTTGCTCAGTTATAGAAATTGCGTTTTTATATAAAATTAATTATATGCGAACGGACGCGATCGGACCGGTTACTTCGATTCAGGAAAGGATTTCCCGCTATGACCGATTTTGAAAAACTCAGGAAAATTAATTCGTTTATCGGGCCGTACCGCCGGCGCAGGGCGTTGGTTACATTGCATTGTATGACGGAAATCGTCGTCGCGGCGTCGATCCCGTACCTGTTGGGGCGGATGGTGACGTTGGTCCAAACGGGCGGACCGCTTACGGAAATTATTCGCGCCGGACTGATCGTCCTTTCGGCCGGGATCGCGGACGTATTTTTAGACGTCACGCAAAATTACGCCTGGCACGCATACAGCACGGAGTTCATGAATTATTTCCGGCTGAGGACGCTGCGCGGGGCGTTCGCGAAAAGTCCGGCGTATATCAAGGAACGCCGCGAAGATTTTCATTCGCAGATTCTCAACGACAGCGCGCAAGTCGCTTCGCAGGTCGCGGTCGGAATTCCGATGCTGCTGCTGAATGGCTTGCGGATCGCGCTGATTGCCGCGTTCATGATATCGATGTCGCCGCGGCTGGCGCTCGTCGTCTTTTTCGTCGCGCCGGTTTATTCCGTCTTTTTCGCGCGTATAAGCCGCCGGGTTCAGGAAAACAGTAAACAGGAGCGGGAAGCGTTTTCGGCGCTGAATTCGAGTCTTAAGGAATTTCTCCGCGGCGTTTTCCAGATCAAGATTTTTCGGAAAGAGGATTTTTTCTTGATGAAATTCAGAGACCAGATCCTGAACTTCGAAAAATTTACCAAGAATATCAAGCGCTATACCGCCTTTTCCTACGGGCTGGGGCAGCTGGTTACGACAATGCTGCCGATTGCGGTTTTAGCGCTCGGGGCGGTCGAGGTCGCTGGCGGACGGATGGCGATGGGTGCGCTGTTTTCATTTTATTTTTATCTGAGCTTTCTGTACGAGCCGCTGAATAATTTGGCTGACGTTTTCAACGGGCTGCAAATCTCTCTGGGTATGGCGGAGCGCGCGATCGAGTTATTGGATTCGGATCGGGAAGAAGAGCGGGGCGGCTTACCGGTTCGGCGCGTCGATCGGATTACGGTTTCGGGGCTGACGTTCGCCTATCCGGGCTGCGAACCGACGTTGCTCGGTCTCGATTTCGAAATCGAAAAAGGCGATATTGTCGGGGTCATCGGACCGTCGGGAAGCGGGAAATCGACGCTGGCGGATTTGCTGATAAAAATCCATGACGATTATCAGGGGTCGATCCGAGCCGACGGCGTTGAGCTGCGGATGCTGGATCGGGCGTCGTATTACGCGCGGATTTCCTATTTGGATCAGACCCCGTTCCTGTTCAGCGGCAGCCTGAGAGAAAATATCGCGTTCGATGATGCGGATTCGGAAAAATACGCGCGGGCGCTGAAAGCGGCCCGGCTCGGCGAAATCCGCGACCCGGAAGAGCTGGGAGCGCTGACGATCGAAACGGCAGGCGCGAATCTTTCCGGCGGCGAGAAACAGCGCGCCGCGTTGGCGCGGGCGTTCTATAAGGACGCGGATCTGCTTGTTTTGGACGAGTTTACTTCCGCGCTTGACGACGAGACCGAAGCGGAAATCGTGGCCGGGATCCGGGATGGAATCGCCGAAGGCCGAATGGTCGTCCTAATTACGCACCGCAAAACGCCGCTGAGCATCTGCAATAAGGTGATCGATTTGAGCGGGGAAAAAGCAGGGGCGTGAATCCAAAAAAAACGAACCGGCGCGACCCGGTTCGTTTTTAAGCCGCCGTCCGAATTGAAAGTTAGCGAACGTCGTAATACAAATTTCCGTTATAGCCAAAATTTGTATTATATGTACAGGTTGTAACCGGGCGGGCACAATCGGCAGGGTCGAAGCCGTTTGCCGACATATACATCTCGCAGGTCGTTCCGCTCAATTCTCCGGTCGTCTGCATGGCGCTTGCCAAAGAAACCCCTAACTGAACGCTGCCGCACATTCGGGCAACGTCAGCCGGCGCTTCGTCAAATAAGCCGAAGCGTTCTCCGATCCGGTTCAATTCTTCCCGGCTCCAATCGGCGCGCGACAGCGCCGCGTCATGCACGCCGCAATGCGGGTTGGCGATGACAGCGTTGTAGACCTGCCAAAGATTGAGCGTATTTGGGAGCCTTGCGTCGCTCATTGCGTCGTTCGCGGACATAATCAAATCCACCATGTCGCTCAATTTCGCGCGGTATTCCTCGCGGTCGCCGTCGCAGAGCGCGTTGTCGATCCAATTCGGATATTTTTGAATCTCTTCGACATAATAAACGATCGTTCCGATTAATTTCGACGCGTTGTCGGCGGAAACGATGTGAACGACGCTGATAAGCAAAATGATTAAAATTATCAGGCTGCGTTTAAGATTCTTGTTCATTTTATTTCCCTCTTTTCCCTTTCGGTTAGAAAATAAAAATTTTCTATGGTCTCTACGATACCATAAAATTCGGACTTGAACAACATGTTTATATGACAGTCTGTCCCGCTCGCTGCGGATTTTCATATTTTATTGCCTGATCAATAGAAATGATCAGATTCGCAAACGGTCATTTTCTTTGCAGAGCGAGCGTTTGCGCCTGCCGTTATCGTGTTGACAGTGGAAGGCGAGGTGTGTTATTTTGAAAATAATGATATTTTGGTAAAATATTTGACAACAGTCTGTATATTCAAGACATAAAGGAGGAAACAATGAATATGCATAAGATGAGCAGATTTTTTTTGTTTTTGTTATTGGCATTGATGGTGCCTGCCGTAATGTGCCTGTCGGGAACGGGTTATGCGCAGGAAGCGGAAAATCCGGAGGCTGCTGAAACTGTTTCGGCGGAATCCGCGGCTGAAGCGCTCGAGCCGGAAGCGACGCCGACGATTGAAGCGGCGGTCCAGAAGCAGCTCGATCTGGAATCTGGTGCGGCAGCTGCCGCGGTCGCGCCGGCAGTTCTGAGCGAAAGCGAACTGGCGTCTGGGAGCGTTACGGTATCGGCGGAAGATATTTACTCGCTGGGGTCGGCGCATCCATATCAGGCGAATATGATCCAGACGGCGAAGATAACGCTCGCGGGAGCGGCCAGGCTGCGCATTCGATTTGAATCCGATTTTCGCCTTGAGAACGGATATGACACTTTCGGGATCTACCTGTTTGACGCCGACATGAACGGATACCGGCTGCTGGAGGGGAGAACGTACACGGGTACGGAACTCGCCGGGCAGATCGTAGAAGTACCGGGCGAAACGGCGGTATTGCGGATGGAATCGGACGGAAGCGTCGAAGAGAACGGATGGCAG
>DAOUFC010000073.1:0-13618 GCA_034430295.1 Flexilinea sp.
GCGCACATACCATTCCGGCGCTTCCAGCGCGGCGCGTTTGAGTTCCTCCGAAGAAGAGAGCGCGTTGACGGCCTTGATCTGTTCTTCCCTGAAATGCTTGCCGCCATCTCGGTTTTCCTTAAGCCAGACCGACCCGAACCGGTTGATAAAGAATTGTTTGAAGCCTCCCATGGTTTTCCTCCGTTTCTGTTGGCAGACGATTTATTCGAATGTCCGCCGCGGCGCTGAACGGACTTCCTTCAGCCTGCGTTCGTAGGGATGGGGCCGGTCGCCCGCCATGGCTAATACCGGCGTATCCCCCGCTTCGCCGAGCAGGACACGCCCCATTTCCAGCGCCATGTCGTAAGCGATACGGTCGAACGCCGCCCGATACGCTTCGCAATAGGGATCTTTCGCCGTCCCCGCCGTCAGCGCGTTATATAAACAGCCTCCGTTGCAGTAGCTGAAATGCCAGCAGCCGGCACAGGCGTCCTTTTTCCTGTTTTCAGCGGCGCGCAAACGCCGGTAACCCGCGCTCGAGACGAGATTTTCTTCGCTCGGATCGTCACGAACGTTTCCGAGGCTGAATTCGGGAAAACCTGCGAAGCGCTGGCAGGCGTAGATTTCGCCGCCGGGGTCAATTGCGGCGAACGATCCGAGACAGTCGAAAAAGGTACAGACCGTCCCTTTTCCGTCGAAACAGCCCTTTGCCATGGCGTCGATCGTCGTGATCCGGTTACGGGCGGGGTCGGATCGGTAGGCGTCATAACTGTCGAGGAGAATCCGCTTCATCCCGTCGGCGCTGACGCTCATCCCGTTCGGCCCGGACTGCGGCGCCGGAACCGCGCCATGCAGCGCATAGGGCTTTTCGGCGCAGCGAAAAACTTCGCCGGCTCGGCCCGCGTTCGGCGCGGCAAGGGTACAGATTTCGCCGACGCCGATCCCATGAGCGCGCAGCAGCGCTTCGCCGGCTTTCGTTTTCGCGTAGTAACCGGACCCGCGCTGCGCGTCGCAGATTTCTTCGCTGCCGTCGACGCTCGTTCCGACGCTGAGGCGGTATTTTCGGAAGAGCTCGGCGAAGGATCCGTCGATTGCCCAAAGGTTGGATTGGATCGAGAAGCGGATACCTCGTCCGAATTTCGTCGCCAGCAGCGGCAGCAGCGTTTCGTACCAGGCGATCCCGGCTAAGAGCGGTTCGCCGCCGTGAAACGTCAGACGAATCTCCTGCCCGGGCGGGGCGAGGCGCTCGATCAGCGCGACCGCCTTTTCGGCGATGTCAAGACTCATGACCGTGCCGTTTTTCTTCGCGAAGCAGTACCGGCAGGACGCCTGGCATGCCATTGTCGGCAGGAGCATGAAGTTGCGTGGTGAAAAACGATTCATAAAACCTCCGAATCAATCCTCCGGGTACTTTAGGCGGGGACGATAGCGATCCCGGCGATTTTTCTTTTCTTTCGGACTTTGGTCGGGCGTAATTTGGCTGCGGACGGCGTTTAAAAAACTGAGCGAATCCGGATTATCTCGTGCGGGGGATTTTAACGTTTGGGGATCGGTCAGGACATCGACCGGCTTAATTACCGACCCTCGAAGATGGAACCGGAATGATTTAACCGCGGTGATCTGAACGGGATGAAGGAAGTCGCCGGGTCCTGTCCGAACGATGAACTGAAATTCGGTTCCGGATAACGAGCTGATATCCGAACGGATTTTTTTGCCGCCCGATTTTTTATATCGCTCCCGCAGCAAATCGGCAATTCGCAGCGCCGATTCGAAGGGCGTATCCGGATTCCTGATCAAGCGGATGAACGTTTCCACGGCTGCGTCAGGGTCGTTTTCGGATCGTCTTTCAGCGGCGAAAAAACATACATTCGGCGAATCGTTTTCCGTCTCGGCCCGTTTCAGTTCTTCCGGATCGTTGATTTTTTTGAGAACTTCGATCCGCCGGCGCCAATCGGGATGGCTGTACAGGATCTTTTGCAGCGATTCCCGATCGGAAAGGCGTTCAATCGCAAGCCTGAAATTATCCGGCTCATTATCCTCGGACGCGCTTTTAAGAAATATATCCTGTCGGTTGGAGTCGACTTTTCGGAGCGCCGCGTTCTGAATGAGATGGTTCCAGTCGGATAACGCGGCTCTGATGATGACTTCAGGATCGGTAATCCTCGCGAGCGCGGCGAGGCGTACACGGCTTTCAGGATCGCGCAGCGGGCCAACGGCAAGGAAATTCTGGTCTGCGAGTCTTTCGGTTGCGGCCAGCCGAACATCTGCGTCCTTATCCCAACTTGCGATTTCTTTTAATATGTCGCAATCGTTCAGCCGTTTTACCGCCTCGATACGGACAAGGGGATCAGGATTTTTCAGCGCCTCGGTTCCCGCGAAGTCCGGAAATTCTTCCAGATTCACGCCGTCCGCCGCGAGGTATTTCAATTTGAGTTTCGCTACCTGCCGGCAAAATCCTTTCTCCGGACCTGTCGCCGCGACTCGGCGGAGCAGGCTTCGATCGGACAGGCATTCGACGGCGATTCTTCGCGTACCCCCGCTTTCATATTCGTTATAAATCATCTCCATCAAGGCTTCCGGGGGAAGCAGCCGCATTTTTGCCGTCTTTGAAACCTTCGGAAACGGGGTGTTTTCGATAATCTCTTTTAACGTCGCTTCACCATCGATTCTCGCGACAGCTCTTAAATTGACGATCTCTTTTTTGTCGTTCAGCGCGGCGCGGCGCGGCGTATCCGGGTCGGTTACTTTTCTGATCGCCTTAGCGCGCACAAACTGATTCGGATCGTTCAGAGCAATCATTTCAAGGACGGACGGATCGGTAAGACGCTCGACGGCTTTCTCACGCAGCTTCGAATCTTTTTCATTCAGAGCCGTTTTGATCGGGCGTTCATCCCCGCTTTGCGGGTTCCCTTTCGGATTTTGAATGTGTGTGATTCGGATATACTTACTTTTTGCCATGAGGTTCTTTCTTTAGTCTGATCTTCCGGACGGCGGCATCGCCTATCGGGTTTTCTGTCGATGAATTCGGCTCGCGTACGGTTCCTCAATTTGCGTCGGAGCTTCTCGATCGGATAACAGTCTGTTTCAACGTCGCCGTATGGCGTGCGTCCGGATCTTCATCGTTCTGGGCGGCGAGCCGGAGCGTCTCAAGGTCGTTTACTTTCCAGATTGCTTCACGGCGCACGCTCGCTTCCATGTCGTGCAGTGCGATCTGCCGCAGCGTTTCCGGATCATTCAGCTTTTCAACCGCCGCTTTGCGGATTTCCGGATAGGCGGCGTTCAGCGCGATGTGTCGGATTGCTTCGGGATCGTCTACCCGCCAAACCGCCGCATGGCGAATACTCCAATCGGGATCATCGAGCGCTGCCCGTTTCAGCGTTTCGGTATCGGCTATCGTTCGGATCGCTTCCCGACGGACGACGACGCAGACGGTTCGGATCGAGATGTCGCGAATCATTTTCGGGTCGGTCAGCCCGGCTAACGCGGCCCTGCAGACATACGGATCCTCTTCGTTAAGTGCGATGAATTTGAGCGTGTCGGGGTCGCGCAGATTTCTTACCGCCGTGCGCCGTACTTCCGCGTCTCGGTCGGCGGTTGCGATCCGGCGGAGAACTGCTGAATCGTTCAGCCTTTTCGCCGCGGCACGGCGAATTTTCGGGTCCGGGTCGTTTATCGCCGCTCGCGCGAGCGTTTCCGGATCTTGCAGTTTCCCGACAGCCGTCAATCGCAGATACCCGTCGGCTTCGTTTAACGCCAGCTTCGACAGCGTTTCCGGATCTTCCAGCCTTCCGATCGCCGAGTTGCGGACCCATTTATCGGCGTCGTTCAGCGCGATAAACCGGAGCGTCTCCGGGTCGCTCAACTTTTCAACAGCTGCCTTGCGAACCGAGGCTTCGGGCGCGTTCCGCGCGGCGCGTTTGATTTTCTTCGGATCGTTCACGTTCGCGATCGCGGCGAGCTGGCTTTTCCAAAAGTCCCAATTTTTATCTGTGTTTTCTTTCATCCAGATCGGTCCGAAAAGGTTGTTGAAAATTTTCTTTAGCGGATTCATGCCGGTCTCCTTTCTTTCGAACGAAAAAGGAATCGACGTTATTCTTCGGAACCGTCCGTATCCTGATCCGGGTCGTCGAGACGGAACCGGAAGGTTTCGATGTCGAAATCGTCTTCGTGATGCGTGTAGCGGTCGTCGTCCGTGTGACGGAGTGCCTGATAGCTCTTTTGCGCGTTTTCGATCGTCTCTCGGCGCGGCGTGATCTTCTGTTCGGATCGGTAGATTTGCCTGAGTTGTTTCGCCGCGTTCTGCGCCTGATAGACTTCGAGGTTTCCGCTTCGCAGCAGTTCGATCAGCGGTTCAACGGCTCGTCCCGGTTCGCTTTCGTATAGGCGATCAGCAGCGAAAACGCGGTTTTCGATCTCGCCGTCGTTGAGCGCGGCCAACGCGAGCGTCCCCGCGTCGCCGCATTTCGCGATCGCGTCTTTGCGGACACGCGGGTCTGCGTCGTTCAGCGCGACCTCGCGCAGCGTTTCCGGGTCGGTTACCTTCTCCAGCGCGGACCGGCGGACGCGGGCGTCCTGATCCGATCGCGCGATCAAAACGAGCGTTCCCGAATCTGATATTTTATCGATCGCCCACATGCGGATATACGGTTCGCAATCTGTCAGCGCGACCCGGCGGATGGTTTCCGGATCCGTCAGTCTCCGAACTGCCGCCAGGCGGGTATCGGTTACGATTTCTCCGAGCGCAACGGCGCGGATCGTTTCGGGGTCGTCGGTCCTTTTCATCGCGGCGAGTCGGACTTCGTCGGACTTGTCTCCGAGCGCGGAGCGGCGCAGCGTTTCCCGATCGTCGAGATTACGAACCGCTTCCCGGCGTACGCCCGCATCGGCATCATGCTCCGCAATCCGGCGCAGCGTTTCCTGATCGTTCAGCCGCGCGACCGCCGCCCGGCGTACGTACGGATTCGGTTCGTTCAGCGCGACGAATTTCAGCGTTTCCGAGTCCTCCAGCTTTTTGACCGCCGCTTCGCGCACGAACCATTCCGTGTCGTTCAGCGCGCTGAACCGGAGCGTTTCCGGGTCCCTCAATTTTTCGATCGCTGCCTTACGGACGATCCGATCCGGGTCGTTCAGCGCGATCGTTCGGAGATCGTCCGGATCGTTCAGCTTCGTTACGGCTGTTTTGCGAATCGGCGCATAGGAATCCTCGAATGCCGCGCGCCGAATCGTTTCAGGATCCGCCGATTCTTTCAACGCCGTGTGCCGGATGCCGGGAGATTCGTCGTTTTGCGCGATCAGCGCGATCGTTTCCGGATCGTACAGGCGGGAAAGCGCGGTCTCGCGCGTTTGTTCGTCTGTGTCATTCAGCGCGACGTCCCGGATTGTTTCGAAATCGCCGACCCGGCTGACCGCCGCCGCGCGCGTTTCCGGGTCGGCGTCCTGGCGGGCGATTATTTTTAAGGTGTCCTGAGCTTCCGTTGGGAGCTTCCGGGTCGCGAGTTTCCGGTTCATCGCCGCTTTATCCTCTGTCGCGGCGCGGCGGATCGTTTCCGGGTCGCTTATTTTCTGGAGCGCCTCCATGCGGACGCGCGGATCGGGGTCGTTGAGCGCGATTTGCGCGAGCTGTTCCGGATCGGTCAACTTCCTGACCGCTTTCAGCCGCTTTTTCCAGTTCGGGCTGTTCAGGTTTTTGTCTCCGTTCTGACGGATTCGTTTATCGTCGCTTTGAATCATGGTGTCCCTCCTGGTCTTGATCCGTCGATTGCTTCGGTTTCTCCGCTTCAGGGATGTCCGAATCGGCGTTAAAGATTGCGAATCTTGTTCCGATAAGGGTTCGGTTACGATTCCTGTTTTCTTTCAATCGAATCGGATTCTTTTTCATTCGGTTTCTCCGTCCCGGTTTTGTGTTTTCAATTCGACGACAAGCTGTCTTGTTCTTGCCGTGCAGCGTACTTCGGGATCTTCGTCGTTCCGCGTGATGCGCCGGAGCGTCTCGAGGTCGTTCAGGTTCCAAACCGCCGCGCGGCGTATGCTTGCCTCAGGATCGCTCGTCGCAATATGGATCAGCGTTTCGGGATTGTCGAGCTTCTCGGTCGCTATTTTACGAAGGTCTGGATCAGTGCTGTTTAGCGCGACCTGGATAATTCCGTCCGGATCTTTTAGCCGCCATACCGCCGCGTAGCGTACGCCCCAGTCGTCGTCATACAGCGCCGCCTGTTTCAGGATCGCCGGATCGCTCATGTCCAGCGTCGCGATTGCTTCCCTGCGGACTTTGGCGCAAGCCGTTCGAATCGAAGCGTTCTGAATCGTTTCCGGATTGATTAACCTGCTTAGAGCGGTTTTACAAACGTACGGATCGGTTTCGCGCAGCGCGAGCCGTTCGAGAATTTCGGGATCGCTTAGATTTCGAATCGCCGCCCGGCGCACCTCCGCGTCGGGATCAGCGGAGGCGATTTTACCGAGAACTTCGGGATCCGACAGCTTTTTTGCAGCTGCGCGGCGGATTTTCGGATCGGGATCGTTTATCGCCGCTTGCGCGAGCGTTCCGGGGACGTTCAATTTTCCGATCGCCGCCAACCGAAGGTAGGGATCGGTTTCGTTCAAGGCTATGAATGTAAGCGTTTCCGGATCGGTTAGTTTTTGGATCGCCGCTTGCCGAACCCATTTATCCGCGTCATTCAGCGCGATGGATTCGATTATTTCGGGATTGGTTATCTTTCTGACCGCCGCTTTGCGGACCGCCGTTTCCGGCGCGGTCAGCGCGGCGCGTTCAAGCTCTTCCGGATTGGTTGCGGCTTCGATCGCGGCGAGCTGTTTTCTCCAGAAGCCCCAATCTTTTTCCCGATTTTCTTTTATCCAGATCGGTCCGAAAAGGTTGTTGAAAATTTTTTTTAGCGGATTCATGCCGGTTTCCTTTCTTTACAAAGCGTCGAGCCCGGCGGCGCGGGTTCGATATGGGCCGATTCGTCCGTTACGATGTTTCTTTGCGTTCTGATTCGCTGGAACGGGTCGTCCTGCGCCCGAGGTTTTTCTCATGCAACGCAGTCAGCATCTTTTCAGCGAGATCGGTCAGCTTCTCCATCGCTGTCCCGCGGACGCACGCGTCCGCATCGTTCAGCGCGACGATCTCGAGCGTTTCGGGATCGGTTATCTTCATGACGGCTTTAAGACGCGCGCTCCAATCGGCGTCTTTCAGCGCGATGATCCTGAGCGTCTCGGGGTCGGACGCTTTCTGATACGCTAAGTCGCGCATGGCCTGATCTGTCTCGGAAAGCAGCACGGCGCGAAGCGTTTCCGGATCGGCGTCTTTTTCAAACGCGGCCAGGCGTACGTCTTTAGCCGGATCATTTAACGCGATCCGGCTAAGCGTTTCAGGATCGTCCAATTTCATGACTGCTGAACGGCGAACGTTCGGGCTTTCGTCGTCCAGCGCGATCGTTCGGAGCGTATCCTGATCCTGAATTCTTTTGACCGCCGTTTCGCGGACTGTACGATCTTTATCATTTTGCAGAATATGCTTTAATATGTCCTGATCGCTTATATTCCTGACTGCCGCGGTACGGACCCCGCCGTCGGCGTCGCCGAGCGCAATAATCTTAAGCGTTTCCGGATCGAAGATGGCCGCTGTCGATTCCGCTCGGACGGTTGAATCCGGATCGTTCCGCGCGGCGCGCTCGTATAATTCCCGGTCTTTAAGTTTCTGCAATGCGCTTAGACGTACCAGCCAGTGAATATCCGATTGCGCGGCTCGCCTGAGCGTTTCGGTATCGTTCGTCAGTTCAACCGCAAAAACGCGAATTTCATAATCTGGCGCTTCCAACGCGGCGCGTTTGAGCATATCCGGATTGCGGAGCTTCCTGACAGCTTCGCGCTGCTTCTCGGTTATGTCGCCGTAACCGGCGGGATTCTCTCTCATCCAAATCGGGGTGGCAAATCGTTTGTAAAATTGTTTAAAAATATTCATCCTTGCCAGAGCTCCTTCTTCGTATGATGTTCGGATATATTTTCTTGAGCGGTGTCTTAGCTCTTGGTTTGAGACCGAATCCGAAACAGATTCGATCATTAAAAAAGAACTTATCTTAACTATACAGATATTTTAACTTTTTTGGTACCTGTGAGATTATATTTTCAGTTTTCATGAGCACGTCTCCGATTTTTCGGAATATGAATTCTTAAACGGCAGGGATTTAACTTTTCAGGAGGGATACCGAGAATATTTCGATTCTCGCGTTTATTTCAACCTGGAACGGGGCGGAAACTGATTGTGCGTTATATTAGTGAACACTAACAAAATGCGCGATACTAATGTATAATCTTGGGATGTTAGTATCTTATAACCGTAACGGAGGAAACTCATGAACGCTTTAGAATCGGAAGCCGGACTCCGGACCGGATTTTCGCCGGAGCCGCCTCATGTGTTGGAACTTTTTGACGGTATCCGTTTCGCTTATTTTTATTCGGTTCAACCTGAAAAGTTTAATTTCGGCGCGGATTGCGAACGATCAATTTTTGTTTTGGGCTGTATTGAAGGCGAGTTGCAGATTCCTTCATTAGAGAATGATGAAGTTTTGTCGCCGGGGGATGTCGCTGTACTGACGGATCGCCGCTGCCTTCAAGGTATTTGCGCTACCGGCGAAACGTTTCGCGGATTGATGGTTGTCCTTGAGCTTGATCTGTTGCCGGAACGGGTCGATTGTTTCCTGACCGGGATTCAGCTCGATTTGAAGCCCTGGCTGAGCAGCGGCGGGGCGCGGAAAAGCGCGCATGTTTTGCGTGGAAATTTTGAACTGCGCCACATGCTGAGCGATTGTGCCGAACTGCCGGACGCGATTCGGATGACGTTCCAAAAATTGAAAGTGGTGGAGTTGCTGCTTTATCTGGGCTCAGCGATTTTTACGCCCTGCGACGCCTCTTATTTACCCGGTTTCCAGCTTAACAGGATCCGCGCTGTTAGGGAATATCTAAAACGGAATATAGATCGCAGGGTGACGCTCGACGAGTTGGTCGATCGTTTTA
This sequence comes from Flexilinea sp., assembly GCA_034430295.1. Lineage (GTDB taxonomy): Bacteria > Chloroflexota > Anaerolineae > Anaerolineales > Anaerolineaceae > Flexilinea. The sequence goes on from DAOUFC010000073.1 coordinate 8,992, forward strand.
ATATGTCGCAGAGCAGCCTGAAAGCCTGTTTTAAGTGTGCGTACGGGCTTCCAATCGCGACGTACGCGCGCAATTGCCGCTTGGAGCGCGCTGCGTCGTTGCTCAGGAAAAGTCAGCACTCGATTTTGGAAATTGCCTGTATGATCGGATATGAGAATCCGGGTAAATTCGCAGAAGCGTTTCGTTCCGTTTATCAGGTCTCGCCGAGTCAGTATCGGAAAGAGAAAAGCCGTTTGGATTATTCTTTGGCGGTTTAGGCTTGAAATTGAAGTTAGTTTATGCTAATATATTTGCAACGTGATCCGACAAAGGCAAAGCAGGATCGTCGGGTTCGGAAAAACTGATTTCGAGGGTCGAATGACTGAAGAATTATTGATTCGCCATTGTGCTCCGACGCTTGCCGGAATAAAAGCTGGCGCTCTCGTCAACACGGATATCCCCGATTATCAGAATTTCGCCGAATGGATCGCTTCGATCAATGAGTTGCTTCTGCCTAAGGGCGTATTCGTCCGGGCGTTAAGGATTCGTAAGGGGCGGGCTTTGTTGTACGTTTACCGGCCGAAGCAGTTAGCGAAAATCTTTAACAATCCGGAAGTTCGGGAAATCCTGAATATGACCGGGTACGACGGCGCAACGGAGGTTGAAGATTTGGTCGATCGTTTAGCGTTGAATATTCGGCGTCGAGACGGTTTCCCGCATGAAATCGGATTGTTTCTCGGATATCCGGCGGCCGATGTTCAGGGTTTTATTCGGAATAAAGGCGCCTGCGCTAAGGCGTGCGGGATCTGGAAGGTGTACTCGAACATTGACGCGGCGATGCGGAGTTTCCGCAAGTTCCGAAAATGTAACGCGGTATACGCGATGAAATGGCGTGAAGGGCTGACCTTGTCACGGCTGACTGTCGCGATCTAAGTTGAAAGGGATTTCTTGAACGATGAAAAAAGTAGCAGTTGTCTTTTGGTCTGGGACCGGTAATACGGAACAGATGGCGAACGCTGTCGCTGACGGCGTTGCCGAAGCCGGCGCTGAAGCGAAAGTTTTTACCGCCAGCGAATTTACGGATGCGGACGTTGAAAAATTTGACGCGATCGCGTTCGGTTGCCCGGCGATGGGCGACGAAGAGTTGGAAGACAGCGAATTCTTGCCGATGTTTGAAAGCTGCAAATCGAAATTGGCCGGGAAACCGATCGCGCTTTTTGGTTCTTACAGCTGGGCCGACGGCGAATGGATGCGAAAGTGGGAAGCCGAATGTACGGATGAAGGATTGACGTTGGCTTGTCCGCCTGTAATCTGTTTTGAGGCTCCCGACGATGACGGCGTAACGGCGCTGAAAAAATTAGCGGAGGCGCTGAGTAAATAATTTTGGTAATTCCCTGAATCATTTTGCGTACGGGCGGGTCTCCCTTTTCGCTTGATTTCCCCAAGCTTTTCCGACCGAAAAAGATGATTCCGGTATTTATATCTCCCTTCTTATTAGAACTGCCAAGTCCTGAGCTTGGCAGTTCCGCTTTAATATCGGAATCGCGATCCCAGCGCGGAACATCTCTAAACAGGGCAGGACGCCCGGGCGTAGTTAACGCCTGCTTACGAAAAATACGGTAAAATTGAAAATCGTAAAGTCCCGGCTAATTTGCGGACAGGGGGATCAGCAGGTAAAAATTTAAGAATACTTAGAAATCGCAAAAAGCATTTTTCGTGGGAAAGGTTCGGCGCGTCCGATGTTGCTCGACGATTTAATCAAAAGTCTACCGGAATTTTATACCCAAACCGATATTGATTTGGTTCGAAAGGCGTACGCTTTCGCTGCGGACGCTCATGCGACGCAAATTCGCGATTCAGGCGAACCGTATATTACCCATTGCGTCGCTGTCGCAATGATCCTTGCGGAGATGAAGTTGTCGGCGACGATTATCGCCGCCGCGCTGCTTCACGACACGATTGAGGACAACGAAACGATTACGGACGAGATTATTACGGAAAAATTCGGCGAAGAAATTCATCATCTTGTCGCCGGCGTGACCAAGCTGCGGCAGATTAAGCGTATGGAGAACGACCGGTCGACGTTCGGCCCGATTGAAAGAGACAGCATTCGCGCCGGCGCGGACGGACCCCGCGAAACCCAGGAACCCGAAGCGAAAGAGCGCGCGCGAAAAAAAGAATTAAAGACTGAAAATACGCGGAAGACGATTTTGGCGATGGCCGACGACCATCGGGTTATTTTTATTAAATTGGCCGACCGCTTGCATAACATGCGTACGCTTGGGTTTACGACAAAGGAACAGCAAAAGCGCGTCGCGCAGGAAACGCTCGATATTTACGCCGCGTTGGCAAACCGTCTGGGGATTTATCGCTTTAAATGGGAGTTGGAAGATTTATCCTTCCGCTACCTGTATCCGGAGCAGTACGCGATGATCACGGAATCGATCGCCGCGACTCAGCCTGCCCGCGAACGGGAGATCAACCAAATTCGGACACAGATTTCCGAAATTATGGCCCAGGCGAATATTAAATGTACGATTACCGGCCGTTCAAAACATATTTATTCGATTTATCAGAAGATGCTCGATCGCGGGAAGGCGTTGGAGGAGCTGCGCGACTTGCGCGGGCTGCGCCTGATCGTTGAGGATATCCCGAGCTGCTACGCCGCGTTGGGTCAAATTCATACCCATTGGCGTCCGATTCCGAATGAGTTCGACGATTATATCGCGTCGCCGAAGGAAAATTCGTATCAATCGCTGCACACGGCGGTTATTTATTCGGACGGGAAGCCGTTAGAGGTTCAGATCCGAACGGTCGAGATGCACAAGTTGGCGGAATACGGCGTCGCGCGCCACTGGCGCTATAAAGACCGCGGAAAAATTGACGCCATGACGATGAAGAAAGTCGAGTTTTTGAGGCGTGCGAAGGATCTTGAACGCGACGGAAAATCGGCTGACGAGTTCATGGAACATATCCGCGAAGAGCTTAAAGACCGGGTTGAGGTTTTTACGCCGAATCAGGACCTGATCAACCTGCCGGTCGGTTCAACGCCGATTGATTTCGCGTATACGATTCATACGGAAGTCGGGCACCGTTGCCGCGGGGCGAAGGTTAACGGGCGGATCGTTCCGCTGAATTATAAACTTAAGAACGGCGACGTCGTTTCGATCAATACGACGAAGACGGGTGGCCCGAGCCGCGACTGGCTGAATCAGAGCTTAGGACTCGTTAATACGCAGCGGGCGCGCTCGAAGATTAATAGCTGGTTCAAGCGTCAGGACCGGGAACAGAATTTAGTTCAGGGCCGCGATATGATCCAGCGGGAGTTAAAACGTCTGGGGCTGATCGAACCTGATTTTAACGAGATGGCGAAGTCGTTCGAATATAAAAACGCGGATGACCTGTTTGTTGCGATCGGCTGCGGAGACATGTCGATTTTCCGAATTATTACCCGGCTTTCAGAGACGCAGAAGCCGGCTGAATTACCGCTGATACGCGATTGGAGCAAACAGGGCGGAATCGCGATCGAGGGGCTCGGGAAAGGGATTTATACGACGCTGGGAAAATGCTGCAACCCCGCTCCGGGGGATCATATCATCGGTTATATTACGAAAGGACGCGGCGCGACAATCCATAAGGTGGACTGTCCGAATCTGTCGCGGGTTCAGAACCCTGAACGGCTGCTCGAAGTATCCTGGGGCCAGGGCGCGGATCGTTATCCGGTTTCGGTAACGATCCAGGCGTACGATCGGAAGGCGCTCGTTAACGAAATTACCAATCTTTTCGTTAAAGAAAATATCAATCTCCATAACTTCAACGCAAAAGTTACACATAATTACGTCACGATCAAGGCGGTTATCGAGGTTTTAGATATTTCCGAGTTAAGCCGGATTTTAACGAAGATCAACGGACTTCCGAATGTTGTCGACGCATACCGGGACCGTCCCGGCTGAAATTCGGATTGACGTTCCGGCAGTTTTAGGATTCATTATTTTCCCGGTTTCGCTTTACAGTCTTGGGGCAATCGGTTAGAATAGCCGCAAAATTCGGAATAGAACGGTAACCGTTCGCAGCTGTTGAACGTAGGAGAGTGGAAAATGGCGAAAATCCGTTGTAAGTATCTTGAATGTGAATTCCTGGATGAAAATTATTGCAGCGCCGCGCTGATCGAGTTGGACTCAAACCGCGGGTGTTTAACGTTTACGCCGTCGTCGAAAAAGCCGGTTGAAGACATGATCGATACGGTCGACGATATTGACGATTGGTATAAGAATGACGGCGACGAGGATGAGGCTGAAGTCGAAGATTGGATTGACGAAGAACTGGATGAAGACGACGATTTGGATGATGAGGACTCGTATTGATCCTTCTTTTCCGATTTTATCCGTCTGACGCGTCATGAATAGCTCCGGATTAAACCGGGGTTTTTTTATTTCAACGGCGGATCCGGAAAAGGAAGGGGAAAATAAAAAACCGGCTTTACGGCCGGTTCAGCTGGGGACAAAGGATTCGAACCTCTACATACAGATTCAGAGTCTGCTGTCCTGCCATTAGACGAGTCCCCAATCAACATTTTCATTTTAACACCGAACGGGGAAAAGGTAAAGGTATCGCGGTTATTCAGTGATATTGCCCGGTTCCGTCTTGG
>DAOUFC010000074.1:0-9440 GCA_034430295.1 Flexilinea sp.
GCCGGCGACCGGGTACGACAAACCGTACTGCGAGAAGCTGATGATCGTGAACGACGGGCAGCTCTGCCTGACGCATTTCCATTGGGACAAGGTTGAGGATATTATCAATCGCGGCGGGGGGACGCTGAACTTGCGGCTGAATAACGCGAACGCCGACGAATCGCTCGACATGGCGAATCCGGTCGTCGTCTACGTTGACGGAATCCGCTGGGTTCTCGACCCCGGCGCTGTGCTGTCGCTCGCGCCCGGAGAGAGCGTCACGCTTCCGCAGCGGAATTATCATAGCTTCTGGGGCACGGGGCGCGTCCTGATCGGGGAGGTCTCGAAGGTCAACGACGATCATACGGACAACCGTTTTCTGGACGATTCGCCGCGTTTTCCGAAGATCGACGAGGACGAACCGATTTTCCGTCCGCTGGTCGGGGATTACGCGAAACTGGTCGCGAAATAGCGGTAGTTATAAGTATTGGAAATGTCGACGGCGCCCGAGTCGTCGGCGTTTTTATTGATCAGGCGTGTTGTGAATTTGGACTGAAAGTGAACGCGGCCTGTTAGTTAGAGGTTATATGCGGCCGGATCGGTATGGCCGAAGTACATTTTTCACACTACTGAAATTTGTACAAACTTTTCTTCTTTAACCGATATAAAGAATTCAGCGATGATAAAATCAATTGGCTTACTTTTTAATAAATTAGTAAAAAGTCTTGAAAACAGGTTGGAGGAAAAATGACCTTGATAAAATCTAAACTAAAAATCGTTATTCAGGCGATATTTATCTTCATTTGCGTTTTCTCTGCGGCTGCGATCGTAGCCGCGCAGGAAACCGTTGATATTCCGACCGGGGTTGAGGCGCAGCCTTCCGACGATAGTAAAGGTGCGGAAGAAATAACCGATCCGGCCGTTGAAATTACGGAGGAACCGACGGAAGAACCAACGCCGGAGCCGACGGCGACGATGGAACCTGCGGTTCAAAAACAAGCGAATCTCGTATCCGGCGCGTCGGTTGCAAAGGTATCACCGCTTTTCTTGTCGGAAAACGATTTGATGGCTGCCGAAGATTATTCTTCGCTGGAGGAGGTCGTTTATCTTCGTTCCGAGAATCCTTATCGGTCGAGTACGACGAAATTGATTAAATTCTCGCTTCCCGGCGCGATGAAATTGAAAATTCGGTTCGAGTCTGATTTCAGCTTGGAATCGGGTTACGATATTTTGGGGATCTACGTTTTTGACGATACGACGAACGATTACCGTTTAGTTGATAACAAGACGTATTCCGGAACCGATCTTGCCGGCCAAGTGGTAGAAATTGATAGCGGTGCAGTTGTATTGCGCTTTGAATCAGATAACGATGTCGAATTGAGCGGTTGGCGTGTCGCAAACGTTGAAGCGGAGATGCCGGAGGAAACGACGGAAGCGACTGATGAGCCTGACATGGTGACCGAAACGGCGGAAGAAGAAACGGTCGAAGTAACAGAGACTGAAACGGAGTCGGTTGAACCGACAGCTACTCCGGTGGTTGAATCGACGCCGACGGCGGGTGATCCCGCTGAAATTCCGACGGTAACCGCCCAGCCGACGACGGAGGGAACCGAACCCGTCCCAACGGCGACGGTATTCCCGAGCTTTTATATCACGGATGAGATTCAAATTTATGGCGAGGAATCTACTGAGGAAATGGGCCCTGAGCCGAGCGATCCGCGAAGTTTAGGTACTCCGGCGATTACTAAAATTTGGAAAGAGAACAGTTATAACAGCCAGACGGGGGCGACTGAACCGGCATTGAAATTCCGCTGGACCCCAGTCAGCGGCGCAACCGGATATCGCGTCTGGTATTCAAGTACGGCTCCAGGCAGCGGATATACCAACGCTTTTAATTTTGGGCCTAATGTGAACTTAGTTACGTTCTTCGCGGCCAACCATCATAAAACTTATTATTTTAGAGTTGCGGCGTTAAAAAATGGAACAATCGGGAAATTAAGCAATGTCGTTGGCGGGCGAATCAGTATTGGACTGCCTACGCTCAATACCCCGGTGAAGGCGGGTGCAAATCAAGTCCGCTTGAGTTGGAACGCGGTTCCCGGCGCGACCGGTTATCGAATCTGGCGCTCAGAGACATCGGCTTCAGCCGGATACAATTGGATTGTTAACGTCGGTAACGTTACATCGATCGTAAGTAATATCCCTAACTCATCAAAGACGTATTATTATCGCGTTGCGGCCATTGTTGCGAATATGGTCGGTCCGCTGAGCATTCCGAAGTCTTATCGCGCTGTGTTATCGAAACCGACGATGCATCCGATTACGCGTGTATCGGCAAATTCATTGCGGGTATCCTGGACCGCGGTTCCGGGCGCAACCGGTTATCGGCTTTGGCGTTCGGAAATCTCGCCGACCTCAGGATATAATTGGGTCGTAAACGTCGGCAATGTGACTGCAACTGTAACGAGCGTCCCATCGACAAAAACATATTATTATCGTGTCGCGGCTATTTCGGGTTCAACCGTTGGGGCTTTAAGCGCACCGGTAAGTGGAACAACGGCGATGGGCAGACCCACGATGAATCCGATCTCGACCGTTCCTGGCGGCAGTTTCAGGGTCTCGTGGAGCGCCGTACCAGGGGCAACTTCTTATAATTTGTACCGATCGGAGGTCGGCCCTTCGAGCGGATTCACATGGGCGATCAATGTCGGAAAAAAGACGGCGGTCACAACACAGGCGCCGAATATTTATAAGCGGTATTATTATAAAGTCGCGGCTGTATTCAATGGGCAAGTCGGTCCGTTAAGCAATGCTGTGTCGGGAATGTATGACACGACAGTTTTTCGGGCGATGACGGTCGGCGAAGGGGCGTATCTGGACAATGATGCACTGAGCGGAACAATTCCTGATTCGATTCAGCTCGCCAACGCGTTCCGTTATTTTCGCTTGAATGGCAAAGGGTTCGCGAGTGTTAATCAATACAGTAATCTGACGAAAAATCAGATTCTCGGTCAAATTTCGGCTAATTTTTCTTCGGCTGACTCAAATGATGTCTCGCTTTTCTATTTTTCAGGACATGGGACGGTAGGCGGCGGCGTAGGTTATTTATATACCGTCGATAGAGAATATATTTCTTCGTTTGAACTACGTAACGCATTAGATCGGATCCCCGGAACAAAATACGTCATTATTGACGCCTGTAATAGCGGCAGCTTTATTGGAAAATCGCCGGAGGTACAGTCGGAATCGTTGGATCCTGCGACAAGCGCGGATGCGTTCTCGTCTGCATTCACAGCTGCCTTTGCCGGGTCATCTAAACGGATTGACAAACCGGGTTATTTTGTATTGACAGCGGCTCATTCAAGCGAGCTATCATGGGAATATCGAATCAACGGAAAGCCGGTCGGTATCTTTACGTATTTCCTCTTAGAGGGGATCGGGTGGTCACATACCGGCGGTTATGCGTTAGGCGCCATGAACGCGGATATTAACGGGAACCGGATTGTAACTTTCACAGAAGCATTTAATTACGCTTACGCTAAAGTGAAAATGATTCGACCGGATCAATCAATTCAAATTTATCCGGCAGGAACGTCACAGCTGTTATTCACTCGCTAAACGATCTTGCAAGATAAAGATGATTTTTGCAGCGTTTTTCTGATTAGGTTTTATAGTTAACTTGAAAAAACAGTGCGGAAGAAAATTATCCGCACTGTTTTGGATTTAAACCGAAGCCTTATTTTCAAGATTCTGTTTCTATGGTTTGTTTCGCTGCCGATCTCGCTGAAACCATATAGCCCTTACGGTTCTGGATGACGGTTTGCGCTCCCCGCTTTTTATTTTTGCCTTTGGGGATGTTAACAGCGTTTTGTAATTGTATTCTCATTGTTTTTTCGATCGGATACGGTAAAATTATTAAAATTTATCTTTCCGTTGTTAGAAAAGGGGTCATAAAAATGGACCGGGACAATCGTTCAGGGATACGACTGTATCTCGCTTCTTTGTTGATATCGGCGCTGTTTTGCTTTTTTCGAACTGCTCTGGCGCAAGAGATATCAGAGTCGGAAAATTCACAAATCCTTTTGGAAACGCTTGATTCAAGCGCAATGACGGAGATGACCGAGACAGCGGAACCGGCTCCTGCGTCGGCAATCGATTTAGAGGAACAGAAACAGCTGGATCTTGAAACCGGAATTTTCACTGCGGTTTCTGCTCCGATTGTGCTGACGGAATCGGAATTATTGTTGGCAAACGTTTACGAATCTGAGATAGAAATCGCATCTCTTCATTCGGATCATCCGTATTCCGCTGATACGCTGCAATTGGCGAAGTTCATAAGCTATGGGGCGTTAAAACTGTCGGTTTATTTTACGTCGGATTTTAGCCTGGAACGCGGTTACGATACGTTAGGAATCTATTTCTATGACGGAACGATCGATTCTTATCGATTGTTGGATGGGAAAACGTATAGCGGCGACGATCTTGCGGGGGCGATTGTCGAAATTCCGGGAGACTCAGTTGTTTTTCGTTTTGAATCGGATGAAACGATTGGGGCAAACGGCTGGCATGTCGCCGAAATTCAGGCCGAATTCCCGGAAACACAGCCTTCCGTGCTTCCGGGAGAGGCGACGCTATTTCCCGAATTACCCGGATCAGCTTCCGAGCCGCCCGAACCGTCACCTGGATCGCTTGTTTCCTCACCCCAGCTTCCTGAGCCTGAAAGCGAAGCTATGCCGCCTGCGGAGCAGATCGACGCTAATCCAGAACAGGATCCGATGGCGGGTTCTGAGGCGCAGATGCCTGCTGCATCTGCTGAAACCGCGACGCCGGGTGCGGTGGCCCTTCCATCGGTGAGCGAAATTCTGACAGTTACGCCCGACATGGCGTCGAACAACGATGATCTTAGATCGGCGGTTATAAACCGCTTCCGCCAGCAGTTTGCAATTGCACCCGGTTCTGAAATATTTGTCGAAGAAATTCAGGAACAATCTGCGCTCGCGGCCGGACTGGTTGGGAAGTATGCTTCCGGCGAAGACTCCGGGCCTGAAGTATACGTTTTTATCGCTGCGTACGAAGCGGAAATGTGGCAAATTTATTTTGAAGGGTCCAGCGAGTTTGCCGAGTGGTTAGCGTCTTTTCCTGAAGAAATTCTTCCCGCTGGGTTTTCAAAGGATTCCGTTATCGAAGGCAATTCAAGAGGAAGCATTCCCGCGAATTATTCCTTACCGTGGCCGGTCGGGGAGCAGTGGAAGATGACGGGAGGTCCGCACAGGAATGATACGAGTGTTGCCGGTCAGGCTTGGAGCGCCGTCGATTTTCAGGGGATTTATCCGGTTAACAAGGTAACCGCGGTTCAGGAAGGGACGGTCACGGTTATCCCTTCCTGTCGGAATTTCGTTTTGATCTCCCATCCTGACGGGTCGAAAACAGGTTACTATCACTTGAATAACATTCAGGTTTCCAACGGGCAGCAAGTCGGGCGAGGCGCTTATCTAGGGAATACGTCTCAGGAGGCAGGCTGCGGAGGAAGCGCGACCGGTCCGCACGTTCATTTTTCGATCCGGAATTCAGCGAATAATGGAATTGATATCCGGACAGTAAATATCGGCGGTTGGAAGGCGATCAGTCATGGCGCTGAATATAGCGGATGTATGGTTCGGAACAGCGACGGGTACCAGGCCTGCAGAGGGACTGCAAATACGATTCACAATGACGGATCTATTGGCAGCGGCTCAGGCGCTCAGCCGCCGGCGAATCCAGATTGCCCGGGAACAACAACCAATGAAGCTTATGTCTGTGCCCCGGAATTGACGCCCTTGCCCGGCGATCCGTGTACGACGTTCTGGTTCACTTTCACCGGTTTCAACGGGCATACGGCGTATTTAACGGAGAACGCTTACGCTCCGTCGATGAACACGAATTTCGGCGTCTGGCGACCGAATTTTCTTGCGGCGGGGACTTATCGTGTGGAAGCTTTTATCGCGTCCCATCCGCCCATGGATATCCCTTGTAGTTGGGGGACGGCCAGCTTACACCAAGATACGTCGAATGCCCATTACGAAATTCATCATGCGAACGGCGTAAACACAGTCGTAAGGAATCAACTTCCCATAGATAATTCCTGGCTGGATCTTGGCGAATATTTCTTCCAGGAGGGTACGAACGGTTATGTCTTATTGCGTGATCTAACCGGAGAGGCGCAGGCGTCGACGAACGTATCCTTTAGCGCGATGCGCTTTATCCTTACCGCGCCAGCGCCGAATCCGGTTCCGTCGGTTTCGGGCGTCGATCCCACATCCGTCAGCAGCGGAAGCCCGGCGATCCAGCTTCACGTATATGGAAACCGATTTGTAAACGACGCGAGCGTTTATTGGAACGGAAGCGCGCGGTCAACTTCATTCATTGATGCAAATCATCTAATCGCGACGATTCCGGTGACGGATCTTCAATCGGCCGGGGCCGCGGATGTCAGCGTCGTAAACCCAGCCCCCGGCGGCGGCGAATCGAACCGCGTTAATTTCAATGTTAAAGTGCCGCTCGGAAGACCGGTGATCGACCCGATTACGCGCGTCTCTGCAACATTGTTACGGGTATCCTGGAACGCGATCGAAGGCGCGACCGGCTATCGGCTCTGGCGTTCGGAAACCTCGCCGACATCCGGATACAATTGGGTTGTGAATGTGGGGCAGGTTACCGCGGTGGTAACAAGCGTACCGACGACGAAGATTTATTATTATCGCGTTGCGGCGCTTTCGGAGGCGGATTTGGGGCCGCTGAGCATGCCCGTGGCTGGTACAACCATGATGGGAACACCGACGATCAACCCGATCACGCGCGTTTCGGCAACATCGTTGCGCGTATCCTGGAACGCGATCCCAGGCGCGACCGGCTATCGGCTCTGGCGTTCGGAAACCTCGCCTGCTTCTGGATACAATTGGTCTGTGAATACAGGGATGCTTACCGCAGTCGTAACGAAAGTCCCCTCGACGAAACCTTATTATTACCGCGTCGCTGCGCTGTTTGGGTCAACCGTCGGACCATTAAGCGCGCCAGTCATCGGAACGACTGATATTGGGAAACCGACGATCTATCGGATTAAACGACAGTCTAATTCGGTATTGGAAATCGCTTGGACAGCGATTCCCGGTGCGACCGGTTACCGGCTTTGGCGTTCGGATACTTCGCCGACTTCCGGCTATACTTGGGCGATTAACTTGGGCAAACAAACGACGGTCAGGACGAGCGTTCCGTCAACAAAGACATATTATTATCGAGTTGCCGCGCTATTCGGGTCGACGCTGGGAAGTTTAAGCGCGCCGGCCGCGGGAACAACGGCTATGCCCCGTCCGACGCTGAAGCCGGCGACTAATTTAGCGAACGGAATATTTCGGTTATCCTGGAATGACATCCTCGGTGCTGACAGCTACATTCTTTACCGTTCTGAAATCGGGCCGACGAACGGGTTTACTTTCGCCCTAAACGTCGGGAAGCGAACGTCGGTTGATACGCCTTCGCCGAATATTTATAGACGCTATTACTATAAAATTGCCGGAGTATTCAACGGGCAAGTCGGCCCGCTCAGCAATGCTATTTCCGCAATGCATAATTCCGTAACGTTCCGAGCCCTGAGTATTGGCGAAGGCGCGTATGATATCAGTACCGGATACGGGCCACTCAGCGGGACGATCCGCGATTCCGAGCAAATGAGGAATGCTTTAAATTTATTCAAATACGGTACGACCCGCTATATAAAGAATGTTCAGGTCTCAAACGTAAATAAAGCGGGGGTTTTCGCTCAGATCCAGTCCGCTTTTGCCGGATCGGATCCGAATGATGTATCTCTGTTCTTCTTCTCCGGTCATGGCGATTATCGGAATGGAATCTCGTATATTGCCGCGGTTGACGGGTCTGCTGCGAATGAAATTTCTTCGTATGAATTACGCGCGGCGCTCGATACGGTTCCTGGGACGACTTTCGTATTAATTGACGCCTGCCGAAGCGGAGGAATGATTGGCCGGAACGACGGGAGTTTAACGATGCCGTTTGATATGGAAAAATTCGCGAACGGATTCAACGCTGCGTTTGATGGGAGCCCAAAGCAGTTAAACTCTCAGGGATATTACGTCATTACAGCTGCGGCCTCTTACGAGGATTCTCAAGAGATCGGCGGTCAGGGCGCCGCATATGGCGTTTTTACCAAGTCTTTATTGGAAGGGATCGGCTGGAATCACATTTCCGGAACGCTTCATCCGAATTTGAGTGCGGATTTTGACAGGGATGGGGTGGTGAACTTTTCGGAAGCTTTTACCTATGCTCGCAATACGGCATTATCGGAAAATCCATATCAGCACGCACAAATGTATCCGGAAGGCGCAACTGTGCTGTTTTATGCGCGATAATTGAATCGTTTATTTTTTAGCGTTGATTTGTGCGAGAAAGGTTTTGCCTTTAATTCATTGGCTTTGTTCGCGTGGCTCGGTTCGAAGGCCAGGCCTACGTGCCGGATCTTCTCTTTTTGACTTATTTTCTTTTTGCTCAATGCCGTTTAGCTGTTGTGTGGAAACTGACGCTGCCTGTTACTTGACTGATCCCGGAGAAACCCGAATCTCGGAAATTGATCCCGCCCTAAGAACGTCGTTTTCTGAAAATCGTTTTTCGGTGGTTTTATATGGGAGGATACGTGTGGCAGGTTGTAAAGCCGAGAAGGGCAGCAAGGAAAACGTAAAGTGCACGATTTTACAATTTTGACCTGTTCATGGTATAATATATTAAACTTTTTTCTCTCATTCGGAGGGTTATATGTTGCCGCGGAAAGCGATCCGTTCTGTTTTACTAATCATTATGGTTATTATGCTGACGGTCATTTAGACAATGATGCCGGCTTGGGCCGATGAGTCGGATATAGTGAATGAAAATATGGATCCGCAAACGGAGACGGTGATGCCAGAACCGACAGTGACCGAGACGCCTACGCTGCCCTTGGTAGATTCGCCTGAACCGACGGTCGTTGCGTCGGATATTCCGGTAATTGAAACGATGGACATGCCGACGGATGCGCCGCAGGTTTCCCCTTCTGCACAAAATACGCAAATTCCCATCGCAACCAGCGTCGTTCAGACGTTGACTGCGATGTATGAATCCGAAATCACATTGACGCATGCCGCGCAGACGTTAACCGCGCAGCCTCCGACAGGAACGGCAACGCTTGTACCGACGGAAACGCCGACGGTTTACCCGATCGGAACGATCGTTTCGTATACCTTAACCGCAATTAAAGGAACGCAGATCGCGCAAACGCAGGCCGTTGAAACGGAGCATGCTTCTTTGACTCAAACGGCGCAAACACCAACGGCCATTCTGGCAGCAACAAGCATTGCTTTGACATTGACTGCGATGAACGAGGCGGAAATTGCGATGACGCATGCCGCGCAGACGTTAACCGCGCAGTCTCCGACAGGACC
>DAOUFC010000075.1:0-1953 GCA_034430295.1 Flexilinea sp.
ATAATTATATTCGAATTCATGAGGCTGTCAAGAACGCGGTGATAAATTCGGGATTGTTTGTGAATAGTTTGTGATATTGTCTCAGAGAATAATTCTGGAAAATGTCCTGATATCTATTGTGATAAACGTCAACTTGTTATGGATGGGCATTTGAAGAATTTCCCGGCATGAGAAAAGTATCGATGCGAATGAACGAGGAACAGAAATATCCGGCCATTAAGAATTGGGGGACCATCCCGGCAATAAGCAGCGGGTGGGTTGAAATTGGGGGGTGACCGTCCGGACAATTGACCGTCTCTTAGCAGCTTATCGGAGTAAAGGAAAAGCGGCGTTTGTTCATGGGAATAGACACCACCCCCCTGCTAATTCTCTCTCTAAAGAAATGAGTGATTCGATTGTATCTTTGTATCGAAAGAAATATGACGGATTCAATTTTGCTCATTACAAGGACTTACTGGCTGAGTACGAAAACATTGATGTTTCTTATACGACCGTCTATCGCCTTCTCAGTGCGAACGGCATCCGGTCTCCGTATACGCGCAGGGCTGCTCGTAAAAAGCTCAGAAAAGCTAAATTGCTGGCCGAAAACCCTTCCGGTACCGAAAGTGAAGCGGATGCGGTCGTCAGTCGCCAGATGGCTCTCGAAGACGCTCACCCGCGCCAGCAGCGCTGTAGATACTTCGGGGAAGAAATCCAAATGGACGGCTCTTTCCATCTCTGCTTCGGCGATCGGAAAGCGGTGCTTCACCTGGCTATCGATAATGCTACTCGCACGGTTGTCGGCGCCTTCTTTGATTGGCAGGAAACACTGACGGCTATTTTCACGTCTTCGATCAGATTCTCCGCAATTACGGCATCCCGGCGAAGTTCAAGACCGACAACCATTCCGTCTTTTATTACCGCTCTTCTGCAATGAAAGACGACAGCAAAGATGTTCTCACTCAATTTAAATTACGCCTGCCGGCAAACTTGGCGTCCAACTCGAAACTACCAGCATTTCTCAGGCGAAAGGCGTCGTAGAACGTGCCAATCAGACCTTCCAATACAGCCTCGTTAACGAACTGAGACTCCAAGGTATTTCCTCTATCGAGCAGGCTAACCAATTCCTCATCGCTTCCTTTGTTCCCAAATATAATCGGATATTTGCCGACCGCCTCGTCGGTTTTCCTTCCGTCTTTGATATCTCGCCGGAAATTGAGAAGATTAACTATCTCCTCGCTGTCCTTTCTCCCAGAATCTTTGGCGGCGGTTCTTCCATCAAGTTTCATGGGCGCTTCTATCAAACGGTCGACCAAGACGATTGCCTCGTCTGTTTCAGAAAGGGGACAGATTGCCTCGTTATCAAAGCTTTGGACGGTCAGTTATTTGCCTCCGTTGACGACCGGCTCTACGCGTTGCGCGAGATCCCCAAACATGCTGTATCCTCCCCTGAATTTGATGTCCTGGTTCCTTCTGTCTCGAAAAAACGGTATATCCCTCCAATGTCTCATTCTTGGAAACGTTCTTATTTTCTTCGCATTCAACAACAAACTCATCCTCAGCTCAGGATTTCTTGATTGTTTTATGGTTTTATGCTTTCTTTCTACCCTCATAATCCTTTTTTTTGAGACATTTTCCCTGAATGTTGACACACTTGAATAAGAACTTCTTTCCCGAACCTGAAGAACTGAAAAGGCACTTCACTGTTTTGAGTACTAACGGTCTTCGGTTTATAGCTATTTGTATGTCCTGTTCGTATCTTCGTTCCTTCACATCGCTTAGATCTTATATATTTCGCTTGTTGATCCTTTACTGCCATATTTATAGAACTATCAATCAACTTAATTGCAAATTTCAGTCTGTTTTGGTCGGTTTTTTAAAAGACCAAATTGGAATATTAAAATCGTTTATATAAGTCGCAGGTTCTTCTTTTTTGTTTTGCATAACTTAAAGATCATTTTAATTAATATTTTT
>DAOUFC010000076.1:0-20840 GCA_034430295.1 Flexilinea sp.
CATCATCAACTCGATGATCAATGATATCCTGATGCCGATTATCAGCGTTATCACATCCGGGATCTCGTTCGACCAGTGGTTCATCGCGCTGAACGGACAGACGTACGAGAACTTGGCCGCGGCGCAGGCCGCCGGCGCGCCGCTGATCACGATTGGGAATTTTATTTCCGCGATTATCAACTTCCTGATTGTCGCGCTGGTTCTGTTCTTCCTGATGAAGGGGATGACCGCCGCGATGAACGCTGCGAAAAAGAAGGAAGAAGCCAAGGAAGAAGCGCCGGCGGAACCGAGCGAAGACGTTAAGCTGCTGACCGAAATCCGCGATCTGCTGGCGAAGAAATAAACTACGATTTTGAATCGTCAGGTAAAAGCGGACGTCGCCGCAGGGCGCGTCCGTTTTTTATTTTCCGGGGGACGCCTGCTCCGCGCTCTTTTTTACGTTACAATAAACATCAATGAAATAAACATGTCCGTTGATAAAGGGAGACTTTTATGTGGTTATTTTTCGGGATCGCGGCGGTTATCAGCGCGCTTTTAAATGTCTGGTTCGCGCTGCGGAATAAAGAAGCGGCATGGTTCCGCTTTATCAGCCTGTCGCTGACGGCGTTGACACTGTGCGCCATGTACAGCCTGGAAGCGAACTGGGTGATAACGAAAGACTGGTCCGCTTTAGAGGATACGATGCCGACGATATCCAAAGCTTTATGGGTGCTGACGATCGCTTCAATTTTAATCAACAGCGTCTCTTTGTTCAAGAAAAAACAACGGTAAACTGTAATTTGCGGAGGAGGCCGAAATGAAAGCGGATTTAATCGCCCCATGCGGCATGAATTGCCGTCTGTGCTATGGGTACATCCGTCCGCGAAACAAATGCCTTGGCTACAATGCGCCTGATGGCAGTAAACCGAAATCATGCGTAAACTGCAGAATTGCGGTTTGTGAAAAAAGGAATCAAAACGGCTGGCTGACCTGCGCGGACTGCGATACTTACTGCCAACGTTTGAAAGATTTAGATAAGCGCTATCGTTCCAAGTACCATATGAGCATGATTGAAAATCTGATTATCTTACGCGATCACGGCATAGATTTCTTCTTGGACCAGCAGGAAAGGAAATTTCGATGTCCGTCGTGCGGCGAAACAATCTGCGTTCATCGGACCGAATGCCCGTCATGCAAAAAGCCGCTATGGTAAAGAATCAAAAGCCCGGCAGATTCTAAATGGTACGCCCGTCGCTCCGACAGGGAAGCCCTTATCTGCCGAATGGCTATGCGCAATGGTTTATTGCCGCAACGGGCGGGATTCGATATAATCAATGATTGATGAAAAAAGAATTCGCCGAAAACACGAATTTTAAATCAACCTGTCCGTCTCAAACACTGCCCTGGCTCGGCGCGTTTGCGGCGCTGATCGCCGTGATTCACGGGCTTTACGTAACCCGACTCGGTTTTTACTGGGACGATTGGATGATCCTCCTCGTCCGTGAAAAGCTGACGCCGGCGGCGTATATCCCATATTACGCCGTCGACCGTCCTACGTCCGCCTGGATCAATATCCTTTTTTTCGGCCTGATGCGCGACGACCCAACCTTGTGGCACCTGTTCGCCTGCGTGGAAACGTTCCTGATCGCGGCGCTGTTCTTCGCGCTGCTGAATTCGCTTTGGAAAAACCATCGGTTCGAAAACGGAGTCGCGACGCTGATTTTTATCGCCGCGCCGTTATTCTCGCAAACTTATATTTCCGTCGTCTATTCGCAGCATCACATTCAATTTATCTGTTTTCTGCTGTCTTTGCTGCTGACGGTCCGCGCGGCTGAAGCCGAATCCCCGAAAGCGAGAATCGGCTTGACCGCCGCCGCGCTGTTCCTGATGATGCTGGAGCTGTCCGTGACGGAATTTTTTCTGGCGACAGAATGGATCCGCTTACCGATTCTTTTCTTCCTCGCCCAGCGAAAAGATCCAGCCGGCTCTTGGCAAAAACCGTTCGCCAGGAGCGTCCGCGCCTTTCTTCCTTACGCCCTGATCTGGGGACTTTTTCTCGCATATCGGCTGAATTTCGAACGCTGGTTCCCGATTCTCGAAGCCGAAAAATTCGGGGTCTTGATCGAACTGCAAACAAACCCGGTTCAGGCGATCCGCTCCGCCTTTGAAACCTTTACGGTTACGTTTCTCTACCCTTTCTTCAACTTTCCCGGCCGGATCGTTTCGCTCGACCTCGGACGGTTTTTCGAGAAAACCCGCCTCGCGTTCCTGATCCTGAGCGGCCTGATCGGATTCGGCACTTATCGTTTCCTGAACGCGCGCGCCGATTCGGAACGGAACGATCCGGACGAGACCGATCGACGCGTCGAAACGGAACGGGCGCTGTTCGCGTTTTTTTGGCTGGTTTTCGGAATCGCGCCGTTTATCGTCATCCGCAGTGATATCCTGACCGATCCCGATCCTTATCATATCGACCGAACGTACTACGCCGCCGCTCCGGCTGTCGCGATGATTGCCGTATCCGCGATACAGGCGTTGATCAATAAACCGCGCCTGCGATCCTGCGTTTTCGCCCTGATCCTCGCGCTGAACACGTACCAGCATCTGATTATCAACGATCAGGGAAAAATCCTGACGCAGCGGCAGCAATCTTTCTACCGCCAACTGAAAAATCGGATACCGGCTTTGGCGGATCAGACCGCGTTGGTCGATACTAACGTCGTTTTTCCGGAACAGGGCAACGCTTTCACGGCATCCGCCGTCAACATTTTATACCCGAATCCGCTCGCGATAGAGCGTGACATCCCGATCTGGCTGTACGCGGTTGGAGAACGCCCATATTCGGACCATCCCGGATTCCACACGCAAAAGCGCATCTTCCGCTTCGACGCGCCGAAAGAAAACGCAATCCTGATTGACTACGATAATCCGTTCGCCAACTGCGTATGGGTATTCCAGCCATCCGATACGGATCACCCGCATATCGACGACGTACAACGCAGCTGGATCGGGTATTCGGCAATCGACCGGATCGATCAATCCGGCGATTCGATAGCCGCGCCGGACGAAAAATATTTCGGGCGGGATGACGGGACAGCGTGGTGCGCAGTCTATCAGAAAGCCGCCCGCGCTTATCAAGTCGGAAACTTCGCCGATTTGGCCGCGCTGACGTCCGAAGCGCTGGCGCTCGGTTACCGCCCGAGTCATCGCGCCGCAAATTCTCCTTATGAATGGATCCCTTTCATCTCCACGCTCTACCGCACCGGGCAGACAGCTCTCGCCGACGAGCTGCGAGCGGAAGCGCTGCGCGTTGACCCGGCGTATAGCGAGATGTTTCAGCGAATCTTTGACAAAAAATAAAATTATAAAAAAGCTGATCAAGAAGAATTGACAAAAAAAACATGAACGGAACTATAATAAGTTATCATTTGAACGTCCGGCGTTATTTTGAAAGGCGATTCATGAAAATTATTCAGACTGAACTGCCCATGAAATCCGTTCCCGCGGAATATCATCATTCGAAAAACACACCGCTCAATTCGGAGCACGTGTTAAACATTTATTGGAGGAAACCAATGAAACGTCATATCTTATTACTCTGCCTTTTGGCTCTTGTCGCTATCGTCGTTGTTCCGGTTGCCGCTCAAAGCGGAGAACTCAAAGTCCTTTGTACGCCGCAGGAAATGTGGTGCAAAGGCATGGAAGAAGCATTCGAAGCGCTTTATCCTGAAATCGACGTGGAATGGCTGCGGATGTCTTCCGGCGAAGCGTTAGCGAAAGTCATGAGCGAAAACGGCGAACCGACCTACGATATTTGGTGGGGCGGCCCAATGGACAGTTTCGTCGCCGCTTCCGACGCCGACTTGCTTGAAGTTTACGACTCGCCCAACTACGCGAACGTTCTTGAAGACAAAAAAGACCTGATCATTTCACCGAAGAAAGATTACGTCGGCGTTTATATCGGTTCGCTTTCTTTCGTATCGAATCGCGACTTCTTAGATGAACATGGCATTGAAGCGCCGAAATCGTACGAAGACATCCTGAAACCGGAATTCAAAGGCCAAATTCTCATGGCGCATCCGTCGACCTCCGGCACGGCGTACACCTTTATTTCCACGATCCTCCAGATCATGGGCGAAGAAGCCGGCTGGGAATATATCAAGAAATTCAACGATCAGGTCGCGATGTATACGAAATCGGGTTCCGGCGGCGGTAAATTTGTCGCGACCGGCGAATTCGGCATGGTCGTCATGTTCTCGCACGACGGCGTCAAGGAAATCGACGACAACGGCGCAAACCTCGTCATATCCTTCCCTGAAGAAGGAACCGGCTACGAAATCGGATCCCAGGCGATCCTGAAAGGCGCGAAGAACCTCGAAAACGCGAAACTCTGGTACGATTGGGCGCTGACCCCCGAAGCGCAGGAACTCGGCCCGGTTTACCAGTCCTACCAGGCGCCGACAATCAAGGACGTAAAACTTTCTCATCCGGAACTTCTCGAAGTCAATCTGATCGATTATGATTTCGAATGGTCCGGACTCCATCGTCAAGAATTCCAAGATAAATTCGCGAACGAAATTCAAAACGCCGAAGTCGACGAAGACGGTTTAATCAAGAAATAAACACAACCATAATCTCTTTCATACTGCGTCCTTTTCAGGACGCAGTATGAAACTCAATAACTAAAATCCAACTCCCCGGGAGCGACGAAATGAACTCTACAGACGGAACGATCGAAAAACAGCCGCGACTCAATAAATTCCGGCAGAAAATCGAAGAATTTCGCCTCATCGGTCAAGACCCGATCATGATGATCGCGCTGATTTTTTCAGCGATTTTTGTTATGGTTTTCGTATTCCTGCCGATTTTCCGAACTATCGGACGCGGTTTTTTTACCGACGCGGGACAATTCGACTTGACCAACTTTGCGCGATACTTTGATCGAACGCCGCTCGACGGCCTGAATACCGCTTTACGTAAAATCGGATTAATTCTCGGCGAGACCGATAACTACGGACGGACTTACCGAACGATGCTGAAGGATACGCTTCTTATGGGTGTCCTGACCGCTACCGCCGGTACGATCGTCGGATTTATTTTCGCTTACGCGACGGTCCGCTGCGACATTCCGGGGAAAAAATTCGTCCATCTTTTGGCGCTCGTTCCGACCGTTTCCCCGCCGTTCGCCGTCGCGATCGCGATGATCCAGCTTTTCGGCCGCAGCGGTCTCATATCCAAGCAAATCCTCGGAATTAAGGTTACGCCAGGGATGAACGATATTTACGGCCTTGACGGTTTGGTCATCGTTCAAACGCTGACGTTCTTCTCCGTAGCATACCTGATGCTGCGTTCAATGATGGAACGGCTTGACTCTTCGATGGAGGAAGCGGCGGAAACGCTCGGCGCGTCGCGTTTCTATATCTTCCGAACCGTAACGCTGCCGCTGCTTACCCCCGGAATCGCCGCGTCTTTTATGCTTCTCTTCGTTGAGTCGCTGGCCGACCTCGGCAACCCGCAATTTATCTCGGGCCAGAAAACTGTCCTTTCTTCGCAAATCTATATGGCGATTATCGGCGAATTCAATTATCAGAAAGCCTCCGCCATCTCGCTCGTACTGTTGATTCCGACGCTGATCGTTTATATTTTCCAGCGTTATTACATTTCGAAAAAATCGTACGTCTCCGTCACAGGGAAACCGACCGTTGGGCGCGTTTACGAAAAAAGCATGGTTATCCGCCGTTTTTTCGCGATTATCGTTTATCTCATCTGCGCGTTTATCGTTATCGTCTACTTGACCGTTATCGTCAGTTCGTTCGTCAAGAACTGGGGCGTCAATTACACACCATCATTGAATAACTGGGAAAAACTATTCAGCCGCGGGCTGGAATCCATTCTGGACACAACGTTCCTGAGCCTGTACGCGACGCCGTTCGCCGCGCTGCTCGGCATGGTCATCGCGTACCTGGTCGTCCGAAAGACTTTTGTTGGGAAAGAAATCCTCGATTTCGGCTCGAATATCGGCGGCGCCGTTCCCGGGACGATCGTCGGGATGGGTTTTATCCTGATTTTCAACTTCCAAAACGCGTGGATTATCTGGTTGCTATTGGCGGTTGCCGCTTGGTTTTACGTTAGCTGCGTTTCGAAACAGCGTTCCGAACGCTTCTTGATCCTCATTCCCGGCGTCCTTTTAGGACTTTTCCTGAGCGGCTTATCTGACGGCGGAATCCTTTGGGGCGCGAACGGCTATTTCGGGCTAAATTTTTCCAAATTGGCCGGCGCAGAAACCGCGGCTGAGACGGTCGGCTGGGGAATCGGGCTGGCCAACCTCTATTACCTCCTTGGCGTGGCCTTCCTGGTCACAGGGCTTTTCCTACGCATCCAGCCGAACGGGAAATCAATCGGAAAAATCGCGATTTGGGTCGGCCTCTACCTCGCCGCCTGCCAGCTCATTCTGAAACTGACAAAACCGCTTCGGATTTTCGGAAAAACAAATTCGATCCGCTGGTTGCGAACCATCCTGACATCGCTCGCCGATTATCTTGAAGTTCCGTTTGCGATCCCGCCGTTCTTTCTGGGCGTCTGCCTGTTCTTTATCTCCGCGCTGATTATTTACGCTTACCGCGGGAAATTTGCGATCCTGCTGCGGACGATATTATTGATCCTTTCGGTCGCGATGCTGTTTACCGGCGATCAGATGAAGATGAACGGAACCGCGTATATTATCCTCTTCGCCTTCCTCGTCCGGTCACTCCCCGCATCGGTCCGGTCCGGCGTCGCTTCGCTCCAGCAAATCGACAGTTCGATCGAAGAAGCGTCGACAATCATGGGCGGCAACAGTCAGTACACCTTCCGAAAAGTCACGCTGCCGCTCATCCTTCCGGCCTTTATGACTGGGTTAATCTTCAGCTTCACGCGGCACATGACGTCGCTTTCGGCGATTATCTTCCTCGTCAGCTCCAAATGGCAGATTGTGACCGCCTCGATCATGAGTGGATGGGAACAGGACGGGATCAGCTTCGCCGCGACCTATTCGTCGGTTATCATTTTCATCGTTTTGATCTTTATCGGCGTCATGGGATTCGTGACGCGCAAGGTCTTGAAAATCGACTCGAGTATCGATATTAACGCCGGAATTTAGTTCAGGAGAAATTAAACAATGTACTTAGAAATCGAAAACGTTTCAAAAATCTTCGCGGCCCGCGGCGGCGGAAAAGAAGTTGTGGCTGTCAACGACGTCAGCCTATCGATTCATAAAGGCGAATTTGTGACGATGCTCGGCCCTTCAGGCTGCGGGAAAACGACGATGCTGCGGATTGTCGCCGGTTTTGAATTCCCGACAAAAGGGAATATCGTTCTCGACGGAAGAAACCTGAATCAGGTTCCAACCCATAAACGCGATATGTCGATGGTCTTCCAGAGTTACGCTATCTTCCCCCATCTTAACGTCCGGGAAAATATCGCTTACGGCCTCAACGTTCAGAAAGTTCCCGCCGACGACCAGAAAAAAAGAATCGACCGCGTCTTGGAGATGGTTCATCTCGAAGGCTATGAGAACCGCGCGCCGAACCAGCTTTCCGGCGGTCAGCAGCAGCGCGTCGCCTTGGCGCGAGCCTTGATTATGGAACCGAAAGTCCTCCTGATGGATGAACCGCTTTCTAACCTGGATACGAAACTGCGCGAGGCAATGCGCTTCGAGATTCGCGAGCTCCAGCGAAACCTCGGGTTCACTTGCCTTTACGTTACCCACGATCAGCTCGAAGCGATGGTCCTATCCGATAAAGCGCTGATTATGAACGCCGGCAGCATTGAACAATACGGTTCGCCGCGCGAGATTTACCGTTATCCAAAAACGCGATTCGTCGCCGATTTCATCGGCCGCGCCAACTTTGTCCCCGGCGAGATCGTCGGACGCGACGGAGATAAAGTCGATATCAAAATGGGCGAGATGAAACTCTCGATTACGGACCCCGTTTATCGGGATTTCGCTGTCAGAGATGCGGTTGACGTCGTGCTGCGGCCGGAAATAATCAAAGTCGACCGGGATTCAGGTGTCGCAGACGCAACCGTCAGCCAAGCCGCGTATTTGGGCGAATCGGTCGAATATATCCTCGATTTCCTCGGTCAGCGAATCTCAGCGAAAGAAACAGATCCGACCCGGTTAAGAGTTATCGAACCGGGTACGCCCGTCAAGCTCTCTTTCCCGGAAAGCTGTATCCACATGATTAAAGCCGAATCATAACGCCGTGTCCAAAGAGGGGGGACGAGCAAAGGGATCGTCCCTCTTTTTCATTTAATCAAGCAAAGATTCGCACGGCGCTTCGGTCGCCAAATAACACGACAAGACCTGATGAAAATCATGGTTATAATTACTGACAGTTATGAACCGATTCTTTTGGAAGAAAATGATTCGCTTACGCCTCAGCGCAATTAAAAACGAGCCGTTAGCACAGCTCGATCTAACCTTTCACAAGAAAAACAGCCGGAAGCCGAACCGAGAATGGCTCGCGGCGCTTATAGCAATGGTTTGGCACAGCATCCTGAAACAAAAAAAATTCTTATATCAATCCTGTAATTCAATAAAGAACCTGATCGACATGGTTGAAAACGCCGCCGCGGCCACGCTGAAACCGCAGAACCTCTGCCGTCCGCTTCTTAGCGGAGATTGGATCGCGATCGACGCACGGCTCGTTTTTTTTCGAAAGCCAAGCCGATCTATCCATGCTAACGCAACCGATATCGTCCCTTTTTTTCGCAATCTTCTTCAAATTCTGAATCGGAAATCGCGAAAGGTATTGCTGATTTTTCCAGATTCGGATTCGCTCCCAGAAACTCCTGAAGCAAGGCTGATCCCGATTCATGCGCGCG
Organism: Flexilinea sp.; assembly: GCA_034430295.1. Lineage (GTDB taxonomy): Bacteria > Chloroflexota > Anaerolineae > Anaerolineales > Anaerolineaceae > Flexilinea. The sequence goes on from DAOUFC010000076.1 coordinate 8,845, forward strand.
ATTTTATCAAGGAAATCAAGAAAGACCCAGAGAAAAAGGGGAATATAATCTTTCTTTCACATCCGCCTTTGGAATTTTTATTTAGAATAGACCTCGTTAAGGCAGGGGTGATTATTTTCAACGATCCGGCCCAACTTCGCGCGCTCCTCGCCAAATTTCGAATTAACGAACAATTAAAAAAAACGCTGGAGAAAATCGTTTCGGATTCATTATTAGACGGCTTCAAAACGGTCGTTCCCGAGACGATTCGGGGATTCTTCCTCGCCGGTCCGCCGGTTTTTTTCTTGCTGAAAAAACTGGCGCAAATCGCGGGAAACGATCAGGAAGCTCGCTTCGTCTTTTGCGGAAATTTCGCGCTCCCGATTTTGAACCTGTTCTCGCAAGTCGTCGATCCGAATCGCGGCATCTTTTCGCTCGTCCCCAAGTTGGAACCGCTCCCCATCGACAGTCGGCAGTCAACCATCGTCCAGATTCCGCTGGGAATCGAGGCTCAGAATCCGGAGATGGATCACTTTTATAAAAACGACCCGGAATTAATAAATTCAAGACGAAATCCCAATAAATATTGCGAATTAATCGTAACTCTATCGCAACGCCATTCGCTCAACTACGCGAATTTCATAGATGGCATGAGTTTGTTTGTTATTGAACTATGGGCGGAAATTGATAGTTGCAAGGATTCGTTAAGCCAGACCGAAGAAGCTTTCTGGCTGGATGAAATCGAAAAATATTTAGAAATTGTCGACGAAAGCGCAACATGATCCTCTATCACGCCTTAACGACCTATCATTTCTTAAGCTGCATCGTTCATCGCCTGCTGTATCATCCGCAAGATAAATCAGTCTTATTAATCGACGCGAATGACTTGCCGCGGCTTGGATATTCGGATTACGGAAGGATTATCGAATCTGGGCTTTTCGATCGTGTGATTCGGTTCCCATCAGCGCAAATTATCGATCCCGCCTCCGTCACCCGACTGAATCTATTTTTCGAAAATTTGCTGTTGCCGAATAAAATTCAAGATTTCGAGAAATTCTACATCGCAGGAATCCATTCCGACTTCGCGCTTTACTTATCAACTCATCGAATTCGGTTCTCAGCTTTTGAAGACGGCGCAGGCTTATTAAGTAGGCAATATGAATTCATAACCGGATTATCAACCAACTTCCCGGATCGGTATCGGTTATTAGAACAATACGGCTTAGCCGACTTTTCAAGCGCGGAAATCGAGCGGATCTTCATCGATGAAAACGCGCAGCTGCCGAACTTCCATGATCCGCGGAGCGAACCTTTCGACGTCGTATCCGGCTTCAACAGCTTGAAAACGCTGCAACAAGACGCGATCTTAAATTGGTTTGGCGTATCCAACATCGATCCGACCCGAATCGAACAGAAAAACAGCCTCTTGCTGACGCAGTCGCTTTCCTCCAATCGTTTCATGTCGTTTGAAAGCGAATGCCGCATGCTTAGAAGGATCGTTTCAACGTACGCGATTGAATCAGAACTGTTGATCAAGCCTCACCCGGATAATCTCCTTCCGCTTGAAACGATGTTCCCGAGCGCCTACGTTTTACCCGCTTCATTCCCGCTCGAATTATTCCCAATCGTAAGCCCGCGGAAATTTTCCCGCTTAATCGAAATTGATTCCGCCGGAGCCAGGGTTATTAACTTCTTTTTCGATCAAACCGTCAAGCTATATTGGGACTACTTGAGAAGTTACCGCCTTGAAGACGAATACAGAGCGGTTTTAACTTATCTGAAAACCGTTCCCCATACGAATCCAATCCTGACAATTGGGATTGATTTGTATCACTTCGATGCGTTGACGGCCCGGATTTATCCCGATTTATCCAAAAGACTCATGAACAGAATCAAAATTACGGCATGCGGCCAGACCGAATCCGCCCAACTTTCAGCGCTCAAACAACCGAGTTCCGTTATCATTGATGCGGAAAATGCCCGCAATTTCGATAGAGCGCGGGTCGATTCGATTCTATACGCTTCCCTCAATCAGGGGGGACACGTCGTCGTTATCAACAATTTACGCGGGAACTCGATCGAGGAAAGATTTCCTATCCTGAAATCGGCCCATCGCGAAGCCCGGCTGATTGACGCCGAATCCGAGATCGGGACGTCGAAGCGTCTGATCTTAATTTATGATTCGTCTTTGAATCGCGTTAAACAGGCAGAACAATGAAACCTGAACGTCAAAAATTAATTCTCTTCGGCGCCGGCGGGCATTGTCGATCTGTAATCGATTCAATCGTCCGCGAGCAATTTTCCGAAATTGTCATCCTCGATAAAAAGGCGTCCCTGATCGGGACAAAAATCGATGGAATACCGGTCGTCGGGATCGATGACGCGCGAACCGATTTGCGCAAACAAGGTTTTGACCGAGCGTTCATAACTTTAGGCGGAACGGTTTCAAACTCGCTCAGAAGCCGAATCGCGTCAATTTTAGCTTCGGAAGGTTTTTCGTTCCCGATTATCCGCGATCCCTCCGCGATCATTTCCCCATCATCCTGCATTGCGGAGGGTACGTTTATTGCGAAAGGCGTTATCGTTAATTGCGGCGCAAAAATCGGTAAGCATGTCATTCTGAACAGCGGCTGTATTATCGAGCACGATTGCAGAATCGGTGATTTCTGTCATATTGCTCCCGGCGCATGCATGTCCGGATCAGTCACCATCGGCGCGAACAGTCATGTCGGAACCGGCGCGTCCGTCCGGCAATCCGTTACAATTGGACATAGCGCGACGATCGGCGTCGGCAGCGCCGTTATAAACGATATTCCGGATCACTGCGTCGCTTACGGTGTTCCCTGCAAGGTGGTAAAAAATGGCTGATAAAACTTTGATTATCGCGGAAGCCGGCGTCAATCACAACGGAGATCCAAACCTGGCGTTTCGACTGATTCGAGCGGCCGCTGAAACCGGTGTTGATATCGTTAAATTCCAAACGTTCACGCCGAAATTATTAGCGACAAAAGCCGCCGGGAAAGCGGAATATCAGGTAAAGAATGAAGGCGAAGGCGCGTCACAGTTGGAGATGCTCCAAAAACTTCACCTGCCCGAGAATGCTTATCCGATGCTGATGGACGAATGTGCCGCGAATGGAATTGAGTTTCTCTCCTCGCCGTTCGATTTGGCAAGTATTAGTTTCCTGCAGGAAATCGGGATAACCCGCTGGAAAATTCCGTCGGGAGAAATTACGAACTATCCCTATCTAAAAAAAATCGCCGCCTGTCCGGGTCAGGTTATTCTCTCTACCGGGATGGCGACGCTCCAGGAAATCGAAGCGGCCATTCGAATATTGAACCCGAACAATGATCGGGAACTGATCCTGCTTCACTGCAATACCGAGTACCCGACGCCGTTTCCCGACGTAAACCTGCGCGCGCTCGAAACGCTCCGACGCGTCTTCGGCGTTCCCGTCGGTTATTCGGATCATACCGCAGGGATCGAGGTCGCCGTCGCCGCCGTCGCTTTAGGCGCGGCCGTTATCGAAAAACATTTTACGCTGGACCGCAGCTTGCCAGGACCGGATCACCAGGCCTCCATTGAACCGACCGAATTCAAAAGCATGGTCCTATCTATCAGAAATATCGAAGCGGCGCTCGGGAACGGTCAAAAAGCCCCGTCGCAATCCGAATCTAAAAATATCCCGATCGTCCGAAAAAGTCTTGTCGCGGCGCGGCGAATTTTAGCCGGCGAAACGTTTAGCGACGAAAACCTGACGACGAAACGTCCCGGGACAGGGATTTCTCCGATGCTTTGGGAATCGGTCGTCGGCCGAAAAGCCAAAAGAAATTTTGAAGAAGACGAAATGATAGAGCTATGAAAAAACGAATCGCGATCGTCACTTCCACACGGGCTGATTGGGGCTTACTGAAACCCCTCGCCGATCAATTTAAATCGAGCGGCTGGGCGGAACCGCTTATTTTCGCGACCGGAACCCACTTTTTAGAATCCTTCGGGTCAACGTACCAATACATCCTCAAGGACGGATACCAAATCAGCGAGCGTATCGATTCCCAGCTATTCCCAAACTCCGCCGCATCCGTCAGCAAGTCGCTAGCGCTGACAGCGATCGGATTCGCCGACGTCTTTCAGCGAAACCGCCCGGACTTAGCTATTATTCTCGGCGATCGCTACGAAATTCTCGCGGTCGCGGTCGCAGCGGCGAACGAGCGGATCCCGATTGCGCATCTTCATGGCGGCGAACAAACCGAAGGCGCGCTCGACGAATCTTACCGCCACGCGATCACCAAATTCGCGACGTTTCATTTTACATCCTGCGAAACATACCGAAAGCGCGTTATCCAACTCGGCGAAGATCCAAAACGCGTATTCAACTCCGGCGCAATCGGGATCGATAATATTTTACGCATGCCCTACGCGTCGAAAGATGAACTTTCAAATCTCATTCAGCGGGATCTGGCCGATAGACAATACGCGCTGATAACGTTTCACCCGGAAACAACGGCCAGCGAACAGAAAGGCAAAAAGCAACTAGAGACATTCCTATCCGCGCTCGAGAGTTTCCCCGAAACCCTGTTCCTTTTTACGCTTTCCAACGCCGATTTAGGCGGATTATCCTATAACGCCCGGATTCACGAATTCTGTGAAAAAGGCTCGAATCGAATCGCGGTTAAATCGCTTGGGAATTATTATTATCTTGCCGCAATCCGCAGCGCGGCCTTTGTCCTCGGAAACTCTTCCAGCGGCATCATTGAAGTTCCGTATTTTCATGTTCCGACGATTAACGTCGGGGACCGTCAAAAAGGGCGCCTCGCGCCGGAAAGCGTGATCCATTGTCCTGCCGAGCGGGACGCAATCGTCGCCGCAATCCACCGAACGCAGCAGCCGGATTTCCTTCGGAAAATTCAGACCATGAAGCAAATCTACGGCGACGGTCACGCAGCGGAAAAAATCGCGTCAATATTGCGGGAAAAACTGATTGCGGACGAAGACAGCAAAAACCTAAATCGGAAACCTTTCTTCGATTTGCCCCAATTTTAGCAGTTTCGACGAAGACTGAGAGATTAAAAGGCCTAATTTTACGTTTGCCGATTTCCTATTCCTTGATAATCGGTTAAAATCAGATTCATAAATTAAACAAAGAGGTCATTTCATGATACTATACATTGGTTGGACGAATCTAATGTTAATGAACATTTTCAATATTCATTCAACCATAAATAAAGATAAAGAAGCAGTCGTTCTGATTATCGACAGCTCATCCGTTGATCCTGAAATCGCAGATTATTTTTCTAAATCCAAATCATTCGTTCACTCATTTATTATCCCAACCCAGCTGATGATAAGCAAGTATACGACACGGAAGGAAAAAATCAAGCATCTCGCGGACGTGCTATTTTATTCGAAGAACATTTTGCGTTACTACGAGTCAACGATGCCGCCTAATCTTAAAGATTTTGAATTTGACGAAGTTTACGTACCGGGATTCTTCTATAATATCGTTTTTTTTCTGGAAATTATTAACCGAAGAAATAAGATAAACCGTATCAAATTTTATGAATTTGGCTTGGGAACTTATACTTATGAAATCGATACGCTAATGAAAAATATGGAATTCATGTCGGCGAAAGATTACCTGATCCGAACGGCGAATGAATATCTATACCGATTAAAATTCAAGAGAAAACTAACAGAAGAAATTTACGTATACGAGCCATCGCTGCTTCATCCGAACGTCACATATAAACCGATAATTATTCCAAAAGTTGATATTCGCTTGGAAGAATCGATCGGATACGAAAATAACCCCAATGACGATAGCTTCAGCGAAATTGCGATATTTCAAAAACCGGATCAGCCGTCAGCGGAGTTGCCTCTGAGCAGGAAAAAACATTTTATTCAAACAATGTTTCGGAACATTCCAAATTTTGTCCGTATCGCTACGAAAAGCCGTAACATTATTTACTTTTCTTCCTATGGGCCTGGGTCAGACGAAGAACAGAAATTATTCGCGAATTTATTGCAATTGGTTCGGACACAGGATATCATGCTGAAAACACATACGCAAGCGCCTTCTTTATTTAAACCTTTGCTAGCTAAATTCGGCTCGCACTGTTTTGTAGATACGAATATTTATTTATTCGAATCTTTACTTTCGCAGTATGATTTCAGCGACAAAATCTTGGTTACGCGGCTTTCCTCAGCGGTATTCCACCCAAAACTAATTTTCGGACAAGAACCGATCATTATCCTAACATACAAATTATTCCAAATATATAAAGAAATCGGGAATAACTTGTTAGATGAATTAATTTTGCGAATCAAAAATATCTATTCTAACCCTGAAAAAATCATGGTACCTACGAGCATCCTTGAATTCAAGCTTATGGTTAAACGGGCTCAAAAAATGATGTACAACTCGATCTACCAAATAGACAGTAAACCGGCAACCGACGATAATATTACGACAGAAGGCGACGTTGACAGCGAATCGGGCGATAACGCTGAATTCATCCAAGAATCCGAATTGGAAGATTTCAGCGTTTCGGACGAAAGCCTGCTTGAATTATTAGAGGATGATTCAAACGTGGATTCGGTCAACGAATCTGAACCGCAGAACTCGGCCGATGAAAGATCCGAATAGACACGTCCTTATTTCGTAAAGACTCGAAGACTGGGAATAATGAACTATCAAAAAATAGAGAAATACTTTAGAAAAGAGTACGATTTCCGCGTTAGCCAAATCGAAGATTTATCAATGATCCTCGATTTTATCGACAATCATTGGCAAAAAAATCACGCGTTGGTTTTATCACGCGCGCTGATGGATTGGCAGCATTTCGATCCGATCCGAAACCGATATAATTTCTTTATCGCTGTCCATAAAGGAAGCGGTGAAATCCACGCGCTTCAAGGCGTCATTCCGACTTCGCAGTACGATCCCGAAATCAAAAATCCACTTATCATGGGGGCAATTTGGAAAGTTCGGGATGACGCGGTCATCCCCGGATTAGGAATGATGGTTCGTCTTTTCGGAGAAACGCAAATCGTCGGCTGCGCTCGCGGCGGATTGGGTCTTTCGAACGACGCGTCCGGAATTGATAAACATCTGAATCTCAGACACGGGAACTGCAATCATTTTTATCTTTTGAATCCAGACTTGAGAGACTTCAAAATCGCAGGCAACGTCTCAAAAAATGCATTTACCCGGACAAAAAACGATCCGAATAAATTATTTGAGGAATTGGACGAAGCCGGTTATCTTTCTTTACCAAAAGAAGTTTTCGAACCGATCCCGTTTTATAAATCGAAAATGTACTTCGTCAACCGTTTTTTCCGTCATCCGATTTATAACTACCGGGCGACGCTTATCACGAATCAATCCGGAAAAGGGTTAGGCGTCTTCTTCTGGCGGTTCTGTGAACATGAGACGTGTCGATGTATTCGAATTGTCGAAATGTTCATGAAACCGGGCGCTTTACCCGGGAACCAGTCCAATTTTGAGGACCTCCTTAGAGCGCACAACGCTGAATATATCGATTGTTATAATATTGGCTACACTGAAACGGAATTTATTAACGCCGGCTTTTCCGAGCGTCATCAATCCGATATTATTATCCCAAATTATTTTGAACCTTTTGTCCGGAAAAATTGCGAACTGTCTTATTCGCTGATCGCCGCCGACCCAAACCTTAAAACGCTGTTTTTCAAAGCTGACGGGGATCAGGACCGACCGAATCGAGTGCCAAATGGATAAACAAATTTCAATCGTCATGTATCACTACGTGCGTAATCTGGAAAAATCGCGCTACCCCAAAATCAAGGGATTAACCGACACCGAGTTTAAAACACAAATCGATTACTTCTTATCTAAAGGAAAAATTATTGCGCCGGAGACCTTTTTCGAAACGCTTGAAACAGGAAACTGCGCGGAACTTGGTGAAAATAATTTCATGCTGACATTTGACGACGGCTATATTGATCATTTTACAAATGTTCTGCCCGTGCTTCACGAAAAAAAAGTTAGCGCGTTCTTCTCAATGCCCGGTAAAATCGTCGCAGAAAAAAAACTCTTGGATGTCAATAAGATTCACTTCATTCTCGCCGTCGCGGATCTCGAAAAGCTTAAGAGCGAAGTCTTCGCGCAATTGGATTTTTATCGCGGGAAAGAATTCGAAATTCCGTCAAATCAGGAATTATACAATAAATTAGCGATCGCCAACCGGCTCGATAACGCAGACACAATTTTTATCAAACGGCTGCTCCAGGTCGAACTCGAAGAACGGCTCCGAGCGCTGATCGCTGATAATCTGTTTTCTAAATTTATCGGCATTTCCGAAGAATCCTTTTGTCATGAACTGTATCTTTCCCTGGATCAGGTAAAAATGATGAAACGGATGGGAATGATGTTCGGGGTTCATGGTTACGACCATACCTGGATGAATCGGATGAGTCCGGCCGTGCTTGCTGACGACATTGACAAGGCGCTTGACATATTTTCCGGCATCATCGATAATTCAAAATGGGTGTGTTGCTACCCGTACGGTTCGGTCAGCGACACGGTCGTAAAGATCATTCGCGGAAAGAAAGCATTTGCCGGAATGACATCCGTCGTTGGCGGCGTCGATCTCAAAGATTTCGATATCTTCCGACTATCGCGATTTGATACGAACGATTTTCCGCCGAAGAAAATTTGATCAACCTTCTACAATAGGAGAAAAACATGAGTAACGAAGAAAAATTGGAATTATTGGCTGATATGCTCGAAGTTGAAGCTGAAGATTTATCAGCCGAAATGCAATTGGAAGATATTGATGAATGGGACAGCTTCGCTCGTTTATCATTTATGTCTCTCGTTGACGAAAACTTTGGTAAATTAATCACGTCAGCAGATATCAAAGGGTTAAAAACTGTCGCCGATTTGCTCGCTATTATGACAGAAGCCAATTAAAAATGAGTTTTTCAAAAATTCCAAATCTAAAAATAAACGGAATGGCTTGCGCCGTTCCGACGAAAAAAGTATCAATCAATGATTTTTCGCAATTCTTCGATGAGAATGAGATGCGAAAATTTAAGGAAAATGTCGGCGTCGAAGAGAGTTATTGCGTCAATCGAAACCAAACCGCATCTGATTTGTGTTTCGTCGCCGCGGAAAAAATAATTTCCGAGAAGAATATCCCGCGCGAAAGCATCGACGGCCTGGTTTTTATTACCCAAAGCGCCGATTACTTGAAACCTGCGACAGCCTGTATCCTGCAAACGCGATTAAACCTGCCGAAAGATTGCATGGCGTTCGACATTAATCTCGGCTGTTCCGGTTTTGTATACGCGCTTCAGATCGTCGGCTCCATGATTAATGGCGGCGGATTAAATCGGGTTTTAGTCTTAATGGGAGACGCTCATAACAGCCTTTATCCTGATTCTGATTCAATGTCCGTGCTGCATGGTGACGGCGGCGCGGCATTTATCCTTGAAAAAGGGACTTCAACCGTTCAGACCCTATTAAAAACGGATGGAAGCGGCTATAAAGCGATCCTGACGCCGGGACTTACAAGCCGGATCTGGATTGACGAATCCAATTTTTCAATGGAAAAGGTTCAGGTCACGATGGACGGCGTTCAGGTTTTTGAATTTACTTTCCGCGAAGTCCCGAAAATCTTCAAAGAGTTTTTCAAACTCACTGATACCTCCATCAACGACTTTGATTACTGCGTGCTGCATCAGGCCAACCTCAGCATGCTCAAACACATCCAGAAGAAGCTGAAACTCCCGGACGAAAAAATGCCGCTGTCGATCGACCGCTACGGAAATACGAGCAGCGCCAGTATTCCAATGACAATCGTCGATCTGGTCGAACGGGAAAAGACGCCCGAAAGAATGAAAATCATCTCATCCGGTTTTGGCGTCGGTTTGTCGTGGGGAATTGCCACGTTTGAAATTGACCGGGCTGATATTTACCCGATGATCTTCACGGACGATTATTTTAAGGAAGCTTTCCTTGGCGACTGAATTTAATCCGCTTGATCTGAGCGGAAAAAAGATCCTTGTCACCGGCGCGTCGTCCGGACTAGGGCGGGCTGGCGCAATATATTTTTCACGCCTTGGCGCGAAACTCGTTATCACCGGGCGAAATTCCGAACGGCTCCAAACGACGCTCGGCAAACTTCACGGCGACGGACACCATGCAATTCCGGCCGACGTAACGGACGCTGAACAAATCAAAACCCTAATTGAGACCGGGATCGCCGACGGAATTAAGTTCTCGGGATTCGTTCATTTTACGGGAATCGGGAAAATATTCCCGCTGCGCTCGCTTAACGAAACCAACGTTGATGAACTGATGCGTACGAATTTTTACTCGTTCATCGAACTTACGCGTCAGATTACAAATAAAAAAATCTTCGACGCCGGGTCGATCGTCGCGATCTCCTCCTTCGCCGCGATGGAAGGCGAAAAAGGCGACACGATCTATTCAGCCTCAAAAGCCGCGATCGACGCGTCGATCCGAACATTAGCGATTGAGCTCGCCCCGCGAAAAATCCGTCTGAACAGCGTTCGGCCAGGCATGATCGAGACAGAACTCTCGATCGGCCATAAAGAACGAATGGGCGAAGAAGCGTTCAACGGGCTCGTCAAAAAACAGATTTTCGGCTTCGGCAAACCGGACGACGTTTCCGCCATGTGCGCCTTCCTGCTCAGCGACGCGTCGTCGTTTATCACCGGACGCCATTTTTACGTTGACGGCGGACGGTTTTTATAACGATCCCAATCGATACATCAACATCAAATTTCAAATCCCTCTGATGAGGGATTTTTTATCGCCGTTTAACTCCGCCAAAAGCCGATCAAATATAGCCGGTTCCTATCGTCCCCCCTCCGCATAGAGGGTAGCAAACGCACGATCAGGGAATCAGGTCAAGCCGTTCCCCGCCTTTTCCTTTATAATAAGAGCGAGTTTATCTTTAATAAAAACGCAGTCATAAATTTCAATAGATTCGCACCAGACCGAATTAAATACGCAAGAAGAAATTTATACTAACGGAGGAATCGGTTCAGATGAGCCAGAGTTACGATAAGGGTCGATTACTCGAAGGCAAAGTCAGCCTGATTACGGGCGCAGCCAAAGGAATTGGAAAAGCGGAAGTCGAAGCGTTCGCCGCCGCCGGCGCGATTATTTTCGCAAACGATATTCACCAGGACGAGTTGAACGAAACCGTCAGCGCGGTGAACAATCGACACGGCGCGGGAACGGTGACCGCGCTGCCTTTCGACGTAGCGAACCTTGACGACTGCAAAGCGGCCGTCCTCCACATTCACAAAAAGCACAGCCGCCTCGACGTACTCGTCAATAACGCCGGATTGATGAAAGACGCACTGATCGGGACGATCACGCCCGACCTGATCAATACAATTTACGGCGCGAACGTTTTCGGCTCCATCCATCTGTTGCAGCTGTGCGCGAAAATCATGATGCGCAACCGCAGCGGCAGCATTATCAACACATCCTCAATCGTGGGGATCACAGGCAATCCCGGACAGTTAGTCTATTCTTCTACAAAAGGCGCAATTATCGCGATGACCAGGACAGCGGCGAAGGAACTCGCGCCGCGCGGAATTCGCGTCAACGCGATCGCGCCCGGAATGATCGATACCGATATGATGAATTCAATCGGGCTCAAATTTTTACAGAAACATATCGATAACATCCCGTTAGGAAGGCTCGGACGTCCGGAAGAGATCGCGTCGGCGGCCGTTTTTCTGGCTTCCGACATGGCATCATACATTACCGGGCATACGCTCGTCGTCGACGGGAGTGTTCTCGTTTAGGTAGACTTTTTATCGAATTGTGAGAGAAACAAACCATGCATATCAATATCCTCCAATATCTCGCCGAAACATCCGTAACCAAACCTGATAAAACTGCCGTCGTTGACGGCGAAAAACGTTATTCAATTTCCGACGTGACGATTCGATCCAAAAAAATCGGCCAATTTATCGCCAAACAGACGAGAGAA
>DAOUFC010000077.1:0-8964 GCA_034430295.1 Flexilinea sp.
CTTCCTGAACGGCAATATCGCTTATGACTACGACGGGTACCTGATCGGCCGCTACAATGCCGACTGTTTTGACGAGGGGAACAATTATTATCCGAATTCCTGCTGGTATTGTATTTACGGGAATAATGAAGAAGGCTGTAACGCGCGTCCATGGTAGTCTTTGGAAACACCCGCCGGCTTGAAATCTTAGAATAGAATGAATCTTTACGGAAAGAATCTCGAGTTTCGCCATCGGAATCGCTCGAATCCGGTTGTCGTGATTACTTTGCTGTTCCTTTGCGTTTTGAGCCTTTTCGTTTTGAAGTCTGTTTTAACGGACCAGCTCGTTTCGCCCTGGCTCCCGACCGCGATCCCGACGCGGGAAGCGGCGTCGTTTGCGCTCGAAGGGGAAACGCAGTTCCGCGCAGGGAATCTTGAGAAAGCGATCGAAGCTTACGGCGTCGCGGCGCAGCTTGAATCGGATAATCCTGAGTATCTTTGGAAACAGGGACGGGCGTTGGCTTACTTGACATCGTCCCAAACAACGGATGCTGAGAAATCGGCCACGTTGAAGCGCGCGGTAGATTTTCTCGAAGAAGGGTTAACTAAGTATCCCGAGGATTCAAATCTTTTCGCTGTCCTGGCGTTGGTCTATCTCTGGTATGCCGACCCGGATTTATGCGGCGAGGATCTGGTTGAAGAGTTTGCGGCGAAAGCTGAGGATAATATCCGCCGAGCGGTCGATTATGATTCTCGCAACGCGTTGGCGTACGCGATTTATTCAGAGATTCTGTTGGACCAGGCGAATTACGCCCGCGCGGAACAAATGCTGAGCCAGGCGCTGCAGTACGGCCCGGAATCCGGCGCGGATATGTTCGACGTCTACCGGGTTCAGGGAATCTTGCTCGAGTCCTACGGTCAATACCGGAGCGCGATCGAAGCGTATTCGCGCGCGTTAGACCTGTCGCCGAACATGACTTTTTTGCAGATCCGAATCGGCGTGAACTGGCGTCAGATTGGGGAATACGACGAAGCGTTAGCGATGTTCGCGCGGGCGGCGCGAATTAACGACCAGCTTGGCGTTAGCGACCCGCTTCCGTATTTGGCGATCGGAAACACGTATTCGCAAAAGGGCGAGTTCTACGCTGCCGGGCTGAATATTAAAAAAGCGATCAGCATCAATCCGTATAATGCGGACGTTTACGGCCGTTTGGGGGTGAATTATTATAAAGCGCGGAACTATGAGGCGGCGATTGAAGCGCTAAAATGTGCGACGTACGGTTGCGGCGCCGATGAAAGCTGCGCTGTCCGCGAATGCGACGATCCGGGAAATCCGCTGATTGAGATGGAAGGACTCCCGCTTTCGGGATCCTCCGTCGTTTATTACTTTACTTATGTCGGCGCGTTAGCGTACATGCATACCAACTCGAATCATTATTGCGAGGATGCAGTCCGGATTTCCCGCGATATTCAGGCTCAGTACGCGAACGATGACACGGTCATGTTCATCGTGCGGGACGCTCAGAAGATCTGCGCCCGGTATGGGATTCGTTAAGTGATGCGCGGGAACGGACGGTTGATTATCGGGATTACCGGCGGTATCGCCGCCGGAAAATCGACCGTAATGGCGATTCTCGAATCATTCGGTTTTCGCGCTGTTGACGCCGATAAAGTCGCCCATTCGCTTTACCGTCGCGGAACCCAGGGCTATGACGCGGTCGTGACTAAATTTGGAGCTGGGATCCTTTCGGATGAAAACAGCGAAATTGACCGGCGTAAATTAGGCGCGGTCGTTTTCAGCGATCCGTCGGCTTTACAGGAATTAGAAGAAATAATTTATCCGTTGGTTAACGCCGAGATTGAAGCTGTCCTTGACAGCTCGGATCAGGACGCGGCGGTCGAGGCGATCAATTTGTTTTCGAGCGGGTTGAATAAGCGATGCGATGAGAATTGGTTTGTTCGCGTTGCGCCTGAAATTGCGCTCTCACGACTGACGGATCAGCGCGGCATGCGTATTTCGGACGCTTTCGCGCGTCTTTCCGCGCAGCGCGAGATCGTCGCCTCAGCGGAACGTTCAGCCGATTGGACGATTCAGGGCGCAAGCGGTCTCGGCGCGATCCGGTCCGAAATTTCGGCGCGGCTTGAGCGACTGCGGACTGAAAAAGCCACCCTGTCTTCTACGAAATCGGCTTGAGATTTGACCGTTTTTCGGACGGTTTTTCGCTTGAAAGTCGATAAATCCTGTTAGAATTAAGGTGATACCCGAAAAGAGATAGAGGCCTGCTTTGGATCAGTTTATTTCTGAAATTTTATTTTTAGGCCAGCGATTCAATCAGTCGAGTTTGTTAGATATTGCGCTGGTAACGGTCGTTATTTTTATCGTTTTAAATTTTATTCAAAGCGCGCAAGCGAATACGTTAGTTCGCGGAACTTTTTTTATCCTGATCTTATTCAGCCTTTTTTATATTTTTGTCGATTTGCCGGCGTTTACCTGGCTGTTGGGGAATATTTTCCCGTCGGTTATTCTAATCGTTCCGGTTATTTACGCGCCGGAAATTCGCCGTTCGATCGAACGTATCGGACGCATAGAATCGATTCGCGATTTATTCAGTCCGAAGACGCCTTTTGCGGATGAAACCGCGGAAATCATTCCGGATCTTGTTTCCGCTTGCCGGATGTTAGCATCTCGTAATCACGGCGCGTTAATCGTGATCCAACGCTTCGACGATTTGGAGAAATATATTAATACCGGCGTATATATGGACGCGATCGTTACGCCTGAAGTGCTGGCGAATATTTTTTATCCGAATACGCCGCTTCATGACGGCGCGACAATTATCCGCGGCGGAAGAATTCAAGCGGCCGCGTGTATTATGCCGCTGTCATCCAGAAATGTGTTGGATAAAACGCCGGGCCGCCAGATGGGCCTCCGTCATCGCGCCGCGCTCGGGACATCGGAACTGAACGATTCGCTGACGATTGTCGTTTCGGAGGAGACCGGCTTAATTTCGATCGCGTTCGAAGGTGTGATTTATAAGCATATCAACGCTGAAAAGTTGGATAAATGGCTGCATGAGATGTTTCATACGGCTGCGCCGCTTCCGCTCCACGCGCGGCTTTCAAACTTCATGAAATTTTCATGGAACCGGCTTCGCGGTCAAAAACCGATCAATGAAGAAGGAACGGGAGAAGAATGAAAAAAGCTTTTATCGTTCTAAAGAGCGTGCTTCCGACGCTGTTGATGTCGTTTTTATTAGCGATGACGGTCTGGATCGTATCGATTACGCAGAGAGACCCGACCGAAGAGCGCCGCTTTACCAATACGGTCACGGTTGAGTTGCGCGGGTTGGCGGATAATTATGTCATGACGAACGCGCTGCCTGAGACAGTGAATATTCTGATGCGCGCGCCCGCGTCTACTTGGCAGACGATTATTAATCGCCGGATCGGCGCGACCGCTGTCGTCGATGTATCTGGATTGAAACCGGGGGAATATACGGTCCCGATTCAGATTGAAATCGATACGTCCCCGATTCAGGTTACTTCTTACGCGCCGCAGAGCGTTAAGATCATTCTTGAAGAATACGAAACGCGGACGTATGACGTCGTCGTCAGCGAAATCGGAACGATCCCGGCGGCGTTTCGCGCCGATCCGCCGGTTCTCGAACCGGCGTCGATCGATATTTCCGGACCGGTTTCACAGTTGAATCAGATCGATAAAGTCCGCGTTGTAATGGACTTGGATAACGCGACGGAAAAAATTACTCGGATCCTGACTCCGGCGGCAATTAACGCGGATGGAACGGTCCTGACGGGCGGTTTGAAATATTCGACCGATAAGATTAAAGTGACGCAGGCTATTTCTCTGCGCGGCGGATATAAAGTAGCGGTGGTAAAGGTGATGACATCGGGGACGCCGCCGACGGGCTACGTTCTCGACGGTTTAACGGTTAACCCCGCCGTTGCGACAATTTACAGTTCAGACCGAAGTTTGATCGACTCCCTGCCGGGATATATTGAAACGAATTTGATTTATTTAAATGGAATTACCGAAGAGTCGACCGTTAAAATCGGGTTGAAGCTGCCAGAGGGGGCGACCCTTGTCGGCGATCAGACCGTGAACGTCACTTTGCAGGTATCCCCGGTCGAAGGGTCCAGGACGTTTTCGAACGTTCCGATTTATCCGGTCGGGATCGAGGAAGGGTTGTCATCGACAATCTCTCCGGAAGTCCTCGACGTATTTCTGAGCGGTCCGTTGCCGGTGTTGGATCGAATTAACGAAGGCGATTTATATGCGGTACTCCAACTTCAGGATAAAACTGCCGGTCAGTATCAACTGACGCCGATTATCGACGTTTCCGCTTTTACCGATGTCAGCGTCCAATCGGTGACGCCGGTTACGATAGACGTTACGATTTGGGACGGTTCGAGATAAACGGTTTTTGGGAATTATTTCAGATAAGATGTTGACTCAAGGCAAATTTCACCATGATGAAATTTGCTTTTTTTGATTCTCGGTTTATTATTTGACCTTATTCGAACTTGAGCTCAAAAGGTTTGAACGCGCCGGTTCCGAGGTTTTTCCCGGAAGCGAAACTTTAACGATGGCCTCGTCTTTTTCGAGAATTTGATATTTCATGTTTTTTTGTAGTCCCGCTTCGGACGAACGCGGTCGCCGTTCGTCCGCTTCCGTTCGATACCGGACGTTATTTTGATTTTCTGCCGATGATACCGCGGTTCGGATTCATTCAAAATTAATGGTTGCGGTCGACGCGCTCGGACTTCAGGTTGAAGTCGGCCATCATGAATGCGGGCTGTTTCGGAATGGGAACTCGATCGATATCTGGATACGGTCTGATTCGGAATGCCGTGCCGGAAGTGAATCCTGTAAATTCGTACGCATCTCTTTGAAAAAATGGATCGCGTTCCAATCGGGCGCGATTAGGTTTTATGTGCTGTCCCGAAATCGGATAAGATATAAGAAAGTAAGGAGAGCGATGTTATGAACAAGTGGCTTCGATTAATTATCAGGTTTTTCCTGGGGATCGCGATGGTCGGCGCGTTGGTATTTATTCCGGCGGGGACGATACGGTTTTGGAACGGATGGCTTTTTTTAACCATTTTAACGATTCCGATGGCGGTTTCGGGCGTGACGCTGATGATCAATGCGCCGGAACTCTTGACAAAACGTTTGGATACGAAAGAAAGCGATCCGATTCAGCGGCGGATTATCCTGTCGATCGGTATCATTTTCTGCGCCGCGTTTATCTGCGCCGGATTTGACTTTCGTTTTTCCTGGTCGCGCGTTCCGCTGTGGGTCGTACTGCCGGCAAGCGCGGTTTACCTGGCGGGGTACGGCGTTTATGTTGAAGTCATTCGAGAAAACGCATGGATTTCCCGGACGGTCAAAGTCGAATCCGAACAGCGAGTCGTCGATAAGGGCTTATACAAGATTGTTCGTCATCCGATGTACACGGCCGTCGTCGTGATGTTCCCGATGTTCGGGCTGATCCTCGGATCATGGCTCGCTTTTCTTCTGCTGATGGGAATTGTGCCGCTGATGATTCTTCGGATACGGGCGGAGGAAGAAACGCTTAAAAAATCGCTGGCCGGCTACGCGGCATATATGGCAAAAGTCAGATACAGGCTGATTCCTGGTTTATGGTAGTCCGTTTTTGTCATCAATTCGGAGCCGACAGACGGACGGATCACGATTCGTCAATCATTAATATGATATAATTTTCCCGCTAATCCTCGCTAAGGGGTTAGTTTTTGTTGTGTCAAATGGTTTCGGTTGACCCGGGCCATTCAATTTTGATGGAGGCTAATAAAAAGTGCCAACGATTAATCAGTTAGTCAGGAAAGGTCGTAAATCCCGAACGGCTAAGAGTAAAGCGCCTGCGTTGCAGTATACCTACAACTCAACCAGTCAGCGCCGAACCCGGATCGCCGAGGGTGCGCCGCAGAAACGCGGCGTCTGCACAAACGTTCGCGCGACGACGCCGAAGAAACCGAACTCGGCTCTTCGGAAGATCGCCCGTGTTCGTTTATCGAACGGTTTTGAAGTCACGGCGTATATCCCGGGCGAAGGTCACTCCTTGCAGGAACACAGCGTTGTTCTGGTCCGCGGCGGCCGTGTTCGCGATCTTCCGGGCGTTCGTTACCATATCGTTCGCGGTTCGTTAGATGCAACTGGCGTTGCGAAGCGCGGTCGGGGTCGCTCCAAGTATGGAACGAAACGAGCGAAGAAATAGAAACAGGGAGATTGATTTAACATGCGACGAACGAAACCGGAAAAACGCGAGATTATGCCCGACGTTCGCTATAATAGCGAACTGGTCACGAACTTAATCAATCGCATTATGCGAAACGGCAAACGCAGCCTTGCTACCCGAATGGTATACAATGCCATGGGGATTCTTAGCCAGAAGACCGGTAAGGATGGTCTTGAGGTTCTTGAAACTGCATTGCGCAATGTCGGCCCGGTGATGGAAGTACGGCCGCGCCGCGTCGGCGGGGCGACGTATCAGGTTCCGATGGAAGTCTCGATAAGTCGGCGCCAGACGCTTGCGATGCGCTGGGTCATTGAAGCTTCGCGAAAGAAGACCGGAAAAAGTTTTGATGATTGTTTAGCGGGCGAGTTGCTTGACGCGTATAACAATACGGGTACGGCGATTCGAAAACGCGAAGAAACGCACAAAATGGCGGAAGCGAACCGCGCTTTCTCTCATTATCGCGTTTAATGGGTAAAAATAAAACTCTGAGGAGAATATGACACGAGAATTCCCGTTGGAAATGTACCGGAACATCGGCATCATAGCGCATATTGACGCCGGAAAGACGACGACGACAGAACGGATTTTATTTTATACCGGGAAGTCGTATCGGATCGGTTCCGTCGATGAAGGTACGACTGTAACGGATTGGATGGTTCAGGAACGCGAACGTGGGATTACGATCGTTTCTGCGGCGGTGACGGCTGAATGGAAAGGGTATCGGATTAACGTTATCGATACGCCTGGACATATCGACTTTACCGCGGAAGTTCAGCGATCGCTTCGCGTACTCGACGGGGGAATCGTCGTCTTTGACGCGACGCAAGGTGTTGAGCCGCAAAGCGAAACAGTTTGGCGTCAGGCGGATAAGTACAATGTGCCGCGAATCTGTTTTATCAATAAGATGGATCGCGTTGGCGCGTCGTACGAAGACTCGATCAAAACGATCGAGAAACGATTGGGCGCGAAACCTTTGGCGATGCAGATGCCGATTGGTTTTGAAAGCTCGTTCGTCGGCATCATCGATTTATTAACGATGCGCGCTTATAAATGGCTGGATGAAATGGGAACCGAGATTGAGGAGATCGACGTTCCGGCCGAATATAAGGAAGAAGCCGAATTAAAGCGTCAGGTCCTGATAGAAGAAATCGCCGGTTTGGACGACGAGTTGATGGAAAAATTCCTCGAAGACGCGTCGCTCTCGGTTGAAGAGCTGAAAATTGGGCTGCGCCGCGCCGTGATTGCCGGTAAGTGTAATCCTTGCTATTGCGGCTCCTCATTGAAAAATAAAGGCGTTCAGCCGTTACTGGACGCCGCCGTCGAACTGTTGCCTTCGCCGTTGGATATTCCGGACGCGGTCGGCACGTCGGTTGACGGCGAGAAGGAAATGATCTGTCCGACGAATGACGAGGCGCCGGTCGGCGCGTTGGTATTCAAGATCGTTTCGGATCCTTACGTCGGACGCTTATCTTATTTCCGCGTTTATTCCGGCGTCGTACGCCAAGGACAATCGCTTCTGAATCCGGTCAAAGGAAAGAAAGAACGGATCGGACGCTTGATTCGTATGTATGCGGATCGCCGCGATGACGTTACCGAGGTTCATGCCGGCGATATCGCCGCGGTTCTCGGACTAAAAGATACGTTTACCGGCGATACGCTTTGCGAACCGTCGAAACCGGTTGTTCTCGAATCGATCAGCTTCCCGGAACCGGTTATTTCCGTCGCGGTCGAACCGAAGACGGTCGCGGATCAGGAAAAAATGGGGTTGGCGCTCCAGAAGCTGGCGGAAGAAGATCCGACTTTTCAGATTCGGACCGACGAGGCGACAGGCCAAACGATTATTTCCGGTATGGGCGAACTCCACTTGGCAATTATTGTGGATCGCTTGCTGCGCGAGTTCCGGGTTAAAGCGAACGTCGGGAAAGAACGCGTCGCTTATAAGGAAACGATCCGTAAATCGGTCGATAAGTATTCGTTCAAGTACGCGAAGCAGACGGGCGGTCATGGGCAGTATGCGCACGTTGTGTTCGCGGTTGAACCGATCGAGTCGACGCTCGGGATCGTTTTTGAAAATAAAATTGTTGGCGGCGCGATCCCGAAGGAATATATCCCGGCGGTTGAAAAAGGCGTTCGGGAAGCGTCGGAATCCGGCGTTCTTGCCGGCTATCCGATGACCGGAATTAAGGTGTCGCTGATCGACGGGTCGTTCCACGAAGTAGACTCCAGTGAAATGGCGTTCAAAATGGCGGGGAGTATCGGCTTTAAGGAAGCGGTCGAGAAATGCGCGCCGATGTTAATGGAACCGATCATGAAGGTCGAGATCACGATTCCGGAAGAATATTTCGGAGACGTATTAGGTCAAATCGCTACCCGGCGCGGAGTTATTCGGGGTACGGACGTTCAGGGTACTTCGCAGCTGATTCACGCGTTCGTCCCGTTAGCGGAGATGTTCGGGTACGCTACGACGCTTCGTTCCGCGACGCAGGGCCGCGGCGTATTTTCGATGGAATACGATCATTATGAAGCAGTGTCCGATGCGACTGCTGCTAAAATTTTAGAAAATTAAGTTAGTTAATTTTAGGAGTAAAGAATGGCAAAACAGCATTTTGATCGAAGCAAGCCCCACTTAAACGTGGGTACGATGGGTCATATTGACCATGGAAAGACGACGTTAACCGCCGCGATCACGAAGTATTGCGCGATGTTGGGC
>DAOUFC010000078.1:0-9817 GCA_034430295.1 Flexilinea sp.
GCCTTCTTTTTTACCTCGCGCAGCGCAGGAAGACAATCATCGACGGAAGTGAAGAGCTGCCCGCCAAAAGCCCTGATCATGAGGCAGTGGACCATGATATAGCGGTTTACCGTTGGACGGTCACCCCCAATTTCAACCCACCCGCTGCTTATTGCCGGGATGGTCCGCCAATTCTTAATGGCCAGATATTTCTGTTCCTCGTTTTTCTCTAAGACAATATCACAGAGTATCCACAAGAAACGCAGACAAAACAAGCGGATACCTTGACGAAACAGTCGAATTAGGGTATATTAAATGTTGCTTGTTTTAAAGAGCAGGCCCTCGTAGCTCAATTGGATAGAGCGTTTGCTTGCGGAGCAAAAGGTTGGGGATTCGAGCTCCTCCGAGGGCGCAACAATAATTTCACATTTCCATAAGAAGAGAATAAATTAGTCGTGTAGATGTTGCAGAATCATTAATAATCTATGCGATTATTAATTTAATGGGCTTTATTGATAACTATCGACGGCGAATTCGGATCGTTTAATTCGAGCCCGTAGAAAATTCGTGTAAACCTGGAAAGGCAGAGAAAATAGAGACCGGAAAGGAAAGCATAAAAGGGAAAGTGAAAAAAGTTATCGTTGCGACAACTGATCGAAGAAAGAGAGATCAAAAACTTATTGGGTTTGGGCGCATGCGAGCCAAAGCGACCGCCTTTGAGTTGACGTGTGTTTCCGGAATTACGCTATCGAATGTCAATGTTATTTGTGCCTATTTTTGTTATGTAGATATTGTAGACGAATTATGAGAAAGGTTACTTTTGCGGCTTAATTCGGGACAGGTGATATTCATTTTATCATCAGGTGTCATTACGACAATGTTATAAAAAAATACACAGGTCTTTTGCAGTCAATTCTTTACCTCCGTTAACGATCATGTCTAAGCTTTAACGAACGTCAGAAACGTTTGTTTTTTTTGTCTGTTCCCATAAACTTGAACTACAGGCTTTACAAATTGCTGTTAGTTTAGATCACCCACTTCAATTTAATGAATCCAAACTGATTCGAATGACCGGCCGGACAGATAATGCCAAATAAGTTGATATAAATTCAAAACATAAAAAGCCAAGTCTCACCTTTCGGTAAAATAGTTTTAGCAAAAAAAACAAACGAAAGGAATAGAAACGGCTCAACTCAATATTGCCCTAACTGAGGAAACGCTGAAAGACCTGACGCTTGGAAATCACAGCAAGGCCTTACCGATATTGTTAGAAACAATCTTCAATACCGTTCTAAAGGACCAGGCAAACGAACAAATTGGTGCCGAACACTATGAGCGCAGCGATAATCGACAAACTTACCGAAACGGGTATCGCTCAAGGCAATTGACCCTAAGCGCAGGAACATTCAACATACGCGTTCCAAAACCCAGAAACGGCACATTCACAACCGACTTATTCGCCAATTACGCGCGCAGCGAACAAGCCTTACTGCTGGCACTTATGGAGATGGTCATTCAAGGAGTCTCCGCGCGGAAAGTAACAGAAATAACAGAAATATTATGTGGGGCTCAATTCTCAAAAAGCACCGTATCGATGTTGTGCGAGGCGTTGAATCCGATTGTAAACACTTTCCGGAACCGTTCGCTGAAGGCTTATTATCCTTTCCTTATCGTCGATTCCATTTTACGTGCGAGCGCGTGAAGCTGGGGCAATAAAAAACAAAGGCATGTTAGTGGCTATTGGAATAAACGAGGAGGGATATCGGGAAGTCATCGGATTTAGATCAGATGATGGTGAAAGTTACTATGCCCGGAAAGATTTCTTTTGCGGGCTCAAATCTCACGGACCGGAAAAAGTTGACTTTATCGTCTCAGACAATCACGGTAGATTGGTCACAGCTATCCGAGAGCAATTTCACAATGCGATCCGGCAGCGCTGTCAAACGCATTTTTCAAAAAATATCCTGGACAAAACAGCAAAAAAGAGCCGGGCTGAGATAGGGCCTCAACTAACAGATATGTATAATAGCTCAAGCTTGCAGGAAGCCTGTCAACGGCGCTACAATCTGATTGGCAAGCTTAAAAAACATCTCCAGGGCAGCTCAATTGCTTGATGAGAACTTTCGGGACATTGCCGCCGTATTTAGTTTGCCGGAGCCCTACCGAAAAAGATTGAGAACAAGCAACTCGATTGAACGATTGAATGAGGAACTACGCAGAAGCGAGCGTGTTATTCGCATATTTCCAAACCAAGACAGCCTTGACCGCCTGATTGGGGCTGTGTTCATTGAACATTATGAACGTTGGATCAGTTCAAAAGTATATTTTGATAGGGAAATTTACAATCAGGATAAAGACACAGCCCTTGCAGAAGCTGATAAAATCAGACAAGCGTATGTCTTGAACACGTGAATGTATAAAACCGAAAGGTGAATTTACACCAACATTATGACCGCAACAGGTAAATGCGTCTTTGCGGATAAGCTTGATTACGACTGACCGGTCAAGATGCGGATCGTGAGCCTGGTAGACGATTGCCATGCCGCCGCGCCCGATTTCACGTTCGATTACGTAACGTCCGATCGTTTCCGTATTGTGTTCTGCCATAGCTATGACGTTCCTTTGAATGGAAATTCTTTGGAGTACGTCCAAATAATGACAATCTTATCAAAAAGATGGATGAACGGAAAGGAAATTCTGTAAAAATTTTTAGTATAAATTCAGCTTTTTTGGTTTATATTACCGATCTCCGCCTCGCTCCGTATAAAACCCCAGCGTTTTCAGCATCGCCGGATTATTACGCCAATTCTTTGCCACTTTAACCTTCAGCTCCAAATAAACCTTCCGTTCCGTCATTTTTTCAATCTCGACGCGCGCGTCCGATCCTATCTTCTTTAACATCGAACCGTTTTTCCCGATTACGATGCTTTTATGCGCCTCGCGATCGAGCAGCAAGGTGGCTTGGATATATGACTGCGTCGGGCTGCGGTCGGCGAATTCATCAAGGCGAACGGCGATCGAATGGGGAATTTCGTCGTCAAGGTTATTCAGCAGCGCTTCGCGGATCAGGTCGCGCGCGATCTCTCGTTCGTACATGTTGGTTACCTGATCGGGATCGTAGAAGCGCGGTCCTTCGGGAAGGCGTTCGATCAGCGCTTTCAGCAATTCGGAACAGCCTAATCCGGTCTGGGCGGATATTTCGACGAAAACTGCGCCGGGCAACGCGGCGCGGAACGCTGCGCCAACATTCTCGCGTTTCTTCCCGCGCAGCAGGTCGACTTTATTCAGCGCGACGACGACGCGTTCGGATAGGTTCAGCTTTTTAAACGTCTCGGCGATAGCCTTATCGTCAGGCGTCGGTTGATCGGATGCGTCGACGATCCAAAGAATCCAATCCGCGTCTGTAAACGTCCCGCGCGCTGCGTCGTTCATCATTTCTCCCAGCTTCGATTTAGCGCGATGAATCCCTGGCGTATCGATCAGGATTAACTGCGCGGCGTCGGTTGTGATAATGCTGAGCTGGTTGCGCTGCGTCGTTTGCGGACGCGGGGATACGGCGGCGATTTTTTGACCGAGAAGGCGGTTTGTCAGCGTTGATTTACCGACGTTCGGGCGTCCGACGACGGCGATAAAGCCGGATCGATGCGTTTTTGGGGCTGAATGTTTTTCAGCTGCTGGTTTCGATTCGTTTTCCATTTTCCTCGTTTTCAGCCGTGTCAGGGATCGTTTCAGACGCGGCCAGTTTTACTTTTTTCGCGCGCGGGTAGCGCTTGATTTCCAGCTCTCGTTTCATTGCAGCACGTTTCGAAGCGGCTTCCTCGACGTAAATAAGCGTCACTGGCCGGCGCGCCCGCGTGTAAGCGCTGCCGGAGCCGCTGTTATGCTGCCTGACGCGCCGCGCCGGATCGAGCGTCCAGCCGGTATAAAAACTTCCGTCGGCACAGCGGACCATATAGCAATAATAACGCTGCGCGGCAGGTTCGATCGATCCCGACTCGTCCGCCGCCGTCAAACCTTTTTTTTTCGGTTAGCAAGCGCGCCGAAGAAAAACTGCCCGAGGCTGTCGCCGAGAGAGACGCGTTCCGTTCGCGGTTCGTTTTCTTTTCTCCAGGCAGCTTTTTCGTAATCTTCAAGCCATTTTTCGCGTCCGCTTTTCGCTCCCTCGATCAGGCGGATCAACGTTTCCGCGTCATCCGCGTTCAGCGCGTCGCGAATTTCCTTCAAGACCGAGACGGCTTCCTGAAGCGCCGATACGCAAAATTCACGATTGGCGAGTAAGTCGTCCGCAAGCGATAATCCGTTCCATTCTTTTTTCATGAGCGCGCTTAATCGGTAAAACGGTTTTCCGCCGAATTTACGTTGGTCGTTCCAACCGCTCGCCCGAAAAGATGCGGCGGAAAACGCGTAAGCGGCGATCGCGGGAGCCAGTTCTGAGCGTGCCGTCAGCCCGTCGATTTCCGCCGCATCGGCGAACGCGCAGTGCGCGCCGAGGAGAGCCGCTAAATCCTGCGCGAGTTCTAAAACCTCGGGGTGGGTCGAATCGAGGGCCGCGATCGTCAGTGTTCCGCCTTTGAATAAATCTTCGCGCGCGCCCCGCCAACCGTCCGCGGGATCGTCGAGCGCCGCGCGGTTTAATCCCGCGTGGATGCTGATGAATTGATCAGGTTTGACTAAATATTTTCGTGCCGTCCGGTAGGCGCGCCGTTTATTGAGACTGAAATCGATGACCGCCGCGTCCGCCTTTAATTCAGAGCCGATCGTCTCCAGCGTGGAATCGAGCTCGGAACCCGGAATCGCCAGGACGACAATATCGGCGTTTTCGACCGCTTTAGGTAAATTATGTTCAATTTGGTCGATGGCATCAGAACGTTTCGCGGCTTCTTCCGCGCTTTTTAAATGGTCCGCGCCGATGCGGAGGAGGTCTTCTTTTTGGTAACGCAGCGCGAGGCCGATCGATGCGCCGATTTCGCCGAGTCCGATGATCGTAATTTGAATCGTCATATTTTGAATTAGGCTCCTATGAAAAGTCGGTAAATGAATCCGATTATCGGTCCGATCGTCCTGGCGAAGAGATCGACGCGCAGGTACGGCAGTACCAACAGAAGAATCAGCAGCAGCTGCGGTCCGTAGACTTGGATTCGGGTCCAGGATCCGCGAATCCGATCCGGAATATATGCATCGGCGATTTTTTCGCCGTCAAGCGGCGCGATCGGGATCAGGTTGAATACGCCGAGACTGATATTGATCAGCGCGAATTGATGAAAAAAGAACGCTCCCCAACCTGAATTCAAATACGGAATATTCAGGCGGATCAACAGCGCGGCAACCAGCGCCAAAAGAAAATTCGAAAGCGGCCCGGCGGCGGAAACGATCGCCATGCCGGACTTATGGCTGCGGTTGACGATATCGCTGCGGACGGGAACGGGTTTCGCCCACCCGAAACCGACGAGCAGCAGCATGATAGCGCCGTAGGGGTCGATATGGACGAGCGGATTCAGCGTCATGCGTCCGGCGTTTGCCGCCGTGTTATCGCCAAGCGCGTATGCGGCGCGCGCGTGGGAATACTCGTGGACCGCGAACGCGATCAGCAGCGTAACCGCGCGGACAATGTATAATGGTAATTGATTCATCAGTCCCATACATATTATTATACCTGTGCGGACGCGCGGGAGACGCGACGCCGGGAGAGTCAGGTTGACCGGGGCTGGAAAAGCTCGGTTGGGAAAAGGGAGAAAGAAAGATCATGCACGAGTTTGTTCAAAAGCGGAACGAAAAATTGGCGCCCCTTGTTGTCGCTAATTTAAAACGGCATTTTTTCGACGCTTATTACTGCGCGACATCAGCGGAGGCGAAAATATTGGCGCTGTCGCTCATTCCGACCGGTTCGAGCGTCGGTTGGGGCGGCTCGATGACGCTTGATGCGCTGGGGATTAAGGACGATTTGCGTGCCGGCGATTACCGTCTTTTCGACCGTGATCTGGCGAAATCGCCGGATGAACGGGTCGAATTAGCGCGCTGCGCGCTGACGGCCGACGTATTCCTGATGAGTTCGAACGCGATTTCGACGGACGGCCAGCTCGTCAATATCGACGGGAACGGCAACCGTTTGGCTGCGTTGGTTTACGGCCCGAAATCGGTCATTGTCATCGCCGGAATGAATAAAATCGCGGCAACGATCGATCTGGCTTTGGAACGGGCACAGACGATCGCCGCGCCAATCAATACCGGCCGTTTCCCGGGAAAGTCTCCCTGTCGGACGACCGGCCTGTGTGCGCGCTGTTTTTCCGAAGATTCCGTTTGTGCGACGGTTGCTGTGACGCGTTTCTCAAAACCGGCGAATCGAGTCAAAGTAATTCTTATTAACGAAAACCTCGGATTCTAAACACGCAATTCGGGTAGGTTCGGCGCGTAAGTATCGGGCCGAACTCGGTTCTGCGGGGTCGGAACAATCTTGAACCGGGACGGATATCTTCCTGTCCGGCGGCTTGCGGTGATCGATCGAAATGAAAACGCCGCCATGATCTTTTTATATCGGCGCGTAAAAATACTCGTTATCTTTTGAGCCGGGAACGTTCGATCTTGCTGTTATGGCGGGGCGAAGGGCATTTCTCCACGTTTGCGAAGGAATCGCTTCTGTTCTGTGTTCGTTCGGAATATCTTCTCAGGCGCAGCTTTGCCCGGAAGATGACGAATCCGGAGCGCGGAATCCGTTTCTTCATGTGATGGATCAACTTGAGCTCCTCGTATGTATCTTGATTCTGGATTTTATTCGAAAAACGTTGTGGTTGATACGACCGATACCTGCTTCATAGTTGATTTTCCAGACTTCCCCGCCTTCTTTATTGAACAGCGTTCGGCAGCCTAATTTATTTTGATAAGCGATTCGAATTGAAAAATAAATCGAATCAGTTATTATCTTAAAATACGGTTCGAGAACCGCGTAATATTGACAAAATCTTGGGAGCTCAAAAACGGACAGTGTCAGACATGGCAAATTCAAATTTATCGAATCGCATCTCGCGATTTAATTTCATTCGTTATATTCTCTTCCTTGTTGGCTGCGCGGCGATTTCATGGCTGCTGCTGACGATCCCGATGGACCGGAATCTGCCGCTGATTTTTCGTCAGAAGCTTTTCGTTCTTCCGCCGGTCTTCGTTCTGGCTTTCGTTGCGGCGCAGATTCGGCAGTCTTGGATTCGTCTCGGGATGTATTGGCTGATGTTCGTCGTCTTTCTGACGCCGCTGATCGGCCTCTGGAATTCCGGCGGATCGGATCAATATATTTTCGCCGGCTCAATCCCGTTTTCCGACGCGTTTATTCATCAAACGAATACGCTGCGGTTTTTATACGGCGGAACGATGGGGCAGAGTTCGGCGATCCGTCCGTTATCGCTCGTCGTTTACGCGTTTGTTCTTTATTTGAGCGAAAATAATTTCTATCTGCTTTACGCCTTGGTGGCGGTCGCTGTCGCGCTGGGATCGCTCGGCGTTTTTCGGCTGATCGCGCGAAAATACGGCGCGTTTGCCGCGGCGGTTTTTTATCTGAACGCTTTTTTTTACGTTCGTCGTTATCTCGGAACGTTTCTGACGGAACCGTTCGCGTTTTTGATCGGAATGTTAGCGCTGTATCTGATTCTAATCGGGCTAAGCGAGAAAAGGACCGGTTCGCTGATTTTCGGACTGTCAGCGCTGTCGCTGGCTCTGAACGTACGTCCGGGCGCGATGACGCTTTTGGCGTCTGCCGGTTTGTGGTTGTATTTCGTTTGGCTGCGGCAGCCGGAAACCGGCGCTGTATGGAGCGAGCGGCGGCGTGTGGGTATTGCTGCGCTGAGTTTGTTGGGGATGCTTTTGCCATTTCTGCTAAATGAAGCGATTGGCGCGGTAGTCTATGAAGCTGGAAAACCGCTGACGAACAATCAGGCGGCTGAAATCATCTATGGCTTATGCTTAGGCGGGAAAGACGCTTACCATACGATGTTCCTGCCGGAATTGACTTTGTCGTTCGGGACGGAAAATTCGACGGCGCGTCTGTTCGATCTCTGTTGGAGGGAACTTCGCGCTAACCCTGGAAATATTTGGCTGTCGGTCAAGATGGTCTGGTCGATGCTGCTGTTCGATTTTGAACGCGGTTTCTTTTCCTATTTCGACGGCGCGCGGCGCGAAGCTGTCGAGGCCGGCCGTTATTTGATCATGCTGTTTTGGGGGATTGGCGCGGCAGGTTTCTGGCGGCGAAGGAAGGAAGCGGAATCATCGTTCTGGTTAGCGGCGATTTTCGGCGTTTTCCTATCGCGTTTTATCCTGCCGCCGATTGTATATAAAATGCGTTACGATGCGGCGACAATCGTTTTAAGCGGATTCGTTTTGGCGTTCGGCGTTCGGTCGTTTATGGAACGGATTCTCGGACGCTGGCGAAAAAGATGCGAGTTGAAACGGGATTCCGATGAACGCAGCGCGGTCGCTCCGGCCGGCGTTGCGGTCGCTGTATTGATCGCGCTCATGATCTCCGCTTCGTTTTGGATTCGCGCGTGTCCGGAAACGATCGCGGAGAAAAGCGGCCGCCTTTGCGCTGACGGCCGGGAGCCGCGGCTGACAAGGATCGAACCGGGAAACTTTATCGTGCTGCGGAATTATGATCTGCGCGCTCCTCATGCGCCGGCGTATTATTTGAACTATGTGCGCCCGCGCCTGCATGATACGTCGGCCAGGGAGATGTTTTCGTATACGGATCAGTTTTCGGGCGAGATGACGATCCTGAGCGGGCTTGATTTGGAGACGTTCCGCGATCTGACCGTTTTTGCGGATTGGCCGATCCCTATTGACGTATCCGGGTTTGTTGAAGTTTGCGGACGGGCGCTCGAACCGTCGATTTATCGCGATTACGTTTACTTTGAGGCGGATGAAATTCGCTTTTTGGGCGAGTGAAGCGGCAGAGAAATTAAGAGACGGGAAAGTAAACGATTCGACAAAACAGCGCTTTATCTGTCGGACGGTTAATGTTTTAATAGCATTCGGGATTCGCGCCGGTTCGGGATATTTCTGAACGGGTATGTTTCAGCAGTTTTTAGGAAAAGCGAGCGATCGCCGAAATTGGGAATATCGAGTAGAATAATAAGCGGGTATTTTATCATAGAAAATAAAGGAACCTTTTCGATCTCCGGCTTAATGACTTTTAACGAAATCCCTTGACCGGAATTCGGATATCCTTTATACTATTGACTTGCTCGTTCAGGAACCGTTTGCCGTTTGATCGAAAAACGGGATTCAGGAGCGGAACGTTAACAGCGCCGACATAGCTCAATCGGTAGAGCAACCGCCTTGTAAGCGGTAGGTCATGGGTTCAAGTCCCATTGTCGGCTCCATGGAAGTTGTATATTTGTATGTGCGCTTGAAGCAATTCAAACGCGCATACGAATCGATAACGGTTCGAAATGGACGGTTACCCAAGTGGCCAACGGGGTCTGACTGTAAATCAGATAGCAGAAGCTTTCGGAGGTTCGAATCCTTCACCGTCCACTTTCAGACAATTTTGGAGCGGATTGCGCTCAAACAGAGTTGCCTGAGAATATAGGGGAAGAACGGTCCCCGTGGGTCAAACGCCCTCATAGCTCAGTCGGCAGAGCGCAGTCTTGGTAAGACTGAGGTCATGGGTTCAAGTCTCATTGAGGGCTCTTTTAGTGAACGGACGTCGCCGTCCTTTTTTATTGAGGAGTGAATAAAAATGGCAAAACAGCATTTTGATCGAAGTAAGCCCCACTTAAACGTGGGTACGATGGGTCATATTGACCATGGAAAGACGACGTTAACCGCCGCGATCACGAAGTATTGCGCGATGTTGGGC
>DAOUFC010000079.1:0-27787 GCA_034430295.1 Flexilinea sp.
AAGATGTTAAATGGAACTTTGGTATTAAATTCAGTAAATTTCAGATTAATAATGATCAAACCGAAGCGAGATTGGCAAGAGAATTTTTACAAATTGTAAATGCAGAATCATACCTTCCTGAATCAGTAAGAAGTGCAGAAATAAAAATTGAACTAGAGCGACTATATAATGCTCATAATGCTTCATCCAATAATTTCTATTTGGAACCTCCATGTGCAAGACAAGTGCAGAATTTAGTTGGTAACCATGATGTACCCAAACAAATCAATGCATATTTCACAATGGTAATAACAGACGCCTATTTGACAAATGGTCTTGGAGTTTGTTGGGATGCAAATTCTATATATGAATTACTAATACAAAATTTTACACAAACTCAATTTTTCTTAGCTATTTCATCTTTTACGCACGATAAAATAGCAAGCAAACTGCAATTTTCATTGTGTCAAAGTAAGTATAAAGCTCTGCTTGATACTGCGAAATCTAATGTTACTTCTCCTGCATTAGCAAAACTAATAACAGATATTCAAAATTTCAAACAACCTCTTTATAATTTAAAAGATGATATGAATATTTCAAAACAGGTTGAGCACCTAAAAAAAGTTCTGAAATAACATTAATTGAAACTGTAAAGGATTTCATTACAATAGATTAGTATTTATCTATTGCACTCATTTTGTACTCAAGTCGCATAGAAAAACGCCACAAACCCTTGTATTTACTGGGTTCATGGCGTTATTTTATTTACTCCCACTCGATCGTGGCAGGGGGTTTCCCCGAAATATCGTAAACGACACGCCCGGCGCCCTTGACCTCGTTCGAGATCCGTGCCGAAATCTTCGCCAGCACCTTATGCGGCAGCGGCGCGTATTTGGCGGTCATGAAGTCGGTCGTCATGACGGCGCGGACGGCGATCACCTCGTCGTAAGCGCGTTCGTCCCCGACGACGCCGACCGAACGGATCCCCGGCAGAACGGCGAAATACTGGTTCGGTTTCACTTTCAATTTTCCGATTTCCTCGCGGACGATCGCGTCGCTGTCGCGCAATATCGCCAGCTTCTCTTCCGTGATCGCGCCGATGACGCGGACGCCGAGTCCGGGGCCCGGAAACGGCTGGCGGTCGACGAGGCTTTCGGGTAAGCCTAATTTCCGCCCCAGCGTCCGGACCTCATCCTTGAACAGCCCGCGCAGCGGTTCGACCAGGCCGTCAAAACCGATATTCTCGGGAAGGCCGCCGACGTTATGATGGCTTTTAATCGTCGCCGCCCGGTCGCCGCCGGATTCGATAATATCCGGGTAGATCGTCCCCTGAGCGAGGAACGGGATCGATCCGAGTTCTTTCGAGGCTTCCTCGAAAACGCGGATAAACGTTTCGCCGATAATTTTTCGTTTCCGTTCCGAATCGGTGACGCCTGCCAGCGCGGATAAGAAACGCTGCTGCGCGTTGATTCGGACAAATTTCAGATCCCATTTTGAAAAAACGGCTTCGATTTCGTCGCCTTCATTTTTGCGCATCAGTCCGTGGTCGACGAAGACGCAGGTCAGTTTATTCGGGATCGCCTTGGCGATTAACGCTGCGCAGACGGATGAATCGACGCCGCCCGAGAGCGCGAGCAGGACGCGCCGATCGCCAACGCGGGTCTGAATTTCGCGGACTGCGTTTTCAATGATGTCGTCGATACTATAATCGCCGATGCAGCCGCACACACTGAACAGGAAATTCCTGAAAATTTCGGTGCCTTGGTCGGAGTTTTTGACTTCGGGGTGGAACTGAACGCCGTAGAGCTTTTTCCCGTCGTCGGCGATCGCGGCGATTTTGCAATGTTTTGTCGCGGCGATGACTTCGAATCCGTCCGGCGCTTTGGTTACGGCGTCAAAGTGGCTCATCAGCATTTTGGCGCGCGGGGGCATGTTTTTGAACAGCGTCGAATTCTCGCGCAGCGTCGTCGCCGTCAATCCGTATTCGCCGCCGGATTTTGGCGGTTCGACCGTCCCGCCCATGACGTGGCTGATGAGCTGCATCCCGTAGCAGATTCCTAAAACGGGGATTCCCAACTCAAAAATTTCGCGCTTGGCGGTCGGCGAACCTTCTTTATAAACGCTTTTCGGCCCGCCGGTCAGCACGATCCCGACGGGATCGATCTTTTTTATTTCGTCCGCGTTGATATTCCCCGGTTTGACGATCGAATAGACGCCTAAACGACGAATCTGCGACGCGATGAGTTCTTTATATTGTCCGCCGAAATCGAGAACTAATACCGTTTGTTTGTTCATGTGATGCCTCCGTGCTGTAATGATTTTAACCGACGGCCTTCGATTGATTTCGGATTGATCGCCGGTTTATGCGGGGGATCCGATATCCCTTTTGCGGGAATAGTTGATTGATGCGCATAGTCATGCTTTGGCGCGGGGCGGGTTATCCGACGGTCAGGGCGATCGTCGCGGCTACGATCAATCCTAATCCGATCGCGGCGCGGCGGGAGAGTTTTTCATGAAATACGAGCATTGAAAAAAGGATTGTGATCAGAATACTGAGTTTATCGATCGGGACGACGATGCTGACCGGACCATCCTGAATCGCTTTGAAGAAACAGAGCCAGGATGCGCCGGTCGCCAGCCCCGACAGTCCGATAAAAAGTATCTCGTTTTTGTCCGGGTTTAGCGCCGCTTTCGATTTCCCGCTCGTGGCGACAATCGTCCATGCCATGATCAGGACGAATACGGTTCGGATTGCGGTTCCTAAGGTCGAATTAATCCCCTTCATTCCGATTTTCCCGAGGATAGAAGTCAGCGCTGCGAAAAGCGCGGAGAATATCGCGAGGATCCGTCCGCGGCGTTTTTCTTTCGTTAGGTCGGGGCCATGGCCGCGATCGCTTTTCGTTTTGGTTGGAGCGACCGCCATCAGGATCGTTCCGATAAAGATCAGGCTGATGGAAATCCCTTTGATCCATGAAATCGGCTCGTTTAGAAAAAGGAACGAAAAAATTAAAGTCAGAACAATACTCGCTTTATCGATCGGAACGATTTGATTTATTTCGCCGATTTGAAGCGCATGAAAGAAGCAAAGCCAGGAAGCGCCGGTTGCTAGGCCGGAGAGGATTAAGAAGAGCCAAGCCTTCCCCGAGATCAAGGTCAATCCGGTTTGAGCGTTTGTCGCGGCGACCATCAGCCAGGCAAAAAACAAAACGACGGTCGTTCGGTACGCTGTCGCGACCGTCGCGTCCGTTTTCCGGATTCCGATTTTAGCTAAAATTGCCGTTAATCCGGCGAAGAAGGCTGCCCCGAAAGCGAAAAATATCCACATGCAATAACTCCTGATCCTGTTTGTAATTGTACCGCTGCGGATTCTTCAGCCGACAGGTTATAAGATGCTAATTTATCTTATGCGTCGGATCACTGGAACGTCGGGTCGAAACCGTTGGTTCATCCTGATATAATAAAAAGAAAAAACGGGGAGGGAAACGACATGAACGGGCAGATTGATCCGAAAAAATATCACGAGGCGGCGGATTATATCCGCGAGCGAATTACGGTCAAGCCTGAAATAGGGTTGGTTTTAGGGTCGG
Organism: Flexilinea sp.; assembly: GCA_034430295.1. Lineage (GTDB taxonomy): Bacteria > Chloroflexota > Anaerolineae > Anaerolineales > Anaerolineaceae > Flexilinea. Next base: position 3,567 of record DAOUFC010000079.1, read on the forward strand.
GGTTGGGCGCCCTGGCGGACGAAGTTGAAAATCCGACGATTATCGAGACGGCTTCGATTCCAGGCTGGCCGCGTTCGACGGTCTTAGGTCATTCCGGTCGGCTGGTTATCGGGACTTTAGCCGGCCGAAACGTCCTCGTCCAGCAGGGGCGCGTCCATTTTTATGAAGGCTATGAGCCGGATCTGCTCATTTTTGCGGTTCGCGTCATGAAATTATTAGGGGTTGGCTCGCTCGTCGTGACGAACGCCGCCGGCGGGATTAATCCGGATTTTAAGGCCGGCGACGTTATGATGATTACAGATCAAATCAGTTTCGCTGCGATGGGCGGGGCTCATCCGCTGCGGGGACAAAATTTGGATGAGTTTGGCCTGCGTTTCCCCGACATGTCGCAGCCGTACGATCGCGCTTATCAGGCGCTCGTCCGTTCCGCGGCGGCGAAGATCGGCGTCCCGCTGCGAGAGGGCGTTTATACCTGGCTTTCAGGTCCGTCTTTCGAGACGCCGGCGGAAGTTCGCTTTTTACGGGTGATCGGTACGGACGCGGTCGGGATGTCGACGGTTCCCGAAGTAATCGCGGCGCGTCATTGCGAGATTCGCGTTTTGGGCTTTTCCGGGATTACGAATGAATGTTCCGCGGACGGCGAGGCGAAAACGACTCATCAGGAGGTCCTCGAAGCAGCCGATATTATCGGTCCGAAAATTGTTCGAATTTTACGCGAAGTGATTCCCGCGCTGTAACGGCTGTCTTTCGAAAAGCTGTCGTTTACGGCAGCGGCGGCGCTTTGTTTTTTGCGTTGTTTTAAATCGGATTACGATTGCTGAACGGTATCGAGCGCTTTCGGTTGCCGGTAGGATAAGGCTGAATGGATTCGTTATTTATCTTTCTGGTTCGCTATCAGAATTGGATCTATGTCGTTTTGGCGTTGATTCTTTTGATTTATTTAAAAAAGCTGATCGGCGCGATTCAGGATTGGAATTCGACGATTTTCGGCTTGGAGCGCGAATATGCTCAGAAAAAGCTCAATACTGCCTTGGTGATGGTTATTGTTTCAGTTCTGCTGCTGATCGCCGAATTCGTTTCAGTAAACTACCTGATATCGGATCATGCGGCGATCGGCCCTATTTTAGGCGTCGAGCTTTTCGAACAGGCGGTCGATTCGGAAATTGTCGCGAGCGAAGCCGCGTCCGATGAATCCGGTTACCGCGGCGGCTGTGAAGCCGGCGTTTTGGAATGGATTTCTCCGCGTCAGAGCGAAGTTATCCAGGGTTTATATACGCTGAGCGCGACGGTAAACGTTCCGGACATGGGCTTTTTCCGTTACGATTACGCGCCGTTGAACGATCCGACCAGCTGGAACGCGATTTCAGCCGGGAATCTTCCGGTTATTGAGGGCGTTTTAGGTCCTTTAGCGACGACGGAAATTGAAAATGGCGATTATATCCTGCGCTTGGAAGTATTGAGTAAGACGAACGAAGCTTGGGCGCCCTGCGATGTTTCGATTCGAATCTTGAATGAAATGAATTAACGCCCGGTTCGAATTTGGAGAAGGCGGTTGAAATATTATGGAAAAAGAAACGATTGAAGTTCGGAAAGCCGCGATGACGGATGGTCCGCTCCTTTCGCGGATAAACCTGGATTTTGAAAGCGCCGCCGTCTATAGAGCCTGTATGGAGGAGACGGATGACTTTTTTACGGCCGAATTTCAGCGGGTAAAGCTGCCGAAGCGCGACGATATTACGTTCCAATGCGTTGCGCCTGAAGTTTTTGAAACGTATGTCCGTAATGACGAGGTGATTGTCGCGACGATTGAAAATCGGATTGTCGGTTATTTGCATTTAGATATAGCGCCGGGTTGGCATACGATGCGGCTGTCGTTGGGCGGCGTTCCGCCGATCCGGCGCCGGAACGGAATCGGTACCGCGCTCCTGAAATCGGCTGAATCGATCGCGGCGCAGCGGGAGCTGAAGCGGATCGCGGTCATGATTCAGGCGAAAAACGAGCCCGCGATTCGCTTTATCCGTAAGAACGGCTACGCTTTCAGCGGATATGAGGAATTCTATTTCCCGAATTTAGAGATCGCGCTGATTTTTACGAAGATGATTCGCTGACGATGGATCAATATTTAAATTGGCTGCCTTCCGTACTCAGGACGATTAACGAAGCGTTGATCGCCGGGGTCGCTATATCCTGTTTTTCGGTTTTTCTTTTTCTTCTCGGTTATCTCCGGAAGGAGGTTCTGGCGCGCGTTTATACCTTGATCCTGGCGGAACTGGCGGTTATTTTTACCGCGAACGCGTTTAGCCTGACGATCGACTCGGCGCCGACGAAATTCATGCTGCAGCAAGTGCAGTGGGTCGGATTTTTTATCGTTCATCCTGCTTTTTATCATTTTTCGTTGACGATTCTGGATATGACCGGCGTAAAACTTTCGCGCGGACGCTTCCTGTCGGTCGCCGCGGTTTACGCCGCTTCTTTCGGCATGATCGGTTTATTCCTGAGCGGGAAGCTTTACGGCCGATCGGTCGTCGTCTCAGCGGATCGCCCGATTTCACGGCTGACCGATTTCTCTCCATTAATCTGGGCTTGGGCGATTTTGATCTTTTTTGTATGCGTTGGGATCCTGGTTAAAGCTTTTCGCCGGACGAAAACGAAGACCAGCCGCCGCCGGATGGGTTATTTATTTGTCAGTGCGATGTCGGTTCAGATGAGTACGACGCTGTCGCTGTTTGCCGCGCTGCGTTTCAATTACGCCGACGCGACGGGTTATTGGCTGTTCAGCGTTCTGGCGTATTTGATATTGCTATTGTTGATTTTCCTGTTGGCATATTCGGTGGTGACGTTCTGCGTAACTTGGTCTCATCGCGTCGTCCGGCTGCGTTTGGTCGAATGGGTTTTACGCGGTCCGATTACAGCGTCGATGACGCTCGTCCTGGTTACGCTCGTGCGCCGTTCGGCGCGGGTGCTGGGAATTAACTCGGAAGCTTGGACTTCGCTGCTGACTGTTTTTTCGATCCTTCTCCTGGAATATATGATTACGGTTCTGACCCCGCTGATTCGGCGTAATAACTATTCGGGATACGGGCATGAAGACTATCAGATGTTGACCGGATTGGAAAACATGATGATCTTTCGCGCGGAGTTAGAAACCTATCTTGAATCGCTTTGCTCGGTGATCTGCGACAAGCTTCAATTACCGGGCGCATTTGTAGTTACGAAAGGGATCAACGGTCAGCCTGAAGCGGTTATCAGCGCGGGTCCGTTCAGCGAATCCCAAATTGAATCGGTTCGTTGTTTGGCGGCCGAAACGCCCCCGGCCGCCGTGGGGAACCAGGAGCCTGAAATCGTTTTTGCGGACGGGTTCGCGTTCGCTCCGATCGCTTATCCGATCGCGGGAAACGAGGAATCCTCGTTGGCGATCGTCGGGGTCGTACTCGCGGAAGGCGTTTCGTCGCTTCCGCTCCGCGAGGTTCTGCTTTCCGCCGCTTCCGATTGCGCCCAGGTCTTATGGCAGCGGCGTTACTACGCGCGAACATACCGAACGCTCGAGGGGATTGCTGATCTCGAGCCGCTTCAACGTTTTCGCAGCGTTAGCCTGTTGAACCCGGCGGAGGGCTTTCGCCATGAAGATTACGCGCTTCCGTCTGAGGTTAGCGGCTGGGTCCGGGATGCTCTGACCCACTATTGGGGCGGTCCGAAATTGTCCGAGAGTCCGCTGCTGCGTTGGCGGATCGTTGCCGCTGAAAGCGAAGACGATGAAACCGGACGAATTAACGGGTTACGGAAGGTTTTACGCGCTGCGATTGAGAAAATCCGTCCGGGCGGGACGCCGAGTATTTCGGTAGAATGGACGTTGTACAATATCCTTATCCTGAAATTTATCGAGGGGCGGAAAGTTAAGGAAATCGTGCGGAAACTGTCGATGTCTGAGGCGGATTTTTATCGAAAGCAAAAAGTCGCGATTGAAGAAGTCGCGAAAATCTTGACGGCCGCGGAAAACGAAGCCCGAACTGCGGTCGGTTCCGAATTTGACGGCGGTACGGAAATAACGCCGGAAATAACGGAGGAAGAAGGCGCTGAACGAGAAGACGGTTGCTGAAATGAATCGTTTAACGACGCCGCGTTCCGAACGTCCGGTCGGAAGGATTGTCGTGCTGACGGGGTTCGCGTTTTTGACTCTGTTCGGCTTTCTTCTTTTTTCCGGCGTTATCGGCGGGACGCTCGTCTATCCGCTTCAACGGTTTTTCTACGATTGGCTCGGCGTCGGGCGATATTTTTTTACGTTAATTTGTTTTGCGGTGCTTGTCGTTATGACGCGTCGTTTCATGGGTAAAGCGGTCCTGCCGATGAGCCTCGGCGTCGGTTTCGGATCTGTCAACCTGCTGTTCGCGCTGCTGGCGGTTCTGGCCGGGGCTGATCCCGGCGCGGGCGGAAAAATAGGAACGTTGCTGCATGAGGTTTTGCGTGTACGATTCGGAAAGACCGTCGGGATGGTACTATTAATTATTTGGACGACGCTCTCGGTTGCGCTGACGGTCCGATTCGATTTTCGGCGGATCAGCCCTTTGAGGCTGACAGGCCGGATTCGGCGGTCGAACCGATCGGAAAAGGATGCTGGGACCGCGGCCTTTCGGCCTGCCGAACCTGACTCGGAACGGCCGAGAAGCGAATCTCGTCTCGATTCTTCTTTCACCGAGACCGAAAGATCGGCGGGAACGGACGAATCGGACGACGGGACCGCGACGGATAATCAGGAGTTTGAAGAAGACTTGGAAAATCGAATTTATAAAAATAAAGTTCCCCCGTTGAATCTGCTTGAGCCGGAATTGGGGTTTATCAATCGCGATTATGATTTATCCGACACGATCGAAGCGATCAAAGTCGCAATGGAAGAACTCGAGACGCCGATCGAATTCGTTTCTTATTGTATCGGTCCGGCGATTATCCAATATCAGGTTCAGCCGGGTTCGCGCCGCGCCGCGAACGGCGAAGGATCGGTCCGTCAGATTCGCGTCGGCGACGTCGCGCGCGTTGAACGCGACTTAGCGGTTCAGCTCGGCGAGAAAAATTTGGCGATTCAGGCGCCGGTTCCCGGAAAAGCGTATATCGGAATCGATCTCCCGAATCCGAACGCGCTGATCGTCCGGCTGCGCCCGCTGATGGAAAGTAAAATTTTCCGTGAGATGAAATCGCCGCTGCGCGTCGCGCTTGGACGCGATATTACCGGAATGCCGGTTGTCGTCGATTTGGAGCAGATGCCCCATTTATTGATTGCAGGGACGACGAATTCGGGTAAGTCGATCTGCATGCGTTCGATCGCGCTTTGCCTGCTGATGAATAATTCGCCCGAGGACTTGCGCGTGATCATGATCGATCCGAAGCGCGTTGAGCTTTTCCGGTTCAACGGCGTTCCTCATCTTTACGGGAATGTCGAAACCGAGTTTGAACGTTCGCTCGCCGTTCTGAATTGGGCGGTTTATGAGATGAACGAACGCTATAAGCTTTTTCAGAACGAAGGTCAGGGGATCAACAAGATCGCGGCGTATAATAAATTAGCGCTTTCACGCGGCGATAAACCGCTGCCGCGGATCGTTATTTTTGTAGATGAAGTCGCTGAAATCATGAACGGCCCGGATCGTTCCGGCGTTGACGCGATTAATAAGCTGGCGTCGCTTTCGCGCGCGACAGGGATTCATCTCATCTTAGCGACGCAGCGCCCGGACGCGACCGTCATCACCGGCGATATCAAAACCAATATACCGGCGCGAATCGCCTTGAACGTCGCTTCCGGCGTTGATTCTCGCGTCATTATGGGAAAGCAAGGCGCGGAAAAGCTGTTGGGGCGCGGCGATATGTACCTGATCCAGCCGAGTCAGCAGACGCCGCTGCGGATTCAGGGTCCGATGCTGATGGACAGCGAGATCGATGCCGTCGTTAATTTTTGGCGGAAACTTGCGCCGCGATCTGAATCGGAAGAGGAATCCGGCGCGCCATGGGAGGCGGAGATCGCGCGCCAGGAAGAAGAAGAGCTGCACGACAAAATCTTTCGGGATGCGGTGAAAGCTGTCTGTATGACGGGACGCGCGACAACGAATTTCCTTCAGACCAAGCTCCGGATCAGCTTCCCGCGAGCGAAGCGGATTCTGAGCCGGATGGAAGATTTGGGGATCGTCGGTCCGTCCCAGGCGGGCGGGCGGCAGCGCGAAGTTTTATGGTCGGCGGACGAAGCTGATCATCTGGATGAGAAAATCGGGGTTGCCGAGGAGTAGAATTAAAGACCATGAATGAAACTTATACGACGTTTACGGATAAAATGCGCGCGCGTTTCAAGGCGTTCGGCGAAAGCTGTGCGGCGATGCTGCTGAAAACCGGACTGACGGCGAACGCAGTGACGTTGATCGGTTGCGCCGGGCATATTATCGCCGCGGTTCTGATCGCGTTCGGCCATTTCACCTCAGCGGGAATTTTACTGATCTTTTTTGCGGCGACGGACTTTTTTGACGGGACGATGGCGCGAATGACGAACGGCGGGAAAGGGACGAAATTCGGCGCGGTACTTGATTCGACGACGGATCGTTACGCCGAGTTTATCGTGTTCGCCGGATTGGTTACGTATTATGCGCTGCGCGGCGACTGGCTGCATATGATCGTGTCATACGCTGCGATTATGGGCGCGATTCTTGTTTCGTATACGCGCGCGAAAGGGGAAATCGAGGGCCTGAATATGCGTTTGGGCCTGATGTCGCGATTGGAACGATATTTATTCCTTGTCCCAAGCTTATTGATCGGGTTGCCGCTGATCGCGGTTTGGGCGATCGCTCTCGGGTCGCATTTTACGGCGGTTCAGCGAATTCTTTATATGCGCCGACAGCTTGAAATAGGGCCGATTTCGTCCGATCCACCGCAATCCTCATCGCAATCGTAAAGGAAACCGAATATGAATATCAGCGCGCAAGCCATCCAAATTGGGCCGGTCGTAATCCGCTATTACAGTTTGGCGTTGATTGGCGGCGTTCTTGCCGGAACCTGGCTGTTTTCGCTTCTTGGAAAACGTAAGGGAATCAGCTCTGAAACAGCGTGGGATTGTATGCTTTGGTTTTTTATCGGCGGGATTATCGGGTCGCGACTCTGGCACGTTATTTTTCCGTCGGCATCTTCGGGTTTGACCTTCGCTTATTATTTATCGCATCCGCAGCTTATCTTCGCGGTTTGGAACGGCGGACTGGGCATTCCCGGCGCGATTTTGGGCGGCGCGGCGGGAATGATTTTATTCTGCCGCCGTTATCGTCATCCGGTCAGCTCGTTTCTGGACGCCGGCGCGCCCGGTTTGGCGTTGGGGCAGGCGATCGGGCGTTGGGGAAATTATTTTAATCAGGAGCTGTACGGCGCGCCAAGCGATCTTCCTTGGGCGATATCGATCGATCCGCAGTACCGATTGCCTGACTATGCTGATCAGGCAACTTACCATCCGTTATTCGCGTATGAGATGATTTTGAATTTGCTGAACGTCGGGGCGCTGATTTGGATTGGTCGGAAATTTGGGGGTCGGCTTCGTCCTGGCGATATCTTCGCGCTGTATTTGATTCTCTATCCGGTTGAGCGTTTTTTCCTCGAGTTCTTGCGTCTCGATATCGTATCGTTCGGAAGATTGAATCTGAATCAAACGATTATGGCGGTTACCGCTGTCTGCGCGGCGGGTTACCTGATCGTAACGCATGCGCGAAACGCGGACGCGCAATAAATCTAACGATTAACGGGCATTTGTCGCGCGTCCGCGTCGTCTTTTTTATCCGAAAATCGCCGGCTGCGCGGGTTCGAGTCCGTCCAAAACGGTCTGAAGTTCCGGCGGAAGCGGCGCTTCAAACGCGGATGGCTCGGATCTTCCCGGAAGCGTTACGGTGACCCGGTAAGCGTGGAGAAAATGCCGGTCCAGCGGGATTGATTGTTTCCGGTAGCCGTAAAGCGCGTCGGCGACAATCGGGCATTTTAAAAAAGCGAAATGTACGCGCAGCTGGTGTGTTCGTCCGGTCAGCAGCCGCGCGTCGATCAGCGTATGCCGCTTATATTCGGTCTTGGTAAAATATTCGGTTACGGCGGCGCGGCCTTTGTCCGCCGGTAAAATCGCCATCATCTGGCGCCGTTTCGGATCGCGCCCGATCGGGGCTTCAATTCGCCCGGTCGGCGTCGGCGGACGTCCGTCGACGAGCGCTAAATAACGTTTTTCGATTTCACGCGATTTAAATTGCGCCTGAAGGAAGTTCAGCGCTTTTTCATTTTTCGCTAAGATCAGGATTCCCGATGTGTCGCGGTCGAGACGATGGACGACGCCGGGCCGGATTTCTCCGCCGAAACTGCCTAAATCTTTGCAGTGGGCGAGAACCGCGTGGACGATTGTGCCGCTGTCGTGCCCGAACGACGGATGAACGACGACGCCCGCGGGTTTATTGAGGATCAGCGTGTTTTCGTCTTCATGCAGAATATCGAGCGTCCGTTCTTCGGGGATCAATTTTGACGAGCGCTCGGCGGGGAGCGCTAATTCGACAACGTCTCCCGCGCTGAGCCAGAATCCGCCTTTGGTAATTGCGGCGCTGTTGACCGTAACGCGGGCGTCCTTGATATATTGGAGCAGGCGGGAACGCGAGGCGTCGGCGTAAACTTCCGATAGAAACTGGTCTAAGCGTTGCGGCGCTTCGCCGTTGTAGGTGCGTGTCAAAACGGTCATGCTAAATTATTTTGTTCCGGGGCCGGTTCGTTCGAATTTCCCGTCGGGCGGATATCTTTGGGCGAACGGCGCTTCTCTTCTCCGTCCATTTTCCAAAGTCCGATCAGGAGAATGCCGGCGCCGACGACAACGGCGCAGTCGGCCAGATTGAAGACGGGAAAATTCCCGATCCAAATAAAGTCGACAACGTACCCCAAGGCTGGGTTTAAACGATCGATCAGGTTTCCGATCGCGCCGCCAAATTGAAGTCCTACCGCGATCGCGATAAACGCGGGCCCGTTCAGGACGGGTTTGAAAAAGATCAGCACGAGCGCCAATACGCTCAACCCGATCAGCGTCATCAACCAGCCGTATCCTTGAAATAATCCAAAGGCGACGCCGGAATTTTTCCAATGGACAATTCGGAAAAATGAACCGATTGCTTCGATCGGCGTAAACGTTTCGCGAATCGATAAGGAATTGCGTATGGCTAGTTTCGAAATCTGATCTGCCAGGATGACGACGACCGCGATCGTTCCGATCGTCAAAAGCCGTTTCACTTGAATTTTCAAAAGCGCTCCAAATAATTTAATAATCTTTTGAGAATTATAGTTGAAAAGAAAGCCCGCGCCCGGTCGGTCTGGACAAATCCTGACGCGGCCGGGCGTTTTTTCCTTGGAATCGGTTATTTGCGTTTCTGATCGAACTTTCTCTCGATGACTTTTCCGATTTCAATCGCCGGAACCATCAGCAGCGCTAATCCGACCGCGATCGCGAATTCGTTCAGACTGACCATCTGAAATTCAAACATCTGAGCTAAAATCGGGACGTAGAGTACGACCGTCGTTAAGATCAGCGCGATCGCCGCCGCGCCGATCAGCGGCAGATTAATCGTTTTTATTTTGAAAATCGAGTTTTTCCGTGAGCGTATATTAAATGAATGGACGATTTCGGCGAGGGAAAGCGTCGTAAACGCCATCGTCATTCCGTCCGGACTTTGGGCGATTTCCCAAACGCCCGATTCGACATAGTGGCCGATCAGGTACGATATGAACGTCAGCGCCGCGATGATGATTCCCTGATATAGGATCGCGCCGCCGATTCCGTTCCCGAGAACATGCGTTTTCGGGTCTCGCGGTTGCCGTTTCATCAGGTCGTCTTCCGGCGATTCAATGCCGAGCGCGAGCGCCGGCATTGAATCGGTAATCAGGTTTATCCAGAGTAAATGTACCGGCTTTAAGATTGTAAAACCGAAAATCGTCGCGACGAAAATAGCGATGATTTCCGCCAGATTAGCCGACAGCAGGAATTGAATTACCTTCTGAATATTGTCGAAGATTCGCCGTCCTTCTTCGACGGCGGAAACGATTGTCGCGAAATTGTCGTCGGCGAGGACCATGTCGGCGACGTTCTTTGTCACGTCTGTGCCGGTGATACCCATGCCGACGCCGATATCGCTATGCTTAATCGCCGGGGCGTCGTTAACGCCGTCTCCGGTCATCGCCGTGATCCGGCCTAACCTCCGCCAGCATTTAACGATACGCGTCTTATGTTCCGGTTGGACGCGGGCGTATACGCCGATTCGTTCAATTTTCTTTTCGAATTCATCTTCGGAAATTTCGTTCAGCTCAGCGCCGGTAATCGCGATTCGTCCGTCTTTGAGAATTCCGAGCTGTTTTGCGATCGCGACGGCGGTTCCTTTATGGTCGCCGGTAATCATGACGGGCGTAATCCCGGCCTCATAGCATTCAATGATCGCCGCTCCGACTTCAGGACGAACAGGGTCGATCATGCCGGTCATGCCGACGAATGTCAAGTCGCGTTCAAGATCTTGCGGTTCAAAAGTTTTCGGGAGCTCGTCGTGTATACGGATCGCGCCGGCTAAAACGCGCAGCGCGTCCGACGCCATTTCAGTATTGGCAGCCTGGATTTCTTCGCGAATCTCGTCCGTTAGCGGGACGGTCTGGCCTTTATGTAGTACTTTTGTACATTTTTTCAGTATTTCATCCGGCGCGCCTTTTGAGAATTGGATGATTTTCCCGTCGAATTCATGAATCGTTGACATCATTTTTCGCATGGAATCAAACGGCGCTTCGCCTAAACGCGGGTGCTGTTCGGCGAGACGGTTTTTATGGATCCCGTTCTTCAGCGCGTATACGATCAACGCCGCCTCGGTCGGTTCTCCAATCGTTTCCGGCTTATCCGCGTTCGAATCGGCGGCGAGCTCCGCGTCCGAACAGAGCGCCATAATGCGGGCGAGCGCTTCTTCATCAGATGTAAACGTTCTAACGACGGTCATCTTGTTCTGCGTCAATGTCCCGGTCTTATCGGAACAGATCACCTGAGCCGATCCGAGCGTCTCTACCGCGGTTAATTTTCGGATGATCGCGTTGCGTTTAGACATGTTCGTAACGCCGATCGAGAGGACAATTGTGACGACGGCGACGAGGCCTTCCGGAATTGCGGCGACGGCGAGGGAAATAGCGATCATGAACGTATCGAGGATCGCTTCGCCGGAGAATGAACCGTTGCGGATCACTGAAAACGCGAAGATGAAGACGCAGATTCCGACCACGAGCTTCGTGAGTACCGCGCTGAGTTCGTTCATGTTCCGCTGCAGCGGGGTCAGCTCGTCTTCCGCCATCGTAATTGAGGCGGCGATTTTTCCCATTTCGGTCGCCATGCCTGTGGCGGTAACGATCGCCGCTCCCCGGCCGTAAACGACGGTTGAACCCATGTAACACATATTCTTCCGATCTCCGAGCGGAACGGCTTCGCTTTCGTTTCGGAGCTTCAGCATTTCGATAAATTTCGTGACTGGTTCGGATTCTCCGGTTAAGGACGCTTCTTCAATTTTCAATGACGCTGCCGTCACGATTCGCGCGTCGGCAGGAACGGCGTCCCCGGCTTCAAGGAGGATCAGGTCCCCGACGACCAGTTCCGAGCTGGGAACCGTCAGCTTTTGACCGTCGCGGATAACTTTCGATTTAGCGGCGGTCATCTTCTGAAGCGCTTCGATCGCTTCTTCGGCTTTGCTTTCCTGATAGACGCCTAAAATTGAATTCAATACGACGACGAAAAGGATAATAAAAACGTCCGCGAACGATTCGTTTTCAATTACGGCGGTAACGGCGGAAATAACCGCCGCAACGAGGAGAATCAGGATCATCGGGTCGGCGATTTCCTTCAGGAAACGTTGAAGGAGCGACGCTTTCCGCGGTTGAGCCAGTTCGTTCGGACCGTTTTTTGCCAAGCGGGCTGCGGCCTCTTGCCCGGAAATACCGTTTGGCGTTGAATTCAGAGCTTCGATAACCTCATCAATTTCATTCGTATAGTAAAGCATAATCTCCCTTTCTTTCATGCTGCACAGATGGAATGAATATTTGTCGGATTCCGAGTTTGTTTTGGTTTGGAACCTTTTTCAGAATCGTAAAAAAAACGGTAACATGGCTTTGCTTGTGAACCCGCGCAATCGGCGTTAAATTCACATGTCGATCATCAGTATACCTTAAAAATTGGGTGAAAAATACGCTGGATCACGGCGGCTTTTTTTCCTTTTCTTTTTCAGCAGATTCTGATATTCCGCTCGAAACGGTACGCGTACAAACGCTTTCGATTCGTTAAAGAAAGCCGTCTGCAAATCGGAAGTATAATTGTTTTGAAGCCGTTTGAGGAAATTGCAATGAAACATTGTTTAGCTTGTTATCGAAAAATCCCGCATGACGCGTCTGTCTGCCATTATTGCGGCGCGCCGCAAGCGGAAAAAGGAAACTTCCCAACCAAAGGTATTGTCCGCTGCCCGAATTGTTTGTCTTATTTATATTCTGAAATATCCGGCTGCCAGAAATGCGGCTATGTCCCGGTTGAAAAAAAGAAAACTGTACGCTTTATTGTGCCGGTTATCGCTCTTGTCTTCTTTTCGGTTTTTGCCGGATGGCAGTTGGGCATGATCCCTTTTTTACCTTCGGCGGGTAAGTTGAGTGCGTCGTTCAATATTGGCGAGAGAACGTCGGTCTCTGAGATAATCAACGCTGTCGAATTGGTTCCGCTTCGTTCTTCCGAGGGAGCGAATTCGCTTCCGACGCCTACAATTTTCGGCGAAAGCAGTGCCGAGACGGATGCTGAATCGGCCGAAAACGCGGAACTTGAACCGGCCATTCAGCTGCTGGAGGATTCGGTTCAATCTGCACAGACGGAACTGCCGCCGGCGCTCCCGACGTTGCCGCGTATAAATTCGCAGCCGGGCGAAGCGGAGGTCTCCGACGCAACGTCGGAATCGGAATCGGCGGTTACCCCGGAGATATCCGACGGAGAAATATCCGCGATAGAAACGACTGAGCCGACGATGACGGCGACGCCGGATTCAGCATTCCGCTGCGGAAATATGCGTCATCAGTTTGAAAGCGGGATGACAGGTCATTTGGGGGCGATCGGAACGTCCATTAAAGTTCGCGAAGAGCCGGAAACGACGGCCGATCAGGTTTCAATCCTACGCGCGGGAATGACGTTCCGGGCGTTGGCGACGGAACCGGTTTGCGATGGGAACTATATGTGGATGCAGATTCGCATGATTGAAGAGAACGTAACTGGTTGGGCGGTTGAAGCCGATTCACAGTTTTATTGGGTCGTTCCGCTCGAGTAGGTTGTTAGAATGAGTATTCGAATCCAAATTCTCGGACCCTCTGCGATCGGATCAGGTATAATAAAAATTGTTTGATTTGTGAACGCCCGTTTCGGCGGATACCGTTCCTGTTTGATTCATTGAGAAAGCTATTTAAAATCATAAATTGGAGCGCGTATGACCCCTACCGATCCTCGAAAATTTTTTCTTGGTCGTCTTGTCGCTGCGGACGGATCCGTTACGGATGAAAAAATCCTTTATAAACCGGAAGATTTAAATACGCACTGCGTTATTACCGGGATGACCGGATCCGGAAAAACCGGGTTAGGAATCGTTTTACTCGAGGAATTAGCGCTTAAAAATATTCCTGCGATCATTATTGATCCGAAAGGCGATTTGGTTAACTTATGTCTGCATTTCCCGAAGCTGCGCGGGGAGGATTTCGAACCCTGGCTCGATCCGGAAGCTCCGGCTCGGTTGGGGAAGGACCGGTCTCAACTGGCGGAAGAGACCGCCGAAACATGGCGCAGCGGATTGGACGGTTGGGGGTACGCCGGACAGGATATCGAAGCGCTCAATCATGTCGACTATACGGTTTTTACGCCGGGATCGACGATCGGGAACCCGATCAATATTCTTTCTTCCTATGATCCTCCGCAGGGAAGCTGGCGCGCAGGCGACGAAAATATCCGCGAAATGATATCGACGGCGGTGACGGCGCTGCTCGATCTGGTTGGGTATACCAATATTGATCCGATCCAAAGCCGCGAGCATATCCTGTTGGCGAATATTATTGAGCATTATTGGAACCAGAACCGGTCGGTCAGCATCGAGGAGATGATTTACGCGGTCGATAATCCGCCGTTCGAAAAACTGGGAGCGCTGCCGGTTGAACGCATGTATTCGCAAAAGGAACGTTTCCAATTAGCGTTGGCTCTGAATAACTTCCTCGCTTCGCCGTCCTTTCAAAATTGGAAAAAAGGCCCGGCGCTTGATATCGGCTCGCTGCTTTACGGCGAGGACGGACGCGCGCGTTTCAATATTTTCTATATCCAGCATCTGAGCGACCATGAGCGGATGTTTTTTGTGACGATGCTGTATTCGCAGGTGGAATCGTGGATGCGGACGCAGCCCGGTACGGGGAACCTGCGGTTGGGCGTTTATTTTGATGAGATCGCGGGCTATCTTTCGGCGGCAAAACGAACCGCGTCCCATGCGGTTATCCTGCGGCTTCTGAAACAGGCGCGCGCATTCGGGGTCAGTATGATCCTCTCGTCCCAGAATCCGATCGATTTCGATTATAAGGCGCTTTCGAATGCCGGGACATGGTTTGTCGGACATCTTCAGACGGAACAGGACAAGAACCGGCTGATCGAGGGATTGACGACGACGAAGGGGCAGATCGATCGGGCTCAAGCAAACCGGCTGATTTCTTCGCTGGGGAAACGGCGCTTTTTGTACATGAATGTGCATGAGCTGGGACTGAAAGTTTTTACGACACGTTGGGCTTTAAATTATTTAGCCGGTCCGATAACGCGGAGCCGGCTGCCGCTGCTGGCGGAGTTGGGACTGAGCCGGGATTTATCGGTTGCGAGCAATCCCGAACGAGTTGATACGAACGGAGAGGAATTACAGGAAATGGCAAACGAACAGAAAAATGATGGAACGAAGCCGGAAATTGCCGCGACGATCGGCGAATATTATCTTCGGACGACGAAGTCGCCTGCCGACGTGGATTCGGACGGCGCGTTGATGACCTATTTGCCGGTCTGGTTCGCTCAGGCGGAATATCGGATTACGCAGCGAAAGTATGATCTTGACCTGAAAGATTATAAAGCGGCGATTATCGAAGAAGAGGAAATTCGCGGTCCGTCGATCCGCTGGTCGGATTACCTGATCGATCCGTTTGAGGATGACCGGCTGTCGAAGCGTCCGGAAGGCGAGAACGTTTATTACGCGCCGGTTCCGAGTTGGATGCTCGCTGCGAGTTTGATCCGCAGCCGCGAATCGGATTTTATCGAATCGATTTATCGTGATGGGAAAACGATCGTTTACAGCAACGAAGCGTTGGGCGTTTTCGGCGATTCGAATATGAGTGAAAAGGAATTTATCGATCTCTGCAAAGTTAAGGTCGACGACGCGGCAAAAACGGAAAAAGATAAGCTGACGAAAGCGTATCAGACGACCGTCGACCGCCTCGAAACGAAAATCCGGAAGGCCGCCGCTGACGTCGAAGCGAAAGAAGACAAGGTCAAGTCAAAAAATGTCGAGAAGATCGGCGCGATTGGCGAATTCGCGCTGAGCCTCCTTCAGGGACGCCGCCGCTCGGTTTCAACCTCGATCAATAAGTTCGGCCAGTCCGCGACCGCCAGCAACGCGTTGGAAAAGGCGACGATCGTTCTTGAGGAACTGACGGAGGAGCTGGAACGCGAGACGGATAGATATAAAAGCGCGATTCAGGATGTCGAAGATAAATGGACCAAGTTGGCGGAGAAATATTCGACGGTCAGTCTATCCCCGATGAAGAAAGACATTTTTATCGACTATTTCGGCATTCTCTGGCTCCCGTATTATACGGATTCAGCCGGGAAGCTGGTTAAGGCGTATTAGGATTTTACGATAAGTAAAAAAGACAGCACTATAACGGATTTTATAATCGTAGAATTCGTCGGTTTTGAATCGTTTTATGAGCATGTCTCAAAACGAATTTTATTGTAACTGAATTCGCCCGCTTATTTGTCAGCGCATTGATCGCCCCATCCGATCGTCGGCCGCAGGGGGCCTCAACGCACTGACTTTGAGTAAGTTTTATTTGAAGGAGGGGATTTGCGGCCGCAAATCCCCTCCTTCATACCGTCTGCCCCTGTTTTTTCGGACCATACGCAAAAGCAGCAGCTTTCTCCGCTCTGAATTTGAAAAAATACTTTGATAATGTTCTCAGGAAATTTTTGAATTCCCGACTTCTGGGCCAGCCTCGCTCTTTCCTCTTATTATTCGCGCGCAGGCGTCGAATGGACCAAGTTCGTCAACATGAAATCTTACAGTTTTTGAAGGATCAGGTTTAGGACCCCTGATTTTTTAGACGGACTCTTTTTCTATAATTCTCTAATTTCTGCGGCTTTTTCCCGTGCGCAGCGTTGAGCCTATTTGATATTTCGGTTACGGATCCAATGCCTGAAGCGTTCATTTTATAAATTCGCCGGCGTCTCCGCATGGGGCGTCCCGCGTTTCTTTCTTCAGTTTTTTGCATTTATACAGCGTTACAATAAAAGAGTTTACGCTCCGCCGTAAAAGAACAATATCTCATCTCTTGATAATTCATTTCAGACATGATTTTCCGGCCATGACCGCATATGAAGTTTTCTCCGCGCTTGCTAAGGAACGACGGCTGAGCGCTCCTTGACAGGCGAATCACCTTCATCCTGATATCCGGCTTCCGATCCAATCAATGATCGTCCCGATGATTTCTTCGCGGAACGGTTCGTTGTGAAGCTCGTGATAACCGTCGGGGTAAAACTTAAACGCGACGGTTTCGTTTCCTTTTTTACGCGCGAAGCGGGCGGTGAGTTCGGCGTCGACGCAGCGGTCCGCTCCGCCCTGCATCAGCAGCAGCGGCAGCGGGAACGGATCCGGGCGTTCGACGAGATCTCGTCCGAGCGTGATCAAGTCGTAAGCTAACGCCAATGCGATGCGGTTGTGGTTATATTCATCTTTTTCGTAGCTTCGGTCGTTTTCGTTTTGATGGTATAAATTTTCGAACGGAAGCCCGTTATTAACCGTAAGCGTCGGAAAGGCGCGTCCGATTTTCCCGAGAACGCTGACCATGATATTCGGGTAACTCGGAACGGTTCCCAGCCCCGGTGATGTCGAGACGACGCCGCGCAGCTTATCCGGAAAGCGCTGCGCATAGGTCAGAACGAGCGCGCCGCCGAGCGAGTGGCCATAGAGGAAGAGCGGCCTTTCCGGATTCCCCGCCAGTATCCGGTCGCGAAACGCGCCGATCAGTTCCCAAGCCGTTTCGTAGCGGTAGACGCCGCGTTTCCCGCTGCTGCGTCCGTGGCCGATATGGTCAAAGGCGGTAACGGCGAATCCTGCGGCGGCGAGCGCCGTGATGACGTGATCATATCTGCGGCAGTGCTCGCCCAGTCCGTGAACGATCAGGACGTTGGCGCAGGCGGCGGTTTCGGGAACTGCGCTGTAGGTATAGATTGATTCGCCGAAAATATTGAGAATTTCTTCGCTCGTGCGCATGATTTTTTCCCCTTATACGAAATACGCTGATTGCGGACCGATTTCAGCTTCCGCTTTCTTTTTCCCTGGGGTTTAGTATAGCTCAAATTCGCGGGTTTATCCAGCCGGTTTTGACTGTGGTTCCGTTTGAGATCATCAAATTTCGCATAGAAACAGCTGAAAAATCCACACTTGGGATAACGTTTGACGCACATGTTCTATAAACCGAAATCGCGTTTTCTTAAATAGGAGAAATGTCATCTCAAATGGCGGAAAAGGTAACATGCTTCGATCTGCGGCTGTGAAATTTGCTTGATTAAAAAGTATGAATGGTAAAATGGCATAAAGTTCCTATATATCTTAAAGGAGATTCAAATGCGTACGAGCAAGTTTCATATTTTTTTTATTTTAGCGGTTCTCATGATTGTTTTCAGCCTGACCGCGGCGGTATCCGCGATTGATATCGATAAAGCGATTTACCTGATTAACGGGTCGCTGGGCGATAACTCTTTCTTCGACTCGGGCGAAGCGGGGATGAAAGCGATCGCCGAGGAATTCGGCGTAGATTACCGAACGATTGAATGCGGTTATGATACGGGTCAATACGAACCGGCGCTTAATGCCGCGGTTCAGTTTGCGGACGTAATTTTTGTCATCTCTTACGGTTTTGACGATATTCTGGCGCAATACGCGGACGAGTACCCGGAAAAGATTTTCGTCAATTTGGATACGTCCGTCACGAATGACGGCGGGACGATTACTTCGGTTGACTACGTCGAAGAGGAAAGCGCGTTTTTAGCGGGCGCAGTCGCGGCGATGGTAACGACTTCGGACATGCCGAACGTAAATCCGGAAAAGATTATCGGCGTTGTCGGCGGCGATACCGATCCGACGGTTCAGTCGTTCATCTTTGCGTATGAAAACGGCGCAAAATATATCGATCCCGAAATCAAAACGGAAGTTAAATTCCTCGGCGATTGGGAAGATTCGTCCAAGGGAAAACAGGCCGCGCTGCAGCTGTACGATCAGGGCGCAGATATCGTTTTCCAGGTCGCAGCGGCGGCCGGAATGGGCGTACTTCAGGCTGCCGGCGAGCGCAATCTGTATTCCATCGGCGTAGACAGCAATCAGAATAACATCGTCCCGGGTCATGTTGTCGCGTCGGACATTAAAGACGTCGGGCTGTCGATTCAGAACGTTTATCGGACGATCGTCGACGGTACGTATAAGACCGGCGAAATCCTGGATTACGGCTTGGCGTCGGGTACGGTTGACGTCGTTTTCGAAGAAAACGGCGATGTCCTTCCGCAGGAAATTATCGATCGAATCGCCGAAATCCGGGAAATGATTTTGAAGGGCGAACTCGAAGTCGAACGATACAAAGTCGAGTAAGCGGAGTTTATTCCTCTCCGTAAGCATCATTATGGAGACAGTTGAAGGGAGCCTGCGGTCCCCGTTCACGGACGGCGGCCTGGTCTCCCTTTGACTTAATGGCTTTTTGCGAACCTCTTCGGCAGGCGGCTGATATCCCGAAAAGCGCGTTCTCGGCTGAAATACAATCGAATGAATGATCGGTCGGGTTTCAGCGAATCGCAAGCGGGATGTTTCATCGACGGATCAGGCTTGCCGCCTTCTGAAACGATTCAACGCCTGGAGGGTTATGAATTCGTTGATCGAAATTGAACATCTGATAAAAATATTCCCGCCCAACGTCGTTGCGCTCGACGACGTCAGCGTTGATTTCCGTAAAGGCGAAATTCATGCTATCGTCGGCGAAAACGGCGCGGGAAAATCAACGCTGATGAAAGTATTGTACGGGATGCACAGCGCGGACAGCGGCGAACTTCGCTACCAGGGGCAGCCGATTCATTTCGCCGAGCCGGGCGACGCGATTCAAGCCGGAATCGGCATGGTCCATCAGGAAATCCTGCTTGTTAACGAATATACGGTTTGGGAAAACGTCGTTCTCGGACAGGAACCGACCGGTCTTTTCGGACGGATCGACCGCGCTGCTGCGCGCCGGATCGTTACCGAGAAAATCCATGAATTCGGTTTTAATTTGGACGCGGATGCCCGCGTTTCCGAACTTTCGGTCGCAGCGCGGCAGAAAGTCGAGATTCTTAAGCTGCTGTATCGCGACGTATCGTTCCTGATTTTAGACGAACCGACGGCGGTCCTGACGCCGCAGGAGATTCCGCAACTGTTTGACGAGCTGCGCCGGCTTCGCGATAACGGCCATACCATCGCGTTTATTTCGCATCACCTTGATGAAGTTATCGAGCTGAGCGACCGGATTACGGTTTTACGTAAGGGAAGAAAAATTGCGACGATCCCGACCGTGGAAACGACAAAATCCGCGCTGGCGGAACTCATGGTCGGGCGCGAAATCATCTTTGAACCGATCAAAGATGACGTTCCCACCGGTGAGGTTGTTTTCGACTTGAGCGGCGTAAATCTTTCCGCCTCGAACGGAAAAGAAATCCTGAGCGACGTTTCGATTCAGGTTCGCACGAGCGAGATCGTGGGTATTGCCGGGGTTGAGGGAAACGGACAGCTGGAGCTGGTTCGCGTCCTGACCGGTTTGCAGCGTCCCGACAGCGGATCGCTGAAGATCAGTGGGCGTGAGCTGATGGAATCGTCGATTCTGGATCGGCGGCGCTATATGTCGTTCGTTTCGCAGGACCGCTCGCGGATGGGCGGCTGCCTGACGGCATCGATTAAGGAAAATACACTGATGACGCATCATCGGCTCAGCAGCGAATTTACCGTCGGGGGCGGAATCCTGATCGACGATAAAAAAGCGTCGGCGTTTACCGAGCGGGCCTGTAAGCAGTTCGACGTTACGTACGCGACGATTCAGGCTCCCTTTCGGTCTCTTTCCGGAGGCAATCAGCAGAAGGTCATTTTAGGGCGTGAGCTGACGCTCAACACGCCGTTCGTCCTTCTCGATCAGCCGACACGCGGATTGGACGTCGGTTCGATCGAATACGTTCATCATCAGATCATGGAATTGAGCCGCGCGCACCGCGCCATCCTGATTTTATCGGCCGATCTGGAGGAACTCTTCCGGATTACCGACCGGATTCTGGTTCTTCATCGCGGCCGGATTGTCGCTGATCTGGAAACGGAACGGACGAATATCAGCGAGGTAGGCTCATGGATGTTGGAAGGAGCGCAGTCGGATGCGTAAAAGTTTGATCGTTAATTTATCCGGAATTTTGGCGGCGTTTTTAATTTGCGGCGCGGTGATGCAGCTGCAAGGTTATCCGGCGATCGAAAGTTACGGTGCGCTCTTTACCCAATCGCTCGGGAGTTCGTACGCCTTTCTGACGGTTTTGAAAAATTCGATTCCGCTCGTCCTGACCGGACTTTCGGCGTCGGTCGCGTTTTCGTCCGGTCCGGTCAACCTCGGCCAGCCGGGACAGTTTCTAATCGGCGGATTATTCGCGACGATCGGCGGCCTGTTCGTCGATCTTCCCGCGCCGCTGATGATCCCGTTCCTGCTGTTGTTGGCGATGATTGGCGGAGCGCTCTGGTCGTTTTTGGCCGCGATCATGAAGCAGCTGTTTAACATGGACGAATATATTACGACGCTGATGCTGAACATGATCGCCGATTTTTTTACCTATTGGGCGATCAGTTATCCGCTGTTTGAAAACGGCGCGACATTTCCGCAGACGCCCAGGATCGCCAAGAGCGGCTGGATGCCGACGATCGGTAAATTTAATACCGGAATTCTCTTCATGTTGCTGGCGTTTCTGGTCATCTGGTTTGTTTATTATCGGACGACAGCGGGATACGAATGGCGCATGACGGGACAGAATCCGACCTTTGCACGCGTGGGCGGCGTTCCGACGCGGAAGAATTACCTGATTATCATGTTGGTAACCGGTGCGCTGGCTGGATTAGCGGGCGGTTTGGTCGTCATGACGGGGCCGCGGCGTTTCGTCAAAGGGATCGGCGCGAATTACGCATGGGACGGGATCATGGTTTCGATGGTTGCCAACAGCAATCTTTTTGCGACGCTCCTGTACGGAATTTTCTTCTCGATCTTGGAAACGGGTTCGTTAGGAATGGAACTGTTTACCAAGGTGCCGAGCGAGATGGTTACGGTTCTGAAAGCGATTATCGTTCTTGTCGTCATGGCGGGGCGCGGGTCGCTTGAGGTATTGATCCGGAACTGGATGACGCGTCAGAAGATGAAAGCGAGGGCGGAAAGATGAACATTTTAATCGGTTTGCTGAACGGGATGATTTCCGCCGCGACGCCGTTGCTGCTGTCCTCATTGGGCGGCGCACTGACGTATTACGCCGGGATTTTCAACATCGCGATGGAAGGGATGATGCTGAGCGGCGCTTTTTTTGCCGTTTTAGGCTCGTATACGTTCGGATCATGGCAGGCGGGCTTGATTTGCGCGATTCTCGGAGCGCTGATGATTGCGCTGATTTTTATCCTTTTCTCGGTTGTTTTGAAAGTCGATGAATTCGTGACCGGCGTCGGGCTGAACATGTTCTCATTGGGGGTTACGACGTACCTGCTTCGGCAGATTTTTAAGGTCAAGGGAGCGTTTACCGATCCGGCGATCGTACCCGTCCCGAATATCCGTATTTCCCTGATTTCCGGCGTTCCGTTCGTTGGGCGGATCGTCAGCGGTCAGAACCTGATCGTCTGGTTGGCGATCGTGGCGACAATCATCTGTCATTACGTCGTGTTTAAGACGCGCTTCGGACTGCGGCTGCGCGCTGCCGGGTACAACCGTGACTGTTTGGATACGAGCGGCGTTTCGGCGGATTGGATTCGGATATGGTCGCTGATTTGGTGCGCGGTGCTGTGCGGACTGGCGGGGGCGTATCTGTCGTTGGGTTATGTGAAACTGTTCAGCGAGAATATGTCGGCGGGCCGCGGCTGGATCTCTCTGGCGGCGGTTATTCTCGTTTCCGGAAACCCGGTCGGGATCGCGCTCGTCTCGCTGTTGTTCGGTTTGGCGGACGGTTTAGGCTTATTCCTGCAGCGTTCGATTCCGTCGCAGTTTACGGCGATGCTGCCTTATCTGGCGACGATTATCGCGCTGTTTATCTATTCGACGAGACGTCGAGAAATTGCGGGGAATTTATGAAACAGGCATGGCAACTGGAGCGGGCGCTGCGCGACAGCGCGATCCCGACGGACCGACGCAAAACGCCGTCGGATTGGTACACATCGGAAACGGTTTTTCCGCGTGGAGATGACTTAATTCGCAAGTTCTGGTACTCACGCGTTCCCGGTTCGTTCGCGCCGGAAATCCCATATCAGGAGATGGTCCAGGCATGGAGCAATCAGGGTTACGACGTCAGCGCAGCGGAGGAACTGCTCCCCTCCGGAATCGAATTGAGCGGGAAGATCGAGACGCCGGCGGATATGGACCGGCTGCGGGTGTTAACGGCGGAGCTGCTCAGGCGTTTAAATAACGCGCCGAAAATCGGAACCCATCCGTACCATTCATATGAACATCCGATGACCTGGGCCGAGGTTCTGGCTGCGATGCCGAGCGCGGATCAGCCGGATCGTAAGCCGTATGAGCCGACCGGGAAGGACGACGCGGAGCGAATCTATCATGGTTGGATCGGGCAGCTTTGCGGCGGGGCGTTCGGGACGGCGATCGAGGGGTATACCGGCGAAAGGATTGCCGAGGTTTACGGCGAGATTGACGATTACGTTACCGAGCCGGAAACGGTAAACGACGATGTTGTTTACGAATTGGTACTTCTTGATGCGTATGAGAAATTCGGCCGCGGCATGACGGCCGGCCAGATCGCGGCGGAATGGATCCGTTCGCTGCAATTCGGATGGTCGGCAGAGTGGGTCGCGATTCGAAATTTGAACATGGGTATTTATCCGCCGGAGTCCGGACGGTTCCTGAATTACTATTCTGATTGGATCGGCGTCCAGATGCGGACGATGGTCTGCGGGATGCTGGCGCCCGGTCAGCCGACAGAAGCGGCGCGGCTGGCGTTTACGGACGGTATCGTATCGCATTCGAACAACGGCGTCTACGGCGGTATGGCGGCGGCGGTGATGACGGCGTTGGCGTTCTCGATGAGCGATCCGCGCGCGATTTTGACCGAAACGCTGAATTATCTTCCGGCGCGGAGCGAGTACGCGGCGAAATACCGCCGGGTCATGACGATTCTGAGTAAGAACCAAGAGCCGGAATCCGCGCTGAAACTGATCAACAGCTGTTTCGAGCGTTACAACTGGATTCATGCTTACCCGAATATGGCGGATGATCTTTTCGCGCTTTGGTACGGCGGCGGCGATTTTACGCGCTCGATGACGCTGCTGGCGAAAGCGGGGAACGATGTCGACTGCAACGCCGGATTGGTTGGGAACGTTTTAGGGATCATGAACGGCGTGCCGGAAAAATGGGCGGCGCCGGTCGGCGACCTGTTGGAAACGTACCTGCCCGGCCGCGAAAAGAATTCGATCCGCGAGCTGGCGAAGCGGACGGCGCGGCTGAGCGGGATTTTATAACGGGTTCGAAAGGGAACAAAAACGGGTGTGAATCTGTAGGGGTTCACACCCGTTTGGTTAAACTCTCTTCGGAGAACGCTCGAATCATTCCTCGTTTGTTTCGAATGGAATATCCGCGTAATAAAATTCTTTCTCTTCGGCGTAAATCAGTTTGACCGATTG
>DAOUFC010000080.1:0-3536 GCA_034430295.1 Flexilinea sp.
ATTTCTTGATCGGGCGATGGCGAAGAGGCCGGAAGATCGGTATCCGACGATGAAAGATTACCTGCGCGACTTGGACGGGCTGCGGCTGCAGTCACTTGCGCAGGCCTCCGGCGGAAATATGAGTACGGCTGAGATTCGAACGCGGCCGGAAGGCGGAGCCGGAACCGGAAGCTCGGTCCGATTCGGAAAGACGGATTTTCAGCGGGTCCGCAAAGCGGCGAACGACGCAGAGCGGATCGGGGAGGTTTCGGATGAAACAGCCGGGAGCGGAAAACGTAACCGAAAGATCGAGATTTACGCCGCTGCCGCCGTGATGCTGGCGATTGTTGTTGCGTTCATGCTGATAGGCGGAGACCGGGGCAAACCCTCGTTGCCGATGCACCCGACGAGGACGCAATTCAGTGGACAAACGGAGAATATTATAGCCGCCACACCGCAAACGAGGATACGTGCGACGGCAGATATGCGGGGAACGGAAGAAGCGAACGTCATGGAAACGGCGGCGGTTTCTCGCATGATAACGACGACGGAAGAAGCGTCGAAGATTCAACGAACCCAAGCGGCTGCAGTTCGGGAAACGTCGGAATATTTGGAACGTCAGGCGACAGAGTCGGCAGCGGTTTCAGCCATGATGACCGAAACCGCGCGGCGGGATACTTCGATTTTGGAAACGCAGATCGTTTCGCTGGGCAAGACGGCGACTTTTGCTGTGGCGCTGACGGAGGAAGCGTCAAAAGTTCGTCGACAGGCGACGGCGGAGGCAGAAAATCTTTTTGCAGCGGAGACTCAGAATGCGGCGAATATCAGCCCGTACGCAAACGTGAAGGCAGGGGATATGATCGAGTTCGGCCGCTATGAACAGGATAACAATTTGTCAAATGGAACTGAACCGATCGGATGGCAGGTTTTAGAAGTGTCGGATGGGTGCGCGCTGGCGATCAGCCGCTATGGACTGGATAAAAAAGGATATCATAGTAAATACACGGATGTTTCTTGGGCGAATTGTGATCTGAGGAAATGGCTGCTTGAGGAGTTTTACGAAAACGCCTTCAATGCGAATGAGAAGCAATACATTGAAACGACGCGGTTAATCAACGCGGATAATCCTGAGTCTGGGACGCCGGGAGGAAACGATACGTACGATAAGGTTTTTATTCTGAGCTTGGATGAAGCGGTTCGCTACTTCTCGGGAAATTCAAATCGGATCGGGAAACCGACGTATTATGCCGAAGCGCGCGGCGCCTGGACTTCGAAAGAGTGCGGTTATATTGGGAACGCATGGTGGTGGCTCCGATCCGGCGGCCTCGATGCGCGGCAGGCGGCGCGGGTCTTCCCGGGCGGCGCCCCGGATTATGACGGCGCTTTCGTTAACGACGATCGCGGGGTCGTACGTCCGGCGCTGCGGATTCGTCTCGACCTGGCGGACAAATAAATAAATTGATAAATAAAGATTAGGTCCCTTGCACGGAGAAAAATCAGGAGCGAGTCAACATGAGCGAAGACAGGATTAAAACGATCGAGCGGTACGAGATCGAACGGGAGATCGGGCGCGGCGGGATGGCGGTCGTGTATAAGGCGCATGATCCGCATCTCGATCGGGCGGTCGCGATTAAACTCATCCGTAAAGGCGCGTTTACCGGGGATCAACTCGAAACCCTTCCGGAACGGTTCCGGCGCGAAGCCCGTGCGTTGGCGAAGCTCGATCATGCGAACATCGTCAAGGTTCTGGACTATGGCGAGCATGAGGGAGCGACGTATCTGGTTATGGAATATCTCGAAGGCGTGACGCTGAAGGAAGTCCGGAAACCGCTGCGGGTGGAGGCGGCGGTACGGCTGATTCGGCCGATTGCCGAGGCGCTCGATTATGTCCACGATCATGGAATACTTCATCGCGACGTCAAGCCGTCGAATATCATGATCACGCGAAATAAAAAAATCATGCTGACCGATTTCGGGATTGCGAAATGGCTTGAGGACGAAAACGATCAGTATACGCTGACCGCGGCCGGAGTCGGGATCGGGACGCCGGAATACATGGCACCGGAACAGGGCTTAGGAAAAAAGATCGACGCGCGGGCAGACGCGTATTCGTTATCGGTCGTGTTTTATGAATTGATTACCGGGAGGAAACCGTTCCAGGGGGAAACGGCGCTCGAGACGCTGACGAAACAGGCGTCGGAGCCGTTCCCGGATCCACGGACGTACGTTCCGGAGCTGAACGAATCGGTTAAGCGATTTCTTGATCGGGCGCTGGCGAAGAAGCCGGAAGATCGCTATCCGACGATGAAAGATTATCTGCGCGATTTGGACGGACTGCGGCTGCAGTCTCTGGCGCAGGCTTCGAGCGGGCAAACCGGAATCCAAACGGTTAGAAGCTCTGAGCCGACGACGGACAGTTCGATCCGCTTCGGGAAAACGGATATGCGTAAAGTACGCGAAGCGGCAGCGGCCGTGGGAGATCGGCCTCAACATCCGTCAACCGCAGCTGAAAACCGGAAGTGGCAAACAGAAACAGTGGAAGATCATCGGCGTAAAAGAGCGGCGTCTGCGGGTCCGAACCGTAGGAGGTGGATGATCCCGGCAGTCGGTTTTTTGATGATGCTCGCGGTTTGGGTTGGAATTCAAAGCTGGACCGGGAAACTGTTTGTAACGCGGACACCGACGGCGGGAGCGATTACATCCGATATTTGGGGAACGCAGACCGCAATGACGGTTGCGAGGACGCAATCGACGCCAATCAAGGCGGCGGAAGAAACACCAATCATGCAGGAGACTGCGCAAGCGGCGTTGATGCAAGTCGCGGATATATTAACCTCCATTCAAACGCAAACAAAGATAAAAATCGATGAATCAAAAAAGAATAAGGAAGCTGCGGAGGCGGTTCTGCAACGTGAAGCAACGGTAACGGCTACGATCGGACTGGCTGCGACAGCCGGCATCGCTATCCGTTCGACAGTCGCAGTTCAAACAGTAATCGCCGAAAAACAGAGAGCCGCGGAAGAGGCAATGAGCCGAACTGCAACGGAAGCGGCATTTCAATATGCGGCCACTGAATTGGCTGCGGCCGGTTTGACAGCAACAGCTGATGTCGCGATTCTTTCAACCAAAATTGCGCAAACGGTCATTGCCGAAAATCGATTCGCTGCGGAAGAAATGTCGAATCAAACTGCAACAGCGGAACAGAAAGCCATACATAGCAATGAAACGCTAACAGCGCTGAATCAACGTCTGACCGAAACGAAAGCAGCCGTCCGCATATCTGATACGCCGACTCCATCCGTAGCAGCGGCTGTTGCGATAGAGCGTGTTTCGGAGGAATGCGAACCTTGGCCAACAAGTAAGACGCCGGAGGCTTTATTTAGTTTTTATGGTAATCGAATCAATACGAATATAAATCCGAATCGAATTCTTGGCGCGATGGCTGTTGTTAAACCCCCCGAAAACGCGATCGGCAAGGATTGGGAAATCTCGGTTTCGGACTACTCCGATAAACTCCCTGCAAAAATCCATGCCTCCGTTCGTTATGCCTGCTCGTT
>DAOUFC010000081.1:0-2268 GCA_034430295.1 Flexilinea sp.
CTCGAATATACCCGTATGAATCATGAGCGTATTCAGTCCCAACGCTTCCGCCAATCCTTTGACATAAAGGAACTCAGCGCCCTTTGTGTCGAAAGTTCCGGCAATAGCAATCGTTTTCATAACATTCCTCCGATAAACTCTCCTGGCCAATAACGTAAAAAACGGTAGAATCTCTTCTGTATATAAGATTCTACCGTAATTCACAGCCGGAATAAACATGATGATATTCCTATTTCAGCCCGTCAAATCAGCTGACTTCGTCAGATCATCGGAAGCGGCAGGTCCGGTTAGCCGTTTTCCAGTTCCTGAAGGAAGCTTCTCGACCTTCTCTTTCTCACGTTACCGAAAGAAAACGATAGCTGAGGAACAGGAAACAGCGTTCGTTGTGAAATTTAAATTTCCTCGATGACTTTCATCAGCTTCGGCAGCAGCTCGGAAATCGCCACGCGCTCTTGGATCATCGTATCGCGTTCGCGAACCGTTACCGTATCGTCTTCGAGCGTCTGGTAATCGACCGTGACGCAGAACGGCGTTCCGATTTCATCCTGATAAAAATAGCGTTTTCCGATATTCCCGCGGTCGTCCCAATTCGTCCCCATCTTCCGGGAAAGCAGCTTGAATACGCCGCGCGCTTTATCGACGATCTCCGGCTTATTCTTAACCAGCGGAAACACGGCTGCTTTATAAGGCGCGATCGACGGCTTGAAACGCATGACGACGCGGTTGTTTTCGCTATCTTCCCAATACGCATCGCACATCGCCATCAGGAAAACCCGGTTAATCCCGACCGCCGGTTCGATAACGTGCGGAACGATCGTACGTTTCGGATCCATCGGATCGCGGTAAGACAGGTCTTTTCCGGAATGATCGATATGCTGCTGCAGGTCGTACGAGGTCCGATAGGCGATCCCCCAAAGTTCCTTAAAGCCGAACGGGAATTCATACTCCAAATCATACGTTTCTTTGCTGTAAAAAGAACGCTCCTGATCCGAATGGCGGCGCCAGCGCAGCTTTTCGGCACGGATCCCGATCCGTTCATGGATAAATCGGAACATCGCATCCTGCCAATCTTTAAACAGCGGTTCCCAATCCGTTTTTTCCGGATCGAAGAAATATTCGATTTCGGCTTGTTCGAATTCGAGCGTTCGAAAGACGAACTGGCCGGTCGTAATTTCGTTTCGAAAACTCTTTCCGATATTCCCGACGCCGAACGGAAGCTGGACCCGCGACGAATTCAGAATATTGGCGAAGTTGGTAAAAATCCCCTGCGCCGTCTCGCCGCGGAGATAGACCGGGAGTTTATCCCCTTCGACGACGCCGATCGCCGTCTGGAACATGATGTTGAACGCTTTCGGCGGGAAAACGTCGTTCCCGTCCGGCGTTTTAACTTTGTATTTTTCAATAAACGCGCCGATCGCGTCCAAGTCCATTCCCTCAACGACGATTTCTTCCTCGATCGGATGTTTCTCAAGCCAAGCCTCGATCAGATGATCGGCGCGGTAACGCTTGTGCGTAACCTTGTCTTCAACTAACGGATCGTTAAACGCGTTTACGTGACCCGACGCAACCCAGGTCTCCGGATGAAGCAGGATCTGTGTATCCAGCCCGATCATGTCCTCGCGCGTCGTGATCATATCGTGCCACCACAGATTACGGATATTGCGCAGCAATTCGGCCCCCAGCGGACCGTAATCATAAGAACTGGCTAAACCGCCGTAAATATCCGACGTAGCGTAAACGAATCCGCGCCGTTTCGATAACGCGGTAATTTTATCAAGCGATGCTGCTCCGACTGGAACGCTCATACGAAACTCCTCCCGAAAGGAATAATTTCCATAAAGTTTTTATTCAATCGATAGAAAATTTTATCATATCGTCCGAACGCACCGCGAAATCGCCGCCGCTCAACCATGACAGGCGCACGATTCAAATACCGCGACGCTGTCGCCGTCAGGCGTCGTCGCTCTATATCCAACAAAACGCAAAACGCGCGGCAGATAAAATCGGGTCCAGGGCTTTCGACCGCGTCTTTTTTAATACGGCGTTTTATCACGTTCATCTATCCCGGATGAAATACCGGCGAAGCGGAACCGGCAGCAGTACCCGGCTTTAATACTTTCGCGCACAGCGGCGAAGCGTCCGATCCACAAGGCTGATATAATTTCGAAAAGAAATGAACGAACGATTCTTTGAAACACTAAAGAGTGAGGAAAACCCATGATCTCGATCGCAAAGCCATTAATCGGCGACGCTGAAAAAAAAGCCGTC
>DAOUFC010000082.1:0-20638 GCA_034430295.1 Flexilinea sp.
GCGTAATCGCCCGTGTACTGTTTGTTACTTTTGCTTCCATGTGATATACTCCTTATAGATTTGATTTGTTGAGGACTTTTGTCCTCGGAAGACCCGCTTGTCCTTTCGCGGGTCTTTCATTTACCCAAACTGCATGACAAGCCATACGACAAACCAGAGCGCGAACATGACGCCCGTCATATAGATAATTCCGTCCTTGCGTCCTTCTTCGTACGCTTGGCGGAGACGCCTGCCGTAATACCCGTTTTCGTCTTTCATCTGTTCGCCTCTTTCATTGTCCAGTATTCTTTTCTTTGCGCTGCCGAACCGGGAACGTTTAGCACTCGCAAACTTCTAACGTCTCGACTGTCGACTTCAAAATGAAGTCGTTCAATGCTTTATGAGAAATCCTGAACTGCCCGCCTTTCTCCGGCTTGATCGCTTTCAGCTTGCCAGACTTGATATAGTTCTGAACCGTCTGCACGCTGACTTGGAGCAATCCGGCGACCTGTTCGCTCGTGAAGAAACGCATGTCCTGACCGTCCGCTTTGAGCGTGTCGATCGTCAGATTCAGCACTTGAACGCGTTGTCGGAGGACGAGATTCTCGTCCCGAAGCGTCCTTACCTCGCGCCGAAGTTCGCCGCACCGTTCGCACATTATTCCGCCTCTGTTTCCGGTTCGTCTTCGTAAAAACGCGTCCAATCAAAATCCAAAGTCGCCCCAATTTTCTTAGCAACTTTTACAGAAGGACGCCTATAACCGTTCTCGATCATGCAATAAGCATTGCTGGTAATGTTGCAGTTACGCGCGATGCTTTCTTGAGTAAGATTTCGATTGTTTCTCAATTCTCTTAGCCATTCCATATTCACCTCGTAACATATCGTTACGAATATTATATAACAAAACGTTACGCTGTCAAGTGCCAATAGGTAAATGGTAACAATTCGTTGATTTGCTCGCGACTGTTTTGTATGTAACAATAAGTTACGTTAAAATCAAAGGAGAATTATTATGAACAGACTAAAAGAACTTCGAAAAACAAAGGGCGTTACGCAGCAGACCGTGGCCGACTTTCTTGGAATAACTCGGGAAGGATATTCTTTCTATGAGAATGGACATCGAAGTCCGGATTATGAGACACTGTCGAAAATAGCCGGGTATTTTGGCGTTACTACCGATTATCTGATCGGAACTGATGATATGCCTTATAGAGAAAATAAATATAAACGTGGTCCAGTCCTCGGTAATATTCCGGCAGGAACGCCGATCGAAGCGGTTGAGGATGTTATAGGGTACTTTGATCTTCCGAAAGACGCTTATCCGCGGGAAACGGTTTTCGGATTAATAGTTGATGGCGATAGTATGTCGCCATATTTTTTGTCAGGTGATTTAGTAATTTTTAAAAAATCTTGCGTCGCTAAGACCGGTGATGATGTTGCCGTTCGAATAAACGGCGGTGAAGTAACGTTGAAACGATTCCGAAAACTGGATAACGGAATCATGTTGCAACCGCTCAATCCAATTTATGCCCCGATGTTCTTCACAGCGGAAGAAGTGGAAACTTTGCCGATCGAGATTGTTGGCGTTGTATTGGAGCTAAGACGCGTTCATGGATCAACGAATGGCAAAAGAAACGGCAATGGAAGGAAACCATCATTATGAAAAAACTACCTTTTCTCGTCGCCATATTTACGTTATTTTCACTTTCATTCAATCCTTACGATTGGCAAGACTGGAATGATGAAAATGATTATTTAGATGACTTATATGATTTTTATGATGATGGATACTATTACGACGAAGATCCGTATTATGATGCCCCTGATGACTATTCAACTAACTATCAGCAAGATTTAAAATATGGCACCGTAACTGATGATTGGTACAACTGTTATGACGTGTCTGATATGCCATGGCCTTGTTTACGTTCCGATGTGTACGATATTAGCGATCTTCAAACACGGTTATATGTTATCGGAGTAAAGCCCGCCGCAAAGGATTTACCATATAGTGCGAAAGGTTACACGGCGTAAGAAATGTCCGTTATCATTTGGGCAATTATTGTGATATTGATTTGGATCATTTCTAGGAGTTTGGCAAAACGACAAGGCGAAAATACATCCGTAGTTGATAACAAATTTAGGAAAGTAGGAAATGACTATTTAGTTATTTTAGGATTGACGCTGGCAGCTTTGTTGATAACCGCCCTGTTGGCTCACTTCTCATAGTTTCGCTTTGGCGTAAGACCTAAATTCTTGGTATCGTTAGGCGGGATCTTTCCTGTGAAAAGTCGTAGTTCCATAAAATCTGAAAGGACAGAAGAAGGATTATTCTGCAAATATGCAATTGCCGGATGATTATTATCAAATCTTAGGTGTAAGTACAGACGCAAGCTCTGAAGAAATAACGCGTGCCTTTCGTCGCCTTGCGAAACAATTTCATCCTGATGTTAATAAAACAGCTTGGGCTGAAGAATTTTTCAAGAAAATCAACGAAGCTTACCAAACATTATCTGATCCATTGCAAAAAGCAAAGTACGATATTTCTCATAGATATGTAAAAATTAATCAAACCAAGTCAGGTGCAACACACCAGACAAATTCCAGCGCACAGGCTAAATCAAAACCGCAATCAAATACCAAATCGAATTCTTACGCATATACAAACACCAAAAGCACGAATTACTATTCGTACGATCCTTCAAAGTCAAAATCACAACAATCGACAAACAGCCAACAAAATAAATCGAATAATGCAAGAACTAGCTATGGACGGGGACAATATTACGCGTCACAAGGCTCCTATACAATTCCGAAGGAAAATACAAACGGGTTGAAAGGACTAGTGATTATCATTGCGGTTTTATCTTTACTGTATATCATTGCTAAAAATTACAGTGATTCCTCCACTAACAGTGATTCATCTGGTTCTTACGCCAGCCACAACGATTACATCCAGTCTACGGTAACAAAAATACCAACGCCAAAAACGACACAAACAAAAAAGCCGGACGCAATTGCTGACGGATTAGACGTGACATTTCATGATTTCATACGTGATTTTAATGCTGTTTACAAAACGAAGCTAGTTGGCGGCATCGACAGTTATAGAACGTCAAATTATCCAAAAGCTTACGTGAACAAAAATAGTCAACTGTTTTTTACAAAGAATTTAAAAAGTTCGATTCACACGGTTGTTCTATATCTGTCCTTCGATGCGAATAACGCCGAAGAACTGGATAACATCGGCATGTCCGTTGTATCCCTTGTCCAAGCTGCAATCCCTGATCATGCTTTTACAAAAGCCGAACAGAACGATGCATTTGATCAAATTATAGAAAAGGGAGATGTGTACAAATATGGAAAAGTAATAATTTCTATTGAAGCATGGGATCAAACAGGTGTAAAGGACAAGGTTTGGATTGTTGCGAGAAAGATTAACGAATATTCTCAATATGGTGTATTTGATTTGCCAAAAAGTGCAGATGGATATTCAATAGAAGATTTATTATTCAATGGACAATCCCAAATTTATGGCACAGAATTTTCAGGGTTTTACCTATCAAGTAATGGCAATTACTTTGAAAATAACACGTTTCAAAAAACAACTCATGTCCCACTGAAAAAAAAGACGGGGGGCTATACAGAAACAGAACTTATTATGGCCGGATACATTGGGAAAAAAATCTTCGATGGAACAATGTTCTATGAAGGTTTTTATATTGCTCCTAATGGAAATTACTATCCAGTGGAAAAAAATATTCCAACAGTTGCCCCAGAAGAAAGAAGAAGGCTAGAGAACGAGTATTGGGAGTATTCCTACCCCTGATATCGATATGATCTATTAGGAATTTAATGGATAGACTGAAAGATTTAGGCAAAAAGGTTTAAACCAACAAAAAGTTGCAGATAAAAATGGCGGACATAACCGAAGCTTACGTAGATGAATTTTTGCTCAATGCGAAATTAATGTTGCGGCACGATATTTATTGGGTTCAAGAATATACGCACTATAAATTCAAGGTTCCCGTTGAGAATGAATTTGAAAGCAATATTCAATTACTCCTCATTGGGACAAAAAACATTTATGTTCGGGATTATAGCTATTGTCTATTGCTGAATAATAACCGGATAAGATCATTCGATCCGTTTAAATCTCACAAAAATAACTTGCCTAACGATAAAAGAAGAATCGAAGGTTCACATAAACATAAGTGGTGTGATATTACTAAAGATAAAAATGCTTATGTACCTACAGACATTACGAATCCAGAGGATATGGAATTATCTCTGCGACAATTTATGAATGAATGTAATATCCGTTTTTATGGGAGAATCACAATGCCGCCACCTTCACAATTCCAGTTACCAATGTGATAATAAGAACTATGAAAGTATGCGCTAAATTAATTGATAGCTTCTTATCTCATCTAAAAGAAGGTTTTTCTTGTTCAGAGGAAGGCCCTTATATCGTTATATGTACACCATTTCAATATTCGGACGGTGACTATATATATCTTTATGTTGAAAAGAATGATAAAGAGCTTATCGTATCAGATTTAGGTGAGACTTATAGAAAATTAGCAACGTACAATTTCAATTGGAGAACAATCAAAGCGAGGTCAATTTACGCCGATATATTGAATAAGACAGGTGTAAGCAGTTATCAAGGTAAACTTTTTACAAGAATTATTAATCTATCTAATTCAGGCGAAAGCATTCTGGATTTATTACAAGCAGTACAAAATACAAATGATATGTTGTATGTTTCCAGCAATTACCGAGGGCAGGATTTCCGTGATAAGGTAGAAAGAGAGTTCTTGAAGAATGGACTTAAACCTGAATTGAATTATCAAATCATCGGCTATTCCGGAAACCTCTGGCGTATACCATTCTATTTTAATCATTCTGCGAATCTACTCTCGAAGGCAATATCGTTTGTCTCGAAAGGTGGGGTGCGAAACTTGATCGGAACGACTTACACAGCATATGATGATATAAAAAAGGCGCACACCAATATTAAAAGAACGATAATAATTGACGATACGGAAGATTCAGAAATTGAACAAGAATCTATTAATTTACTCAAACAAGTGAGCGACATGGAGATTGGTTACTGGTCTAGAAAAGAAAGATATATAGAATTGATCAGTGAAATCGTCGAAAGAAAATAAATAGTAATTACTAATCCTTTTGTAATTTAGAAGGCTTAAGCTAATTTTAAATGATAAAAAGACCTACGGATTTATCCAAAAACAGTATATGCCTGCTTGTAAAAAGGAGATAGAAGCAAGCGTAAATAAGCACAAAAATAAAAGGTTAGTTCGAGCGGTTACTCGGTAAAACCTGTGGATCAGGAGGTCGTGGGTTCGACCCCCATCAGCCTCCCACGAGAGACCGTGTAATGCGGTCTCTTATTGTTGATTTATATATCTGTAATAAATTCGATTGTTAAAACGGTCCCGATTTCCCTTATTGGCGCCGCGTCCGAAAATCCTGAAAAACGTTTCAAAGAATATTCCGATAAAAAAATTAGCCTAAGATGAATTCGTATTCGCGGTAGATAAGGTTGTCCTTAAAATCGAAAATATCGATAGCCCGTACACCGTTATCATTTATCAGATCGGCAACGATACGATTCCCATCGCTGGAAATTTTCATGTCCCGGCACGTAAATTGAATATTCGTATTTTCGTAAGCTTTTTTCATAATGCGTATATATTCTTCAATGCCGACGATATGTTTCGTTTCATTGTCAATTAATTGCCACGTTACTTCCGGATGCAGAAATTGTCGGTATGTTATCCAGTCTCTTTTATTTTCGGCTTCAAAAAAGGATGCTAAAACGTCTTCCGGTCTCATGAGACGGCTTCCTCCGTAAACTCAAAATTACGTTTATCTATTATATGTCGAAATCATTCGATAAATTTGATGATTTGATAACCGGAAGTGGTAGGAATCCACATCTTCAAATTTCCTCCAAGTGTGAAGAAGGTGTACGTCTTAAAAGAGAGCCGCTATGACCGACGGCAGCCAATTCTGTTTCCATATTCCTCTACAGAGATAATACAGCTGCGGCAACATCACAATGAAAAATATGATAACCTTGACCGTTTGATATCCGGTGAAATACAATGCCAAGCGCTTATCCGTTTTCGGCGACGGATATTAAAAAGTTAAAATGATTAGGAATAGCGTGCGCTTAGCTGCGATCGTTAGTTAGAGAAGCGTGATGCAGGAAATGGTTCGGACGGATATATTACAAGACCATTTTATTGTAACGGTAAAAGGGTACGCGATTCCGACAGAAATCGGCGAAGAAGTTCAGGCCGACTTTGGTAATCGGTTCATTTTGGCCGGTTTCGCTATGGACGATGGAGTCAAAGACGCGTCTTTGCTATTGATTCCTATAAATGGGGAAAAAGAGATTGGGAAGTTCCTGATCTCTTGCTCCTGTTCACCGCGTGCGGACATTGGTATCGCTCGAAGGCTGTGAGGCTCGGCTTCTCACCCCAGGATTGACTTCAGATAGCCTTCGGCGCGCAGTTGGGCGAAAAGGCGTGCCTGGCCGGCCGGATAGCCGTTCTGTTTGAGGATTTTGGCAAGTTCGCCGATTTGGATGGTTGCCGATAAGGCGGTTACGGCTTCGGCGAAGCGGACTTTCGCGCTATCAGATTCGATTTGAGTTTTGAGTCGGGCGGATTTTCCTGTTCAGCTTTAAGGTTGTTCGTGAGGTGGATCAGGACATCGGGGAGCAGCAGGGCTTCTTCAAGTTTCGCGGGGGTCAGGTATGTGCCGTGTCGGCGAATGGTTTTTAGAATTTTCTTGACTTTAGCTTTGAATATCCTCGTTTTCGATTTCCGCGATTGCATGAGAACTTTGTAGGATCCATTTTCGGTAAGGAACCATACTTCGTTTCCACCTGTTCGACCGTCAATCGGAATATTATTCAGTTTGACTTTTTTGTCATCGTTTGCTGCTTTGACTAACGAATCAGGTTGGGTATGTTCAATCAATTTGTTCACATTCTTCGTTAAGAATTGTTGCGATTCGGGCGTCCCGTTGACGCTGATGGTTTGTCCTGATATTTTGGACTTGTCAATTACGATGACCTCATTTATTCGTATTACTACTCAACTAAAATCGAGATTTTACAGCCTAAATTTGTTTAACAATGATCTTTGTTAGCATTATATCTGAGGCTGCGATTCCACACACAGGCAGGTTTCCTTATTTTAGACAGATTCGCATAGTGGATATAGTTGCGATGGTCTTATCGATCTTTGCATGGTTCGTGTCGCTGCAAACTGAATTTAGCCGCTTTATTCTTCTTTATTGTATTAAGTTGTTTTATCTTGCGGTTTCGATTTGTCGAGGCATTTACTCGTCAGAAATGACTAATTAATTTGGAAGTGAGAGCTGGTAAAAGTAAACGCTGCGGTAATCAACACTTGGGGGTGCATTTACTTTTTTATAAGATGCTAGTTGCAATCAGTTTAACGAGAAGATGGTAATTCCCATTGCCTTTATTTCTCTGTATCCGGCTCTTTTCATTAAAAACTCAGTTCTTTTGTGCGATTTTCTTTTTTTCACAGAATCATGGTAAAATTTATCCGCTTCGCCCCCATCGTCTAGCGGCCCAGGACGTGGCCCTCTCAAGGCCAAAACAGGGATTCGAATTCCCTTGGGGGCGCTTCGTTATTTCGTTGCGTTAGAGTTGAGTTTATTTTATCGCTCACCCTGTCGAGCGGTTTTTATTTGTAAAATATTGACGGAGATTTTTATTCACTGGCGATTCTTTTTGTATTTCCTAACTGCCTTCCCCTGTCATTATTTCGAGCTTGATTCGAAATTAGCTCATCAAATTTCGGATAAACTTCATTATATGAAGACTAGCGGATGGAATCGAGACGGAATGTTGATGCGGATCCGCCCGATGGGGCGGTATTGCTTCATGTTTTGATCATTCTATATCGTAGTTTGATATTATCGTGGATTTGCATGAGGCTCTCGACTTTTTGAAGAGCCTTTTTTTATCGTAATTTGATGGGAAATTTTTGATCGTATGATTCAAATTCGACAGCTTAGCAAGCTTTTCAAAAACGGAAAAGAAGATCTGCTCGTCCTGGACAACGTCGATCTGACGATTGACCGCAGCGATATCTTCGGAATTATCGGCATGA
Source organism: Flexilinea sp. (assembly GCA_034430295.1). Classification (GTDB taxonomy): domain Bacteria; phylum Chloroflexota; class Anaerolineae; order Anaerolineales; family Anaerolineaceae; genus Flexilinea. The sequence goes on from DAOUFC010000082.1 coordinate 8,163, forward strand.
GCGGCGCGGGAAAATCGACGTTGGTCCGCTGTATTAACTTGTTGGAAGAACCGACGAGCGGCGAAATTATCGTTGATGGAACCTGCGTGTTTCGTGAGTTGGCGGGCGAAGAATCGGTCCGTTTGACCGGCGCGGAACTTTTAGCTTTCCGCCGTCGGATCGGGATGATTTTCCAAAGTCCGAATCTGCTGATGCAGCGCAGCGTTGAGCGGAATATCGCGTTTCCGCTCGAAATCGCCGGCGTGGAAAAGACGAAGATGCAGTCGCGCGTCGCAGAATTGATGAAACTGGTCGGCCTGAGCGATAAAGCGAGGAATTTCCCTTCACAGCTTTCGGGCGGCCAGCGGCAGCGCGTTTCGATCGCGCGTGCGATGGCGACGATGCCGAGCGTCCTGCTCTGCGATGAACCGACCTCGGCGCTCGACACGCTGATTACGAATCAGATTTTGGATCTGCTGTGGGATATTAATCAGGAATTCCATACGACGATCGTTATGATTACGCATGAAATGGAGATCGTCAAGCGAATCTGCAACAAGGTTGCGGTTATTGATCGTACGAAGATCGTCGATACCGGAGAAATCGGACAGGTGCTTCTAAATTCAAGCGTCGAGATTACGCGTCGGTTATTAGACGGGAACCGGAGCGAGCGGGGGAACTATGGAATTTTTTAGCCATTTGGGTTCGTTGCTGATTGAATTTAAGGATGTTCTGCTTGTTTCAACTTGGCAGACGCTGTACGTGACGTTGACGACGACGTTTATCGCATATCTGATTGGGATTCCGATGGGGATCTTGGTCGTCGTGACCGCTCCGAATTCGATCCGTCCGAACGCCCCGGTTCATCAAGCGTTCAGTTCGATTATTAATGTCGGACGATCAGTCCCGTTTATTATTTTGCTGGTCGCGATTCTGCCTTTGACACGGATGATTATGCAGACGTCGATTGGTCCGAACGCGATGATCGTGCCGCTGACGGTTTCGGCGATTCCGTTCGTTGCGCGTCTGGTCGAGCAGTCGATTGTCGAGGTAGAGGGCGGTTTGATTGAATTGGGCCAGGCGATGGGCGCGACTTCGTTTCAAATTATCTTCAAGATCCTGCTTCCTGAAAGTCTGCCGTCGATTATTCGTGGAATTTCGATCACGATTATCAGTCTGATTAATTATTACGCGATGGCCGGTGCGGTCGGCGGGGGCGGTTTGGGCGATCTGGCGATCCGTTACGGTTATTATCGCCGCCAACCTGATATCATGTGGGTAACGATCATCCTGCTGATCCTGATTGTTGAGCTGTTCCAGCGGTTGGGGGGAACGATCGCCGCGAAAGTCGATAAGCGGAATATTCAGTAATCATTTCAGATTATCTTTCGTTATTGTTTTAAATCCTGCTTAAAATTACTCGATGTCGGGAGACCGTGTCAGTTCGGTATAATCGTTTCCCGTACAGATTGGGGAAATGTGTAAAATCCGGAATATTTCCGGTTTACAAACCAAGATTTCAGAGGTGAATTGATGAAAAAAATGTTATTCATATTCGTTGCGCTGTTGTCGCTGGCGATTGCCGGTTGCGGCGCTGAACCGACCGCAGTTCCGACTTCAGAGGTGAACGAAGCTGAAGCTACGATGTCCGCCGTTTTAGGCGCTGACAGCGACGAACTTGCCGCGACGCTTGCCGCTGTCTCCGGGATTTCGGCTGAAGATGCGCAGGCAGCTATGGCCGCTGCGTCGGAAGCTGTCGCCGCAGCAGCGGAAGCGAGTCCGGAAGAATTGGCCGCGACGGTCGCCGCTATGTCCGGAATCTCAGTTGAAGACGCTCAGGCGACGATGGCCGCCGCATCGGAAGCCGTCGCCGCGATGGTCGGTTCTGCTGTTGAGGACCTCGCAGTTATGGCTGAATTTTCAAAAGAGAACCCGATCACGGTCAAAGTCGGCGCGTCTCCGGTTCCGCATGCTGCCATGCTCGAATCGGTCAAAGATGAATTAGCCGAGATCGGTATCAATTTGGAAATTGTTGAATTTACCGATTATGTCCTGCCGAACATGTCGCTCGAGGACGGATCGTTAGACGCGAATTTCTTCCAACATCAGCCGTACCTGGACGATTTCAATCAGTCCGAATCTGAAAAGAACGCCGATTGGAAGACGCTCGTTCCGCTGACCGCGGTTCATTTTGAACCGATGGGCTTATATAAGGGTAAGACCGATTCGATTAAAAAGTTAGCCGACGGCGCGAAAATCGCCGTTCCGAACGATCCGACGAATGAAGCGCGCGCGCTGCTCCTGCTCGAGGCGAACGGACTCTTGAAGATCGCTGAAGGGAAAGGTCTCGAAGCGACGGCGAAGGATATCGTCGAGAACCCGAAGAAAATCGAAATCGTCGAGATCGAAGCGGCCCAGGTCGCGCTTTCGCTCCAGGATGTCGATCTGGCGGTTATCAATGGTAATTATGCGCTTGATGCCGGTTTGACGATGGAAGACGCGATCGCGCAGGAATCGAAGGATTCCGACGCCGCGGTCAAGTACGCGAACGTTCTTGTCGTCCGTGACGGGGATCAGATGCTGCCGCAGCTGATTGCGATCGCCGATGCGCTGACGTCCGACGCGATGAAGACCTTTATCGAGAAAACCTATAAAGGCTCTGTCGCCCCGGCGTTCTAAATCTGCCAGAAATCAGAATGATAAAAACGCTCCCCATGCGTGGGGAGCGTTTTCGTATCCCCTGATAAGAATTGTCAATTTTTTATTTTGTTCTAATACCTGTTTGTTCTGTATTTTTGAATCTTCCCGAAATTTTGCGTTTCGTCTCTTCTGACACATTCAGTTGCAAAATGTCCCAGACGTTTTTGACGTTTACTTTTTCCAAATGAATCAGATGCTCTTCCCCACAACATCTAATCTGTTAAGCATAATGTATATGCTTGTGTTCGCTTATCTCTTTTTCATGGGCATGCAGATGGTTTTCACTATCTGCATCGTGAATATGAATATGTGCGTGAGTATGGGTGTGCTCATGCGTGTGAACGAAACCATCATGTCGGTGTTCATGAGTGTGCGTGTGCTCATGCTCGTGTGTATGTTGTAATTCGATTGTATCTTTAATCATAAAATAAGTGCTGATGATTATTATGGTTAAAGCGACATAAAACTGTGTTCTCAAGCGTTCCCCCAAAAGTATCATACTAAACGCAACGCCCAAAAATGGCGCAATCGAATAATACGCGCTTGTTTTAGCCGCTCCTAAATCTTTTTGTGCCATAATATAAAAATTAATGCTCAACCCATAAGCAAGAAACCCTAAAATCAATGCTAATATTACCCATTTGAATGCAGGGATATGTTCTCCAAGCGTCAGCGCAACAAGCAGACTGCCTATTCCGGAAACAATCCCTTTAATTACGACGATTTCGACAGAGCTTTTGTTGCTGATCATCTTCGTGCAGTTGTTCTCGAATCCCCAGCACAAACAGGCTCCAAGAACAAATAATGAACCTTGATTAAAAGTAAAAGCATCCGCTCCTTCAAAACTCAATACGGCACTCGCAATCGTTACTAAAACAATAGCAAGCCAAAGTCTTCCCGAAATGACTTCTTTAAAGACAATCAAAGCTGTAATTGACGTCACAACGATTTCAAAATTATTCAGCAAGGATACATTTGCCGAAGTTGTCTTTGTAATCCCAATCATCAACAAAATCGGAGCAATAATATCTAAAACCACCATTGCAACCGTGTAAGGCAATTCCTTTTTCGTCAAAGACTCTTTTTCTTTATTTTTGCCTGATTTCATTTCCATGAAGCTGTAAATAAACAGCCCTAACCCTGCTCCTAAATATAAAAAAGAGGACATCATTGCTGGTTCTACAAAATTTAATAATATTTTCGATAACGGCACGTTTATCGCGTAAAGCGTCGCTGCTAAGACTGCGTATATCGTTGCCGCGTTCTTTTTATTCATCTTCTATTCCCCCTCCTTTTTCAATTTTCGGAATTCTGCTTCGGTCTTGCATGCTGCTCGTTGATTATGTTTCGAGAAGCGGAAAATTGCCGTCTTTATGATCGTTGACGGCACAATGAGCTGGATTCTCTTTCGTTTAAATTTTCCAATAAAAAAGAATTAAGCAGGGCCGCATTCACAAAAATCGTGATGAAATGTCCTGCTTAATTCTTTTGCTCTGTTATGGTTTACGCGTAAAAGGCGGTATAAATCGCGCGGATCGCGGTTTCATAGTCGGCTTCGTCGATCCCGATAATAATATTCAGTTCGGACGAGCCCTGATTGATCATGCGGATATTGACGCCGGCGTCAGCGAGCGCGCCGAAGACTTTTGCCGATAGTCCTTTTTTACGCAGCATGCCGTGCCCGACGACGGCGATCAGCGCCAGATCGTTTTCGTACGAAATCGAATCTGGCTTAACGGCGGCGTTGATTCCATTGATGACCTTTTGGCGGTGTTTGCTGAATTCGGCGCCGTTAACGATAATCGACAACGTATCGATCCCTGACGGCATGTGTTCAAAGGGGACCTTCGATTCTTCAATGACGCTCAGGCATTTTCGCCCGAAACCGATTTCGGCATTCATCATTGTTTTTTCAATAAAAATAATTGCGAATCCTTTCCGTCCGGCGATCCCGGTTATCGGAATGTCCGGCTTTTCGGCCGGCGCTTCAGGAACGATTATCGTTCCCGGAGCGTCAGGGTCGTTGGTGTTGCGGATATGGATCGGGATTCCAGCTTCACGGACCGGAAAAACGGCGTCTTCATGGAGCACCGTCGCGCCCATGTACGCTAATTCGCGCAGCTCTTTATAAGAGATGACATGAATCGTTCGCGGCTCATGGACGATTCGCGGATCGGCGATTTTCAATCCGGCGACATCGGTCCAGTTTTCGTAAACGTCGGCGCGGACGGCTTTCGCGACGAGCGCTCCGGTCACGTCGGAACCGCCGCGCGAAAAGGTATGAATATTTCCGTTGGGAAGCGAGCCGTAAAATCCGGGAATGACGGCGCGGCTGAGCGTCTTTAACGCTGCCCGCAGCCCCTCGTCGGTCTTTTGGGCGTCCAAGCGCCCGTTGGCGTCGAATCGGATTGGCCCCGCGGGATCGATGAAGGGGAAATCTAAGTAGGCGGCGATGATTTTCGAATTTAAATATTCGCCGCGGCTGGCCATTGTGTCGCGATGCGGATGTGTCCCCAGATGCGCTTCGATCTTCGCGTAGTCTTCGGATAAATCGAGATCAACGCCGAGGTCCCGGATGATCGTGTCGAATCGTTCTTTGATTTGGTCGAACGTTGGGCGGAAATCGCCGCCGGCGCGCGCTTCTTCATAGCAGGCGTAAAGGAGATCGGTCACCTTGATATCGTCGCTGAAACGTTTCCCCGGGGCGGATGCGACGACGAAACATCCGTTTTGATTGCTGCGGATGATTGCCGCTGCTTTTCTGATTTGCTCCGCGGAAGCCAGCGACGTTCCGCCGAATTTTACGACTGTCGTTCCCATATATAATCCTTTGTGCGTCTAAGGTAAATTTCGAAAAAATTATATTCGATATGATCTAACCGTATCGATCTGGAATGATATTTGGGTACTTACGATTTTTTCTTTGTGAATTGTAAACGTAAACGCAGCCACAAGGATTGAGGATGGTTGCGTTTACGTTGCTTCTTTGTCTGTGATTTTTCTTAGCGATCTGATTCGCGGTTCTGAAAATCTTCGGTAAGGGACTTTTTCCAATCGTCCTCGATTTCAGTTCCGGACGGCTTGCTGCGAAATTCGGATGCCAATCCTGAGAGCGCCTCGAACACGATTCCGGCGCCGCGGCTGTCGGCATGGAAATTTTGCGCCGCGCGGTCGGGGATACCGAAATCCCGAGCCGTCGTGATCGCGTCTATGTTCGCGCCCAGGAATATGAATTTCCAGCCGTATGCGGATTGCTGCGTTTCGACGAGATCGCGAACATGTTCCCATGTGAATTGACGGCTGGCGTTTTCTTCGCCGTCCGTGATAATCACAAACAGCACTTTCCGCTGATCCGTTTCGCCTGAACGAATGGGATCGAATAATCTGATGCGGTGAATCGTCTTCCCGATCGCGTCGAGAAGCGCCGTCGATCCGCCGACGAAATATTCCTTATTTGTGATCGGGGGAACCAGCCGGATATCGCGGCGGTCATGCAGCAGGTTGTATTCATGATCAAAGAGAACGGTCGTAATCCGGCAGCTTCCTTCCTCAGCTTTTTGCTGTTCGAGCATGTTATTAAATCCGCCGATTGTATCGTTTTCCAATCCGCTCATCGATCCGCTCTTATCCAGGATAAAAATCAGTTCAGTCATTTTGTTTTTCATGATAAAGTCCTCCGGTTTCGTTGTTTTCAATAAGAATAGCCGAAAGACCGACCTTTCAGGTCGCTTGCAAAGCGACATTTGCGGCTGCTGTGAACTGATTTCAGCGAGACGCGGTTTGTCCGAGCAGCGGTTGTTTGTAAGCGAAGAGAGTTTCGTTGATTTCAAAAATATCGAATTTTTTATTTTTGATGAAGTACTCAATGATGACGTCGAATTTCTGACTGTGCGAGAGGGAATAGCCGGCGCAGGACAGTAAGCGTTTCGTTTCGTCCAAATCCAGTTTCATGGCAATCGCGAGCGCAATTGCGGTCGACTTCCTTGGGACATAGTCGCCTTTTTGGTTCCTGATCTTTGAGAACAGCCGCCGGTCGAGGTTGGCGCGTTTATAGACCTCGACATCGCTCATCCCTTTTTCATCGATGAGGCTTAACAGTGCGCTTGAAAAAGATTCTTCAATTTGGTCAAAGATTTTATCAATATCGAGCGGCCGATCCTGCGGGGAATAGCCTCTTATCGTTCTGGAGGACGGTTCAATCTTCAGTTTTCTCAATCGGATTTCAGCCCGATCCGGTCTTTCGTCCGCTTCATCTGCGTCGACGGGAAAATCGGTCGAGAGATCTTCGGCGCGCTTGAAATCGGACGACGCTAAGTCGGGCCTGAAAAGCTCCGAATCTTCGAGGCTTAGCGCGAAGGTTTCTTCTTCCGATTCAAAATTGGCGGAAAGAAATTTTTCAATGCGGTTCCCGAGAGAGATCGGGAGCGCGAATCCTGACGATCCGAGCGATAGATAGATATTTGCCTCATGATCGGCCAGGAACGTCCGAATTGCGGCGGAAGCGATTCCGAACGATTCGTTTCGGCTTGGGTTCGCGCTTCGATCATTGAATAACAACGGCAGCGCGACTGATAAAAAACGCTTTTCATACGCGAGCTTCAGCACGGTTTGATAGGATTCGAAAAGATCGCGGCGATATTCTTCCGGCCGCTCCGGATTAAAAATTGGCTCGGAAACTTGTATCAGCGTTTTCCCGCGCGGATTTTTTCCGTTCCGGATTTTTGCCGTCGCCTTGCGGTTGGGTTTGAAAACAGCCCCGATTCGCGTCAAGAATGAACCGAAACCGGAGCGAACAGGATTTTTCACAGGTTGCTGAAAATTTACGACCGCGTCGACCGGTAAGTCGTTCAATTCATCTCGGACGATAAAAAAAGGCATGGGATAACTTCTCCTTCGGTGTCTGTCCGTAAATTTGATTCTTCGGTTTCAGAATTTTAATCGAAATTCACGATTGTTTTGATCGATCTGCCCGATAAAACAATCGCCGTCACTGGATGGTTTCCGTGACGGCGATTCGATAACCTGATAACTTACTTATATCAATTCTCTTCGCAGCGTATCGCCAGGCAGGGGAGAGAGTTCCGCCGGCGCAATATCCAGAACGGTCCTGCAGCCGGTTTCCCCGCGCCGCGCTTTTCGGTATACCGCGCGAGCGTAAGCGACCAGGACGGCGCCGGTGAATTCCGGATTTGACGCCATTTCGACATGATACTCGATCAGGTACGGTTTTGGCGCGTCCGTTCCCGTTGTCCCGGTGCGGAAAACGGTTCCGCCATGCGGCAGCCCGAGATGATCGCGCCGCAACGTCTCGATTGTTACAAAATGAACCGTCGTATCGTAATCGGCGAAATATCCGGGCATGGTTTTGATTTCCCGCTCGATTCGGCCGCGGTCGGCTCCGTCTCCCGCGGCGACGTAACAGTGCCGAACATGTTTTTCGCGCGTCGATAGTTGCGGATTATCGCCGTTTCGAACGCGTTCGAGCGCGGATTCAACCGGAATCGTATACTGGCGCGCGTCGGCGACGCCGGGAACCCGCCGGATCGCGTCGCTGTGTCCTTGGCTGACGCCCTTCCCCCAGAAAGTATAATCGTTCCCGTTCGGGAAAATCGCGCCGTTATACAGGCGGATCAGCGAGAATAATCCGGGATCCCAGCCGGCGGAGATCAGCGCCAGCGTTCCGCTCTTTTCCGCCGCAGCGTTGACGTTATTGAAATGATCGTCGATCCGAGCGTGATGGTCGTAACTGTCGATGACGTTAAAATATTCGGCGAGCGCGGGCGTCATCTCGGGTAAATCGACCGCGCTCCCGGCGCAGAGAATCAAAACGTCAATATCGTTTTTCCATGACGCAGCCTGATCCAACGGAAAAACCGGAACGTTCTGCGTTTTGAGCCGGATTGCGGCCGGATCACGGCGCGTGAAGACGGCGGTTAATTTCATGTCCGGAACCGACGCAATCGCGTTTTCGGCGCCTTTTCCGAGATTCCCGTAACCGGCGATTCCAATGCGGATTGGACCGGTTCGTTTTTCCTGCGTCGTCATGTTTATATTCCGTCCTGCGCAAACAGATCATCCATCGAATAATATCCGGGCTCCTGACGGCAAATAAACTCGGCCGCAACGATCGCGCCTTCCGCGAAAAGGGCGCGGTTATGCGCTTCATGCGTCAGCGTCAGTGTCTGGGTATCGGTCGAAATCAGAACTTCATGAGTTCCGACGATATTTCCGCGCCGTACGGCGGATATACCGATTTCGCGCGGGCTGCGTTTGGAGGCTCCGCTGCGGCCGCTGACGATTTTGGCGTCCGGCCGGACGGTTTGAATCGCCCGGGCGAGGAGGAGCGCGGTTCCGCTCGGCGCGTCCGCCTTGCGGTTGTGATGGGTTTCAATAATTTCGATATCGGCTTCCGGAAAAGCGGCGACGGCACGTTTTACCAGTTGGACCATCAGGACGATACCAATCGACGTATTCGCGCACTGAAGAACCGGAATTATTTGCGCCGCGTCATGAATCCGCATTAAATCGGTTTCATTATGCCCGGTGGTGGCGATGACAAGCGGCAGCCTTCGTTTTGTCGCGTAGTCGATCAGATCCGGCAGCGCGCCGGGATGAGAAAAATCAACGATAACGTCAGCTTCCTGGTCGAAATCGTTTAACTTCGTATGGATACGCTTGTCGGATGCGCCCGGGTCGACGGCCGCGGCGAGTTCCGCGCCGCGGTAACCGGTTTCGATGATTCGGCGGACTTCCCGGCCCATCCGACCGTCCGCGCCATTAAGGATAATTCTCATACGTTCAACCCTTCCGCGCGCATCAGCGCGATCATCTTTTCATAGTTTGCCGGTTCCATCGCGGTCAGCGGCGCGCGTACGATATTTTCGCAATAACCCATGGCGGCAACGGCGGCTTTGACCGGGATCGGATTAACTTCACAGAACAGCGCGTTGATCAACGGCATCAGGTCTCCCTGAAGTTCTGCCGCCCCCTGAAAATCGCCGTTCCAGAACCGGCGGCAGATTTGCTGCGTTCGCTCCGGAAGGATATTCGACAGCACGGAGATACAGCCCTTTCCGCCCATGGACAGGATCGGTACGATCTGGTCGTCGTTCCCTGAATAAAGGTCCATCTTCCCACGGATCAGTCGGGACGTTTCGACGATCTTTGAAATGTTGCCGTTGGCTTCTTTGATCGCGCTGATTCTCGGATGATCCGCCATATCGGCATAGGTTGACGGTTCGATATTGACGCCGGTTCGCGAGGGGACGTTATAGACAATGATCGGTTTCGTGCTGGCGTCGGCGACATCGGTGTAGTATTTAACCAGCCCTTTTTGCGTCGCTTTGTTGTAGTAAGGGGTTACGACAAGACAGGCATCCGCTCCAGCTTCGCACGAAAAGCGGGTCAGGTCAATCGCGTAATCGGTGTGGTTCGATCCTGTGCCGGCGATGATCGGGACGCGGCGGGCGGCGCGTTTGACCGCGAATTCGATCGCCGCGCGATGTTCCTCGTCGGTCAGCGTTGAGCTTTCACCGGTCGTTCCGCAGATGACGAGCGCGTCGATCCCGGATTCAATCTGCCAGTCAATCAGCGTTCCGAACTGGTCGAAATTGATCCCGCTTTCGGTTAACGGCGTAACCAGCGCGGTGGCGATACCTTCAAAAATAGGTCGGTTCATGAGATTAGCCTCCAAAAAAGATAATACGATTCGGTTGGCTCTCGTTCGGATCCGGTCGGATAAAACGAAAGCAGCTGGTCTTCGGTGCGGACCAGCTGCTCTTTATCCATTTTCGAAAAGGAAATACCGGATAACGATAGCGCTCCGCATTGCTGCGACAGTCGGACGTATCTTATTCCGTCCGCCCAGAAGACGCGTTCCGCGCGCGTCATCTTCGGCGCCGATCCCTTTCGCCGGATTCGGTTTGCGGAACCTGTCGAGAATCCGGTTACTGATGATGCGGCGCGCCTCTACCTGGATTGAATCTTATCATGGTTTTTATCGGTTGGAAAGGTTTTGTGATGAGGAATGTTCGGCGCGGAATATGCGCTATGGCGAAGTATGGATTTATGGATTTATGATAACGCTAAGGGGACGTCTGAAAAAATTGAGGCGGTTCAATGCCATCATGCGGAAAAGGGGAAGATATGCTCATGACATGGAAAGATTTTAACGAATATAATGTTGTCAAAATGAAAGACGGACTGTTTGGCGTCGTTGTTGTCATAATCCCCGGATTCAATTCATTTGAGTTTGAATATATTGACGACGAAGGAGACAGGTTTCAGGAAACATGTAATTTGGATGATGCCGTTGAAGTCTTCCGTTCATATAAATCAGCGGCATCATAACCCGACTATCCGCTTTCCCGCTCAGGATATCGGTTCTGTCCGCGCGAAGTCAATTTCGCGTAGCGGCGCGATTTCTCCATGGCCGGGGTAAATCAGCGCGTCTTCCGGCAGCGAATTCAAAAACGGCAACGCAAATTCCTGATAATCTTTTCGGCTCCCGCCCGGAAGTTTCGTTACGGCAGGAAAGCCGTTAACGAGCGTGTCCCCGGTGAAAATATGCGTTTCGTTGACCAAGATACAGATACTGCCTTTGGTATGCCCGGGCGTCGATTGAAGTTTTACGCTCAACCCATGCCAATCGAATTCGAGCGTTCCGCTGAAACGAAAATCGGCCGGAGCCGCTTGGTATCCGTTCGGGACGATCGATCTGGCAAGGGCTTGCGTTTCTTCATCTTTCATCACAAAAAGCGCGTCGTAATGCGCTGACATGTTTCGGCGCATATGCGCAAAATTCGCGGAGCTTTGGGCTGAAGCGATGACGGTTACCCGACCGCACTCGTCTCTCAGCGTATTCAGTCCAGAGATATGATCGAAATGTTCATGAGTAAAAATCGCGATCCAATTTTTGGCCGCGTGCTTATGGATAAATTCCAGCCCTTCCGGCGAAATATTCGCATCAATCGCGAGAACGTCATCATCGCAAACCAGCGCGAACATGTTTGACTTGATCGGTTCAAACGGGAACTGATACCCGGTGATTTCAGCAATTTGAAACGAGCAGTTCGCAGACATCCAAGTTCCCTAATTCAACAATCATCGCGCCCCAAGTTAATCCCGACCCGAACGAGGCGAGACAGCAGCGATAAACGTTCTCTTTCATTTTTTCGGCCAGGTTAAACGTTAGGCAGATCGGGATCGTCGCGCCGCTTGAGTTTCCAAAATTCTCAACCAGATTCATCGGCATTTTTTCATACGGGATCCCGATTTTTTCGGCTAATTTTCGCAGCATGAATTTATTCGGCTGGTGAAAAAGGAACCAATCGATATCTTCAATCGACAGATCCTGATCGGAGAGCAATTCGTTGATCATCGGCGGGACTTCGCTTTGGACAAAGTTGAATACGCCTGTTCCGTCCATGGTCAGATTATCGAGGGAGCGCAGGTTGCCGTCGCCGTTAAAATCGCGCATCTCGGCAGTTTCGGCGTTACTTGGCATTCGAGAACCGCCGGCAGGGATAATTAACGCTTTCCCCATCGCGCCGTTGTTATGCAGCACGAATGGAATATCTTTTGCGCTCGGATCGTTTTCAACGACCGCGATGCCGGCGCCGTCGCCAATAAGAGGATAGCTGTTGCGGTCCTGTTTGGAAACTTTTTTGCTGAGGACGTCGGTCGCAAAGACGAGCGCTTTTTTTCCTGTCTCCAGATGATCAAGAATCAGAAAGGCTTCCATCAAACCGACGACGAAAGCGACGCATCCCTGACTGATATCGAGACAGACGACGTCG
>DAOUFC010000083.1:0-41141 GCA_034430295.1 Flexilinea sp.
GCCGATGATGATGATTTTCAAAATCTCCTCAAAATATATGCGGGAATCCGGACGGTCGTTCCGCGATTCGGGGTTTATGGGAGAATTATAATAGGATATGGTGGAAATTAGAATAGACGAATTGTAAATACGAGGATTCCGCGCTGAAACATGCGGGAGCCTCAGTGCGCCGATTTTGAGCCGTTTTATGCGGAAGACGAGGATCTTCCTGAGAAAATCCCCGTCTTCCATGCCGTTGCACTCTGGTTTTTCGCTCCGCTCTTCGTCGGGCAGGCGGGATCAGGCGACGATCCCCAGGATCGGGTCGATAACCTGCTGTGTCAGGACGTTAATAAAGCCTTTATCAGTTATCGCGTAAGTCGGAATCGCCGCCAGGCAGATAAACGAAAGGAACATGAACGGAATTCGGATCGGGCTTCCTAAAGCGTGAATTTCAGCGTTCAATTTTTTCTTCGCTTCGGCTAACGCTTCGGCCGGAAGATCGGATAACAGTCCGCAGATCGGATAGCGGATTTCCGCTTTGATTTCTCCGTTGAGAACGACGATCTGACCGCCGCCGATATCGACGAGACGGTTCACAGCGACCGCCATATCGTCAAAGTTGGTTCCCATAACGATAATATTGTGATTGTCATGCCCGACGGAAGAAGCGATCGCTCCCGCTTTCAAATGGAATCCGCCCATGAAAGCCTTTCCGATATTCCCGTTTTTCCCGTATCGTTCGACCTGCGCGATATAGAGAATATCCTGATCCACGTCGCAGGCAACATACCCGTCGATTACCGGCAGCGTGGCTTCGCGGCCTTCCGTAATCGGGATCCAGGGCAGCGTGTCCATGACCTGTACTTTTACTTTCTTCGCTCCGTCCGGAGCGCGTAATTTGAAACTCTCCGCTGTAATCGGGTTTTTCAGCCGGGTTGTGTTCAGCAGGCAGGGCTGATGATCCGCCGCGGGGTACGAAACCAGCATTTTACCGTTGTCGAGGATCGGTTTTCCCCCGGCGATGACGCTCAGGACTTTAAAATCTTCCGGTCCGGTTGTAATGTTTATATCGGCGCGGTGTCCCGGCGCCAGCCCGCCGATTTCGTCGTCGAGATGGAACGCGCGCGCCGCGTTCAGCGTGACCATCTGAATCGCGGCGGCGTAGTCGACGCCCGCTTCGAGCGCGACGCGGATGGCGTTGTCCAAGTGCCCCTGCTCGACCGCGTCGACGGTGTGAAGATCGTCCGTGATAACGCTGACTCTCGAGGTATCCATTTTCTTTTCCAGGATCGGCGCGATGCAGTCTTTTAATCCGCGCGCCGCCGATCCTTCGCGGATCATGACATGGCAGCCGTTGCGCAGCCGGCTTACCGCGTCGTCCGGTCCGAGCGATTCATGATCTGTGGTCACGCCGGCGGCTAAACAGGCATTCAGCGCCGGACCGGACATGTCCGGCAAGTGGCCCTGGCAGGTTTTCCCGGGCATAGATTTAACCAGTTCGATAGATCGCATGAGATCGGGGAATCCGGCTAAAATATACGGTCCGACAATTTCGGACAGCCCGACGGCGTCAGGCCGTTTTAAGGCTTCGCGGATAATTTCATTATTAAAATGGCCCCCGCTCGTTTCAAGGTTCGGTGCGAACGGAACGTGGGAAGGAACGACGAAGTAAAGTTTGAGATCCGTTTCCGCGGCTTCTTCCAGGACGGCTTCAATCCCTTCGATCCCGGCGACGACGCCGATTTCGTGAAGATCGGTCATTATGACGGTCGTTCCATGTTTCAGGACCAATTCCGCGAACGAGCGGATCGCCAGGCTGGTGCTTTCCGGATGAATATGTCCGTCGATAAAACCCGGCGTGATATAGTTGCCGTTCGCGTCGACTACCTTTGTTCCCGCGCCGATACAATAATCGACATCTCCGACTGCGGCGATTGTATCTCCGCTGATAGCGACGCCGCCGTCGTAAATCTCGCGCGTGTAAACGTTAACCAATTTCCCGTTTTTTACGACGATATCGGCCGGCGTTTTTCCGCTTGCTGTCGATAATAATTTTTCGTTCATGTTTGATCTCCCATCTTTATTAAGCGATGAATTTTCTGTTCCGAATATGATGTTTAGCGAATGACGGGATAGCGATCCGGAAGGTTGATCCCCGCCCGCGCGTAGATCGCTTTGGCCCGTGCCTGAGCCTCGTCTAAAATTGCTTCTTCGTCGAGGGTCAGAATGACCCGGTCTTTCATCAGCCATTTCCCGTCGCACATGGTGCTTTCTATGTTGCTTGAATGCATGGCTGTGACCAACGCTGCGATCGGATCATTCACCGGCATCATCGACGGACCGCGCGGGTTGACAATAACTAAATCGGCTTTCTTCCCCGCTTCGAGGCTTCCGCAGCGATCGTCGTCAAGCAATGCGCGGGCGCCGTTTTTCGTTGCCATACGTAAAATATCTTCGGACGGGACGACGGTTGGGTCAAGCCGCCAGCCTTTATGGATCAGCGAAGTCAGCCACATCTCGTCAACGATGTCCATTCGGTTGCTTGATGAAGCGCCGTCGGTCCCGATCGAAACGCAGACGCCCTTTTTCAGCATCCGGGGAATTTTTGCAAAACCCAGGACCCGCATGGCGGAGGCGGGATTGTGCGACACTTTTACGTCGTACCGTTTCAACAGGTCAATTTCCTCATTCGTCAGCCAGACTGTATGAACGGCGAGCAGATTTTTATCTAAAACGCCCAGCTTGTGCAGGTGGGTTACGGTCGGTTCGCCATACTTGGCTTGGGTATATTCGATTTCGGATTTCGCTTCCGCGACGTGCATATGGACGCCGACGCCGTACCGGTCCGCCAGCTCTTTCGTTCGGATGATGAGCTCGTCGCTGTTGTTGAAAATCGTTCTGAGTCCGAACCAGATTTGAACGCGGCCGTTCGCCGTATTATGGAAACGCTCTAAGTCGGCGACCTGCTGATCGAGTTCTTCGTCGGCGCTTCGCCGCCAGATTTCCGGAAGCCCCTCGCCGCAATCCATTGCCGACTTTGCCAATTTGGCCCGCAGTCCAGCCTGCGCGACGGCTCGCACCATCCCGGATACGAATTGTCCGCCGGGTTCGGCGAAACTGGTTACGCCGCAACGGATTTGCTCGAGGCAGCACATGAGCGTTGAGACGTAGGAATCTTCTTCGTTCATGCTGCTTTCAAACGGCCACATACGTTTATGAAGCCATGTTATAAAATCTACGTCGTCTCCGACGCCGCGGCTGATTTGCTGCGAAGTGTGCACGTGCGTATTGACAAATCCGGGGAGGATATATTTCCCGTTCAGATCGAATATTTCCGCTCCGATTTCGAGTTGGGCCGGGTCGATTTTCCCGACGGCTTTAATTCGATCGCCTTCGATCAGGACGCCGCCGCCGGCGTAAACCTGATCCTGGCTGTCCATGGTCAAAACCGTTGCGTTCTTTAAATAAATCTGTTTCGCCATTTTCTTTCAGACCTTCTTTACTATTTGTTGAGTTTTATTTCGGCTGGCTTAATTATAGAGGGTCGGATGATGATTTTTGTCCTGCATTAGATATGACAGCAATCCTAAACAACGGAGAATAAACCGAAAGAAAGAACCGGACGCGAAAGTCCGGTTCCGAGATGTCGTAGAAATTGAACGAGTGCGCGATGGGAACGATCGGTCCCGCTATCCTTCGTCTTCAATCATGATCTTCAGGATCTGCTTATCGGTTTCTTTCATGCCTTCGCGTCCGAGCTTCGAAACGCTCGAGATCGTATTTTCGATTCCTTTTTTGACGATTCCGTCTCCGCCGTAGAATTGCTGCTTGTTTTTCGTCATGTCGATCGCCAGGTAAGCGCCGTCAATCGAGGTAGCGATTTTCGCGGCGCAGGAGGGTTTCGCGCCGTCGCAGACGATTCCCGACGTAATTGCCAGACAGTTGACGATTTCATGCTTGATAAAGTCGTCGTCCTCTCCGAGCAAATAGGATATTCCCGCGCCGGACGCGCAGGCGGCGCTGACGGCGCCGCAATAAGCGGAGAGCCTGCCGATTCCCGCTTTTTGATGAAGTCCTAACAGGTTCGCCATGATCAGCGCGCGGTAGAGTTTTTCTTCCGGAGCGTTATACGCTTTGGCGTGTTCAATAATCGGGACGGAGACGGTAATTCCCTGATTCCCGCTTCCGGAATTGATCACGACCGGCAGTTCGCAGCCGCTCATGCGTGCGTCCGAGCCGGCGGCCGCTTTGGCTTTCGCGCGAACGCGGACATCTTCGCTGTTGCCGGACAGGATGACTTTCCCGATATTCGCCCCCCATTCGTTTTTGAGTCCTTCTTCGGCAATGGCGCTGTTGAACTCAATCTGGCGGGCGATGACGTCGCGAACGTCGTCAATATCGCAGCTGCGCGCGAAATCGAGAATTTCGTCGACGCTCATCCGATCGGCGTCGTCGGACGTCACGAATCCGCAGGCGACCGGTTTTTCCATCAGCGTTTCGCCGTTCTTTTCGATATGGACGATATTCGTATGCTCATTGACGATTCGGACTTTCGCCGATTCCTCTCCCGCGTAAACGGATACGATCAGATCGAAAACGATCCCGCTGTCGAGAAACTCGGTCGTGATAATTTTCTTTTCAAGGTATTTCGCGATTTCTTTTTTCTGATCGGCGCTGACGACGCTGATAACTTCGAGAAGTTTCGACGAATCTCCGGCGACGATCCCAGCTGCCGCCGCGGCTTGAAGCCCTTTGAGATCGGCCGTGTTCGGGACGACAACCGATTTAACGTTTTTAATGATATTTCCGCTGGCTTGAATAATGACTTTTTCGGGTTTTTTCCCGAGAATTTCGCGCGCTTTTGCCGCGACGTAGGCGACCGCGATCGGTTCCGTACAGCCCATCGCCGGCATCAGTTCCTTTTTCAGGATTTTGACGTATTTGTTATAACAATCGGATCCGCGCTCCATTTTGATCAAAAAACTCCTTCCAGGCTTTTTACAGTCTTCGCCGTCGATTCCGTATCCCGGCGCCGAACGGATGATCGCTTATTTCATGGTTCATTATAATCTGATTCAAGTTAGATTCGGCGGGGATCCGGCGGTTGTTTTCGGTTTTTCTCCGCTTTGTTTGAAAGAAAATGACCGGATAAATTCGCGTCACCCCGGACCGACTCGGAACTCAATTTACGGATTCAACTGAAACGCGAATGGTTCCGGTCCATGAATCGGCAGTTTCGCGTAAAAGATGGCTCCGCTGTCGATTTCGGACGAGCCGCTCGTGATCATCATCAAATCCCGTTCTTTCCCCCCGAATGAAGCGCAGCTGACATGCAAACCGTTGACAGGAATTTCGGCGCTGACCGATCCGGTCTTCGGATCGAAACGGCAGACTTTCCGTCCGCCCCATAACGCGATCCATAGGTTACCGTCGTCGTCGGCGCAGAAGCCGTCGGGACAGCCGGATTCTTTCGGAATCGAGAACGCGACGCGGCGGTTCGTGAGCGTCGTGTCGGCGTTGATATCGTAAGCGAAAACGGATTGCGTCGGTGTATCGGTATGGTAGAGCGTCGCGCGGTCCGGGCTCCAGGCGATTCCGTTCGGGATCGTCATTCCTTGCAGGACTTGGAGGATAGTTCCGGCGCGGATAACGAAGAGCGCGCCGAACCCTTTCGCTTCCGGATCGTTTTGATCGATCGCCATGACGCCGGCGTAAAGAGATCCGTCCGGACCGCATTTCCCGTCATTAAAGCGCAGCCTGGGATCGAGGTTCAGGCGCAGATAAGGCTCGAAAGTTTCGGATTCGAGATCAAGGATCATCAGCGTATTGCGGACGCCGGCGAGGACGTTCTGCGCGTTGATCGGAACGATGAAGCCGACGAAATCCGGCGCTGGGATGCGGCGAACGGACGCGGGCGTATTCGGCGCCCATTCGCATACCGCTTTCCCTTCAATATCAACGAAAATGAACGCGTTCCGCTCGGCGATCCAGACTGGCCCTTCCGCTAAGCGGAACGGCTCATGATTCGATCGGCTTGAAGGGTAGGACTGAACGCTCATTCGCCTAATCCGCGAAGTCGTTTTCAGCGACGACGGGAAGCGTCGCCGCGCCGTCGATCCGTAAAATATTGCCCGTCATGTAGGCAGCTTTATCGGAGATAACGTACAAAACCGCATGAGCAATTTCTTCCGCGGTCGCAAAACGCCCCAAAGGCAGCTTTTCCTTCGCGCGGTCAAATTCGTCGGTCGATAAACGTTCGACCGCGGTATAGCCGGGTTCGACCGCGACGACGCGGATCCCCGTCCGCGCCAGTTCCATAGCGGCGTTTTTCGTAAATTTCGATACGGCCGATTTCGCGCCGGCGTAGACTGTCGAATTCGGCCAGCAGCCTTCGACGTGATTCGAGGAGATATTGACGATGACGCCCTGCGTCCCGTCGGCGACCATGCGTTGCGCGGCAAGCTGGGCGCAGAAAAAAACGCCGCGCCAATCAACGGATGTGATTCGGTTAAAATGATCTTCCGTGACTTCCAGGAACGGCATCGATTCGGATACGCCGGCGTTGTTGACCAGTACGTCGAGCTTTAATTTTTGTTCGTCAATGATTTTGAACATTGCGTATAAATCGTCCATCTTACCCAGATCGGCATGAATCGGATAAACTTTCCGCCCGATTTTTTCAATTTCCGTGCAGAGGGTCTGCGCTTCCTGTTTGTGGGTATTGTAATTTACGACTACGTCGAAGCCGGTCTTTGCCAACTCATAAGCCACCGCCCTGCCGATACCGATTGCTGCGCCAGTGACTAAGGCTACTTTTCTACTCATTTTTTGCATCTCCGCATGATTTTCGATTCCGTTCGTTTGCGTTGCTTTATCCGGTTCGCGAACGCGGTCAGATTTATATTATACGGGATCGCGGTATGTCTTTCGCTTCGGCGGATAAAAATCATACGTCTTCGCCGAATGCCGGGTCAGCCTTGTCATTTCCTGTTTGTTCGGATATGCGGCGCGTCTATAATAATTAGCGGCTGTTATTGCTGTACCGAATGAAAAGAGATACTCATGGCGACTGCTTTTCTTTGTTTAATCTATATTTTGTTTATTAGTTTGGGGCTCCCCGATTCGCTTTTAGGCGCGGCTTGGCCGGTTATGCGTCCGGAAATCGGCGCGTCGGTTGATTTTGCAGGTTTGGTTTTCATGTGTATCCAGGCGGGAACGATTACCTCTGCGATTTTTGCCAGCCACCTGATTAAACGGATTGGGACGGCGAAAATCACGCTCGTCAGCGTTTTTCTGACTGCCGCCAGCATGTTGGGCTTTGGACTGGCGAAATCGCCGTGGCTGCTGATGATCTTAGCGCTTCCGTATGGGCTTGGAGCCGGCGCGATTGATTCGGGTCTGAACGAATATGTCGCGGAACACTATGAATCGCGGCACATGTCCTGGCTGCACAGTTTCTGGGGCTTGGGCGCGATGACCAGCCCGATCCTGCTGTCGATCCTGCTGACGCTTGGATCGGGTTGGCGAACGGCGTATGTTGTCATCGCTTCGGTCCAATTCTTTTTGTCCGCGATCGTTTTTATGAGCCTGCCGCTTTGGGATAAGATGGCGCTGCGCAATGCGGAACATGCGCTGACGAAGGAATTCGAAAGCCGTCCCGCTGAAACGAACGATCGCCGGCCTTTATATCGTCGAAAAGGTTTTTTCGGAGCGTTGCTGTCGATGTTCTGCTATTGTTCGGTCGAACAGAGTTACATTCTCTGGGGCGCGACTTACCTGATCGCGGCTTTCCGTTTTACGCCGGCTGAAGCGGCCGGATGGGTTTCGTTTTATGTGACCGGAATTACGCTGGGGCGGTTTTTCTCCGGTTTTTTATCGATGCGTTTTACGAATTCCGAGTTGATCCGTTTCGGATCGCTGACGGTCGTCGCCGCTACGATCGGCGTCATTTTGCCGCTGCCGGTCCCGGTCCGGGTCGGCTGCTTCCTGTTAGCCGGGTTCGGCTCAGCGCCGATTTTTCCATGTATATTGCATGATACGCCGCTTCGCTTCGGCGTTCACGACGCACAGGAAGTCATGGGGTACCAGATGGCGGCGGCGTATATCGGTTCGCTGCTGATTCCGCCGCTGATTGGGTTGATTGCAACGAAGCTGAGTCAGCTGCTGATCCCGGCTGCGATTCTGGTGATCGGACTGACGTTGCTGATTGCTACGGAACGGATCGCGATCAGCCGTTCAACGCGAAAACCCGGCCCGTAATCCTCTGTAACGCTTTTGACCTGAATTCGCGTGTAAAATAAGATCAGTCGAGCTTATTTTAAGGAGTTTGCTGGGATCGTTTGACGATGAAACAATGTTATCGACTCTTCTTCGGGATTTTGTTCCCGGTGACGCTATTACTGATTTTTATCCTAACATGGACGTTTCAGGTTCGGTCGGTCGGGTTTTATTTAGACGATTGGCTTTATATTTCCGCGTATCATCAAGGCGGGTTCCCGGCGCTTCAGGCGTATGCGTTTGACGATAGCCGTCCGGGTCTGCTGCCTTACGTAATCGGATTGGGTTTCGAGCTGATTGGTTATGACCGGCTCGGTTGGCAGCTCTGGTCGTTATTCTGGCGTTATTTGGGCGGAATCGGACTATGGCTGCTGGTTCGAACAGTTTGGCCAAAGCGCAACGAGACCGCGGTTTTTTCAAGTATTCTTTTCGCTATCTTTCCATTTTTTAAACATCAGGCGTTTTCGATCGCCTATAACCAGATTTGGATTCAGGGCGCGCTGGTGACGTTTTCGTTTTGGCTGACGGCGCGAAGCCTTAAGACAAAACGCCGCATCCAATCCATTTTCATGACGGCTATGGCGGTGATCTTAAGCGCGGTGCAGCTGTTAATGACGGAATATTACCTGCCGGTTGAGGCGGCGCGTTTTGTTTTGATCCTGATCCTTGCCGGCGGGAGCGCGCCGGTTCGGGAGCGGATCCTGAAATCGTTCCGGCTTTATCTTCCGTATGCAGTTGTGTTGGCGGGATATCTTGCGGCGCGTTTCGGCGTGATGCCGAAATTGGTCGCGGATCGGAATACGCTGAATTGGATAGCGGAATTTGACAATCCGTTTGATTTCGCGCTGTATCTGACGCAGATGTTTTTCCAATACGCGGCTGAGTCGATTTGGGGCGTTTGGTATCGGAGTGTCCGGCCGAGTCGGATCGATTTTTCAATCGTGTCGCAACGGGTCGGCTTGGCGGCCGGGTTCGCCGCTTTCGTTTTTCTGGTTCTTCACCCCCGATCAGACAGCGATGATCGAGGCTCGGCTCCGTCCGATTCCGAATCCGGCGCGGTCGTCCTTTTCGGTGCGGTCTTGACGGTTTTAGGCTTTCTTCCCGGAATGGCGATCGATCGGAATCCCTCGACCGACTTTCTTTATCATGACCGTTTCCTGATTCCAGCGTTTTTGGGACTTTCGCTTCTGATTCCGGCGTTTTTTTACCGCTTCCTGCGTGGTCCGGTGTTGCGGGTCATCGTATTATCGGGGCTTTGCGCGATTGCGGTTAATTTCCAGATTGTCAATTCGTTTGATTATCGAAACGCATGGGAGAATCAGCAGGATTTTCAATGGCAGCTCTATTGGCGCGTCCCGGACGCGAAGCCGAATACGGCGTTTATCGGCGACGGAATTATCGCTTCATTTTTGGGCGGCTGGGCGGACGGTACGATGGTTTTGGAGATGTACGGAAAAGGGACAGGCTTGACCCCGACGCCGTACTGGTATTTTGTTGGCGGCGAGGGCGATTTTGCGTATGAGTTTCAAAACCGGCTGCCGCTGACGCAGCAGGTTAAGATTTATGATTTTCGCGCCGAATACGGCGATAATATCGTGCTGACGAAGGGCGAGTGGGATCGCTGTCTTTGGGTATTAGAAGACCTGGATCAATTTAATCCGTATATCGCTCCGGCGACGAAGAATCTGATCCAATATCAGAATCCGGACCGGATTGTCTACAATTCCGATTGGAAGCTGAATCCCGCCCTTTTCGGCAGCGAATATCGCCATGATTGGTGTTACGCCTACGAAAACGCCGCCGCTGCCGTCGCGCAGCGGGACTACGCGACGGCGCTGACGTTTTATGATCAGGTCGTTGCCAATGAATGGAACCCGCTGAAACCGGTCGAATTTACTCCGTTTATCCGCGCCGCGGCTTGGCTCGGTAATTGGGATTTGGCGGCCGAGCTGACGGAACGCGCCGGTTGGGAAGCGCATATTACCTGGGAATATTTCCGCGCGCTATGGGATGAACTGCTGACGATTGAGGCGGACGCGCGGCAGCGCGACGAGGCGTTTGCGCGTGTCGCGCCGTTTGTCCTGTCTCCAGCGCCCTAAGGCGCGCAGTTATCCAATTTAACCCGAAACCGGCGGAGATTCCGGTCCGGTCAAAATTCTGAAAATAAAGAAGGTATCGCGAAAGTCAGGGTTCAAAAAAATTATAAGGAATCTCGTTAAAGTTTTTCTTCGCGTATCTGGATCAAATTCTTAGAATTTCTTCGTTTGTATTGAATGACGACAGCGCGGGAGAGGGGAATTCCCCTCTCTCCCAAATTTCTAATAACCTCAAAGGGAGAATTGAGACCCGATGCGGCGAAAACTGAAAGCCGGGTACGTCCGAAGATCGGGAAAATGAATTTCAGTATGAGAAAATTCGCTTCGGGAGGCCCCGTCTTATAAGCGTTCGATAAAAGCCGCGCGAAAACTCCTGAAAGACTTTATTTCTCCGTTGCGGTTTTCAGCAGCCGGCGCAGGAAGAACAAAATGTAGATGTTTTGGATACCATCGGCGATAAGACTGATCCCCGCGAGCGTCATGAGAAACTGCATGCTTTGGAACGGCGCCCAAATGATGACGATCCCAAGGATAATCATCAGGAAACCGGAAATCAACAGTCCCCACCACTTCTCGTAACCGTTTCCCTTGATTTCAAAAGCGGTTTGAATCAGCGAGATTCCTTCCGCGACGGTAAAGACGCCGATCGCTAACGGAATTACGGCGGATACTTTGCCCGGGAAAATGAGGATAGCGCCGCCGATAAGAATATTGATCAAGCCGATCACAAGGTCGGATCGGAAGAGATCTTTATGGCTCCCTGCGCCGAAGTATAAGAATAGTCGGTAGCACCCGAAAATAATGAATACGACGCTGATCAGTTTTAATAAGACCGCTAACGTGATTCCCGGCTGAGCGATAACGAAGACGCCGAGGACAACCAGCAGGACAGAATAAAGGAGTCCGCTCCAGAAGCGACTTTTCAGGGTTTTCATAATTTCCTCCGAAAACTGTAACAAAATGTAAATTTATTGTATGTCGGAGGCGGCGTAGTATTTGCCTATACCGCTCAAAAAAATGACAGTATTATGGACGGATGATCGCTCGGAGCGAAGGGCGTAAATTTGTATTGATTCCGCGTATGCTGATTCGAAAATGAGGATAAAATTGAGAAAGCTTAAATAAATGATTGTGTGGGATTGTATAATTTATAAATCGCTGGGGATATCGATCCCACGGCCCGAACGGTTTTGACCGGCTGATCGTGTGTGAGACGGCCGGATATTCTGACAGGAAAAGGGATAGAAAAATGAAAGATCGCTATGATGTGGTCATTATCGGCGCAGGAATCGTCGGCTGTTTGACCGCGCGCGAATTGGCGAAATACGATTTGGATATTCTCGTTCTGGAACGGAACAGCGACGTCGGCGCGGCGACTTCCGCGGCGAATTCAGCGCTGATTCATGCCGGTTACGACCCGATTCCGGGAACGCTGAAGGCTGAGCTGAATGTCCGCGGCAACGCGATGTGGGATCGTTTGTCGTCTGAGCTGGATATTTCGTTTCGGCGGACAGGCGATTACGTCGTCGCGATCGGCGATGACGAGATCGAGAATTTAAAAATATTGAAACGTCAGGGGGAACTGAACGGCGTTCCCGGTTTGGAGCTGGTCGACGGCGAGACGGCAAGGGCTCGCGTTCCGGCTCTGAATCCGGAAACGGCGGCGGCGTTATACGCGCCGAGCGCTGGAGTCGTCGATACGTTTGGCGCGGTCATCGCCGCGGCTGAGAACGCGGTTGAAAATGGCGTCAGCTTCGCGTTTGAAACCGAATTTGAGGATTTTATTTTTGACGAGAATCGGATTATCGGCGTTAAGACGCCGCGCGGTTCGATCGGCTGCGATTGGGCGATCAACTGCGCCGGATTGGAGGCTGATACGGTCATGCACAAAGCCGGCGCGCATCCCGATTTTAAAATCCGCGCGCGCCGCGGCGAATACTGCGTAATCGATCCGGAATATTTTACGCTCGATACCGTTTTATTTCCGGTTCCGAGCGTCAAGGGAAAAGGCGTCCTCGTTTTTACAACGACGCATGGGAATACGGTCGTCGGGCCGACGTCGGAATGGATCGACGGAAAAACGGACGCGGCGATTTCCGCGTTCGGTCAGGCTTATCTTGAAGAAAATATGCGGAAGTTGGTTCCGACGATCGATTTGCGGCGGACGATCGCCGTGTTCGCCGGATTGCGCGCCAGCGGAAATGCGCGCTGCCTGAATCCTGCGGTCGATTATGTCGGCGATTTTATTGTTGAAGCGGCGGAGGAGGTTTCCGGATTGATAAATTGCGGTGGGATTGAGTCGCCCGGATTGACGTCGGCGCCGGCGATTGCGGAAAGAATCGTGCGGATCTTGCGCGAGGCGGGCGCTGCGCTGTATGAGCGGTCGGATTGGAACCCGATTCGAAAAGGCCGTCCGGTTATGCGCCGTTTATCCGACGCGGAAAAACAGCGGCTGATTAAGGCCGATCCGCGTTACGGGAAGATTATCTGCCGTTGTGAAATGGTGACGGAGGGCGAGATCGTAGCCGAGATTCACGCGCCGATTCCGGCGCGGACGTACGACGCGCTGAAACGGCGGACCTGGCTCGGAACGGGACGCTGTCAGGGAGGATTTGATCTGACACGCGTCGTCGAAATTTTGGCGCGCGAATTGGGCGTTCCTGTCAGCGATATCCGTAAAAATGAAGCCGGTTCTGAATTTGTCGTCGCCGAGACGAAGAACTGGAGCGGCGAATGAGCGAAAGGTTGATTGCTTCGGATTTTGACGTTGTCGTTATCGGCGCCGGCCCGGCGGGTTTGGCGGCGGCGATATCCGCGAAAGAAAACGGCGCTGGTTCGGTCCTCGTAATCGATCGGGAAAGCGAAGCCGGCGGGATCCTCCAACAATGCGTCCACAACGGTTTCGGATTGGAAACGTTTAAGGAAGACCTTCCCGGGCCATCTTACGCGCAGCGATATATTGACCGCGCCGCCGCGGCAGGGGCCGTATTCCTTTTTAATACGATGGTTACGGCGGTCAGCCGTGACCGCCGCGTTTTAACGTCGAATGATCGCGACGGCGTCCGCGAATACCGCGGGAAGGCGATCGTCTTTGCGATGGGCTGCCGCGAACGCAGCCGAGCGCAAATCCGTGTTCCCGGAACGCGCCCGGCGGGGGTTTATACGGCCGGAACGGCGCAGCGCTGGGTCAATATTGACGGGTTTTTACCGGGGCGGCGTTTCGTCATCTTGGGATCCGGCGATATCGGTATGATTATGGCCCGGCGTTTGACGTTGGAAGGCGCGAAGGTCGAATGCATGGTTGAGATCAATTCGTATTTATCCGGCTTGTCGCGGAATCTGGTTCAATGCTTACAGGATTACGATATCCCGCTGCTCCTTCGGCATACGGTAACGAAGATCATTGGGAATAAGCGCGTTGAGGCGGTCGAGATCAGCGCCGTTGACGAACGCTGGAAACCAGTTGCGGGGAGTGAACGCGTTGTACCCTGCGATACGTTGCTGCTATCGGTGGGGTTGATTCCGGAGAATGAATTGACGCGCAGCGTTGGGATTGAGATTGATCCCTTAATCGGCGGACCGGTCGTCGATAATCGTTACGCGACGAATCTTCCGGGCTTTTTCGGCGCCGGGAATGTCGTTCAGGTTTACGATCTGGTCGATTCGGTTTCCTCCGCAGCGGAAATTGCCGGACGCTCGGCTGCGCGTTACGCCGCCGGAACGTTCGCCGCGAATTGCGGATTGGTCCCGGTTCATGCTGGGAGGAACGTGCGCCAGGTCGTTCCGCAGCGGGTCTGTCCGGCGTCGTCAGCGGAAGAACCGATCGCGCTGCAGCTGCGCGTAGCGAAACCGCTCGAAGGTCCGGTTGAATTTCGCGTTATCAACGGAGATCGGATTCTCGTCCGAAAACGTTTCCCGTACGCGCGTCCCGGCGAGATGACGACGGTTATGATCCCGAACGTGGCGGGTTTTGCGTTCCGAGAGGCGGACGGAGTGCGGATTGACGCGGTTCCGCTGGCGGAAGGGATCGAATAAGCGGGGGAAAAAATGAAACGGAATATGATTTGCGTGACCTGTCCGCGCGGCTGCCGGCTTCAGGTTGTGACGGACGATCATGGAAAACTGAATGTCAGCGGGAATTTTTGTGCGCGCGGCGTGAAATATGCACAAGTTGAATTAAGCGATCCGCGCCGTATGATTGCGTCGACGGTCCGCGTCAGGAACGGAGTCCACGCCGTTGTTCCGGTAGCAACCGATCAGCCGATCCCGAAAGCGCTGATCCTGGATGTGATGACGTTATTGAAGCGTGTCGTCGTAGACGCGCCGGTCAGGATGGGCGACGTTATACTTTCCGACGTTTTAGCCAGCGGCGTCAATATTGTCGCCAGCCGGGATTTGGCCGGACGGGATGCGGCCTGGTCGCCATAAAACGATTTTTTGTTTATACTTGAGTTAGTCAACCCGAAATGTTACTGACGCTTTGCGTTAAGAAGGGCCGGATATATGAGCGATAAACCGATAAATCACAAGTTATATTCAGCGGGCTGTTCAGGGACGATCAAAGGTTCCGGAAAAGATGTTAACGAAGATTTTACGATTTTCTATGAAAAGGAACCGGAAGGAAATATCGGCGCTGGAAATTTTTACGTGATCGCCGACGGTATCAGCGGTACCTATCGTCCGGAAGTTTCGGCGACGTTTGTCGGGAAAAAAGTTCTTTACGATTATTTCCGTTCCCGCGAGTACGCGGAAGCGAATAAAATCGCGATCGCGATCCGAAACGCGAATCACGAACTGTATCATTATGCGCAGGCGCAGCATCAGGAAATGCAGTCGGTCGTCGCGGCGGTTTCGATCGTTGAAGGACGGGCGGTTATCGGAACAATCGGCGATTGTTCCGTTTTCATTTTACGCGCCGGCGTCGCTTATAAGATGACGGAAGAGCAAGTCTCGAAAACGGACGACGATCAGATTCTGGTTCATACGCTCGGAGAAACGGACGATATTATCGTCGATATTTTAGACGCGATTGAGCTGAAATCGGGCGATATCCTGATTATCAGCAGCGACGGCATGGCGAACTACGCCGGAAAGAAAGAATTTCTGGAAGCCGCGATGGCGGAACATCCGAAAGAAATCTGTAGGCGCTTATTAGAGGAAATCGAACCGCGGAAGCCTGCGGTTGACGTTTCGGTTCTTGTCGTCAAAATTTACGACGAAAATACAGTGTTATCGGTCGTCCGTCAACCGGGAACTGCTCCGGAAAGGGTTGAAGTTGGCCAAGTTGCCCAGGACCTGAAGTTTTATCAGGCGACGCACGCCCACCCGGCGGCCGAAGAAAGCGAAACGATGCCCGTTGAACCGAAACGGCTTCCGCTCAGGATTCTGGCCGGAATTTTAATCGTCTGTATTATCGCGGCGCTGATTTGGTTTATTGGCGATTCGAACATGGGCGGAAAGATTTTCGCGCCGCGCGATACGGCGACGCCGACGATCGACGCGGTTCAAGCGACGTTATCCTCAATTAACGCGACAAAAGAAGCCGAATTGATTTTGCAGCTGTCGTTTACGCCGACGGCAACGATCGAGCCGACGGCGACCGTGACACCGTCGCCTCAGCCGCCGACCGAAACGCCGATACCGACAGAGACGATGGAACCGACGCCGGATATCGTCGGATCAGTTCCGGAAAATCCGCAAATTATGGTTTCCGATAAAGACAACGCGGAGCTGGTTTTCGTGCCGGCGGGCGTATTCCTGTTCGGAGCGGATTCTTCGGACGGGAACGCGGACCAGGACGAAAAGCCGCGGCTTAGCGTCTACTTGGACGATTATTGGATCGATCGCATGGAAGTGACCAACGCCCAGTATTCTCGTTGTGTCGAAGCCGGCGTTTGCGAAACGAACGGGACGTTTATCGTGAACAATCCCCTGTACGGCGATCATCCGGTAATATCGGTAACGTTCGATCAGGCGCAGCAATACTGCAAGTGGGTGGGGCGTCGCCTTCCGACCGAATTCGAATGGGAAAAGGCGGCGCGCGGAATTGACGGGCGCCTGTATCCATGGGGAGACGAAGCACCGACAGCTCAGAATAATTACGCGAATACGCCGTTAGTCGAAACGATCGAGGGAGCGACGCCCGACGATTACGGAATTTATCCGGTGGGGACTTTCCCGAAAGGTGCGAGTCCCTATGGCGCGCTCGATATGTCCGGGAACGTTTGGGAATGGACGTCGTCGCTGTACCGCGTTGACGCTTATTCGCGGCTTGCGGAACTGGCGGACAGCGACGGGATCGTCGTAAATCCGGAAGATTTGACGGAAGGCGTGATTCATGTCAAGCGCGGCGGTTCGGCCTCGTTCAGCGAATCGTATTTCAACGTATTCATGCGTACGACGCAGCGGTGGGGCGATAATATTTATGAGAACGATTATTTAGGCTTCCGCTGCGCGCTGCCGGGGAGATAAAAATATCGTCATGGCGAATCAAAAACCAGAGATTGTCTTCATGGGATCGCCCGAGATCGCGGTTCCGTTATTTCAAGCGGTCGCGAAAGAATATCCGGTTCGCGGCGTCGTAACGCAGCCGGATCGTCCGGCGGGCCGTGGGAAAAAGGAGATCGCGCCGGCGGTCAAGATCGCGGCGGAAGCTGCCGGTATTCCCGTCTTTCAGCCGGAACGGCTGCGTCTTCCGGAAGCGTTCGAAATTGTCGCGGCTTGGCGGCCGGATCTGATTGTCGTTATGGCCTATGGCCAGATCCTGCGGCAGAATGTTCTGGATTTACCCAAATACGGCTGTATCAACGTTCACGCGTCGCTGCTGCCGCGTTGGCGCGGCGCTTCTCCGATTCAGGCCGCGATCCGTGCCGGCGATGCGATGACGGGGATTTCGTTGATGAAGATGGATGCCGGGATGGATACCGGAGCCGTTTATTCGACGCATGAACTGGCGATCGCCGCCGACGATACGGCGGAATCGTTGTCTGCAAAATTGGCGGATCTGAGCGCGCGCGCGTTTCTGCGCGATTTGCCGAGGATTTTGTCGGGTGATTTGGTCCCAGTGCCGCAGCCGGAAACTGGCGTTACGCTGACCGGGCTGATCCGAAAAGAGGACGGAATTTTAGATTTGAGCCATTCGGCGCGCGATTTGGAACGGTTGGTTCGCGCCTATTCGCCATGGCCGGGGACGACGGTTGCGATCGACGGGATGATGCTGAAAGTGCTGCGCGCGCGTGTCGATACGGCGGAATCGTCAGCTCCGCCCGGAACGCGCGCCGTTATCGGAAAATTTCCGGCGGTTAAGGCCGCCGATCGTTTCCTGGTTTTAGACGAAGTTCAGGCGCCTGGTCGGAAACCGGCTTCAGGGAGAGACTTTTTGGCCGGATTTCGAACGTGGGTTGCTAAAGCGTAGAATAGACCGATTAAATCAATCAGTTGACGGGGCAAAAGATGAGATTTTTATGTATCGGCGCAGGCGCGATCGGAACGTATATCGGCGGCAGTTTATTGTCCGCGGGCGAGACGGTGACGTTTGTCGAACGTCCGGAGGCGATTGACCGTATAAAGGATCAAGGTATGACGGTCGTTCGGGCGGACGGAACTGCGTACAAAGCGGACGGCGTTTCAATTGTGCCGACTGCTTCCGACGCGTTGGCGCTCGGAGATTATGACGCGGTTATTTTTGCGGTCAAGTCGTTCGATACGGAGAAGATTTTAACTGGCTTATCGCCGATTATCGACCGGCTTCCGTCGTTTCTTTCGCTCCAAAACGGCGTTGAGAACGAGGCGAAACTGGCGGCGGTCTTGGGCGAGGAGCGGGTGATTCCCGTTTCGGTCTGCACCGCGATCGCGCGTTCCGGTCACGGCGCGATTCAGGTGTCCAAACTGCGCGGAATCGGAATTGCGGCGGGTCATCCGTTGTCGCGGCGTATTTACGACGCTTTCGGGCGCGCCGGCTTGAAACCGGAGCTGGTCAAGCAGGCCGAAGGGATGAAATGGTCAAAGATGATTTCGAATTTGCTTTCGAACGCGGCGTCGGCCATATTGAATATGACCCCGGCGGAAGTTTACGCCAACCCGGATTGCTATGCGCTGGAACGGTCGCAGATTTTGGAAACACTTGCGGTCATGAATGCGTATCGAATCCCGATCGTCGATATTCCTGGCGTTCCGGTCAGGCTGCTTTGCGCTGTATTCCGTTATCTTCCGGCCGCGGCAGCGCGTAAAGCGCTGGCGAGCGCGATCGGCGGCGGCCGCGGATCAAAGATGCCGTCGTTTCACATCGATCTTTATTCCGGCAGCAAAGAAAACGAGGTCGAATTCCTGAATGGCGCGGTTGTTCGTTACGGAGAGGCGAAAGGACTCGCGACGCCGGTCAACCGCCTTTATTATCGAACGCTGATCGCGATGACGCGAGGCGAGATCGCGATTAATGCCTTTGATCACGCGCCGGAGCGACTGCGCGCGCGCCTTTAAGGAATAAGAATAAAGCAATCGTCGCGTTCATAGCGATTATCCGCGTCAATCGCGGCGACGCGGATCGCATAGATTCCGCTTTCGAGTCCGTCGTAATCGAATTCTGCGACTGTCCACCGTCCGTTTTCGATTGCCGATCTTTTTTCGATTAAGTACCATCCGTTCGGATCAAGACCGCGCCCGTATTGGACGAGGACGGTTTGGATCGGATTCTCAACGTTAAATTCGACTTTAATCTCGACTTTTTTCGTTCCGGGGACAGCGTTCAATCCGACGTCGGTAAACGAGACCGGCGCGAAGATCTGAACGGCGCCGGCCTCTTTTTCCCGAACGGCGTCGTATATTGTCGGAACGGCTTCGATCTGATTTGTTTTCGCCCAAAATTTAGCAAAGTCCGGCAAATCCAAAAACGTCTTTTCAGCGCGCAGCGCAAAAGGGGTCAGCGCGGTCGCGAGCGTGCCGGTCTCGCTATTGACCGTCAGGTTTCGATAGCGATCGTCCGCCTCGAGCGGTTCGTTCCCGATCAGGAAAACTTCGCTAACCGGATTTGGGCAGGCGGCAGTCAGTCGTTTCCCGGATTCAGCGCAGACGAGCCGCGTTACGACGGATTCCGGCTGCGTCCAGCCGCTTATCGGAAGATCTTCATGCGCCTTTTCCGCGATGGAGCGGAAGAGCGCTGTGACCGCTTCTTCGATAACCCGTCCGCTTGTGTCCGCGACGGCGCCGATTCGGAGCGCAATGACGCGATCTGGCGTGTAGCCGATAAACCAGCGGGATGAATCGGACAGGGTTTTCCCGATTTTTACCGCTGTCGGCCGTTCGAAAAAACGATATGTCTGGTCATCAGCGGAAAAAGTATGGTTAACGAGGTACGCCAGCGGCTCGTCCAGGAAGCGCAGCGACGCGCGCGGCTGAAGCTCGATCGGCTCGGCTGAATCGGGTCGGAAAGCAGCGAGAACGGTACGCGGAACCGGAAGCGGGTCTTTCGAATCGGCATACGCGCCGGAAATCTGCCCGCTGCCGGCAAAAGCGCTGAACGCGGCGGCTAAGTCCTCAACGCTGATGAAACCGCCGCCGAAATAGAGCCGCCCGGCGTTTAGCCCGCTCCAGTTCGAAAGTCCGAATTCCGCCATCGTGCGCATGATTTTGTCGGAGCCCAAATCTCTCGTTAATTCGACGATCGGCGAAAGCCGGTCCTGCGTCAGCGCGGTTCGCAGCCGGATCGGACCTAATTCAAGTTGGCTTCGGCGATCGTCCGCCGGATTAAATTCCGGCGTGGCCGACGGTATATCCCATACCGAGCTGGCCGGGCTATAGCCGTTCGAATAGGCGGTCAACGCCGCGAATGGG
Organism: Flexilinea sp.; assembly: GCA_034430295.1. Lineage (GTDB taxonomy): Bacteria > Chloroflexota > Anaerolineae > Anaerolineales > Anaerolineaceae > Flexilinea. Next base: position 20,184 of record DAOUFC010000083.1, read on the forward strand.
GTAATCACGCTCCCAGGCGGATAGGAGCGAAACGATTTTTCACTGATTCGGATTCCGTTCGGCGTAGTAATCGCCTGAACACCAGCGAGCGCGGAGCCCGTTCTTACGTTTAGGACGATCGCGCTGAAATCGGCGCTGCGGTAAATTCGTTTAAACGTCCGAGCGTCGTCGGGATCGATTTTTTCGCTAAGCGGGCAGCCGCTCGGCGAAGCCTCGTCGTTTTCGCTTTCTTCCTCGATTCTGCCTTCCGGTTCTGATGCGGCCGCTTCGCCGGGTTGACCGTTCTTCTCCGCGGTGTCCTGATCGGGCGCTATGCCGCTGAGGCAGGCGAGATATGATTGCAGCTCGGCGTCGATCGTCGTACGGACGGCGATATTTCCGCGTTCGATCGCTTCCAATCCGAATGCGTTGACCGCGGATTGAAAAGCCTTTTGCAGCAGCGGGTTCGGCCGCTGGGTTTGATCGGGCGCGGGCGGTTCGAAGATAATAAAACTGTAGGTACGGAGCGAATCCGCTTCGTCGGCGGTTATCGCGCCAGCGGAGAGAAGGCGGTCAATTTTTTCCAGATAAAGCGTTCGCGTTGCTCCGTGCGAGTCGATCGGATTCAGCGTCGGTTTCTCCAAAATCGCGCTCATCAAAACTCCGTCCGCCAGCGTTGCGTCCGCGACCGATTTGTCCAGGTATGTCCGCATGGCCGCGCTGACGCCGATCGATAACTGACCGAACCAGACGTTTTCAAGATAAGCGATCAGGATTTTTTCACGCGGGTAAGCGCGTTGAATCTGGGAACCGAGGATCCGTAAGCGGATCGCGCGTTTTAATCCCGTCCCGAGCTGATCGCCGAAGATGATTCCGGCCAATTTTTCGCTGATCCGCTGAGGTTGGGGCTTGAGCGGTTCGGGTACGGAAAAAAGCGCTCCGTTATCGCTGAAGAAATCGGATTGTTCCGACGATACGAGCGCGCGGATAAAATCTTTCGCGTAAACGCTGATTTCAGGGTAGCGCCGCAGCGCCAAATCTTCAAAATCACGGTAACGGACCGTCAGCAGCCGTTCCTGTCCGCTTTGATCGGTAAAGAATGACGGCTGCGGCGGGGTATTGATCCATCGTTCAAAGGCGGTCAGCGAGGGGAGACTCCGCGTCAGATCCGCATACGCTAACGATAATATCAGCAGCGCCACGGACAATAGTATCAACGCGATCACGATTTGCGCGAACGGATCGGATTTTACGCCGTTACGGCGTTGGATTCGCAGTTTCACGTGGCGATGAATGATTTGATGAAGTTTGCGCATGAGCCAAACAGCGCTTCCGGGTTCAACGGAAGAAAGTCATTGCCAGTGTCGCGCTGCCGACGGCGGCGCAGTAGATCGAGAAAACGGTGAATGGTTTCTCGGATATATACCTCAGCAGCCAGCGGATTGCGAAAAAGCCGGTTACCGCGGCTAAAACGGCGGCGATTATTAATTCGGGCGCGTTTTCAATTAATAACGACGCGTCGCTGATATCGAGGATCGAGAGAATTCCCGCCGCGATCATGATCGGGATTGACAGCAGGAAGGAAAAACGTCCGGCGTCGGCGCGCTGAAACCTGCGCGAAAGGCCGGCTGCGATCGTTGCGCCGGAACGTGAGATGCCCGGAAAGATGGCGAGCGCCTGACCGAATCCGATCAGGATCGCGTCAAAGGCGCGAAGATCGGCAAGCGGACGGTCTTTTTTCGCAATCATCCGATCGGCGATCGTCAGGATCAGCGCCGTTCCCAAAAGGAATATGGCGATCATGCGCGGATTCCCGAACGCGGCTTCAACTTTCGATTTTAGAACCAGCCCGCAGACTCCAGCCGGAATCGTCCCGAGGACGATCATCCATCCCAATCTCGCGTCGGGATCGGCGAACGGTTTCCCGCTTCGCAGCGATTTCCACAATCCGATGAAAATCTTTTTCAGGTCGCGGAAAAAGTAGACGACGACGGCGGCGAGAGTTCCTAATTGAACCAGCACGCCGAAGAGGAAGACGACATCCCGATCCAAGTCCCAGCCCAGCCAGTAAGGCGCAAGGGCTAAATGAGCCGTACTTGAAATTGGGAGAAATTCGGTAACGCCCTGAACGACGCCCAAGACCATGGCTTGCAGAATTGTCATACCGGTTATTATATATCAGGAGAACGATTCAGACTTGGGAAAGCGGAAATTTTGCGCAGCGGCGCGCGGGGATGAATGTTTCGGGCGATCGCTGGTGATCGCGCTGTTCGGGGTTCTTATCCGGCGAAGGAATTATTAAAAATGATGACGCCGAGGATCGACAGCAGAATCACGGCGGCGAAAGCCAGAAAACGGCGCGGCGTCGAAATCTTATCGGTCAGAACGGTCCGATCGCGATCTGGATCATACGCCGGCGCGAATACCGGCGCGGCGAACAGGCAGACCAGCAGCCCGCCGGCGAACCCGCCGAGATGGCCCCAGTTGTCGATTCGAGCGCTCATGCCGATCAGGAAGTTGATTGCGATGACGGAGCCGATTCGATACAGCGTATTGCGGTAATTTGGGAAAAACGCCTTGTTCTTGAGGAAAACGAACGCCGAAGCGATCAATAGTCCGAAAATAGCGGTCGACGCGCCGACGGAAACTGTATAGAAACTGAAAATGTATGAGAATACGTTTCCGGTAAATCCGGCGGTCAGGTAGAAGATCAGGTAATCGCGTTTTCCCCAGAACGTCTCGACGTTCTGGCCGAGGATATACAGCGAGTACATATTGCTGAGAAAATGCTGCCAGCCGCCGTGAAGGAAAACGGGCGTGATCAGGCGCCAATATTCGCCGGAATAAACGAGCGGCCCGTATTTCGCGCCGAATTCAAGCGCGGCGTCCGTCCCGCTTCGGGCCTCGGCGATGATTTGGATCAGGAAAACGATCGTTGTGACGCCGACCAGCGCGAACGTAACGAGCGGCGGCGAATTGCGAATCGTCCGCGGACGGCGGCTTCCATCCGCTTCAGTTAATGCGTCTCTTATTCCGGAAAAAGGTCTCATTCTTATTCCGGTTTTTCTTTGTCCCGCCGTCGGATCGGAACGCGTTTCGTCCGGCAGCGTTCGGCGCTGATGATCGTATAGATGCGGCGGATCGTCTGATCGAGCGAATCGTTTACGACGATGTAATCGAATTCGGAAATATGGTCGAGTTCGTCGTTGGCGTTTGCGAAACGTGTTTGCAGGTTGTCCGCGCTGTCGGTTCCTCGCGTAATCAGTCGTTCGCTCCAGATTTTCGAATCCGGCGGCAGAAGAAAGATCGAAAACGAATTCGGATACTGTTGTTTAACCTTGCGCGCGCCCTGATGATCGACGCGCAGGAGGATATCGCGGTTCCCGGCGAAGGCGCGATCGACTTCGAAGCGCGGAATTCCTTTATAATCGTCGTAAACTTTCGCGTATTCGATAAGTTCGTCATTCGCGATCATCGATTCGAATTTTTCGTGGGCGACGAAATGATAATCGACGCCGTCGATTTCGTTTTCGCGCGGTTCGCGTGTATTCATAGTAACGATAAAATGAAATTCGAAATCCGGATCGTTTTTCATCGCTTCGATCACGGTGTCTTTTCCCGCGCCTGAAAGCCCGGATAAAACCAAAATTAACGGTTCAGGCGGAAGTACTTTAAAAAAAGGGATGTTTAAGGTCATGCGGTTGTCTCGTTATGGCTTATTATCGTTTCGCGGTCGGTTCGTTCGGTTAAGCGGAGCGCCGGCGGTCGTTCGAATCCGGGATCATGCGCGGCGGCGCTCGATTGCGCTCAATGATTTGTTCAGAGATTATAATAGAAACGGGAAACGGGAACGTTTCTTGAAATCGGACTGATGACGGACGGAGGATCGATGCCGGTCTATCGCTATCGATGTGAAGATTGCGGAAAAAACTTTGAAAAGCGGCTTACGTACGCCGAGTTCGATTCCGCACGGCCGGACTGTCCGGGCTGCGGTTCGCTGAAGGTGACGCGGCGGATTAATCGCGTCCGAACGATTCAGAGCGACCAGTTTCGGATTTTCACGGAAGCGGCGGAAAAGGCCGAATCTCCCGATACGGACAGCCGTGCGTTGGGGCGCATGATGCGCGAGATGAAGGCCGAAAGCGGCGCGAAAGTCGCGCCGGAATACGATGAAGTAGCGGGACGCCTGGAGAGCGGCGAGTCGATGGATTCGATTGACGCCTCGTTTTCGGACGATTAACGAATTTCGGGAAGACCGGATATAAAAAAAGCGGAGTTTTTTTTATATGGCTCCGCTTTTTTTTCGGATTACGCGCCGCCGGCGCCGTAGAAGTTCGGATCGGTCGGCGTTTTGCCGGTTCGGTCATGGACCCAGACGAAATCGCCGACGGACGCCCAGTCGTACAGCCAGCGCGAATCGCCAATTGTCATGTTGATGCAGCCGTGACTCTGTTCGATACCGTACCATGCGCGCCAATACGCGCCGTGGAACGCGCGCGCCTGGTCATAGTACAAAACGTAAGGGACATCTTCGAGCGAATAGAAATCGGAACGATCGGACTCGAACGAACCGGTCATGTTCTCGGCTTCTTTCTTTTCATAGATCTGGAAAACGCCCGGTTGGGTAAAGAACGGTTCCATGCCGGTCGCGACCATCGTCGCGTAGACGAGCCGGCGGTTTTCGTAAACGAGGACGACCTGTTCTGCGAGATCGACTTCGATCCATCGATCGGCGGTCACTTCCGCCGGCGGTTGACTGTCGATAATCGCCGCGCGGAAATGGATGCGGTCCAGCCATTGGTTTTCGCCGACGCGGAACCAGGTTCCGTTTTCGTTTTCGACAATTTCAAAGACTTGAAGGACCTGCTCCCGATTAAAATAGACGTTCGGATTCTGGCCGTTCGCGTAATTCGGCTGAACGTATGGGTAAGCGGCTTCAAAAACCCACCCGAAATTGGTTGTCGGGGGGGCGGAGAAGGTTCGTCCGAGGATAACGCTTGAAACCGCGGCCGGGCTGGCGCGGAGCCAGCCGCCGTTTTTCGCGAGGACGTATTTTCCTCCGTCGATATCCATTCGGTTGACGTACGAAACGTAGCGAATCCCGCCGGGGGGGATCTGGTTGATCGGGTTCGCTCCGGCCGCAGCTTCGGCCGCGGAGCTGAAAATATTCGCCGCTTCCCAGGATTCGATATTCAACTTCGCGTAGGAATAAGGGACCTGACTGAAAGTCGGGTCGATCGGCTGGGGATCGTAATTGACGGCTGTCGGCGGACTGTCGGCTGATACGGAAGTTGGGTGAAACGGACATTCTCCGGCTTCGTTGACGCCGCCGGGGCAATTAACTGCCGTCGGGTTTGCCGAATCTGACAAATTGCCGGCGGGGGTGGACTGCGGCGGTTGATGCGGTTGGAGCGTGATCATCGGGATTTCCTGCGCCTGAGCGATTGTCCCGCTTAATAGCGCGAGCAGCACGACAATGAGCGTTAAATGAGAAATTTTTTTCATTATGTACGTTTTCCTTAATCTCCTGCCGGCGGAAGTTGCGGGAACCCCTGCCGTTCGTTTCGTTTTGAGCTATAATTCAAGATCATTTACGCTTTCCCCGACGCGGGAGACGCAAACGATTCTTATTATAATCTGCCACGCCTGCGATTATGACAGGATGACGCAAAATATACCTTAAATTAAAGGATGTAAATTTAAAGATGAAAACGACGATTGTTATTCCAACCTATAATGAAAAAGAAAATTTGCCGTTGCTGATGGAAACGATATTTGCGTTGGGGATGGACGGCTTGAACGTCCTGATCGTCGATGATAACAGCCCGGACGGGACAGGCGCTTTAGCGGAAGAGCTGAGCGGGCAATATCAGAATCGGATCCAAGTCATGCATCGCGCCGGAAAACTCGGTTTGGGAACGGCGTATATTCAGGGCTTTCAGCGCGCGATCGCGGCCGGCTCGGATCTGATCGGCCAGATGGACGCCGATTTTTCGCATCCGATCGATAAAATCCCGCTTTTGGCGAAAGAACTTGAGACGCATGACGTCGCGATCGGTTCGCGTTACGTGAAAGGCGGAAAGCTGGATGAAGATTGGCCGCTGTTTCGGAAGCTGTTGTCCGGGTTCGGAAATTTATATGCCCGGACGATCCTTGGGCTGTCGATTCGGGATGTGACGGGCGGGTATAAACTTTGGCGAAAAGAAACGCTCGCCGCGATGCCGCTCGATCGCATTAAAGCGAACGGTTATATGTTCCAAGTTGAGATGAATTATGTCGCGACGCGTTTAGGATTCAGCTTTACCGAGATCCCGATTTATTTCCGCGAACGAATAGCCGGCGCGTCTAAAATGAACTTCGCGATTCAGCGCGAAGCGGCAATCCGCTGCTGGAAGCTGCGATCCGAATATCGCGATTTGAAAGCGGTTAAATAAAATTTTTCCGCTATGATTCGCCGGCTGCGAAAGCGGCGAATTCTTCGATCGAAATGGTTGGGAAGTAGTCTTCCCAACCGATTTTTTTAAGCGCGTCCGCGATCGTTTCGGTTTTAAGCGGCGTTTGGCGTAGCGCGCTGACGATCGGGTCGATTTCTCTGGATGTGAAGAAATCGCCGTAGAAGAAAGCGTCGCGGACCCGGCTTCCCTCGACCTGGAGGCGGAGATCGATTTCTCCGATCGGGAAACGGCGCGTTCGTTTCAAATTGAATTTCGGCGAGGTCCCGAAAACCCAAAGCGGATTTCGGTAACGGCCGTCGGCGATTGTCCCGACGTTTGCGAGATCGTCAGCGGATAATTCAATCGTTTTCGCGTCGCCCGCGATTTCAGCGATCAGATTTTCACGAAATTCGACCGTATCTTTGACGCCGGGAAGGTATTCGATCAGGTTAGTTACGCGGCTGCGCACCGATTGGACGCCTTTGGCTTGGAGCTTATCCGGTTTGGGGTTGAGCGCTTTGGCTAAGACGGCTAAATCCGTATTGAAAAGCAGCGTCCCATGACAGACGGTCCCGAATTTATTACGGTAGTACGCGCTGCCGGAAATTTTTGCGCCTTCGACGAGGATATCGTTGCGTCCGCTCTTTTCCGCCGCGACGCCCATTTTCCGCAGCGCGCGTACGACCGGTTCTGTGAAGGTTGAAAAATCGGGAACCGGCCGGTCCGGGAACGGGAGAATAAACGAAAAACATAGGTTTCCGAGATCATGATAGACCGCGCCGCCGCCGGATAAACGGCGGACGATTTGAATTCGGCGCGCCTTGACGTAATCGAGGTTGACTTCGTCGAGCGTGTTTTGATGGCGGCCGACGATGATCGAGGGGCGGTCGATAAAAAAGAAAAGCGTTTCCTCGTTTAAACCCATTTCGGTCAAAATATATTGTTCCATCGCCAGATTCAGCGTCGGATCGCGGTTTTCGTTCGGAATAAAGTACATCTTCAGTCGGTTCTCCTTTGGAAGGCATGCTAAACGGCGCGGGAGATCAGACGCCGGGCGGGATCGCGCAATAATCCGGAAACGGAAGCCCGTTTCGGCTTCCGCAGCTCGTCCCGAAGTCTATCAGGCCGTTTTCTGTGATTGCTGAGAACTGATCGCCGCTGAGCAGCATCCGCCAGCGGACGTCTATCTGTTTCGTTTCCCAAGGACGGCCGATGCGCCCGGTAAAAACATGATGATTATCGGAAAGCGCGCCGTCGATCAGGACAGGTTCGCCATCCGAATCATAGAAATAGCCGGTTAACTGCTGTCCGTCTTGGGAAAATTCGGCTTCGATCGGAACGGTATTTTCGGCGATGTACGGATCGCGGATAAGCCATTTCCCGGTCCAGTCGATCGATTTGACTTCCACGGGCATGACCGTGCCTAACGCCGGACGTTCGCTTTCTTCGTTCGGATTGGGCGTTTCGGATAGACGGAGACTTTCCTCGACGGTCGCGGTCAGCTCCGCCTCTGTGAACGGTACTTCGAATTTTACCCAAAGCCGCGGCGGGACGAGTTCGTTCTGATCGTTAACGAGGTTATATTCAATCAGGTATTCGCCGGCCGATTCAGGGATTCGCAGCGGGACGACGAGATCGACGGTCAAACCGGGCGCGACAGCGGATTGACGCGCGTTCCATGTCATCAGCTTGGCTTCGATGAGCTCGGTCGGCTGAAGGAAAATTGCTTTCTGATTTTGGGGCATTTCGAGCGGGTACGGCTGCGCGCGGATCAGGCGGTAGTTTTCGTTCCAAACGCTGCCGCCGTTGTTCTTAATACGCCAGCTTTTAATCATCAACGCGCCGCGTTCGATGATTTCGCCGTCGGGGATTGTCATGTCCTCAAGCAGCGTCAGTTTATCCGCAGGCGCGGTCGGAAGCGCCGCGACGTTGAAAAATTCTTTCGTCGGCGTGTAGATCGGATGCGGTGTGACGGTTAGCGTTGCTGTGGCGGTCGCCGAAGCGGTAAAAACCGGGGTTGGCGTAACCGTAGGCGTCCGCGTCGGACGGGCCGACGCGATCATCGGCAGGGTCGCCGTTTCGCGGATGAAGACGTTCAGGATCCCGTCCCGCGTATCCGGCTCGCTCGACGCGCAGCCAACGCTGAGCGCCAAAATCAGGACGCATGATGAAATCAGCAGGAATCGGGATTCCGGTTTTTTTTTCATCGACAGAATATCCCTAGCGTTTCCGCCGTCAGCGCGCCTTCACGCAAAATTCGCAGCGTTGAGCCGCTGCAGTCGACGACGGTCGAAGGTTTTCCGTCTTGAATCCGTCCGCCGTCAAATACAGCGTCGATCTTCCCGTCCCAATCCGGCGGGATTTCGCCGGATGAGACGGCTGCCGGCTGACCGGAGAGATTGACCGACGTCGTTGCCAACGGTCCGCTTTGACGGATCAATTCTCGCGCGAGTTCGTGATCCGGGATGCGCAGTCCGATCGTCGCTCCGGCAGCGAGGTTGTCCGGAAGTCCGGCTTTTTTTCTAACGATCAGCGTCAACCCGCCCGGCCAGAATTTTTCGGCGAGCGCTTTCGCGGCGTTCGGGAAGAATTCGGCAAGCCGATCGGCCTGCTCTATGTCGGAGAGGAGGACGGCGATCGATTTCGTCGGGTCGCGCCGTTTTAAAGCGAAGATGCGTTCGATCGCGTCCCGATGGTCGAACGCGCAGCCGATCCCGTAAACCGTGTCGGTGGGGATAACGACAATGCCGCCGGACTTGACGATCGTTACGGCTTCGGCGACTGCGCCGGGCGTGAACGGTCTGGAAACGACCATGGCTGCGCTCCTTCGATTCTCAGATAGCGCGTTCGTCCGGCATCGTCGTTTCCAATCGTGATTCGAGCGTCGGGATAAACGGAATGGCTGGACGATGCCGCTATCTCTCTATGACTATCGTCAATTTCGCATAGAATCAAGAACGGATCCGCGACTTTCAGGCGCAGATCGACGAGTGTCTCTCGGATGAAGCTGAATCCGTCGGCGCCGCCGTCAAGCGCGAGACGCGGTTCGTGCGCCGCGACATCCAAGGTTTCGCAGCGCGCGGACGGAATATAAGGCAGATTTGCCAGGATGAGATGCTGTCCGGCGGGAAGCGGACGGCTCAGATGGCCGCGGATCGTTTCGGCGCGTTCGGTAAGCGCGTGCCGGTTCAGGTTGGATCTCGCGACGGCAAGCGCGTCGTCTGAAATGTCGGTCATGACTGCGCGCAGACCGTCGTGCTTGCAATTTTTCAGCAATGCGCAGGCAATGCAGCCCGATCCGGTTCCGATGTCGGCGAAGACGCCGCCGACGGTCGGGTTCTTCGCGAGCCAGCTCAGCGCAACGTCAACCAACCGTTCCGTTTCCGGACGCGGGATCAGGACGGACGGAGAAACGTTGAACGGCATTCCGTAAAAATACCATTCGCCGAAAAGGTAGGGCAGCGGCGTTCCGGCAATATATGCGTCGGTCAACGTCCTGACCCTGGCTGCGTCCTGCGCGCTGACGCTTCGATTCGGCTCGGCGTAAATTTTCGGAGCATGAATTTTCAGGACATGTTCCAGTATCCAGACGGCTTCGACGGCGGCGTTATCCGGAGAAAGTTCCTCGTCAATCTTCCGCGCCGTTTCCCGAAGCAGTTGGCTCAGCGCCGTTCCGGTTGGATCGGAACCCGAATCCATCGCGGCTCAGTCTTCGCTTTCGCCCGAGACGGAGAGGCGTTCCGATTCGCTGCGTAGAATCAGCTCGTCAATAAACATATCCAGATCGCCGTTCATGACGCCCGCCAGGTTATATGACGACAGATTGATGCGGTGGTCGGTGACGCGGGATTGGGGATAGTTATACGTGCGGATTTTTTCGGAACGGTCGCCGCTCCCTATCATCGAGCGCCGTTCGGCGTCAAGTTCGTCTTGCTGACGCTGCTGTTCCATGTCGTAGAGGCGCGCTTTCAGGATGCTCATCGCGCGGGTTTTATTCTGGAGCTGGGAACGTTCGTCCTGGCAAGTGATGACCATGCCGGTCGGGATATGAATCAGGCGAACGGCGGTTGAGTTTTTCTGGACATTCTGCCCGCCCGCGCCGGCGGAGCGGAAAACTTCGATCCGGACGTCGGATTCGGGAACCTGGACATCGACGTCCTCGACTTCGGCGAGAACGGCGACGGTAACGGCGGAGGTATGGATACGGCCCTGCGATTCGGTCGTTGGGACGCGCTGGACGCGATGGGTCCCCGATTCAAACTTAAGCCGGGAAAAAGCGCCTTTCCCTTTGACCATAAAGGAGATTTCTTTATAGCCGCCGACGCCGATATCGTTCGCCGAGAGGATTTCGATCGACCAGCGCCGCCCTTCGGCGTAGTGGGTATACATTCGGAACAGGTCCGCGGCGAAAATCGCGGCTTCGTCCCCCCCGGTTCCGGCTCGGATTTCGACGATTACGTTTCGCGCGTCGCGCGGATCTTTCGGGATCAGCAGCGAACGAATTTCGTTTTCGAGCGGTTCGACCTGCGGTTCGAGTTCAGCGAGTTCGGCGCGCGCTAACTCGCCCATCTCGGCGTCGTTTTGGAGAGCGCGCGCTTCGGCGATCCGGTTTAAGACGTCCTTATACGCGCGGCCTTTTTCGACGATATCTTCAATTTCGGCGCGTTCTTTCATCAATTCAACTGTGACTTGATAATCGTCGACATTTTCGGCGATCTGGCGGTTGATTTCCTCGTATCGTTCTTCGATCGAATTAATTTTATCTAACATATTTCCTCAAATTGCGGCGTGCCCCGCCCCAAGGATGAACCGGACGGCGGGTTTATTTCGTTCGCGGCGCCAGAATATTTTAGCATATTTCAAACATGTTTCGCCGGGGGAATGCGGACAGACTGTAAGGTTGCTTTGCGGATTCTCGTCTCGGCGCGGTTATCGGGATCGATCGCGTCCGTCAGACTCTCCTTCATCCGGGAATCATTAATACCCGGATGAATTATAATCGGCGTACGAGATAATAAATCTTACCGCGATGAACAATCCGAACATAAGAGTAAATATTAATGCAGGAAAACTCGAAAGCCGCTTAAATCGAATATGATATTCCGTTATGGCTTGAAGCTGATATGGCAGAGGATCGAATATTGACTGAATTTTTTGTCCGTTTTATTGAATTTTAATTTGTGATTGAGGAAAAAACAGAGCTCAGACGCAGCCGAACCCTGTTTTTTCAAATTTTCGGCTAATTTACAGGATTGTCCCCATTACGCCCGCGATATCTTTTTCGTTCAGGACCGCCGCTTCGATCGCGTACGTCAATCCATCCCGGATCATTTCCAGGGACATGCTCGGCGTACCGTTCGGTTTCCAGACGGTCTGTTCGGGAACATAGGGGACATGAATAAATCCGCCGCGTATTCCCGGATATTTCTTATCGGTCAGGTACAGCAGCGTATACATAATATCGTTGCAGACGAACGTTCCGGCCGTGTAAGAGATATTCGCGGGGATTCCGTTCCTGCGGATATTCATGACCATCGCTTTCGCGGGAAGCGAAGTGAAATACGCGTTTTCGCCGTCTTCTTTTATTTTTCGGTCCGTCGGCTGGTTTCCTTCGTTGTCTTTGATCTGCGCTTCGGCAAGGTTGATCGCGACTTTTTCAACCGCGATAATCGAACGTCCGCCCGCCTGTCCGACGCAAATGACGATATCGGGCTGAAATTCTTTTATTCCGCTTTCCAATGCTCGGCCGCTTTTGATAAACACGGTCGGAATTTCGAGCGTCGCGATTTCAGCGCCGGCGATTTCATGCGGGAGCTGCTTGACCGCTTCCCAGGCCGGATTGATTTTTTCGCCGCCGAAGGGGGTGAAACCGGTTACGAGTACTTTCATCGGATTCTTTTATCTCCTTTTTTTCAAGGTCATTTCCTAATTAATGCAGACTTACGCGAACAGGAGCATATAGATAATTTGGACCGCAGGATAATAATTGCCGGGATGACCTGGTTCTTTATGACGCCGAAACGGTCTTTCATATCCAGCACGACGACAGGAACGATGTTGAAATTGGCCGCCATCGGCGTTCAAAGCGTTCCGCAATAACCGCACGTCAGCGCCAACATTCCGACAATCGTCGGATCGGCGCCATGGGCTAAGACGAAGGGCGCGCCGATCCTGACCGTCATGACTGTAATTGCGGCGAACGCGTTGCCCATGATAATCGTGAACAGCGGTATCGAAATCGCGAAGACGATGATCCCCGCCGTGACGTTCCCTTCCGGGATCAATTTCCCGATAATTGATGCGATGACGCTCCCGAGCCGCCGACGAAAAGAACCTGGCAGAAGAACCAGGCGATATTTTCCATCACGGAAGCCATTCCTTTGATTTCTTCGGCATGGGTTTCGTTGATTTCTCCGCTGTCCTGCTGCGCGGCGCCGATCGCCATCGGCGCGACGACAGGCTGTACGAAACCGGCTACACCGCCGAAACTGACGTTGAACACGCCGAAGAAACCGCGCATGAGACCGTAGACGGCGACGATTTTTTCGGCGGTGGCAACCCTGAATTTATAAATCAACTCCGTCGCGGCTTCTTTCAGCCCATTTCGTTCCAGCGTTCCGGTGACGAGCATGATAAGGATGAAAATGGCCATGCCGCGGTTGCTGACGAAGCTTTTCCCGAGCGTCGTCAAAAGTCCTTCATTCTCGATGCCGCCGACGAGCGCCGTGACAATCATCGCGCAGATGATAATCAGGATTGAATCCAGCTTCAGCGCGAATCTGATGATTACGATCAAAATACCGATCAATTTCAAATATTCAATAAAAACCTCTTTCATTTTATTAGCTTTAAAAGACCGGTAATCAGGCGTGACCGACATCTTTTCCAAATCATAAAAGTTCTTACGCTATTGCCCCGGATTTTCCCGAATGATTGTTTATCATAAAAGGAGCCGTCCGCTGAATCCGAGAAATTGTGACAATTATCGGATAATACCATGTGCATACCAATTTGTCGATCAGGCTTCGATACTGCGTTGGAGCTTCCCAGCGTTATTTTTTCGTGCATTTTCGCTAACTTTGGAACTTTTCTTAGCCCCCGAACGTATAGTAATATATGGATTCGGAAACGAATTCACTATATGAACCGATTTTATTTAAGGAGAATTGTTATGAAAAATTGGAAGGTTTCACTTTTGGTTATCAGCGCGATCGTTGCAGTTTTTTGCCTGAGCACAAGCGTAGTATTAGCTCAGGATAAGACAATTACGGTTGACGGAACGGGAATTATTACGATGGATCCAGATATGGTTAACGTCAGCGTCGCGATCAATACGGAAAATAATTCGATCCAAACCGCGATCTCGCAGAATACCGCTGCGGTTGACAACGTCCGAAAGGCGTTGATTGAAGCGGGCGTTGACGAAAAAGATCTGATCACGACGAATTATTCTGTTTGGTCAAGCCGTCCTTATTACTATAGCGAATCTGCTCCGTCGGACGAAAAATATTATTCGGTTAATTACTATCTTCGGATTATTGTCCGTGACGTTTCGATGCTGAATAAGGTTTTGGACGCTGCGGTTAACTCGGGTATTTCGAATATCGATTCGGTGAATTACGACTATTCAGATAAGACGGCGCTGTATACCGAAGCGCGGAAATTGGCGTTGGCGGAAGCGCGTGCGAAAGCCGACGTTATCGCGGCGGAACTGGGAAAGACGATTGTTGATGTCGCGACCGTTGATGCGCCGGAAATCTCTGAAATCAGCGACATGCGTTATAACATGGTCGCGAAAGAGGGCATGGGCGGCATGGGCGGCGCGAATACGCCGGAGCTTACCAGCGGCGCTTTTCAGGTTGCGGTAACGCTGAAGGTCGGTTATATTTTTGAGTAACGCTTGATGTCTTGTCCGGCGGAAAGGAAGGGCTCTTTCGCTGCCGGCTGAAAATTGTGAATCCGAAGGAAGGAACCTAAACGCGTTCCTTCCTTCGCTTTTTTAAGCGGCCGGTTTTACGTTCGGATCGGTTTCCCGGAAACCGGGGTATCGGGCCAATTTTTAATCCATAAAAACCCCTCTATAAAGAAGAGGGGTTTCTGAAAAAAGGAGGCAAAGCTATTTTTTATTTCGTTTTGATCGCGATCGATTTTGGCTTGACGATTTCGGCTTTCGGGAGCGTAACCGTCAGGATTCCGTTCCGGTAATCGGCGTCAGCTTTATCGGCGTCAACTTCAAACGGCAGGCGAATTTCGCGGTAGTAAGACGCGAAAGTATTTTCGCGCAGATGAAAAACGCTTTTTTCATCGTTTTCTTCCTTCGTTTCTTCGATTGTCGCTTTGACGGTCAGAACGTTCTCGTTGACGGATAGTTCGACATCCTCAGGGCTAACGCCCGGGAGCGTAACGCGGATCGAAAGTTCATTCTCTTTTTCTTTCATATCGATCGCGGGCGCCGCAACTAACGTTCCGTCTTCCGCGCTCGGCGTAAAGATATTTGAGAATAAGCGGTTCATGGAGTCCTGCATCGTGACGAGTTCGCGAACGGGATAGCGGTTGAATTTATAGTACATGATTTTATTCCTTTCTATACTGCGCCGGTGTTTGGTCTTCGCGCCGGCGTGTCTTTCTGTTTGTTGATATCAGTATAGATCGGGCGTATAAGAAAATCGGATATGAATCGTTAACGGTATATCAATGATTTATAGGCGAAACGTTAACGAGCTAAGCGTCGGATTCAAAGAAAAGACGCCGGCGTAATACGAATTTTATGGTAACGATATTCACTTTCTCGATCGCCGGTAAATTTTTTTTCAAATCCGCCCTTGTCCGGGATTTACGCCGCGGCGTCTTTAGCTAAATTTTTATAATCGACGAACCGGTAACCGACGCCGCGTTCGGTCAGGATGTATTTCGGATTGGACGGATCCTTCTCGAGCTTTTGCCGTAGGTAGTTGATATACAGCCGGACGTAGTGAGTTTCGTCGCGGTATTCGTAGCCCCAGACTTTCGCCAGAATTTGGTCGTAGGTCATGACCCAACCGGCGTTTTTAACGAGGTGATATAAAAGGCGGTATTCGGTCGGGCGCAGCCTGACGAGTTCGCCGTCAAGCCAGATTTCACGCTTCCCGAAATCCAGGAGAAGATGATCGTCGACGCGAATCGTGTCCGTTTCATCCGGGTTCCGGTTTTCGGTTCGGCGTAAAACGGCTTTAATCCGGCTGACTAATTCGCGCGGGCTGAACGGTTTCGTGATATAGTCGTCGGCCCCGAGTTCCAATCCGTGAATCCGGTCTTCTTCCTCGCCTTTGGCGGTCAGCATGATGACCGGGATCTGGCTCGTTTCACGGATCAGCGACAGCGTCTCATAGCCGTCGATACCGGGCATCATAACGTCCAGGACGACCAGGTTCGGCAGCTTTTCGCGGACCTGATTGATGGCCGCCATGCCGCTGTTGGCTTCGATGACATCGAATCCGTCATGCTCAAGATTCAGTCGGATCATGCGTACGATTCGTTCTTCGTCATCGACGACTAAAATGAGATGTCGTTTGCTCATGAGATTTCCTTTCGCCGTTTGGATTCTATTCCGTTTGAACGAGGACGCAGCTGATATTATCCGGACCGCCGTTCTTATTGGCGGTTTTGACAATTTTTTCGGTCTGTTCCTGGATCGCCGTATCCGAGGTCAGGATTTCGTTTAATGGCTCGCGTCCGACGACCGACCAGACGCCGTCGCAGCAGAGGAAGAAGCGATCCCCGGGCAAAAATTCGCCGCTGAAAACGTCGGGGGAAACGACGCTGTCGTACCCGACCGATTTGAGAATGACGTTTCGGCGCGGATGGCTTTTTCCTTCTTCTTCGCTGATTTCGCCGAGATCGATCATCATCTGAACCAGCGTATGATCTTTTGTCAGCAGTTCCGGCTCCGATTCAACCGGGAGACGATAGACGCGGGAGTCGCCGATATGCAAGACGAGGTATTGGCTCCCGATCAGGAACAGCGCTGAAAAGGTCGTCCCGCTGTTCGGGATTTTTCGGTGGACCGCCGTATTTGTGCGTTCAATCGCGGCTTGGAAGCTGTCGGCGAAGTCGTCGGCCGATTTTTTCCCGTTCATGATTTTCGGAAAGATCACGCTGAAAAATTCGGTCGTAAATTCCGTAATCGCGGCGGCGGAGGCCTTTTCGCCGTTGGCGTGCCCGCCCATGCCGTCTGCGATGATAAAAAGCCCGATCGGGACGATCGAATCGAAGCGCATGGCCTGCGACGTGAAAGCAAAGATTGCGTCTTCGTTGACCGGACGGATCTTTCCGATATCATGGCCCATGCTGAAGATGAATCGTTTCGCGCTTGATCCGCTCATGATTATTCGTCTCCATCCGCGGGCGGCGCGACAAGCCCGAGAAAAGCGGCCGCGCCCCAGCCGGTCCGTTCCGGTTTTTCAAATCCGGCCAGTTTCCACCATGCGTAGCCGTTCCGTTCGTCCGGTCCGTCGACGATTACGAATAGTTCGCCTTCGGCGGCGATAAAATCGACCTTGCTCCCGGTTCCGGGTTCCGGGCGGATTTTCAATCCCGCGCCTTGAGTATTCTGGATACTGACATAGGCGCCGATCGAAAAACCTTCGGGGGAAACGTAGCGGACAGTCAGTTCCTGCGGTTCGCCGACGGCTGGCGCGGTCGGGGTAACGGTCGGCGCCGGAATGATTGTCATTTGCGCCAGCGCCGAGTCGGCGGGCAGGTCGGTTTGGAGCGCGCTCCCGGTAATCAGGATCAGCAGCGCGACAAACAGTACGAAGCCTAATATTGTCGTTGAAACAAGAACCCAAGGCGTTATCAATCGGTTTGACGGTCGTGAAGCGTCAGAGTTCATGATTCCCCCTTGAGATTAAGCCGGATTGAACGGTCTCGGTACATGAAAAAAAGCATGTTAATATTATAAATCAAGATGGGAAACGGGTTTCTTTTTCGTCAGTTTACTGAGCTGTGGCTTCTGGCCAGCGGTCGGATCGCTGATCTTTACCGCGGCGTCGATCCGGAAACGAAACGGACGGTTTGCCTCAAGCTGATGACGGCGGTTTCGAAAGCCGATCCGGCGGAGCGGGCGCGTTTCCTTCGCGCGGCCGAACTTCAGTCGCGCGTCGTTCATCCGAACGTGTTGCCGGTGTATGACGTCCGGATGGGGAAAGAGGAGGCGCTGCTCGTGATGAAATACGCTTCGGGCGGGTCGCTTTTTCACCGTCTCCAAACGGAAAAGGTCACGGATGTTTCGCGTTTGATCTCCTGGGGGAGCGATCTCTGCGCTGGTTTGGAGGCGATTCATTGCGTCGGAATTATCCATGGCGATGTTAAGCCGTTGAACCTGATGTTGGATGAATCTGATCGGCTGATGATCAGCGATTTCGGTGAAGCGCGGACGATAGACGAAGCGCTTCCGGTCCAGCCTCAAGTCGTAATCAACGGGTCGCCTTACTATATGGCGCCTGAATGCGCGCGCGGGTACGCGCCGACGGTCGCCTCCGACTGGTACAGCGTCGGGGTTATTTTATATCGGATGGCCTGCGGACGGGTCCCGTTCAACGGTTCGGACGCGGAAACGGTCATGCGGAAACATGTTTATGAAAAGTGCGCCGATCCGCGCCGCTTCCGTCCGGATCTTCCGTCTTCGGTCGCTGAACTGATCCTGAATCTGCTGAAAAAAGATCCGGATGCGCGCCCGGCGGACGGTAGGGCGATCGCCGCTATTTTGTCTCAATGTGACCGTTCATGAAAGAAGTCTGATCGGACTCGCGTATAGCGTGTAAAATAGAGGCAGGAAATGAGGTTCAGATTTAAAGATGAAAAGTATTAAACTTTCAGCTTCGATTTTAGCGGCGAATTTCATGCAGATGGGGAATGAAGTTGACGCGGCGATTAACGGCGGCGCAGATTGGGTTCATGTCGATGTGATGGACGGCGTATTCGTTCCGAATATCACGTTGGGTATACCGTTTGTCGAAGGGATAAAAAAGATCAGTTCGGCGCCGCTGGACGTTCATTTGATGATTGTCCAGCCGGAACGGCATGTCGCGGCGTTTATCGAAGCGGGCGCGGAAATACTAACGGTTCATTGCGAAAATAACCCGAATATTCATTCGACTTTGACGGAAATTCAGCGGTTGGGCGCGAAACCGGCGGTGGCGCTGAATCCGGGGACGCCGGCGGAGATGGTCGAGCCGCTGCTCCCGTTCGTTGATATGGTTCTGGTCATGACGGTTAATCCCGGCTTCGGGGGTCAGAAATTTATCTCGCACACGCTGAAAAAAATCCGTACGATCCGGAATTGGATCGACGAGGCGCGCCTTAAGGTCGATATTCAGGTCGACGGGGGGATCAACGAGGAAACGATTCGGCTCTGCTCCGAGGCGGGAGCGAATATTTTCGTCGCCGGGACGTCGATCTTCCGAAACCCGGTCGGATACGGGCGCGCGGTGCGGTCGCTGCGCGAAGCGGCGAAGTCGGCGGCGCGCTGACGAATCGGTTTTTCGATTGAAAACGGCCTCATTCCGCGAGGCCGTTTTTTCAGCTGACGCCGAATTCATGATTGAGGAGCGGGACGATATGGATCGCCGGTTCCTCGTAAGGGTGGATTCGGCGGATGATTTCGACGGCGAGCGGGACTTTTTCCCGCGGACAGCGCACCTCCAGTTTGTATTCCTCCGCGCGGCTAAGCTCGCCGATTTTGCCTGCGTACGGGCTGCTGCCCGCTTCGGGCATCCAGGTGCCGGCGACCTTAGCATAGGATGAAACGTGGGTATAAGCGCCGATCCGGCATGCGCCGATTTCGGACAGCCGCTCGATCAAGGCGTCGATGATTTCCGGCGGGGTGAAGATTTCGAGTTTGACTTGGGGTGTGGGCATGGGGTGTGATCCTTTAAAACTTTCAATAGTTATTGGAATTCTTTCTTAAGAAAAGAGACGTTATTTTTCTTTAATTTTCGCCATTCATCTTTAAAGTATCCGGTAGTGAGGCATTCATAAATAAACAACCATTGAGACTCTAAATAATCGTTTTTTATTAAATGATTTGCAAATAGTTTCATTTTTTTCAATTCATTTTGTAGTTTGATGCGTCGGCAATAGATTAAACAACACAAAGATAGAATGTAATCATTTTTAGCGATAATATCATTAACCTGAAAATTCTTAATAACAACATCATATTTCGTTGCTAAATACAATGCGAAAGAAGTTGTTTCAAATTGATTTTTTTCTATATATCTGTCATACAATAGGTTGATATAATTATCAATTTGGCTTTTCCCAATTTTATATGGTTTATAAATGTAGAGATCAAGCAGAGGTACGATATAGGGTAAATTTAAAGCAAGCGAAGTTCCTATTTTGGTAACATATGTCTTGGCGTTCGGAGACAAATTGTAGCTTAACAAAACCTTTATTCCATAAAACAATATTGCCGCATCATTGTTGTTTTTAGCCATTAATTCGATACAAAAATCGATAAAGGCTTGTACCTCCTTGTAATCTACAAACATTTGAAATTTATTAAAGTAAGCGGTTCTATCTTGAATTTTTCGGCTCCACTGTTCTATAGCTCCGACAGGTAGTTCCTTAATTTCCGTTTTCTTATGATTCAATGTGAGGTTGTAGTGTCGCAGACAACTATCTAATTTTAATAAAAAATTTTCCGCTTCTTCCATCGTGTCTACATAACAAGTGTAGTCATCAATTTTCCGAACATAAGCAAATTCATCTTGTAATTCTGCATCAATTGCGCAGAGAATAATTTCAGAGATAATATTTGAAGTATGCGGACCAATTAAAATCCCATGAGTTTCACCGTTTGTAGAATTTCTAACAAAAAGGTCGAGATCGTTATACCATACTTTATTTTTTATTGTTTTCTTTGCTATTTCCTTTGTCACTAAAGCCCACGGAATAGCGTGCGTGTAGATACTCGGGAAACAGGTTGAAATATCAGCTTTAACGAGATATTTTTTCCCAAGTGAAATGTCGGGATCCGGAGTCCCGTCTATTTTCCAGTTCTTGTAGTTCATAACAAATAATGAATTAGTTTCTTTCATTTTCCGAATATGAATCCTACTGACGATATGTTTTTGTGATAGTGTTTTTTCTTTGAAATAGTTTAATAAGTAATCCCAATTTTTACTCAAACATGCACATATGCGCTCGTGAGCCATTGGAGTCGGAATTCCGATAATTCTTGGAATATTTATATTTCTCATATTTCGATAGACGACGTATTGGTGTGGGGCAGGTTTAGTCGTTAGTTTGTTTTGGTTTTTGCAATATTGTAAAAAAGCACCACAATCAAAGATAGGAGGCAATTTCTCAGAAAATAATCCATATTGAATTAATCGATCATATAACTCGTCAGGCGTAATCTCGTTCATGAAATCGAAATAAGTTTTTTGCATAAGAAATTGCCTTTCCGATTTAGTTGAATATAAACGTGTGAAAGCTGATTTGAATTTAAATATAGTTACCTCTCAATCTTACTCGATTACGAAGAATTAACAAATGGTTT
>DAOUFC010000084.1:0-2689 GCA_034430295.1 Flexilinea sp.
TGGGTTATCTCACCCCAACCGAGTATGCAGCATCTTTGAGGTAAATTTGAAAAAGACTAACTTTCTGAGTGGACGAATTTTTGGGGCAGGTCAGAATTTACTAACAGATTTACTTCCAATCGTTTCTATCGCTACAGGATTTTAAGCGGTAATTTAAGGTCTATAATCGCTGGTATACCAATTTCTCTATGCGCCCGATAAAGTGGTTTCTCCCTTTTCAATGCCTTAAGTTTTATGCTGCCAACCTGTAATGTATCATTGAAAAACAAAAAATAATATTTGTAAAATTTAGGAAAAACATTGAAAAAGTGAATTCGAGTTAAAGAAAATCCAAAAAGCTATATCTACGTTATCGCTTTGGCAAGCGGATAAAGTTTCAAAAATTGCTGAAAACGATTTTTGTAAGTGCTGATTAGGTTTTCCTGTGGCGAATATCTTACGGATTCGACGGAATTTAGTAGATAATCAGACAACTTCGCATAGTCATTCTCAATTCCTAACCCGATCTTCGCAACGGTAGCCAAAGCAACTGCTGGCAATAATTCTGCGTCTGAAAAAACGACCAATTCCTGATTTAAAACATTTGCGAGAATCTGCATCCAACAACTTTCTCTCGTTCCGCCGCCGACTACCGTAACCCGGTTAATGAGTTGATCGATCGTCTTCAATCCTTGCAGAATCGAGAAGGCGACACCTTCCAAAGCTGCTCGTGCAAGATGACCTTTTGAGGTTGATGCAGAAATGCCCGTGAATACGCCGCGAATCGCCTGATCCATGACAGGGAAGCGCTCCCCGACTAAATACGGAAGGAACAACGGATCATCGTATTCAACTGTTACGTCCGATAACAAGCGATGGATTTCCGCATAATCGATTTCACCCTCATTGGCGGAAAATATTTTTCCGATCCATTGGTGAACGTTGCCTGCGTTTAGGAAAGGGACAACATTGATGTAAGACTGCGGAATGATCGCTGCGAGATTGAAGACGGATGCGTTCTCAAACGGTTTATCGGACGCTGTCGCGATCCAGCCGGTTGTACCGACGTTAATATTAAAGTCGCCTGCTTTAAGGACTGCGCCTGCCAAAGTGGTCGAGCCGGCATCTCCTGTCCCGGAGAAAACACGAGTCCCGACGTTGAATCCGGTCTCCGCTGCTGCAGGTTCGGTTACGATCCCGACTAATTCGCTAGGATCATTTATTTTCGGTAAGATCCGCTCGGGTATTCCGAAACCCTTTAGCCAATCTGTCTGCCATTTTTTTGTGCGAATATTCATCAAACCGGTTGTCGCTCCCGTTGTGAAATCAGTTACAGATTCACCGGTTAATTCCCGGATGATGAAGTCTTTTGAGCTGAAAACGACTTTTTCGATATCGGAAAGGACGCTTGGTAAATATTTATTTAACCATAGCAGTTTCGCGAATGGCGCCGATCCATCAATCCGATTTCCAATGGCAGATCGTATCGATTCTTCTCCAAGTTCTGAATTGATTCTTTCGGCTTCCTGTCCGGCTCGTCCATCTGAATATAAGATAGCGTTCATCGCCGGGTCGCCGTTAGATCGAATCGGGATGACGTCTTGCATCTGTCCGCTCATGATGATCGCAACGATGTTGCAATGGGGGTCGGATTCAACCAACTTGGAGGAAATTTCACAAAAATTTCGATACCATTGGTTCGGATCCTGTTCAATCTCCCCGTCTACAAAATACGTATCGATCGTTTTGCTTTCGGAACGAATGATCCCATTCTCGAAATCCACCAATACGCCTTTAATTGCGGTTGTGCCGATATCGAAAGTCGCTATGCAGTTCATAAGTTTGCATCTCCCGAGATTTTATTTTTTATGTCGTTGACGAAAGCGAACAAATCTTCAGATGATTGGTTTAATTTTTTGATCATCGCGGTACCAATAATAACGCCGTCGAATCCATCCGAAATTAAGGTCGCAGCTTTTTCGGGAGTGTTGATTCCGAATCCGGCGAATATGAAATTTCGATAATTTTCTCGGATTAAGTTTAGGTTTGGTAGATAGTCATCTCCAACACCATTTATACCGGTCGGACCCGAATAAAGCTGGAAATACAGCAATTCGAAATTCTCGGCTTGATTACAAACCGATTCTGCGCTCATTCCAGGATGCACAAATCCCATGACATCTATCGGGTAATTTTCGATGGAACTTTGGAGATGAATTCTTTCCTGAATTGTCAATTCAGGTAAAACAAAACAATCTACGCACTCATTTTTCGCTAATTCCAGGTAGAAGTTATTTTTTAAGAGGTCCGCTTTGTATCCCATCATCCAAAGCGGACAATTCAAACTCTGCCGAATCTGACGCCATGTCGAAATGTTTTCGTGATCATGTTTAGATTTTCTGTGTGCTTGTTGAATAACTTCACCGTCAAGATACGGATTTGCCGAAGGAAACCCGATCTCGAAAATGTCTAACCCAGCAGTTACACAGCCGGCACTAACTTTTAGAAATTCATCAATGGATGGATATCCAGAAACCAAATATCCTGCGAGGAACGATTTCCCGGAATTCAACAAATTCTGATTCTGTTTCGACTGCAGCGCCATTATTCTGAGCTTCCTTTCCCGAATTTTTGCGCGATGACGGCCAAGATAATAATTGCACCGGTCAAAATATCTTGGATGTAGGTCGGAACTTGAATAATTGTCAAC
>DAOUFC010000085.1:0-45015 GCA_034430295.1 Flexilinea sp.
TCCGATAACGCGATCGGCAGCGTCGATAAAGCTGCAATCCCCATACACGAACGAACAGTCCGGCACGGCGCGCAGCGCTTCAACCGCGCGGCGGATCGCGCCCGGCTCGTACGTATCGTCCGAATTCAGCCAGGCGAAAATCTTGCCCGTCCCACGATTGAACCCCTTGTTAATCGCGTGCGTCTGACCCGCGTCGGGAACCGAGACCCAGTACGCCAACCGATCGGCATACTTTTCAATAATCTCACGGCTTCCGTCCGTCGAACCGCCATCGATCACGATATATTCAAGGTTCGGATAATCCTGATTCAGGACGGATAAAATCGTCCGTTCGAGAAATTCCGCCTGCTGATACGACGGCGTAACGACTGTCACTTTCGGGTACGTTTCGTTCAAAATTCCTGTCCTTCCGGCGCATCGTCGCCGTTATCAATTCGATATACGAGAAAATCGCTGCCCTGATCAACCAACGCCGCGTTTTCGTTCAGCCAATTCTGAAGGCGCGGCTGGCGGTAAAACCGTTCGAGATCGGTCACGATCAGATACTGACGGTTATTCATCGCCGCGCAAATCGCTTCAACAGCCTCATCTTCCGGCAGCTCCTCGACCGTTCGATCCCAGATCAGCGGCGTCCGCAGTCCCCAATACATCATTCCCGCACCGTAATCGTCCATGATCCCGATTACGTTGATCTGATCAGGATACGGATCATACCGGCGCGCCATCTCCTGATACAGCGCCGGCCGTTGGCGATAATCTACACGCCCCAGCCGCGTCACCGTGTCAAGAACCATCCATCCGCAGCTCAGGATCACCGCCGCCGCGATCAGCAGCCGACCGATCCGCCGCGGTTCCGGCATGTTTTTCACAATCCCCGAAATCCGTTCCGCCAACGATCCGAATCCGACCGCCGCGAACGGGAAAAGCGGAACCTGATAATAATCATGCGTCCCGATATGATGGGGCAGGAGGAAACCGTAGACGACGTAACCAATCAGGTATCCTACCCAGATCAGGCGCGTCCGCGCCGAACGGATCAGTCCGATTCCGATCAGCGCCGACATGATCAGCCAAATTCCGAAAACCTTGTCGATTTCGCGCAGCCAGCGGATATAGAATCCGACCGAAAGCCACTGCGAAAAAAGGAAACGTCCTTGGTACTGCTGGCGTAAAAAACCGTCGATCCAAAGCCCCCAGACGTTATAAGCGGCGACGGGAAGAAGCGCCATCAGCGCCATCACCCAAAGCTGCCTCGAGCGCAGCGCATTTTTCGGCGATCCCGCGGCCGAAAGCGCGCCGAAGACGAGCGAGAACCCTAACGGGAAGATCATGACCTGTTTTACGAAAATCGCCGCCCCGGCAAAAAGTCCGGTTAACAGCGTCGATCGCCATGAACGCCTTTCGGCCCAATCCTGAAAATTCGCCAGCGCCAATATCGTCAGTAAAATCATCAGCGATTCGGGCTGAAACGAGCGGCTGACAAGGACGCCGTACGGAAGCCAGAGGAAAATAATCGCCGCCGCCGCGACGCCCGCCGGCGTCAGCCGCCCCCGGCAAAGCCGGACAAGCGCTATCCCGCCGATCAGCCAGAAGAAAATCGCCAGCGCGCGCGGAAGCCGTAAATCGGCGTCGCCGGAGAGACGATACAGCTTCGCCGCCAGAAACTCCATCACCGGCGGCTCGATCCACAGTTCCGATTCCCCGCGCGCCTTCGCTTCGTCGACCGACAGCGCATCCATACCGGGAAGGCTTCCGCCTTCGTTCAGATAAAATCTGCGCGCGATCAGCGCCGAATGAAGCTGACGAGCCGGATGAAAATCGAGCGGCGGGTTCGATAAATCAATCATCCGTAAACCGATGCCGACAAAAAAAACAAGCGTCAGGATCAGGATAAGAACCCGATGATTTTCGTTACCCTTAGTCATTTTCTATCTTTATTCCTCAACCGTTTCGCGCAAATCGTAAACCGTGAAACCGTTCCCTTCAATAAGAATTTTACGCGCCGAAAGGCGATCCGCCAAGCCCGGCTGAGCCGCCAGTTCGCCTAACGCCGAAACGAAGAAGTAATCCATATCCGCCGTCAGCGCGTCAAACAGCGCGTCCGTATTCGCAGCGTCGCGCCCCGCCAAGCGGAACAGGCGTTCGTCGCCCGCCGTCGGCCAGTTTTCATCCAAACGGCGCCAGCCGTAATAATTCAAGCGCATTCCGTAGTCGCCGGTTAAACCGATAACGCGCCCGTCCGTCGGAATCGCCGCGCCCGCCCGAGTCCAACTCGCCGGTTCCAAAGCATAATCGACCGCGCGCAGCTTTCCGATCGCGACATATCCGCCATAAAACGCAGCCGTGCCAAGGATAACGGCCATCGCCGCCATGCGCGTCCGTCCGTAATTCCGCGCCGTTCGCCAAACCAATCCGAGCAGCGGCGCAGTTGAAACGGCCGTCAGCGGATAAATCATCAGACTGTAATATTCATGCGTCGTGATCTGATACGGAACGGTCAACCCGTAAGCCAGATAACCAAACCAAAGTCCGGCAACCGGAGCCGCTTTCGAACGCGGTAGAAGCGTCAGGCCCAGCAGCGCCGCCACGATCATCGGCAGCGTAATCAACCCTTTCAGCATCGCCAGCCAATCGGCGTAAAAACCGGAGTCGAAAATCATTCCGCCCAGCGAACACATCCAGAAAGAAACAAAATCGCCCGACCGTCCCGGCATGAAAACAGCGTAATAAACCAGGCTCGGCGCCAGTGCGCCCAAACCGACCGCGACACAACACAGGATATTCTTACCGATCGAACTTTTCCCGAAACGCGCAAAAAAGACCCCGACCATCAACCCGGCAATAAAGAAGGCGGCGAACGCTTTGACCAGGATCGCGGCCGCGCCGAAAAACGCCGTCAGCGTCATCCACCGCGCCGAATCCTCTTCGCTCCAGCGCAGCGCTGCCCAAACCGCCGCCATGGTCCAGGCGCACATCCACGGATCGGGCTGAATCGAACGGCTCATGATAACGCTCATCGGGAAAAACAGCATCATCAAAACCGCGCCGAATCCGCCTCCGTTTTCGTTCAAACGGCGCGAACTCAGCCAAACGAAAAAAGCGCCGGCCGTCCAGAAAAGCGCCGAAAATATCCGCCCCAGTCGCCAATCTTCACGCCCGATCAGTCGGTAAACCGCCGCCAGAATACGCTCCATGATCGGCGGCTCATAACTTTCGAGCGCGCTCAGATCGCCGGATAGCGCAACCGTTTCCGCGTCAGCGTCCGGCTGCGAACGCAAATAAAAATCGCGCGCCAGAATCATCGATCGCAGCTGCCGCGTGCCGTGAAAATCAAGCGGCGGATCGTCCAAATCCGCCAAACGAATCGCAAACCCAATAGACAGAATCAGGATTAATATCAGCAATTCATATATCCGGCTTCGATTTTTATTATTCAGGGTCATAAATCTACTCGCAACATGTGGAAAGCGTTGGTTTGGAAGCGGGAAGACGAGCGTCTCCTCTCTTTCAAATATCCTCTAAATTGTCGGCGGAATACCGCCCACATTCACTTTTAGGCTCAGAGGACGGCATTCCGCCGACTTTGCCTACCATGAATCACATTCCAATAAATCCTTATACGCTGCCAACTTCTCAACCCTTGCAGACGCCTGCCGCTCAAAAACATCCTCCGCCAGACGCGGCGAAACCAACCCCAGCCCCGTCAGCAGAACCCGCCGCCAATCTTCGACAACCCGCCGCGGCGCAAGCGTAAACGCCCTCGCATACGCCCGCAGCGCAGCCGCATTCATCCTGCCGACCGACAGATAATTTGCATCAAGCCAAGCCGCGCCGCCGCGGATTTTTCTCTCGATCGGTTCGCTCATCGTCCGAAAGCGTCCGTCGGATAAAAGCCAATCGACGATCCGGCGAGCTTCTTTCCCGAAATCGGCCGTATTCGCGCGGTTCTTCGCTTCGGGATAAAACCGTGCCGCCGCTAACGGTTCGGGAAGATAAACGATCATCGCCCCCTCCGTCATGCGCAGCCACAAATGATGATCCAGGAGAAAATGATACGATAAATCCAAACCGCCGCTCTTCTCCCAAAGCGAACGGCGGAAAAAGACCGCCGGCTGGCCGATAATCCGAAACGAAGCCAGATCGCGCCAGCCATACGGCGCGAAACGCATCACATTCATCAGCGCGCCGTCCCGATCGATCGATAAAACATCACCGTAAACGAAATCCACGTCAGGACGCGCCTCAAAAAACGCCGAGACCCGCTCAAACGCGCCGCGCAGATAAAAATCGTCCGAGTTAATCCAGGCGAAAATATCGCCTGAAGCGCGCGCAAAGCCCTTATTAATCGCCTCTCCCTGGCCGCGGTCCGGTTCCGAAACCCAGCCGCTCAGCGACGCTTCATACACGCGGATCACGTCCCGGCTGCCATCGTTCGACGCGCCGTCGATCACGTAATATTCGTACGGACGGTGAGACTGCGAAACGACCGAACGAATCGTCCGGTCGAGAAAAGCTGCCTGATTATAGGAGGGCGTTACGATCGAAAAACGCAGCGTCATAAGCAGTTAAAACAGGCTGTCATAATCGGCTTTCGGAAAAATCGTCAGCTTCCCGCCGATCGTCGCGTCGATGACCCGCCGTCCGGCGGCGCGGTAGGTTTCGTTCGCCAGCGCGTATGCTTTCTCGGATGTTTCCAAATCCGGCAGCTGCCAACGGAAACCTTTGCCAAAATAGCCGGGGTTGAAATGGTTCGGGTCGTCGCCTTCCGAAACGACCGTTTCGTTCGGTTTCCCTTTTGACGCGAACGAATGATCAACGCCGATCAGGATCACCTCGGAGAAACCGAGATAAAACGCGGTCTGCAACGCCATGTAGGTTACCGTCGCTCCCTCCCACATCCGGAAGCGGATATCTTTCTGAAACTTCGCGCCGGTATACGTCGCGTACAGGAAGAAAAGATTTTCTTCCGGGCGCAAATAACGCAGCGCCCGCGTCGTAACAAAGCGCGGCATCGTCAGCCGCTGAATATCGTCCGACGTCTGCTCGACGACCAGATCGTTGACGCACAGGTAATAAGACGTTTCAAACCCCATCTCCGGAAACGCCAGATAAATCCGGTTCAGCCCGAACGTATATTCGTTCCGCAGTTTTGACAGATCGGTCAATCGCAGGCTCGGACCGTTCCCCAAAATGAAACAGCGCTCGCCCTTATGGCGGTCCCGAAGCGCCGCCAGCCTCGCGATCGAGTCGCGCCGCGCCGGGTTCAGGTACGCCGCCGGAAGGTTCGGAATCCGTCGGACGCCGTCATAAGCGTCTTTCCCGACCCGTAATAAGGGTTCCGGCAGCGTTTGAACCAAAAAATCTTTTACGCGTTGATTCATCCGATTAATACTTTTTCTTTAATTCCTCGATATTCGACGTGTCAAACCCGAGCGCGGCGACACAGTTCCGAATCGTCGACCAGTGAACCCGTTCGCAGGCGATCGGGCTGAAATTCGAGTTGTGCGGCGCGAGCATGACGTTATCCATCCCCAACAGCTCCGAATCCAGCGGCAGCGGCTCGGTTTCAAAAACGTCCAGCGCCGCCCCGGCGATCGTTCCGGCTTTCAGCGCCTCGACCAGCGCCGGTTCGTCCACGACCGGACCGCGCGACAGGTTCAGCAAATACGCCGTCGGCTTCATCATCTTCAGCGTTTTCGCATTAATCAGATGACGGCTGGTCGGGTTTAGATCAACATGCAGCGTCACAAAATCAGATTCTTTCAGGAGCGTTTCCAACGATACGTTTTCGGCGCGCGCCTCGAGCATGAAATCCGGACGAATTTCGATAATGTCGTTGCAAAGGATCCGCGCCCCGAAGCCGCGCAGTCGGCGCGCGACCGCCATTCCGCAGTTTCCGACGCCGACAATCCCGACCGTCGTCTCCGAGAGCGTCGAAATCGGCGGCTTATTCCAAACCCCATCCCGCATCGAGACGTCCATCTTCTTTAATCCGCGTACGAACGACAGCATGTAACCGATCGCCGACTCGGCGACCGGAACGGTAAACGCGTTTACCGTATTTCCGATCGTCACGCCGAACTTGGCGCAGGCCGGTTTATCGATCGCGTCGATCCCCGTCCCCCATTTCGAGACAACCTTCAACCGAGGCGAACAGGCCTCGATCACGCGCGCGCTGAATTCGTCATCGCCGCAGAGAATCCCGTCGAACTGTCCGGCGTATTTTAAAATATCGTCCTCCCGAAGCTTCTGCTTCACTTCGGGGATAATAACTTCCAGCCCGTAAACTTCTTCCAAAACTCGCTTAAACCGTTCTTTCTGAGCCATCATATACGGCGCCGATAAAATAACCGTTTTCTTCATTGTTACTCCCATAATGATCCATTATCCTCTAATTTTAGTCAGCTTTCGGCAGAATGCAAATCGGGAAAGTTCCGGTCTCTTTTTGACGCGGTTTTAGGTATATAATCTGCCTTGGACGAATTGACAAAGCGGCCTCTTCGGGGAAAGGAGCAAAAATGACCTATACCAACAGCCCGTTAGTAACCTACACGAAGTTCAGTCCGAATCATTCCGGGCTAAGGACCCATCCCATCGACCGTATCACGCCGCATTGCGTCGTCGGACAACTCAGCGTCGAAGAGCTCGGCGATATTTTCGCCCCGGAAGAGCGGGCGGCTTCCAGCCACTACGGCATCGGACCTGACGGCAGGGTCGCCATGTATGTCAAGGAAAAGAACCGTTCATGGTGCAGCTCATCCGAAGCAAATGACCAGCGCTCTATCACGATTGAATGTGCGTCCGACTTAAGGCATCCTTATGCGATGACCGACGTCGTGTTCGCGCGGCTGGTCGACTTGTGCGTTGACATCTGTGAACGGAATGGGAAGTCAAAGCTGCTTTGGCTAAGAAACAAGCACAGAACCCTCGCCTACAGTCCGGCGCCGAATGAAATGGTGCTGACCGTACATCGATGGTTCGCTAAAACGCGTTGTCCGGGAGACTGGCTAATGGGCCGGCTCGAAATTCTCGCTAAGCAGGTTACCAATCGGCTCATCGACAGTTCGCTATCGAAAGAGGATACCGCGAAAGGGATCAAACCTTTCTTCCTCGGATTCGGCGGACTCCTGAAGAAGTCTTCTCCCGCGCCGCAAAATCCTAACGCGTACCGGGTCAAGGTCATGATGTACGTCCTGAACGTCCATAAAGCGCCGACCGTAGACTCCGAAATCACGGCGACAATCGAGGATTTCGGAGTCTACACGGTCATCGCCGAAAGCGCGGGAAAAGGCGCTTCGAGATGGGGAAAGCTCGAAAACGGTCTCGGCTGGATCGCGCTGGAAAACACGCTGAAATTATAGGGGCGGGTACAGCCGAGAACCCAAGGATTACGTCACCGCGAAAGAGGCGCGCTCCGCGATTTCGTAAGGCATCAGCCTCCCGCCATCCAATTTAAACACCTCATCGCAAAGGATTTTCAGCTCATCCGGGTAATTACTCGTCAATAAAATCGTCTTTCCCTCCCGATTCAGCGCTACCAACAGATCGTAGATTTGCCGCTGGCCGTTTACGTCCAGCATATTCGTCGGCTCGTCCAGCATCAGCAGCTCCGGATCTTCCATCAACGCCTGCGCCAGATACAGGCGCTGCAGCATTCCGCTTGAATAACAACTGACCGGACGACCGTCCGTGTCGTCCAAGCCGACAACCCGCAGCGTCTCGCGAATCCGTTCGGTCGGAACTTTTCCGCTCACGGCGGCGAGGATCGTCAGATTTTCCGCCGCGCTCTTCTTGCGCAAAAATCCCGGCGAGTCGATTAGGACGCCCGTATCGGGCGCGAACTCAACTTCCGCGCCTAATTCTTTCCCAAAAATCCGAACGCTTCCGCGGGTCGGTCGGATAAACCCGCTTAGGCAGCGCAGCAAAACCGACTTGCCCGCGCCGTTCGCGCCGGTAACGCCGTAGATCTTTCCGCGCGGGAGTTCGAGATTCACGCCGTCCAGCGCGATTTTCTTTCCGAACGACAGCGCCACGTCCGAGGCGGTCAAAACGAATTTCTCATCAAAATGGTTCATGCGCGGCCTTCTTCCTTTGAATCATGCTTTGAGACGAGCGGAATCCTTTCGCAGAGCTTCCGCCCGGTAAAATTAAGAACAACGATCCAGATCAGCCAATAGGCGAACGACCACCAAATCGGCTCCTCCCGAAACGGGAAAGCCCAGTAAACCAGCGTCAGGTTCCGCAGCGGCGACAAAATCGCGATCAGGGAGTGAATGTTGATTAACGCGTATTCGAGCGGAAACGTCACGGCGCAGAGAATCATGACCGCGAGGTAGCCCCAAAGCGGTTTCCCAAGCCGAAGCGTCAGCACCATCATCGCCATGCCCAGCGCCCAGAAGCTCAGCAAAAGCAGAAAAAACACCTGTAACGCCCGCGCGGCCGGCGAAAGATACCCGACCTTCCCCATGTGCGGCAGCAGGATCGACGTGCCGGACACACCGAATCCGCTCCAGTTCAGGTCGAATCCGTTGCGGACGACGCCCGCGACGAAAATAATCGCCATACTCAGCGCAAGGTACAGCGCCCCTGTCAACAGCAGCGATAGGCTCTTAACCGCCCACCACTTGCGGCGCGAGCCGAAACGAAAAAGCGCCAGATTTCCGAATTCGCCCTCTGGGAGAACGTCCGAAACGCAGAGCAGGAAAAGATTCAGCGTCCCAAAGACGAGATATTCCAAATTTCCAAACGCGATAAAAAACGAATCCCAGCCGTTGACCTGATTCGTGACCACGCCGAACGTTTCTTCCGACAGCATCGTCAGATCCGTCGCCGGATATTCACTCCCAACGAGCGCGACGGCGTTTGACGATAAATAGGCGATGAATCCGACGACCGGAAAAATCATCAGCCAGCGCGGACGAAGCAGCATCCGTTTCAGCTGATAACGCAAATATGCGGACGGTTTCATAATTCCTCCTTACGATAATACGCGTTCGCGCCTGACGGAAAGAATCAGGATCGCCGAAATCAGCGCCGTCAGCGCCAGCGGATGCAGAAAAAAGATACGCGCAGACGTGTACTCATGCCAGGTGTCACAGTAGAGCGGCGCAGTCGGCGACCAGTCCGCGCCGAAAAGGTTCGTCTTCACCGCGACAAAATGCGAAAACAGGTAAAATGCGCAGGGAACGCCCAAGATCCAATAACGATTCGTCGTCACGAACGATAAACTCATCGCGAACGTCGCGTACAGCGCGCTCATCAGCCCGACCATGCCCGTAATAAAAAGGATAAACAGATCCGGAGCGCGCTGGAAAAAAGGCATCAGCAAACCATATGAACGCCCTGCCACCGGAATATCCCAGACGTTAATCGGATAGATCCAGCGCGGAACATAAAGATTCGTAAAAAGATACAGTCCGACCAACGGAAGCATGGCGGCAACAGCGGATGCGACCGCGTTCACGAAAAACCGTTCCCGAACGTAAGGGCGGAAGCCGCTGCGAAAAACGAGCGAGCGAAGAAACCCCTCGGATCGCTCGATCGCCAGCCTGTCCGAAAACGGCATGACCGCGAGAATCGGCAGCGCCAGCGCGTAATGGGCGTAGGTATAAATATGGAACCAGAGGTCGGCATACGAGTATTCCTTCGGAAGCGCCTGATTCGAGAAAAGCCGGGTATAGACGCCGACGATCAGGAAGATCAGCCCAAAACCGACCGCCATGCCGAAACGCAGCGATCGAAAAACGCGGAATAGCGTTTCTTTTGTTGCTCCTTTAGTTAATGTGGTTGCTTTCATTGGGTTTATCCTTTCTCCCTTTCCGATGGGGCGTCCGCCTGATCAGACGCCTCCTTCAGGAAAGCGATAATCTCATCGATGGAAATCCCGAGCGCCTGCGACGATTGAAGAAAATTCGTCATCAGCGTTCGTTTCATCTCCTGAGCCATCCTCTCCAGCTTCGCTTCATCCTTCGTGACGAACGTCCCTTCGCCGCGCTGCGTCGCCGCGATCCCCGAACGAATCAGCTCCGAATACGCGCGCGCGATCGTGTTGTGGTTGACCTTATAAATCATCGCGGCTTCAATCACGGAAGGCAGTTTTCCGCCCGGCGGGTATTCCCCGCGCAGGATTTTCGCGTTGATCCGCTGAACGATCTGCTGATAGATGGGTTGACTTTCGTCAAAGATATGATCCATACTCACATATTGCCTCCTTTCATATAAACCCTGCCTCATCTTCAAGCAGAGCTTCATACTATTACAGTATACTATATATCTGGTATACTGTAACAAAAAAAGTACAATCATCCCGATTGATCGGGATGATTGTCAGGTTTCAGACCTTCAAAGCGAAGAACGCCGATCGTCCGAAGCGCTTAAATCTCCCCCGCCTGACGCAGCTTCATCAGCATTTCCGTGACGTTAAATTCAGTCTCATCGTCGATATCCTGCGCTTCCAACGCCGGAATCTCGTACATCAGCGGGCGGCTGCCGATCCGATTGCGATGGCTCAGCAGGATTTCACGGGTAAACAGGTAGAGGCAGGAATTTTCCTCATAAATCGGGGGCAGATCCTGCGTCCGAAGCAGGATCGCGGCGTTATGATTGATCGGACGGGCCAACTCATCCCAATAACGCTTCTGAACTTTCGTAACAGAAAACATGGAGTCGTACATATATGATTTCGCCTGGAACGCCCGAATCGCGCGCGAAATCGTTCCCGCTTTGAGAAGCGGGTTCGTGCTGTGCGTCTGAAGATAAAAATCAGCCTCAATCTGCGACGTATCATAGACAAGAATCTCGTTCATCGGGACATCGTCGGCACGGAGCGCTTCCGGTCGGAGAATAGCCTTAACCGCCGGGAAATCCTTCGTCAAACCTTCGATAACGACCGAACTGTCGGTATCGACGACAACGTCCGTGATCTCCGGAACGGCGAGCAGCGCTTCAATTATATAGTGATACAGTGGTTTTCCCGCCAGCATACGGTAATTTTTCCCCTGAACACGGACCGAATGATGGCGCATCGGCACAAAAGCCGCGATTTTCGTTTTCGTCATGAATTTGTATTTCCTTTCTTATCGGCGTCCGCAGCTTATTCGCCCGCTCCGTTGTCGCCTGCCGTCACGTTATCATGCGGCGGCACACTGAAAGCCCCGTCCGATGAGCCGCTTTTCGGATTGTTTTCCTCCGCCATGTCGTTATCCGGTGGCAGCGTAAAGTCTCCGTTCCTTAAAATGCCGTCATGAATGACGCGCATCGACTCGTTATTCTCGGGCAGCAGCGCGTCCGCGTTGAATTTTCGGATTTGAACGTAGCCGCGCCAGACCGGATCAGGTTCGATAAACGATCGGAACGGCAGCGCGACATGGAAAAACTGATAATACATGAATTTTCGCGCCGTCTCCCGGTACTGCTCGGGAACATTGATTTCCGTCGCGTTCAGATAGCGATCGATCGTTTCGGCGTAAAGCTCGCGTGAATTCGGAAATTCCGATATCGGATACGGCGTAAAGCGCGACGCCCCGCCGGAAACGACGAGCGCGCCCATCGCCGCGGCTTCCAGCCCGATCGTCGAATTATAAATCATCACGAACTTCGCAATCCGAATCAAGTCATAAGACGAGATAAACTGATCCGGGCCGATAAATAAAACGTTATGCAGCAACGAAACATGATTTTTCAGGACCCATTCCGTCACCGTCTCCGCCGCCTCCTTCCCCTTGCGGATTTCGTCGGGATGCGCGCGGATGACAAAAAGCGTATTGACATGTTTTTCAATAATCTCTTTAACCGAATCGAGCCATTGGAACATGTCGTCAAAAACGACGTTCGCGTGTTTCTGGCTGGTATCGAATACGACGTTCGTAAAAATCGGGACGACCTGGCGGAATGAGCGCGCCATGTTCCAGAACGCCGGCGTCAGCCCTTCCATCTCCGGCCAGAACTGAACCCCGGCCGTCTTGAAAACGCCTTTCATCCGCGCTTCCAGGTACGCGTCCAGCCGATCGTCGCGCTCCGGCGTCATCCGGAAATCCGGCGGTATAAAAATCGGGCAGGCAGTCGCTTCGCCTTCGGTAAAAATCGCCGTCTCCGGCATTAAACCGACCTCATGCGTAAACGTCGGGATTCCGGCGCTCTTTCCGATCCATTTCACGATCGCTTCCGGATATTGCTGACCATTAAACACGACAATCGCGCGCGGCTTATTCTCGCGAACCCAGCGCTCGACCTGAACGTAGACGCTCCAGGCCGAACGGATATACATGCGGTACAGCCGCGCCGCGTGCTCAACCGTTTCGATATGATGCCGTCGAAGGATCCAGCGCAGCGACGGGAGCGTCAACTTTCCGAACGGAACGCCGTCACGCTCGTACGCCTCCAGCCCACCGAAATCGAGCCCTTCGACGTCGTTAAAAACGGCCGGATCGCTCCGATAGTCGAGATGGACGACGTCCGCGCCGCGGTAAATCTCCGCCGACAGCCGCATACAGCGGCCGCAGGGCAGCGCCGCTTTCGGATCGTCGCGGTTCGTTCCCAGAACGCAGGGGTACAGCCCTTTTGCGCACACCAGAATCTTAACCGGGATTCCGGCGAGTTTCAGAGATGAACCGGTCAGCCAGCCGAAAGCGGCGTTAAGACTGGTCCGATCCAACCGCGTCGAGGCATTGAAGATAAGAACCGGATCAGCGCGGTCTTTCCCGACCAACGCGCGATTCGCGGCGCGGTTAATTTCTGCGAACCGCGCGCTGTTGCGGCGGTCAATTTGAAGCGTCCGGTTCTTAGCGAGAACGCGGGATAAAAATGAGCGCGCGGAAGAGTCGTTTCCCATATGCGAACGCCGGATCGGACCGAATTACTGAACCCGGCGCAGCTTCGCTAAGCTCGGCAGCTCGTCATCATAGACGCGTTTTACGCCGTCGCCCAACGCCTGTTCAGTGACGCGCGTATATTTAACCAATTTAGCCAAACCCTGCGGTTCGACCGACGCCGCCTGATCCGTACCCCACATAGCGCGATCGAGCGTAAAATGGCGTTCGATCATGCAGCTTCCCAGCGCAATTGAGACGACTGAAGGAATCAAGCCGACTTCATGGCCCGAATAACCGATCGGGCAATCAAATTCGGCGATCAGCTGCGGGATGACGCGCAGGTTCAATTCATTTGGATCGCAGGGATAAGCGCTTGTTGCGTGCGTAATAATCAATTTATCCAAATTCTTGAAGACGCCGACCGCCCTCCGGATTTGATCCATCGTCGACATCCCGGTCGATAGGATCATCGGACGCCCCGTCGACTCGCATTTTTTCAAAAGATCCAAATCGGTCAAGCTCGCCGACGGAATTTTATACGCGATCGGATTGAACGCTTCGAGAAAATCGACCGACCCCTCGTCCCAAACGGACGCGAACCAGTCGATCCCCAACTCGGAGCAAAGGCGATCGATCTCACGGTATTCCGCTTCGCCGAATTCAACGTGGCGCCGGTAATCGAGATACGTCATGTATCCCCATGGCGTCTCGCGCATTTTCTGCTGTTCTGACAAGGGGACGCAGACTTCAGGCGTCCGTTTTTGAAATTTGACCGCGTCGACGCCGGCGCTCGCCGCCCGACGGATCATCTCCTTGGCAATCGACAGATCGCCGTTATGATTAATCCCAATTTCGGCAATAATATACGTCGGCTGACCTGCGCCGACCAACTTCTTGCCTAATTGAACCGTTTTTGCCATAAAGATTTATTATCCTTTCAATTTCAATCCCGAATCAAGCGATAATCCGGTCGCAGACTTCGCGCACCGCGCCCCGTCCGCCCGCTTTCGTTAAAATCAAATCCGCAGCGGCTAAAATTTTCTCATGCGCGTCGCAGGGCGCTAACGCGCAGCCAACCAGCGGGAAACATTCCAAATCATTTACATCGTTCCCAATATAGATTACGTTTCGTAAATCGATCGCCCGCTCCGCGCAAAGCGCGCGCAGTTTCTCTGATTTCTTTAATGTGCCCTGAATAACAGGAATCCCCAGCTTCCGGCAGCGCGCCGTAACAACCTGGTTCGTCTCGCTCGACAGCACGGCAAATTCAAATCCTGCGTCGCGCGCCAACCGAATCCCCATTCCGTCCGAACGGCTGCAATAAACGGCTTCTTTCCCGTCTTCGTCAACCCAAACGCGATCGTCCGTCATCACGCCGTCAAAATCCATCACGATCAGTTCGATCTTTTCAGGTAACGGCCGTTTCAGCGGGCCCGGCGTCACGATTCGCAGCTTACCGCTGCGTAAAATCGCCTCATATTTTTCCCAATCGGACGGCGTGTCGATATCCACCTTAATCGCCGGATCAAGATACAAAGGCAGAATCACATCTCCGCTCATACTGTCGCCCGTCATAAACGTCCGCTCCGGACGGATCGCGTCGATATGTCCCGTCTGCCAATATGTTTTCGGCAGCGCCTGCCGCGGCGAGTTATACGGTTCCGCCATACCCTCAACCGTCAGCAGCCCATGCATCCGGCCGCTCGTCTCATCCACGCGCCACATCTTAAACGGATTTTCGCCCGACGGAACGATACCGCGAACCGAATCGGCCTCCGGATGATCCAGTAACAGCTGAACAGCTTCATCGACCAACCCCGGCGTTCGAAACGGCGACGTCGGGCGCAGTTGGATCACGATATCCGAACGAAAGCCCTCGTTATCCAGAAGCCAGGAAACCGCGTGCTGAAAAACCGGAAGATCGAGCGTCGAATCGCCGGAAATTTCCGCCGGGCGCAAAAACGGCGTTTCCGCGCCCCACGTACGCGCTACCGCGGCAATTTCAGGATCGTCGGTCGAAACGAGAATCCGGCTGACGAACCGCGATTCCCGCGCCGCCGCGATCGAATACGCGATCAGCGGGTAACCGGCGAAAGATTTGATATTTTTATGCGGAATACCTTTCGAGCCGCCGCGCGCCGGAATAATCGCGACGACATTCAATCCGTCCATACCCATGTTTACCATGCCGTCCAACCGCCGTCCACGATCAGGTTCGCGCCTGTCATGTAAGTCGACGCGTCCGAAGCCAGGAATAATAACGCCCCGCTCATTTCATCTTTTCGCGCCATGCGGCCGAGTACCGCCCGCGCTGAATACTGCGAATTAAAGATCTCGTCATGATCGTTATAAACCCCGCCCGGCGTCAGGCAATTGGCACGGATTCCCGTCCCGGCGTAATACGTCGCCAGATATTTCGTCAGCCCGACGACCCCCGCTTTCGTAACCGAGTAAAAGACCGGCTTAAATTGACGCTGCGCCGGATCCTGTCCCGGACGTTCGTATAAACGCTGATCCGGGCCGACCAGTCCGTACGTGGAACAGATATTAATGATGACGCCATGATCCTGCGTCTTCATCGGACGCGCCGCCGACTGCGCGGAAAGGAACAGCCCGGTTAAATTAACGTCCAACGCGTCCCGCCACATCTGCAGCGGATAGGACTCAAAATCGTTCAGATGCTTTCCCTGCGTATTATCAAACTTCGGATCCAGCGCGGCCGAACAGACGAGAACGTCCAACCGTCCGGTTTTTTCAAGCGCGAAGTCGACCATGCGGTCAACCGACGCTTTATCCGTGACGTTAACGCCGACGCCCTGCGCTTTTCCGCCCTCGGCGCGAATCGTCTCCGCGACGCTCGCCGCCGCCTCAGCGTTCAGATCAGCAACGACCACATCGGCTCCAGCCTGAGCCAACGTCTTGCAAAATTCTTTTCCCAACAATCCCACGCCGCCGGTCACGATCGCCGTCTGCCCGGCCATACGGAATTTATCGAAAATTGTCGTCATACCACGCCTCAATCTCAAATTATCGTTTCGATTTTTATATATTCTATCAGTTCAAGCCGAGATCGTAAACGAAACGTCGCCTTTTCAAGGCATGGTATGACCGATGAGACGCTAAGAGAAGAAATGAATACCGCTCATTCCGTCAACGGGGCCAATAACAAGTTACAAATCGGATTATATTGCTGGATAACTTGATTCGAAACCTTCGAATCCGTAATCAGTGCGGTAAGCGCACCAGAAAACTTAGCAAACGTCATCAGATACACTTTGTTGAATTTCGACGAGTCCGCTAAAATATATAATTGTCGCGAAGACGCGACCATCTTTCGTTTCAAGCTGGCGTCCTCAATATTGGGCACGGAAAAACCAAACTCTTTATCGATCCCGTTCGTGCCTAAAAAACATTTATCCACGCGTACGCGAGAAACGAAATCTTCCGAAAAATGACCGGTAGCGAAACGCAAGGAAGATTGAATCGTTCCCCCAATCATAACCAAGTTACAATTTTCATTCTCGGAAAGGATCATCGCATTATAAATTGAGTTCGTAAATACCGTGAGGTCCTGTTTGGCGCCTGTATTAATTAATTTCGCTAATTCGCGAGCTGTCGTAGACGAATCCAATAGGATCGTATCGTTATTTTCGATAAATTCGTAAGCGTATTTCGCGATCGCTTTTTTTTCCTCCGGCGAACGAATTTCCAAATCTCGATCTTTATATATCTCGCCGACTTTTTCAATCGCGATCGCTCCGCCGTGAATCCGCTGTAATTTTCCTTCCGTTTCTAATTCTGACAAATCTTTTCGAATCGTAACGCTGGTCGCGTTTAGAATCTTTCCGATTTCACTCACTGAAATTGTATTTTTTTTTGCAAGCAATTCAATAATCTTAAGTTTTCGTTCTTCCGCGAGCATTTCCCCGCTCCTTATCTAACCGTTAAATTTCAGCAGATAAAAAGTTCCTTTGTATGATTTTTCCAATTTTACCCCGGAAACTTAAGTTACGGGAGTTTTGCTATGTTGTGAAACGCTATGACAGTCATCATATTTGCCTGATGACAACGACGACGGTTTTGTGACATTCGTTTTCTTTCGTTTTCAAACCGACATGGTAGAATAAGAAAATAAACAAAATTTTTAGCAAATTTTAGCAAGCACAACAGGTTTTATCCAATCAGACAAGGAGGTAACAAAATTCTACTTTAGCTGTGTTTGATATCGTTAGATCATTAAATAAGGAGAAAAGGATGAAAAAGTTTTTTATTGTTTTATTAGTCGTTTGTTTCGTTCTAACTGGTGCGCTTTCTGCGTATGCGAAAGAAGAATTGACGGTCGGTTTCATTGTCGGGTCCAGGGAACATGTTTTTTATAACTTGATTGAGAAATCAATTATGGAAACTTGTGAGGAATTAGGGATTGAACCGCTGGTATATGATGGTGAATTAGACGCAAACGTCCAATCGAACCATATCCAAAACTTGATTTCAATGGAAGTCGACGCGATCGCGTTAGCGACGGTAGACGCGGGAGGCGTCGCGCCTGCGATTGAAGCCGCTCAAAAGGCTGGAATCCCGGTCTTCACCTTTGATTCGCCGGCGTCGACAAGTAAAGATATTATTTGCCATGCAGGTACCGACAATGTTGAAGGCGGCAGATTAGGCGCAAAAGAAGTTCTCCGCCTCTTAAAACCCGGACAAACTTGCGCGATGATTGGGAACCCCGCGTCGTCATCCGTTTTGGACCGTCAAAAAGGATTTGAAGAAGTCATTAATGATCAGAAAGACGTTGAATACGCCTTTTTCGGAAATTATCAGGGAGACGCGAACGTTGCGTTTTCATTAATGGAAGATTGGCTGACGCAGGATCCAGATTTAGGAGCTGTCTTCTGCGCCGGCGATCCCGCCTGTACCGGCGCGCTTGGCGCGATTAAAGCCGCGAACGCTAAAACCTTGATTGTCGGGTTTGACGGCAATCCGGAAGCAATTTCTGCAATCGAAGACGTCGAAAACGACGGCAAATATTGGGTTTCGGAAATTTCACAAAACCCGGCATTGATTGGGAAGACAATTTGTGAACAAATCTTGAAATACTTGACCACAGGTAAAGTCGACTCAGAATTAATCCCGATCGACCCGTTCATTATTACCGCGGAAACGCTGAAAAAATAACCTTGTTTATTCGTATGGGATGCCGTTTCAAAAAAACGGCATCCCGAATAATTCGAAAGGAATCGTGATGAGCAATAACTGCGTTTTGTCCCTATCGAATATATCGAAATCCTTTCCGGGCGTAAAAGCCTTGAGCAACGTATCCTTAGATTTTCGCAAAGGGGAAGTTCACGCAATCGTCGGCGAAAACGGCGCGGGAAAATCTACGCTTATGAAAATCGTTTCAGGAGTATATATACCGGATTCAGGGACCATCACGATCGATAATGAAGAAGTATCCTTCAAAAAACCGCGAGAGGCGTTAGAAAAAGGCGTCTCAATCATTCACCAGGAACTGAATATTGCGAAAGATTTGACCGTCGCCGAAAATATTTACCTCGGAGAAGAAATACGAATTAAAGGATTCATGCCCTTATTAGATCGCAAACGCATGGAGCAATTGTCCGAAGATATCCTTGCGAAAATGGGCGTAAAAATGGACGTCCGGCGGATTTCGGACGAATTAACCGCCTCTGAACAGCAACTGATCGAAATCGCAAAGGTCATCAACCGTAATTCAAAAATTATTATCATGGACGAGCCGACATCATCGCTGTCGGAAGCAGAAATCCAGGTTTTATTCAAAATTATTGAACAGCTGAAACGGCAAGGCATCACAATCATCTATATTTCTCATCGCATGAAAGAGATTTTTGAGATCTGCGACCGCGTCACGATTCTGCGCGACGGCAATCTGATTAGAACCATGAATATCAAAGATACGGATGAGAAAGAAGTTGTCGCCAACATGATCGGACGAACGATCACGAGTTACTACGACAAAACAAGCCGGCATATCCGAAAGAACGAGATGCTGCGCGTAGAAGATTTAACGATCGACGGCGTTTTTGAAAATATCTCCTTTACGTTATACGAAGGCGAAATATTAGGATTATCCGGACTCGTCGGTTCGAAACGAACGGATGTCCTCGAATGCATCTTCGGCGTCCGAAAACCCGATAAAGGGAAAGTTTTTATCCGCGGGGAAGAAGTTACGATAAGGAATCCGCGAGAAGCGCATGCGTACAAAATTGGATTCGTTACCGAAGATCGAAGGCGTACGGGGTTAATGCTTGACCAGTCCGTTTTAGCGAATTTAGTCCTCCCAAGTCTGAGCCATCATAAAAACAGGATTGGGGTTGTCGATTCAAAATGGGAAGGCCAGACTACGAAAGATTACATTGAAAGAATCGGTATTAAAACGCCAGGGACTTTCTCGATTATACGTAACTTATCCGGCGGCAATCAGCAGAAAGTTATTTTATCCCGATGGCTGGCCGCAAACTCCGATATCTTATTATTGGACGAGCCAACCCGAGGGATCGACGTCAACTCAAAAGCTGAATTTTATAAAATCATGAATACGTTCGTATCGAATGGCGGCGGAATCATTATGGTTTCATCCGAGATGCCGGAGATTTTAGGCGTTGCAGATCGGATTATCGTTATGCGCGAAGGAAAAATGAAAGGCGAATTAGACAGCGAGAACGCAACGGAA
This sequence comes from Flexilinea sp., assembly GCA_034430295.1. Lineage (GTDB taxonomy): Bacteria > Chloroflexota > Anaerolineae > Anaerolineales > Anaerolineaceae > Flexilinea. Next base: position 19,522 of record DAOUFC010000085.1, read on the forward strand.
TTAAAAATTATCGAACTGGCAAGTTTTGATTGAAAACTGGACTGAGTTAACGGCAAATTGTAAATTACGGATGGAAATAATCATGAAACAACATACGAAACGATTCTCCAATTTTGTGAATAATAACGCGGTTCTGATCGTTCTGCTTCTATTGGTTGTGTTCTTCGGTTTTTCAAATAAAACTTTTCTTAAACCGAACAATTTAATCAATATTACGTCTCAAATGTCAATCAACGTAATTATCGCGACCGGGATCACGTTTGTCATCATAACCGGGGGAATCGACATCAGCGTTGGTTCTGTCGCTGCTTTCGCCGGCATCTTCTCTACATTTGTCGCAAAACTTTTCCCGGACATCTCTGTCGCAGAAGGATTGGCAATTCAAATCGTCAGCGCCTTACTGATCGGCGCGATCTGCGGGTTATTTAACGGAATTATGGTCGGCTATTTAAAAGTTGTGCCGATGATTGCGACGCTCGCAATGATGAATATCGCCCGAGGTCTAGCGTATGTCGTGACGAACGGCCAACCCGTCTATGGACTAAGCAACAACTTTTCTTGGATCGGCGCAGGGCGGATTATTGAGACAGAACGGTTTCCGTTAGGAATCCTGCCTAATAACGCAATATTTACAGTCATTATCGTCCTTTTGATGCATTTACTGCTGACAACTACCGTTTTCGGGCGCCATGTTTACGCAGTTGGGAGCAACGAAGCCGTCGCGTATCTATCCGGGGTAAACGTAAAGAAGATCAAAGTATTAACATATATGATCTCCTCAATATTGGCCGCGTTGGGCGGGGTATGTATTGCGTCCAAATTAAATAACGGGCAACCGGGTTCAGCCGAAGGTTACGAAATGTATGCGATCGCTGCGACCGTATTAGGAGGAACGTCGCTTTCAGGGGGAAAAGGATCCGTAGCCAGAGCGGTAATCGGCGCGTCTATTATCGCAATCATTAACAATGGGATGAATCTGCTGCAAATTTCGTCGTATTGGCAAAAAGTCATCACAGGCGTAATCATCCTTGTCGCGGTTTTATTCGACAACCTTCAGAGAGAACGAAAAATCAAAACAAGCGTGAAATAGCGGGCAGCTTATGGATATTGATAAACTAATTTGCAACCGTACCGAAACGATCCTTTCTGAAAACTTAGAAAGTTTACGCATACTTCGCAAAGAAACTCTCGAAGCGGTCAAGGGGAACAGCAACTATACGCTTTATCGACGCAATAACGGATCAAGCCGCGTGAAAATCGTCGTAAGCGGAGGGGCGAGCTTAGGGCCGCTTTTTTCAGAATTCGTCGGGAACGGATTAGCGGACGGAATGGTCCATGGCGACTTCAACTGCGCCCCGGCGGCTTACGCGATCTTCGAATTAGGGAAAAAAATATCCGGCGACCGCGGGGTTCTCCTTTTATCGAATCATTTCACCGGTGATTTTTTGAACAATGACATGGCGGAAGAGCTGCTGAATGATGCGGGGATCCCTGCGAAAACAATTTATTGTTCCGACGATATCTTAAGCGCCCGTGGAGAACCGAAAGCCAACCGAGGCGGATTGTGCGGAATTGTATTCCTAATTAAAATCGCGGCAGAAATGGCGCAAAACGGGAAAACGCTTGAAGAAATTTACGATCTGCTGCGGGAGGTTGTTGATCGGCTTTTTTCGATCACGATAACAATATCAGACGATCAGGAAACCGTTTTTTTCGGCGAGGGATTTTCAGGCGAGAGAGCGCCGATTTCGGAAAAATACTCGACCGTCGATAAATTCGTAACGGCGGCGGCCCAATTGATCCTTGACGACGTTCCCGAACGCTACAAAAATAGCCAATCGAATTGCTACGTCAGCGTGAATCGATTCCGTCATTTAAGCTCATTGGAAGGAAATTTAATCGCTAGATCGGTTTATCATGCGTTATCGGCTCGTCAGCTTACATGCAAAGATATTACGGTGAGCCATATTTTTGATGTGTTTAGCCGGAAGGGCTGTAATATTTCTATCCTATTTTCCGACCCAAAGATAGATAAATTTATAAAGCAGGTCCATGGATATAATTTTACAATTTAGCGGGGGGAACGGATGATAACCGCAAAACAACTACAGCAAGCGTTAGCGCATATCAGTGAATTAATCGTTGCCGCGGAACCAAGACTGACGGAAATCGATACTGTGATTGGAGACGGCGATCATGGTACGGGAATGAAAAGAGGTTTTTCCGCCGTTTATGAATTGCTGCATGAGAATACTTTTTCAACCGTCCCGGAATTATTCTACGCTGCCGGCATGGAGTTGTTGAAAAAAATGGGAGGCGCTTCGGGCGTGCTTTTTGGAAGCTTTTTTATCAGCGGGTCAAAAGTCCGGTTTCTAAACGACGAAGAAATCTCGTTATCCGAAATGGCGCTTATGCTTCAAAGCGGCGTCGATTCGATCATGAAAAGAGGCAAAGCGCAATTGGGCGATAAGACCTTGCTGGACGCTTTGATTCCCGCCGTGAATGCATTCAAGGATTCCGTAGCGCAAGGATGTTCAAAAAAGGAATGTTTTGAAAAAGCGTATAACGCTTCAATAAAAGGGGCGCAAGACACAATCGCAATGAAACCGAAAAAAGGGAGGGCAAAAAATTTTCAATCGGACGCGATCGGGTATCCCGATCCTGGCGCAATCTCAGTGACATATATTTTCACTGGATTTAAAAATATCATGAGCGAAGAATAATCCATAAAAAAAATCGGAGGAAATTATGGCGATAGAAAAAGTTAGCACGTTATTAAAAATGGCCGATGAATCGAATACGTCCGTTATCGGCTTTAATTGCATTGACTATAATACGGTTTACGCGGTATGCCATGCGGCGGAAATTGCAAATACGCCCGCAATCGTGATGCTTTACCCTGAACATTGCATCAAGAACCATGTCTCGAACCTGAGCGCTTTCGCCGGGATGTTCAAAGGAATAGCCGAACAATATCAAGTCCCGCTCGCGCTTCACTTAGATCATTCAAGCGACATTAACTACATACTGGAAGCAATTAAATCCGGATTCACGTCGGTCATGTACGACGGGACCCGGATTTCCGTTGAAGAGAATATTAAAAATTGCAAGAAAGTTGTCGAAATCGCGAAAGTCTTCGGCGTTGATGTTGAGGCTGAATTAGGTTACGTCGGATTTGCCAGCAATTCGGACGAAGGCAACGCAGATCTGTATACGAAGGCTTCTACCGCCGCCCATTTTAGCGAAGAAACGGGAATAACTTCGCTTGCGATCGCGATCGGCAGCGCGCATGGATTCTATACGAAGCCGCCGAAATTAGATATTGAGCGATTAATTGAGATCAATAATGCGACAGACACATATCTGGTATTGCATGGTGGAAGCGGGATTCCGGAGGATCAGCTGAACCAAGCCTTCAAAAATGGAATAAATAAGTTCAATGTCGGCACCGAATTTTTCCAATTATATTACGATACGATTCGCAAGTATTGCGACGAATTCGGCGCCGCCGGCAATCCGTTCGATCTGCCCGATTATGTTCATAATGAATTAGTTGCTTACCTTGTAAATAAAATGAAATTATCGAAGTTCAATTGAGCAAACGCAATGAATAAACAAGTAATCGTCGTAGGGAGTTATGTCGCGGATTTAATGGGACGCGCTCCGCATTTACCAAAACCAGGGGAAACCGTCAAGGGTAAATACTTCAAAATCGGCCCCGGCGGAAAAGGTTTCAATCAATGTATCGCGGCAAAACAAGCCGGAGCGGATGTCAAATTTATCTCAAAAATCGGAAAGGATAACTTCGGAGAATTAGCCATAAGTTATCTAAAAGAAAAAAATATCATCGCGGACAGCGTAATTATTTCCGATACAGAACCCTCAGGCGTTGCCTTAATCGTAGTCGACGATCAGACCAGCCAAAATTTGATAGCCGTTTTCCCCGGCGCTTGTGATACGATAAGCCCTGACGAAGTAAAAAATATGGTTCCGGATTTGTTAATGGCCGACATTGTCGTTCTGCAATCTGAAATCAACCTGCCAGCTTTAAAACAAATAATTGATATATGCAAACATCATCGCAAAGACGTAATCTATAATCCTGCGCCCTATCAATTTATAGAAGACAGCTATTTCGACGGGTTGTTCCTAATCTGCCCGAACGAGAGCGAAGCAAGTCTATTAACCGGCGTATCTATCAATTCCATTGCAGATGCGATTGAAGCTGCGAAGATTTTAGCGAAAAAGAACGTTCAACACGTTATTATCACGTTAGGCGGAAGCGGCGCCATATATTACAAGGACGAAGCGGCAACTCATTTTCTTCCTCATAAGGTTAACGTTTTGGACACGACCGGGGCTGGCGACGCTTTCGTCGGCAGTTTGGCAGCCGCCCTTTCCAAAAACGATTCGCTAATAGAAGCGATCAAATTTGCCAATGCCGCCGCCGCTTTATCTGTCCAAAAAATTGGGACTTCCGTGGCAATGCCAGACTTAAACGAAATACGGCTGTTCATGAACAGCAATTACGCAGAAATCCTTCGAGTCGATTAGATAGATAACTCTCAAAAACTGATCATCAGAAAGCGGAAATCGGTCATAAGCCCTCGTTTCCGCTTTTGCTTTTAATCGAAAGAATACCGAAAATCAAAATCTTTAAATTTTTCCTCGGCCCCATCTTCATTATTTTTTCTAGTAATGTGAAAGCGATACAAAATTCATACCTTTTACGTTTAATAAAAAAAATAAGGAACTCCGTTAGCGTAAAATCAGGGTGCGAGGCAACGGCCTTCTTTCCCCGCTGAGTCCGCAGAACAAACCTCACAAGCGCTGAATTGGGATACCTCCGCTTGTTCCAGAGCTACATAGCGCAGGAAGAGTCCGGCGAGCGAATAGGATGCGCGTACGCCCTATAAGCGTATTCAATAAAGCTCCGATTAGAAAACAGGAAGCAAAAAGAAATATTCCTTATAACATCATGAAGCCGTCTACACTACGAGATGATTTCATGTAATCGTTGCTGCAGATAATCAACAAATAATAATTCCCGTTGATTTAAGGGCTGATAATGATTCTTTATCAAGCAAACGGTTAATTTTTCCAAATCCGGAATACTCCGACAAACACACCCCATCATTTTCGCCTCAGGATCAGGAATCCGCAAGCCAATTGAAAAATACAACCCCGATCGAATGGCATCATAGGTTATTCCCAGATCGCTGACCAGCAAAATCTTATTTCGATCGTGTATTCCTAATATTTCCAACGTATCTTCCGGAGTAATGTGAGCGTCGACGGCAAAAGCATGCTTATGAAGATCGTTTTTTTCAAGAGTCTTTTTCTTCGCTAAAGGATGCCGCTTAGAAACTGCAATACATGGGGAAATATTATCGCACAAAACAGAAAAATCAAGCGCATATTGTTCTGCGACCTGTCGGTAATTTTCGATTCTGCTTTCAAACATACTCAAAATCCCGATTCGGCCTTGATGAGCGACAATTCCGCGAATATTTTCAACCACGCCGGCGCCCAAAAAAGAATCATGCGCATCGAAATATGGATATGCACAACAAAAGTCAAAAAAACAGCTCGAAAAAAAAGCTGCTCTCGCGACTATAAGCGCCAAACTATTGTTATCCGAAAGACCTTCGGGGATTCGTTGAATCATTTGCCTTTCATTAATAATTCGCTCAGCAGAAAGCATAAATTTTTCACCGGCCGGCGTCGCGATAATACCCGATTTCTTACGATAAAAAATCGGAAATCCGATTTCGTTTTCTACATTTTTTATAATACTGCTGAGATTCGATTGCGAAATATAACAATTCTTGGCGGCTTGGTTCACAGATCCGCACTTGTATGCTTCCAAAATATAAATTAAATGGTCTGTATTCATATTTTTTTACCCGCTACGGCATTCCTGATACAAGCAGCATATCGCCGTTCCAAATCTAAACATGTAAATACATTTTATTCGCAAAAACCGCTAACCTATCTTTTTTTCAAATACCAACAAGACAATGGTACATGCTAATATCATTTTAGCAGAACAACATAAACCAACGATCTGTAGCGGAGAGAAAACGATGGACAAACAAAGGAAACGGGAAAAATCGGCCGATATCCTAGATAAATTGTTTTGGACTGTGCAGCCGCCGATTGGGATCATATCCGGAGATTATTTTCGAGAAGAAAACTGGTTCGCGCCGCATTTCGAAGGCGATAAAGGATATCATGGCATCCTCGAAGTCGTTAAAAACCATGAAAACATTGTCTATGTTAAGTTTAACGAAATTAACAATCCGACTTATTATATTAAAAAGTATCAAAATATTTCGAAACGTTTCTCGGATTACTGTTTTTTTCAGGCAACGAAGGAACGAACTGCTAAGTCGGGAGTTGTCCTAATAAATGGGCTTACCCATCTTGAAGATCAGATGATAAAAGAAAATCGGCTTACCGGAAATTTTGATTTGGTAAGCGGAGCTTCAAATAGCATCAAGCGATCAATGCTCCCTCTGGCGGAAAAGATTTCTGCTCGCCTCGCCAAAATACCAGACGGTAAATATTATAGTATCGGGGAACCGCTTGGCGGCGGAGTTACGGGATATCTTCAAGTCGTACTAAACAACGGAGTTATTACCAGTTGTTTTTACGACGAGATCTTTGCTGACAGGAAAGAAGAAATCGACGATCCGGAATTGCAACCGTATTATCGGCAATCAAAATATCATTGTCTGGATTATATTTCTACGATTGGAGCAGGCTTCAATACAATTATTGATCTGCTCGCTGAACGAGTCCTAAAAGCACAAAATCTTTTTGACTTGGAAGGATTGCCTTTCACAGAAGATCCAAATAGAGCGGCGGAATGGGATAACTATCTTCGTCTTGCTGCAAAACTGAATACATACATACTTTCAGAATAACGTATATATTGAATCTAAACCGCATTTATCCAAGGAGAAAGTCTGAATCCGACACATTACAACTGAAAATTTTATGGGATTCGTGATCAATCCTGATTTTTTATCAGGGAAGTAATTCAAAAAGGAGCAAAGAAATGAAAAAGAAGATGTTGGTTTTTATTCTAGTGGTTTTGGTATTTTTGAACTTATCCGTCCTCGTTGCAGCATCTCCAGCGGCAAACAAGGATGACGGGGTTCTGATCGTTGCCGTTCCTGACGCCCCATCCTATATGGATCCGCAAGTTCAAGCTTCCATCGGCACCTATCGAGTAACAACACAGATTTTTGATAGGCTCGTTTCGTTAGATCATGAGATGAATTTAGTTCCAGGTCTTGCAGAGTCTTGGGAAGTTGAGAACGATACTACGACCATTTTCCACCTTCGCAAAGGAGTAAAATTTCATAACGGCGAAGAAATGACATCCGAAGACGTAAAGTACAGCCTTGAACGGTGCATCGCGTCAAGCGGGGTAAATTATAACTATCTGATCATCGGCGAAATTCAAATTATAGACGATTACACGATCAAGATTATCACGAAGGAACCGTTTAATGCGCTTCTTTATCGGTTGACGTTAGATGCGGCTTCGATTGTATCCAAAAAGGCTGATACCAATCCTGAAGAATTTAACAAACACCCAATCGGAGCCGGCCCCTTCAAATTCGTCTCATGGGAAATGGGAGGGGATGTTGTTCTTGAAGCAAACCAGGATTATTATAAAGGCGCTCCAAAAATCAAGAAGCTGATTTTTCGGCAGATTCCTGAAGCTTTAAATCGCTCAATCGGTCTGGAAACGGGCGAGATCGATCTCGCATATGATCTTGCCATCACGGATCTCGAAATGCTAAAAAACAATGAAGATATCACGGTTAAAAATGGTCCAAGCGCAACCGTTTGGTATCTTGGTTTCAATGTTCGAAAGGAACCTCTCGATAATACTTTGGTCCGCCAGGCGGTAGCTTATGGATTGAATGCTCAGGATGTTATCGATATTGTATATAATGGAGTCGCCTCGCCGGCACATAACACAATGCTGACACCGGGATTATTCGGTTATGAGCCGGACACAATCCGATATGATTACAACGTTGACAAGGCCAAAGAAATTTTGGCGGAGGCCGGTTATCCGAACGGTTTCTCTACGACACTTTGGTGTTCAGACAGCCAAGTTATGCGCGATACTGCAGTTGTCATTCAGGAACAACTTCGCATGATCGGTATTACAGCAGAAATCAAGACCGTGGAAGCTGGAAATTACTACGCCGCAACTGGCGCAGGCGAACATGATATGTTTATCTTGTCGAAAACATCTATTGATCCCGATTCAATGCTTCGCGCTATGTACCACACGGACGCATTCGGCCTTTCTGGAAACCGTTCATTTTGGGCAACGGCGGAAGTTGACGAAAAATTAAACCGGGCTTCGGTGACTACGGATCAGGAAGAAGCGAAAGAACTTTATAAAGAAGTTCAAACAATTGTCGCCGAACAACTTCCCTTGATTCCGATCCTGATTGAGAATCTAAATGCCGGTATGCAATCCGACGTAAAAGGATTCGAGCTATATCCCGGCAAATCCCACTACATCTATGGAACTTATTTTGAATAAAATCTAGCGTTATTACGACTGTGCGCTCTATAAGGGCGCACAGTCGGCTTCTTTTGGACCGCGAAAAATTCCAAGGAGAACCATGTAATGTTCAGATTTATTATTCGGAGACTTATTTTGCTGATCCCTGTCCTCTTGGGAGTCAGTTTCATCGTATTCTCAATCCTTAGCTTTACGCCGGGCGACCCTGTTCAAATGCGTTTAGGGGATAACTATACGCCGCAATCTTACGAAGTCATGAAACATGAAATGGGTTTAGATCGTCCCTTTATCCTGAGATATTTATCATATATTTCGAGAGCAGCAGTTGGTGATTTCGGGAAATCGTATACGACCAGTAATCCAGTTGGCAAGGAAATCATGGCAAGACTCCCAAGCACGTTAGTCCTTTCATTTTGCGCCATGGTTTTCGCAGTCCTCGTCGGCATTCCGCTCGGCGTAATTTCAGCTACCCGACAATATTCGTTTCTTGACAGCACTTCCATGATCGCAGCGCTGATCGGTGTATCAATGCCAAATTTCTGGCTGGGATTAATGCTAATACTAATCTTTGCTGCCAGCCTTGGCTGGTTCCCATCCGCCGGATTTAAACATTTCAAATCTCTGATCTTACCAGCGCTAACGTTGAGCGCAAATTCATTAGCGATTATTACAAGAATGACTCGATCTTCCATGTTGGAAACAATCCGAATGGATTATATCCGTACGGCACGAGCGAAAGGCGTTAATGAAAATACGGTAATTATCAAGCATGCGCTCCGAAACGCGTTGATGCCGGTTGTTACGACAATCGGGCTGCAGTTCGGATTTTCTATCGGAGGAGCAGTTTTGGTCGAAACCGTTTTTTCTTGGCCCGGATTGGGACGTTTATTAGTTGAAGCGATTAAATATAAAGATACGCCGATTGTCACCGCGATCGTGTTGATCTTAGCAACTATGTTTACGATAATCAACCTGTTTGTGGATGTCCTTTATGCATCGTTAGATCCGCGTATCCGTGCTCAATATAAACGGAAAGGATAGACGCATGATTACTGATACCACAATCAACGTAAAGAAAAAATCACAGATTTCTGCGATCTGGAGACGTCTGCTCCGAAATAAGATGGCCATTGCCGGCTTAGCCATACTATGCGCCATAATATTAGCCGCGCTATTTGCGGATGTCCTTTTCGATTACGAAACGATGGTCATTCAGCAGAGCGCCTCACTGCGACTGAAAGGACCGACATCTGAACACTGGTTAGGAACAGATGAAGTCGGAAGAGATATTCTTGCGCGTATCGTTCATGGCGCCCGCGTTTCATTGCCCGTAGCTTTTGCGACAATCATGATCGCGGCATTCACCGGCGGGATTCTCGGTGCGATCGCCGGATACGGCAGCAAACAAGTCGATAACATCATCATGCGGATCATGGATGTATTTTTAGCTATTCCAAGCGTATTGCTCTCAATAACGCTGGTTTCTGCGCTTGGAACAAACATGGGGAACTTACTTTTGGCAATCAGCATATCCAATATTCCTCCATTCGCACGGATCGTTCGCTCTTCAGTATTAACCATACGAAACGAAGAATATATCGAAGCGGCGCAGGCCATCGGATGCGGAGATATTCGAATTATCATCAAACATATTATTCCGAATTGCATGGGGCCGCTGATTGTTCAGGCGACGCTCAGCATTGCGGGATCTATTTTAGGAATCTCAAGTCTAAGTTTCTTAGGACTTGGAATTCAGCCGCCAACGCCTGAGTGGGGGTCCATGTTATCTAGCGGACGACAATATATTCGGTACGCATGGTGGGTTTGCGCATTTCCTGGCTTGGCAATCATGTTGGTCATTCTTTCCCTTAATTTATTGGGTGATGGCCTGCGGGATGCGCTTGACCCGAAATTAAAGAATTGAGGAAGGAACCGACGTCATGGCTCAGCAGAATCTGTTGGAGATCAAAAATCTTTGTGTTGAATACCGTACGGATGACGAAACGGTTCATGCCGTTAATTCTCTAAATCTAAAACTGAATCGGGGCGAAAGCCTTGGTCTGGTCGGAGAAACCGGCGCGGGGAAAACGACAACTGCGTTGAGTATCCTGAATTTGATTAGCAATCCGCCTGGAAAAATTGTAAATGGGGAAATCTTTTTTGAAGGGAAGGATCTGTTAAAAACAAAAACGCAGGAGATGCGCGAAGTACGAGGGCAGAAAATATCAATCATTTTCCAAGATCCGATGACAAGCCTAAACCCCGTATACTCGGTCGGAGACCAAATTGCGGAAGTCATCATCTTGCATGAAAAATGCAGTAAAGCGGAAGCAAAAGAAAAAGCAGAAGAAATGCTTGAAAAGGTTGGGATTCCGCGAGATCGATACGGTGAATATCCGCATCAATTTTCCGGAGGGATGAAACAGCGTGTCGTGATTGCAATGAGTATCGCTTGCTCGCCCGAATTAATCCTTGCGGATGAGCCAACGACAGCGCTGGACGTAACGATTCAGGCCCAAGTTCTCGAACTAATGTGCGATTTAAAAGAAAGAATGAACACGTCCCTCTTGCTAATCACCCATGATTTAGGCGTCGTCGCACAGATATGTGATCGGATTGCGATCATGTATGCCGGAGAAATCGTTGAATGTGGGACGATCGAAGAAGTATTCGACCGCCCTAGGCATCCTTATACAATTGGCTTGTTCGGTTCAATTCCCACCTTGGACGATAATATTGAAAAATTAAATCCAATCAAAGGACAAATGCCTGATCCAACGAATTTGCCGGCAGGATGCAGATTTCATCCGCGTTGTCAATATGCGGACAAACTCTGCTCAGAAATGAAGCCTCGGGAAACCGCAATCAGTGAAACTCATACCGTTCGATGTTTGGCGCATGAAAACAAAATTGAAGCGCTTAAATTGATGGAGGAAATAAGGCATGGCAGATGAAATCCTAATCGTCAAACATCTGAAAAAATATTTCGAAACCAAATCAGGTCTGCTGCATGCGGTAGACGACGTATCATTCAAGATCAAACGAGGCGAAACACTCGGATTAGTTGGAGAGTCAGGGTGTGGAAAATCAACGATCGGCCGTTTAATCCTTGGTTTGCAAAAGGCGACCAGCGGAGAAATATTATTTAATAATGAAGATATCTGCAAATTAAATAAAAAAGCACTTAAAGACATTCGTAAAGAACTGCAAATTATCTTCCAAGATCCGTTTTCATCTTTAAATCCGCGGATGTCGGTGAACGAAATTATCGGCGAGCCATTAATAGTCCATAAATTAGTTCACGGGAACATAGAATTAAATAAAGAAGTTTCCCATCTAATGGATGTCGTCGGACTCAGCCGTCGTCTAATTAACGCCTATCCGCATGAATTGGACGGAGGACGCAGACAACGAGTAGGAATTGCCAGAGCGTTGGCATTACGCCCTCAATTCATTGTCTGCGACGAACCTGTTTCATCGCTTGACGTTTCAATCCAGGCTCAAGTTTTAAACCTGTTAAAAGACCTGCAGGCGGAATTTCATTTAACTTACTTATTTATTACGCATGATCTCTCAGTCGTAAAATACTTTTCAGACAATATTGCCGTAATGTACTTAGGTCAATTAGTAGAAACCGCAAGATCTGATGAATTATTCCATAACACGTTGCATCCGTATTCGCAGGCATTATTATCCGCGATACCTGTTCCCAACTGCCACCAAAAAATGCAGCGCGTAAAACTCATTGGCGAACTTCAAAGCCCGATAAATCCACTTCCGGGCTGCCGTTTTTCCAAGCGTTGCCTGTATAGTGATGACGCTTGTACAGGTCAGAGCCTCGAATTGAAAGAATTTGGAAACGAGCATTATTGCGCCTGCCGAAAGGTTGGACAACTCAATATTACAAAGGAATACAAATGATGAATAAAACAAGATGGTTAGGGCTTGGCCCATGGCATGAAAATAATGAATCGGAATTGATTAACTGGACGGTTCAACCACAGTATCGAGGACTTCTAAAAGGCCGTTATTACCATGCAGAATTGCGTTATAGCGGGCGATGGGGCGACGCGGGTCATTTAGGCGAATTGGATGTCGTCACAGACCCTTCTAATAACGTTATCATGGCAGAATTCAATGAAACCACGATGGGGAATTACTACGTTCGCCATTTTCAGAATGTCAGTAAAAGAAGAACGGAATTCCAATTCTTCCAGGATTTTCATGACAAACGGCGCAGCGTTGCCTACGGCAAAGTATTGGCAAACGGTTTCAAACATGTAGAAGACCAGATTTTGGCAAAAAAAAGTTTGGACTGCAATTTCGATTTATTAACTGGAGCCTCTTTTTCGATGAAAAACATGATCGGGCTTACGAAAACCATCTCAGACCAAATCCATGATCCTTCGCATAAATTACAGGATTATTACGGATACGTCGAGGATTTTGGATATGGCCTGAGCGGTTGGCTTCAAGTTGTGATAGAAGACGGAAAAATCATAAAATGTTTCTATGATGAGATTTTCGCGGATCATACAAACGAAATCGTCTACGATGAACTTAAACAATTCTATCGTCAATCAAAATATCATTCAACGACATATGAAGATCCATTCCCATCAGGGTGGGACCGCCACGCTTGGTTAGTTTGTTTTAAAGATTTAAGCGACCAATTAAACAAAAAAGTCTGCGAAACGCAAGATATGTTAGATATCAACGGACTGCCTTGCGTTGAAGGGCCGGATATGGGAACAGTCTGGGACAAACAGCATAAAGACGACATCGCCTTAATTTCTAATAACGACGCTACAACCCGTTCCGTTACCCGACCGCGTTCCCCTGTTTGGAACAACTACCTCCGATTAGCAAAAATTATTCTAAGCGAAATAAATCAAGACAAAAAACTATATTGATTATTAAGGAGAAAAAGTTATGGATAATTCAGGGAAAACGCCGGTTTGGACAGTTCAACCGCCCCAAGGATTGATCAAAGGAGATTATTACCAGATTGAGGAACGCTTCCCCCCATATTATCATGGCGTTAACGGACAGTTTCCTGATGATCCAGGGCATCTGGGGATCGTTGAAGTAATTAAATCGGACGGGAAAATCATCTTCGTAGAGTTTAATGAAATTACCGCGCCTTCATATTACAATCACCTTTACCGAGATATATCTAAAAGACGATCTGATTACAGTTTTTGGCAGAATACAAAAGAACGTATGAAAGCCGCTGGTTCCGTTCTCACGATGGGGTTCGAACACGTAGAGAAACAAATATTATCCCAACAACGACTAACCGGAGATTTTGATCTGCTTTCAAGCGCTTCAGGAAGCGTTAAAAAGCTTCTTAAAATTGCGGAAAAGCTCGAAAAAAAAATAAACGAACCTTCCGAAAAAAAAATATACAGTTACAGTGAAGACTATGGGTATGGTTTAACTGGTTGGTTAAAGATAATTATAGAAAAAGGGAAGATAATCAGCTGTCGTTTTGATGAAATATTTGCCGATTTTCCGGATGACATCGTTCATCCAGAGTTAAAGCGATACTATCGTCAATCTAAATATGACTGTGCATATTATGAAGATCCGTTTCCCCCAGGATGGGACCGACATGCGTTCTTAGTAGGGTTCAGAACTCAGATGGATAATCTAAATGAGAAAGTAATCGCGACCCAGGACCTGTTTGATCTGTCAGGACTTCCTCATACAGTTGGCACTGGCTTAGGTCAAATCTGGGATAAACCGATCGGGGAAAAAGTTGAACTCAACATGAAGGAACGGCCAATATATCCTACATGGACAAATTACTTGCGTATGGCAAGAATCGTTTTTAATGAGATGCAAAAGGATCATGTACTGTAAGACGCTCCGCAGTCTTTCGAGAGAACTTTTTCTAAAGGGAGACGAAATGCTGAGACAAGAATTCGTACAAGAAATCACATTTGTTGCATATGATACGTTATGCCAAATTTGTATTATGCCTTACACTGAATCTGAGGCAATATCGATCCTACAAGATGCGCGGGGAACCGCGCATCTTGTGGAAAAAACATTAAACATGTTCGACGAAAATTCAGAACTTTCCATTTTATGCAAAAATTATGAAGTTTCAGTTCCCTGCCGAATTTCGGAAATGTTGTATTCGTTTATTGAGATTAATTTACAAATCGCAGCTTTATCAAATGGAAAATTTGATTTTACCATGGGTAAATTAATCAAATTATGGAATTTCCTATCGGAGGATCCAAAGGCGCCGGAAAAGAAGGAAATTAATAACCTCCGTCAAAGCATTGGCTATCAGCATGTTTCGTTGATTCCTGAACAAAAAAGTGTTGTTTTTAAGCGAAAAAATATGCAACTTGATCCTGGAGCGTCCGGGAAAGGTTTCGCATTAGAAAAGGTCGCGCAATGTCTTCGTAATCATTACGTAAAGAACGCCGTTCTGGATTTCGGCGGAAACATCTTTGTAATCGGAGGAAAGTGGGATAGCTCGGGGCCGACCGCAAATCCGTGGATCACAGCCTTACGCAATCCGATTAACCCACAAACGATTATCGGCGGAGTTCCGCTTATTGACGCTGGAATCGCTACGTCCTCCTGGTATGAACATTGCTTCCAAAAAGATAATACAATTTATCATCACCTTTTGAATCCGATCACAGGATACCCGCTCCCGCTGGACCTGAAAAGCGTGTCGATTATTTCTTCCTCAGCATTACACACAGATATCCTGTCGACAGCCTTCTTTGTCCTTGGATTTGAAAAAGGGAAACAGCTTGTTGAAGAATTAAGATCAGCGAATAATATAAGTATAGAATATGTCGCTGTACGAGACGATCTAAATATAGTTAGCTCTCCGGGAGCCGGCTATTTTTCAAATATTTAACACACCCCCGCAGAAAGCGTATCTCAACGATATAAGCCCCACGCCTCGATCAGACGCGCGACGCCTCCGCGTACGTAATAACGGAAATGGCGCCCGCCCTTAACACGCGCGCGAATCTCCGTCGACGAAATCTCCAACAGCGGCGCGTCGACCCGGATCAGCTTTTCCGCCAAGCCCGGGAACTGTTCGAGGAGCGCCGCCGTCTCGTGCCGTTCGCCCGGACGCGCCATAACCCCAAGCCCGACGATCGCCGTCAGAACGCGTTCCGGTTCATGCCAGCTGGGAAGATCGTTCAGTGAATCCTGCCCAATCAGCAGGAACAATTCATCGCCGGGCCGCCGTCCTTTTAAAATCTCAAGCGTATCGGCGGTATAATGCGGCCCGACGCGTTCGTCTTCGAGCGTCGAAACCTGAAAACGCGCCTCCCCGCGGATCGCCGCTTCGGTCATCGCGACCCGGCGGTCGAACGGCGTGACCTTTTTTTCTTGCTTATGCGGCGGGAGCGGCGCGACCATCCAAAGCACGGTATCCAAACACAGTTGATCGGCCGACTCCGCAGCCAAAATCAGGTGACCCAGATGCGGCGGATCGAACGTCCCGCCGAAAATACCGATCCGAGACATACTTATTAATCAAACCATTCCAATTCAAAATCGTCGCCGATCATGACCGTGTCGCCGTTTTCAACCCCCGCCTTACGCAGCGCGTCCTCGATCCCGAGCGTCGTCAGCAAGTTCTGAAAACGCCGAACCGAGCCGCTATGTTCCCAGTAGGTCATCTTCGCCGCACGCTCGATCGAAACGCCGCGAACAACCCAATCGCCGTCCTCGTCACGGCTGATTTCGAACTTACGCGGATCTTCCTTCGGAACGTAAAGCGGAAGCGCTTCCGGTTCAGGCTCCTCCGGGACCGTGAGGAGCATTTCATGAAGCTTCCACAGAACCGGTCGGACGTTCTCGCCTGTCGCCGCCGAAATCGCGATCGGTTCATAGCCGCGTTCGCGCAGCGTCTTTTCCAGCGTCGGAATCTTCTCAAGGACCTCGGGAATATCGATTTTATTCAACGCAACCAACATCGGCTTTTCCGCCAAACGTCCATCAAACAACGCCATTTCCTGATTAATCTGATCGAAATCGGCGACGGGATCCTCCGCCAGCCCGTCAAGTATATGCAGCAAAACTTTTGTCCGCTGAATATGGCGCAGGAACGAATCACCCAACCCGACTCCCATATGCGCGCCTTCAATCAGACCGGGAACATCCGATAAAACCAGCGTCGTATTCATGTCCAACTCGGCAACGCCCAAATTCGGTTCAAGCGTCGTAAACGGATAATCGGCGATCTTCGGCTTCGCGTTCGTAACCGACGCCAGGAACGAAGACTTCCCGGCGTTCGGAACGCCGACGATACCTACGTCCGCGACCAGTTTTAATTCAAGTTTCAGCCGCCGTTCTTCGCATGGCGCGCCGCGCTCCGCCGTGCGCGGAACTTGATGCGACGCCGAAACGAAATGCGTATTACCGCGTCCGCCGCGCCCGCCTTTAGCGACGATCAGCTCCTGTCCATCCTGAACCAGATCGCCGAGCAATTCGTCCGTTCCGGCGTCGCGAACGATCGTTCCCGCCGGAACGAGAAGGATTTTCGGAAGCGCCGAACGTCCGGTCATATTATTCTTTCCGCCGTTTTCGCCGTCGGAGGCGATATATTTCCGAACATGCCGGTACGAACCGAGCGTATTCAAACGGCGGTCGACTTTCATAATCACATCGCCGCCATGACCGCCGTCGCCGCCGTCAGGACCGCCGCGTGCGACGAATTTCTCCCGATGAAAATGCATCATGCCGTCGCCGCCCTTTCCGGAGCGGACGTAAATTTCAGCTTCGTCTACAAACATCTTAACCTATCCCTCTTCCGCGTCCGCCGCGGCGGCTCCATCCGCCGCTTCGGGAAGCCGGCGCTCAAAAAACATCAGCAGCGTCGAGCCGTACTTCCGTTCATCGAAACACTCAAAATTTTCCAGCGTTAGCTCCTCGCGCTCAACCGGATGAATCTGAACGATGATCCAGCCGTCGTCGCTGAGCCAGGAATCGTTATCGTCAATCAACCGCAGCGTCCGCTGCCACATCCGTTTGTATTGCGGCGGCGCGATATAAATATATTCGAACGAACGGTCCGGAACCGTACGCAGATAGTGAAACGCGTCCCCGCCGATCACCCTGGCTTTCGTCTCCTGACGCGTCAGCTTGATATTCGCCTGCAAAACCGAACAAGCCGCGCGGTTGGCTTCACAGAAACGCACCGCCGACGCGCCGCGGCTCGCCGCTTCCAGCCCGATCGAACCCGTTCCGCCGAAAACGTCGAAGAAAGCGGCGCCGGCAATATCACCGCCGATAATATTGAAAACCGCTTCCTTAACCCGATCCGTGACCGGACGGGTACTGTCGCCCGGAACCGATTTCAGGATCATGCCTTTCGCGCTTCCGCCGATAATCCTTGGATTACTCATCTCAAATTCATTTCACGTCGTTATACGTCCAGAAACGATTCGCCAGGAAGTTCCAGATCAAGACGATCACGATCGAAATAACCAGCGTCAGGTTGTGCCCGACCGTTTCCGCGCCGAGCGGAAAACCGCCGGGGACGACCGCCGCGCTCAGGTTCAGAATCGGCGTCTCGATCGTCAGGAAGAGCAGGTAACGGATTCCCAGCCCGACGACGCTGACGAGCGCAAATTGCGCGAGTTTTTGGGCGATCGGTTTCTCCCGCGAGTCGGGGTACGCCCAAAAATGGTTCCAGATAAAGTTCGATAAAACCGCGGCGATAAACGAAATCGTACTCGCGGCGCGAGACGGCATCGCGAACAGCCGCATACAAAGATTCATGACGCCGAAATCGACGACCGCGCCGATAATCCCAACCGTGCAAAACTTCAAAAACCGGCTCCGTTCAACCGGGTTCTTCAAAAATCCGATCATTTTCTTTTACGACCTATCTTTTCTTTTTATTCCGTCGCTAATTGTAACAGACGGGATAAACGTTCGCGGGAGATTCCCGCAGTTTCCGAATGAGTCCCGACAGCGCCCCTCGAAAACATCGAGAAAAGGGCGGCAAAGAGATTAATACATTATCAATTAAGAGAAAAACTTAGCCGTTCTTTTCTTCCGCGCCGCCGAAGGATTCTAATTCCGCAATATATTCTAGACCAAAGGCCTCTATTGCGTCCAATACGTTTTGGAATTTGGAACCCAGGCCGCTTAAAGAGTATTCGACATGAGGAGGAACCTCGGCAAAGACTTTTCGGATGATCAACTTGTCCCGTTCAAGTTGGCGAAGCTGCCTTGTCAAAACGGTCCGCGTAACATCGGGCATCAACTTTTCAAGTTCATTAAATCTCTTCGTTCCCGTACTTAAACGGTATAAAACCACGATCGCCCATTTTCCCTGTAATACTCTTTGCGTAGTAATATAAGGACATTTATCGTAAACGCCTGACATAAAAACCTCCGGGGAACCGAATTTAGTATCTGAAAAGATACTATGTATTATAAATGTTCGTACTTGCAAAATCAAGACTTGGAAGTACAATGCTTCTAAGAGGGAAAATATTACCCGGAACTGAGAGGAGAATTTTTATGAAAACTGAAGTAATGAAAGTATTCGATACCTATACAGAGGCATTGTCAAGAGGAGATTTCGATACCGTTTTTAAAACCTTATCCGATCATGTTGTATGGCACATGGGCGGTAAAAGTTCGCTTTCAGGGACGATTAAAGGCAAACAGGCTTTAGGCGAGCGGTTTGCGGAGTTTGCAAAAAGGAGCAACGGTACATTCAGCGTGATTACGAACTGGGCTGCGGATAACGATTGTTTCGTTGCAGCGAGCGTTGTTTCCAGAGCGGAAAGAGGCGCCGATACATTAAACAATCCGGGAATTGATTTATTCAAAATAGAGAACGGAAAGATACGGGAGGTCTGGACTTTTTCAGAATATCAGTCCACAGAGGATAAATTCTGGGAATAAATCAAATTCCCCTTTAGACGCCATAAAATCTCATGGGCTATGTATAAGCGGCGTTCCATTGGTCCCTTTTCGGAAACAAGGTATCGCCGCTGTTTTCATGCTCAGGGTGCGCAGCGGGTAAATACAGGCATAAAGCGCACGGCTTTCAGGGGACGGGCCCGCCGTCCTAAGAGCTTCCTCTTATCACAAAAATCGGTCCTGCACCGCATGACAATCTAAACACAAGGGCATATCGGTCCGCAACGTTTCCGCAGCAGAAAAATATAGAAAGCGAAAGTAAAATGATCGTGTTTAAAGAGAAATTACCGTATATGCAGGAATCCGAGCGCCGGCATGAAAAGATATATCTCCTTATCAAGAGATATTAATACAAGCAGGAAGCAAAATCTCCATATCCGAATTGAAATTCTGTTTCCCAAAACCTGGCAGTTCAGATGTGCTTACGCGCCTCGGCAGCGGGAGTATTATTTTTTTGATAAAATCGTTCTGTCCGATAAAACCAAGGCAATAGTGAAAGAACGGTTTGAATCAGAGATTCCCGTTTTCGTTATGCGGCAGGGCAAATTCAAGAAAATATTCTACAGGGAACGAAACCGTTTTACCGCATCGCTTCTTCGAAATACGGAATCGTCTTCAGCAGCCCTTCCCGCAGCGCGACTTTCGGTTCCCAGCCCAAAATCGTCCGCGCGCGCGTAATATCCGGCCGGCGGTTCTGCGGATCGCCGCTGACGCGCGCGTCGGGCTTCAGTACGATTCCCGCCGGATTCCCTGTCAGCTCGTTAATCGCCTCCGCCAGCTCGATCATCGTGTTCTCGACCGGATTGCCGACGTTGACCGGCCCGGTCTCGTCCGAATTCAAAAGGCGGATAAACCCTTCGATCGTGTCCGACACGTAACAGAAGCTGCGCGTCTGCAAGCCGTCGCCGTAGACCGTCAGCGGCTCTCTTCTGAGCGCCTGCTGGATAAAATTCGGGACGACGCGCCCGTCGTCCAATCGCATCCGCGTCCCGTACGTATTAAAAATACGGACGATCCGCGTATCGAGGCCGTGATAACGATGATAAGCCATCGTCAGCGCCTCGGAAAAGCGTTTCGCTTCGTCGTAAACCGAACGAATCCCGACCGGGTTGACGTTGCCGTTATAGTCTTCCGGCTGCGGATGGACGCTCGGCTTCCCGTAAATTTCCGAAGTCGACGCCATGAAAAAACGCGCGCCGTTCGCCTTGGCGACACCGAGGGCGTTGTGCGTCCCGATCGATCCGACTTTCATCGTCTGAATCGGCAGGTTCGTATAACCGAACGGCGACAGCGGATTCGGACTGGCGGGCGACGCCAGGTGCATCACCGCGTCGAGTTTTCCCGGAACAAAAATATAATTCGAAACGTCATGGCGAATAAACGAGAATTTCCCATCGGACGCGAGATGAGCTAAGTTCGCCGGATTTCCGGTAATAAAATTATCCATCCCGACAACTTCATGCCCGTCCTGAAGCAAACGGTCGCATAAATGCGACCCCAAAAACCCCGCGGCGCCCGTAACCAAAATTCGCATGTTTATCCTCCGACGCCCGAAACCGGACGCTACTCCCAAAGTATTTTTTCGACCGACTGATCGATTGTAATCTGATTATAAATCCCAGTAAACGGATTGATAAGCCAAATATTACCGTCCTGAAGAAAAGCCAGCCAGCTCTCGCTCCGGTTGTCCGCCGGTCCCCAAACAACGCTTTGAGGTTCGACCCCGATCGCGCCTTCGGACGGATAGACGACGCGCGCGTTCGCGCCGTTTTGATCGGCGACGGCGATTCGATAACGGCTTGTCTCCGATTGGAGCGGATTAACCGCTGTCAAATACGCGAGCGAAACCGTCCCGTCGGAAAAAAGCGGCGACAGCGACGGCTCGCTGAATAGTCCGGTTTTCGTCAGCAGCGGCTGCGCCGAGCCGCTTTGGAAATCGTACGTTCCAAGATTAAAATCGCTCGGATCGAACGACTGGCGCGCGCCGCTGATATCGCCCTGATAAGCGAAGATCAACGTATTTCCGTCCGCCGAACGGCTAATCCCTGGAAGCCACGCCCAATCGGAACGCGCCTTCCCGTACGGTTGAATCCGAATCAGCGTCGTCGTCTCGCCGCTAAGCCGGTCGATCCAATCGATTCGATCGCCATGAACCGCGATCAGCGAACGTCCGTCCGCGGAAAGATCATAATCCGTCCCCCACCAATCCGCCGAACCGGCCCCGGTCCCGCGCGTTTCCGTCGCTTCATGAATCGTTTCTTCGCCCATCAGCATCCCGGTATCGCTGACCGTTCGAACGCGCAGATCGTTATTCGCGCGCCAGCCGGGGGCGTCTTCCGTCGGCGTCACGGTCGAATAGATCACGCGCAGCGTCTCTCCCGGAAGCCACTGCGCGAAGCGGACGACGTTCGAAATCCGCAGCGAAATCGGATCCTCCGTCCAGTTTTCAACGTCCATCATCCACAGCGAATTCAGATCTTCGCTGCGTTCCTGACGGCTGAAAAGGAGGCGCCGCCCGTTTTCGGAAAGGTCAAGAACGCGCCCATCGGCGTCGCCGCCGGTATAAAGCGGCCGGCGCGTTCCCGTCGTATCCGTCATCATCCAGATATTCCCGTTTGAAAGATAAAGGAGTTTTCCCGGAATTCGAATCGGCGCTAAATCCGCCTGAACCCCGACCATCAGGATCTCCGGTTTCGCCGCCTCTAAAACAACCCGGTTCACGACCGACTCCGAACGAAAAACGCCGTCCGCGCTGATGCGCCGCCGCGTCACGCGCTCAACGCCGTTCTTACCCTGCTGAAGAAGATACGTTTCGCCTTCCGCGACCGTTTCGCTGCGGATAATTTGACTGACAAACGGAATTGTTTCATCGCTCATGATTTCTTCGCTGCGAAGGATCGTAACATGAATCGTCAGATCCTCATTGATCAGGCGGTTCAGCCCCGGGTCAATCTCGTCTTCCGGCTCAGTTACGACCGCCAACGCCCGTAATGCGTCTCGGACCGTCGAACCCTGAAAAACCTCGCCGTGATAAACCTGATCGCCGCGTTCGACGCGGATACGAACCTGCGCCGCCGGCGCTGCCGGGAAACAGCCGCTCAAGCTCAGCGTCACCCAGACAAACAACAACAAAGTTCCGGCCTTGAGAGACCGAAACTTTGTCGCAATGCGCGTAAATTCCTGAGCGCGAGCCATCAACGCGGAAAGCCTATTTTCGCTGCCCTTCGATAATGACCGAATCGTCCGTCGTCTCGATCTTCGTCAGCGTCACGTTCCGATTTACCAAATCAACACCATACAAATTCAGGTAAGACGCAACCTGCGCATTGGCGCGATCGAGCGGGACGCTGACGATCGGAACGTCCAGTTCCAAGATCTCGATCATCGGCAGTCCGTTTTCAAGTTTCAAAATTCCGTTCGCTTTGATCGTGAGCTTGACAAAACCGTAACCGACCTTCGCCGAAAGTTTGACGTTGCTTTCGCCTTCTTTAACCGGAAGGAAATCAACCTTCGGATCCGAAACGGATAAATCCATATTTACATACGTCCGGATCAGCGATTTGACCTGGGATTCGTAACGCTTGAGCGCTTCGGACGCCGCCTGATTCAACGTTTCTTCCGGAAACGTGTATGAGAAGGGCTGCCCGCTCGGCAAGTTGTAAAACTGTTCCGCCGTCGCGATAAGAATGTCCATCGCCGGGGTAGCTGACGTCGTCGATTGCGCCGAAACGTCGTTTATAAGAAACGCGCCGCCGACGCAGCCGACCAACAGCAAAACTGGTAAAATAAGTTTGAACATTTTCATGTAAATAATTTCTCCTTAAGGTTAAATCGGATTTTCCAGCTTTTTTTTACGAAAATCCTCAAATATTATAGCATGCCTGAAATAAATCAAAACATGACCGATATAAATGAGACGCATCTGGAGGCAATTTTGTTCGTCGCCGCCAACCCGGTTCCGGTCGCGCAGCTGGCGATCGTTTTCGGGATGCCGTTGAAAGAAGTCGGCGCGCTGATCGACCGTTACGCCGAATCGCTCGAAAAAAACGCCCGCGGCATCCGCCTCCTCCGCCGTGAAGACAGCGTCCAACTCATGACAGCGCCCGAATCGGCCGCCGCCGTCGAAGCCTTCCTGGGGATCGAAGCGGCACAGAAATTGACCCGCGCCGCAATCGAAGTCCTGACGATCGTCGCATATAAGCAGCCGATCTCGCGTCCGGGGATCGAGGCCGTTCGCGGCGTGAACAGCGATTCCGTCGTTCGCTCGCTCGAATCTCGCGGGCTGATTGAGGAAGTCGGGCGCGCCGATTCGCCCGGACGCCCGCTCCTGTACGCGACGACCGCCGACTTTTTACGTTATTTCGGCCTCGCTTCGATCGACGAACTCCCCCCGTTTGAAGAAATTATCGAAGAAGAAATTAATGTGCTGAAAGATTAAGCGGACGGAAAATGCGCTGAGGAGATCGCATTTTAGTACGCGGACAATGGCTTTAAATTGCGCCGCTTTTATGTGCTGACGATTGGCTTCTATCTTACTCAGGTTAAATGTATTCAGATCGACGCCAAGAAGGTTTACTTCTCGAATTAATTTACTTCCTTTGATCCCTTCGATAAGTCGAATTCGTCGAATATTTCTATCAATCCCAATAGATTAGCCATCTTTGAATATAGGTTTCTTTCGACATTCGAATACGCTTCTCCAAATACCAGCAAATTAATTGCTTGAACAAGCAATTAATTTGCATTATGGAGAGGAAAAGTGATATAAAAATCATAAGCGAATATTCGACCAAGCGAAAGCGAAAGCCAATCTCTCTCAAAAGAAAACCGACGGTCTCTAAAAGAGCGGAATCGTCGGTTTTTTAGTGCAAGTCAAATCGTAATAATCCTCAGATATCGCCCTGTCCCGAATGAAAAACCGAAACCCGCTTACAATTAACCCTATCCGTGAGCGATGGATTCGTGAACAGATCAGCAAGAAAAAACTGAAAGTGTATAGAAGATGGAAGAGAGATTACAAAAAATCTTATCGCGAGCCGGCTTCGGCTCCAGGCGCGAATGTGAAGAGTTCATCGAATCCGGGCGCGTAACCGTCGACGGCAAATTAGCCGAACTCGGCCAGAAAGTCGATCCCAACCAGGTCCAGATCCGCGTCGACGGCATCCCCGTTAATTACCGCGAACCGGAAAAAGTCTATATCGCCGTCAATAAACCGCGCTTCGTCTTATCCGATCGCGTTGAGAACGACGCGCGTCAGACCGTCTACGACCTCGTCCCGAATTCGGAATCGCTTTTCGTCGTCGGACGGCTCGATTTCGAGTCGGAAGGGCTCGTCTTATTGACGAACGACGGCGATCTCGCGAATAAGCTGACCCATCCGCGTTTCGAAAAAGAAAAAGAATATAAAGTCCTCCTCGCGAAGCGCCCCGATAACCGTCAGCTCGAAGCCTGGCAGCGGGGCGTCATTCTCGAAGACGGCGTCCGAACCGCGCCCGCGAAAGTCGCGATCACCAGGGCGCAAGGCGAAGGCGCATGGGTCCGCGTCGTCATGAAAGAAGGGCGCAAACGCGAAATCCGCGAAATCTGCCGGACGATTGGGCTGCCGGTCGTCAAACTGATCCGCGTCCGCATCGGAACGCTCCTCTTGGGGCAGCTCCAATCGCGCGAATGGGTCAACCTCAAACCGCAGGAAGTCAAAGGGCTCAAGGATCTCGTCGCCGGGAAAGCGCCGAGCGGCGCGGCGAGAACGAAAGTCACCAGCCGGCCGGATGCACGCCGTTCCGTCGCGCTGACGGACCGCGGCCCGCGAACCGGGCGCGGCATTCGAGACGAAGACCGCCCTGAACGAAAACCTTATCGCGCCGGATCGAAGCCTTATCCGCGCCGGGAAAGAAGCGAAAACGAAACCCGCGCCAAACGCAGCGAAGACCGAACGCCTTCCCGCTTCGATCGCGAAGACCGTCCTGAACGAAAACCTTATCGTGCCGGATCGAAGCCTTATCCGC
>DAOUFC010000086.1:0-44199 GCA_034430295.1 Flexilinea sp.
TGGAAGATGAAATAAAATGATATTGAGAGCCTGTTTCGCGTCATTATATGACAGGTTCAGATCCCAAATTGAACTTTGAACACTGCCGATTCCGATATTAAAAAACCAATTACGTTCAGTCTCCGACTCAATAATAATTTCAATTTTTCGATTAAGCCCAGTCAATAAATCAGGAACAGACTCATCACTCCCAATTACGTATACAAATTGATTTCGATTTCCTATAACATACGTCAGGTCGAACGACGAAAGCGCTCTCGTAAATTTTTCCTGAATTGATATCAGCTTCAAATGATAATTATCAATGCCCATCTCTTTCCGCAGACTTATATCATTCGTAATTTTTATAACAGAACAAATGTAATGTGATAATGAAGATGGAATCGATAGATAGGAAACCGAATCGGATAAAAAATACCGACTTTCATCGGAATTGCAATGCAAAAGGTCATGAAAAAAATTCGCGGTCATCGCGGGAATCGAACGTTCCAGCAGTTCACGGTTGCTTTCCTCTTCCCGGATCGAATTGACCGCCTTGCTAATAATACGTTCCAGATAATCGTAATCGATTGGTTTTTCAACATAATCAAAAGCGCCCAACCTGACCGCTTCCCTCGCATAGGTAAAGTTATCATAACCACTGATAAAAATCACAACGGGAGGCCGCTTAATCTTGCGAATTTCCCGATAAAGTTCTAAGCCATTCAGCCCCGGCATATTAATATCGGTAATAATCAAATTGATATGCTGTCGTTCAAGAATAGATTTCGCCTCAAACACATCGACAAAAGTCGCGACCAAATTAACGCCTAATTTTTTCCACCGAATCGCTTTTTTTATTCCCTCAACAATATGTGGATTATCATCAACCAGAATTGTGTTTATTTCCATAATTACTCGTTTTCTTCTTCGAAGAAGACCGGTTCAATTCTAACCGTTACGGTCGTTCCATGCCCCGTTCTGCTTTCAATCGAAACATTTTGGGAATAGGGTTCTCCGTTAAATATCGCCAGCTTGGCATTTAATAGTTTTAAGCCGAAATGTGACGAATCGATAGTTATACGTTCCGTAAGTCCGCGTAATATCATGTCCAATTCGTCCTGCGAAATACCGATGCCATCGTCAGAAACAACAATATAGACACAGTCTTCTTCATAGATCACTTTAATTTTAATGTTCAGATCGATTCCGGGACCTTTTAATCCGTGCTGAACGGAATTTTCGACAATTGGCTGGAGCGTAAACGGCGGAATCATAAGAACATCCAAATCGTCTTCCATCTCAACAGATAAGCGGATTCGCCCGGATCTGCAATGGTTTTCAATATCGAGGTACTCTGAAACGGATTCGAGCTCGGAGGATAATAAAACCAGTTCTGCGCTGTTACTTAACTGCTTCCTGTAAAAACGCCCTAATTTAGTAATCATCAGATTCGCGGTCTGAACGTCGCCCAACAACTGACATATTTTGATCGAGTCAAGAATGTTATACAAAAAATGCGGCTTGATTTTTGCATGGAGTAGCTGGTATTTCAGTTTTTCCTCTTCAATCTTCGCGTTTAATAATTCTTGATAGTTCGCTTCAAGCCTGTTCGCCATCTCGATAAAATCAACGGTAATATCATCCAACTCATCCCGTTTTTCAGCCGGCATGTTAACAAATTTTGAAATCCCGAGCAATTCGGTATTCTCTTTTGAAATTTTGTAAGTCCGCATAGCATTCGCCAATCGGGAAACTTTTTTCGTTAAGCTACTTGACAAAATCGCAATCGCAACAGCCAATCCCAAGAGAATAAAGAAAATTGTCAAGAAATAGATCTTTACTAAGCCTTTTGTTTTGTTTTGGATATATGTATGGTCGACAACGGTAATTAGGCGCCAGTTATTTTCCGGAATCGGGTATTCGAACGAATAACCATTAGAAATTGAATTTTGAAGAAGTTCAAAATCAGCCGACTCTGAGACACGCGCCATACTAAAATCAAACGGAATATTTTCCTTGCCCGATCCCGCGACGATCATTCCGGTATCCGTAACAAAAAAACGACTGATACCGTTTTCCAAATTTCCCTCAAGCAATTTCGCGATCTCTGAAACCTGGAGATTAACAAAATAAACGTATTCCAAGCTCTCTCTGTCAATATCGTATTTTCCCCAATAACAACTGATCAGCGTCTCTCGTTTTCCAGGTTGGATTGGAACGCGTAAGATAGGAACGTCCGTAAGAACAGCCCAATTTCTTTGGCTGCCGTTAATCAGGGCTAATAAACCCGCTTCGGAAAAACCGTATTTTTCCAGATTCCGGATCGGAGAAAACATGAGCCCATCCTGCGTCAAAATGCCCTCCCCGTTAACGAACACATTAACGCTGTATAAATGCGAAGTGCTGACAAGGGAGGAAATATTGCTTCGGATTTCGTTATATTTGTTCAGAAAACTGGTAAACGGATTATCAGATGTCGTCGTCAATTGATATAAAAGATACTGCGTCGCGTCCGCAACTTGTTCCATCTGATTCATACGTGCGGAAATCAGTTGCCCGATTTGTTTTGACGTATACATGACAGAACGATGAATACTTTCTTTCGCAATCGCTAACGAACGTTCGTAAGAGAATTTCCCGACAAAAGCCAACGGCACAATTGAACAAATAATAAAAGCAAGGAGTATTTTATTCCGAAACGTATTATATGCTTTGGGTCTGTGAGCGTTCGAATTCGTCATAATTAAATTATCACATAGATAACGCCAGTATCTGAATAAAAAAAGACAGACAATAAAAAATCATATTGTTTTCAAAAAAAATTGTATTTCCGTGGCGGAAATCTGTTGATAACATAAACATACAGTCAACCCGTTTCAAGGATCGGCAAAAAAAGAAGGAGAAGCCCATGAAAAAGAATCATTTATTAACTTTAGCCCTTGCAGCTATTATTTGTGCCCTGCTCATCTCAGCCTGTGCACCTAAGGCGCAGGAACCCACAGCATCGTCTGAAAGTGCGGCACCGGTCGTTGAACCAGCCGCTGAAAAAATTGTCTTAATGACGAATGACACAACCTTTGCAGACTTTGAAGAATACAGAAAAGCAGCGGAAGCCGCAACCGGACTAACGATCGAAACGATCACCTCGCCAAGCAACTCAACCGATCGTCTTTCAAAAATCACCACCATTTTATCTTCCGGTGACGACAGTGTCGATATCATTGCCATCGACGATGAAATGATGAGTCAATACAAATCAGCCGGTTTTCTCGAGCCACTTCAGGATTCAGTCATGACCCCAGAAGTTTTCGCGAACTTTCAAACGGAATACATGAAAGCCCGCGCAATGGTCGGCAATAATATCTATTCCGTCCCGATGTACACGGAAATTCTCGCTTTTTGGATCGATGAAACAAAGGTAAAAAACGCTGATTTGGAATCAGCGCCGAAAAACTTGGATGAATTCATGCAGTTCGTCATCGCCAACAGCGGCGATCAAAAATACGGATACGGCGGTGCTTGGGAAAAAACATACGTCTTCAACGAAATCGGTACATTTGTCAACCTGTTCGGCGGTGATTATCTTAATTGGACAAACCCGAACTCCCGAAAAGCAGTGGAATTTATGCATGACCTGTTGAAAGACGGGTACACACCAAAAGCGCAGTTAGCCGATCAGTATGATCCGATGATGCAAAAAATGTTTGACGGAACGTATGCTTCGCTGTTCATGTACACAGGTGCGCTCCAGACTTTCATCGATTCCGGTAAATACGGACCGCACGGGATCCATATGGCGCCGATGCCGACCTTCGAACAGAATACCGCCTATATGGCAAGCTGGCACTACGTACTCAACAAAGAATCAAAGAATAAAGAAGCGGCGATTAAATTCCTGACCTGGGCCGCGTCGCCAGAAGGTGAAAAAGCTTACTTTGAGATGTGCTCCCGGATGCCGGCACGAAAAGACGTCGTCTTAGATCCAGCATTTGAAGCAACCGGAGTCGAAGATTTCCGTCAATATCTTGAAAATACGACGCTGCTCGCCCGCAATATGGCTCCTCAGGCGATGGAATTCATTAGCGCCATCGGCTCACTTTTCCAGCAATACGTTTCGGACGAAATCAGTTTGGACGCTTTCTGTGAACAGGCTCAAAAAGAAGTCAATACGTATATGCCGAAAGAATAAGATTTCACCGGAATCATTATTTGAATCATCAGTGCATACCGTCGGATATAGAATCTGACGGTATGCATCTCCCAGCTACGCAAATTAATTGCAGGATACGCTGATGTTGCAGAAGAAAAACAAATTTTGGATTGCATGGTTACTCATCTTACCGGCAATATTGATAAGAGCCTTTACGACCCTTTATCCGGTAGGAGTAACGTTATACAACAGTTTATTCGATATAAACGGGTTTAAAGGCGGAATTCCGATTTTTGTCGGGTTAGGCAACTTCATCCGCGCATTCACGGATCCGAAGCTGATCACCTCAATTTCGTTTACGCTGATTTTTACCTTTTTCTCGATATTGGGTCATATTGTTATCGGAACAATTCTCGCACTCGTGCTTAACTATAAATTCCGAGGGCAACAAATTTTAAGAACGATCGTCCTTATTCCGTGGGCAATGCCGATGGTTGTCGCCGGTATCGCAGCCAGATGGGCATTTAACGATCAATTCGGGCTGATCAACGATTTAATCAGACGTTTTTTCCCGACTTTCCATTTTGACTGGTTGGTCAGCATAGGTCCCGCCCGGGTTGCAGTTATTTTAGTCGATATGTGGAAAGATATACCATTTTTCGCCATCCTGGTTTTAGCCGCGCTGCAGTTCATCCCCAGAGAAATATACGAAGCCGCAAAAATAGACGGATCAAGCGCTTTCCGAACTTTTTTCAGTATTACACTGCCGAATATCGCCAAAACGTTACTCGCGCAAAGTATTTTCTTTATCCTTTGGAGAATAACCAGCTTCGACTTGGTATACGCGATGACGTCGGGCGGGCCGGGCGATTCGACAACCTTGTTAAGTTATCGGATCATGTTGGAAGCGTTCAATAATTTAAATCCCGGCTACGCCTCGGCAATATCCGTGATACTTTTTATCATGATGGCAATTGTCGCGGGAATTAACCTTGCGGCGCTGAGAAGAATCGGAAATAAGTAGAGAGAAAAAAATGCAAAACAAATTACTCATTAAATTCAGACGTTCGTATATTTGGATCCTCGCAGCGTTGATCGCGATCGTCATTCTGTTTCCGATTGCCTGGGTTTTTACATCGTCAATAACGCCCTCCGGCGAACTTTTTAGATCTCCGATCAATTACATCCCCTTAAATCCGACGCTCTCAAACTATCAACGCCTGTTCCAAACGTTAAAAATCGGGGAGAAAATCAAAAACACGCTGATAATCACCTTCGCATCCCTCGTTCTGTCAACGATAGTCTGCACTTTTGCAGCTTATTCGTTTAATCGTTATTCGTCAAAAGGACTGTCCGTCGCTTTCGCTTGTTTATTGGCAACGTCTTTGATTCCGCCGATCGTGACCGCGAGACCGTTGTACGATTTTATTCGCAGGGTCAACCTCATCGATACATTCCCCGGATTAATCATTCTGTACACGAGCGCGTTAATACCATTCAGCGTCATCATTCTGACCGGTTTTTTCAACGAAATCCCAATTACGATTGAAGAAGCCGCCGAAGTAGACGGCTGCAACTTTTTCCAAAAATTTTTCCTGATTATACTTCCGATTCTCAGGCCGGGACTGGCAACGATCAGCATCATTAATTTCATTTCCTGCCTGAATGACTTGTTCACGCCGCTGTTCTTTGCTTCCAAAATAGAAGTGCTCAGTGTAGCGATTACGACGATCCCTAGAAATAACGCATACAGCGTTCCGTGGGATCTGACGAGCGCCATGGGTTGGATTATCCTACTACCGATTATCATCTTTGTCGCCATTTTCCAAAAACAGATTATGGAAGGAATCATGGCTGGGGGCGTTAAAGGTTAAAAATTCACAGAAAACAAGAGGCAACATGAACAATCTGAACAGTATCTGTATCCTACAGGACGGGAAATCACGAGCGATCACCGCTGAAAACCCGAAAGGCGAAAAAGGCAGCGGAGGCATGGCTGCCAGCGCATTAGGACCGTCAAGAAAAGGCAAGCCCTGCATCAATCTGAAAAGCAATTCAGCGGAAACGGTCGCTGAAATTACCGGATCCGGCATAATTCAGCATATATGGATAACAATTCCCGATCGAACGTCCGACGCGAATCGATACGTCCTACGCGATTTGATTTTAAAAATCTATTGGGACAACGAGGAAATACCTGCCGTAATTGCTCCTTTGGGTGATTTCTTCTGCTGCGGTTTTGCTACAGAAACGATTGTCAATTCATTACCGATCGTCGTTTGTCCGACAAGAGGAATGAATTGTTATTTCCCAATGCCTTTTCGGGAAAAAGCGAAAATCGTCGTGGAAAACCAACATCTGGAAGACATCAATGGATTTTTCTATCAGATCGACTACTTGATTACTGAAAAACTGCCCGAAAACTTCGGATATTTTCATGCACAATGGAGAAGAGAACGCATCACGGAAAAAGGCAAAGATTTTACAGTTCTGGACAACATCTCGGGCAAAGGACAGTATGTCGGCACGTACTTGGCGTTATCCACACTCGAACGTTATTGGTGGGGCGAAGGCGAATTCAAATTTTATATTGACGGTGATATCGAATATCCGACGATCTGCGGAACGGGTACCGAAGATTATTTCGGCGGTTCATGGAGTTTCGCAAAACAAATCGACAACCGCACAGTAGAAACAAATTATAGTACGCCATTTTTAGGATATCCGTTTTACAGCGCCAACGATACAAAACTTCACAACCCCTATCATAATGATGACACCCCGCCAATGCGCGGATTGTATCGGTTTCACATTCCGGATCCAATCCTTTTTTCCGAAAATATCCGAATAACCCTTCAACAAATCGGCGTGAATTTCAATGGTCTCTTTGAACGACAGGACGATGTTTCAACCACTGCATACTGGTATCTTGACAGCGCAGGAGGAAATTTACCTACGTTACCAAATAGAGAGGATCGTTGGCCGAGATGAAATAGGTGTAGTTTCCGCCTGTTTCAGCCTTGCGTATCGCCCGTTAATACTTCCTTCGATTCGACAAACACATTAGGCGAACAATGTTGATCCTGTCAAGGCCGAGATCGCGGGTTCAAATCCCGTCGCTCCCGCAAAAACGACACTTTTCAAAGTGTCGTTTTTATTATTTAGTGGGGTTACCAACGGGAGCCGCGGCGTCAGCCCTTTACAGCGCCTGCCGTCATGCCGCGGATCACGTACCGCTGCGTCGTAATCGCCAGGATCAGAATCGGGATCGTAATCACGGTAGCGGCCGCCATTAACCCGCCCCAGTCGATCGAAGCGTACGATATGAAATTATAAATTGCGACCGGGACAGTCCGCGTCTTATTCGTCGCCAAAACGATCGAGAACATGAAGTTATTCCATGAAAACGTAAACGAAAGGATCGACGCCGTAACGATCCCCGGAACCGAGAGCGGTAAAACAACCCGCAGGAAAGCGGTCATCGCACCGGCGCCGTCGACAATCGCGGCTTCGACCAGGTCTTTCGGGATACTTTCAAAGAAAGGCGTCATCAGCCAAATAATAAACGGAAGACCAGTCAGCATGTGTGAAAGGATCAAGGACAGGTACGTGTCGACAATTCCGATCTGCCGGAACATGATATACAACGGCAGCAGAAACGTAATCCCAGGCATCATTCTCGAAACCAGAATCAGCATCGAAGCTTTCTTCATGCTATGACGGGCGATCGCGAACGCAGCCGGCAATCCGAGAATCAATCCGAAAATCGTTGATCCGCCGGCGACAATCAGGCTGTTTTTAATGAACTTGAAGAAATTCTGCTGAACGAAAACTTTATTGTAATTATCCAGCGTCAAACCTTTCAGCCAATTCACCGGCAGCTTTGAAAGTTCGATCGGCGTTTTGAACGAACAATAGACCATCCACAGGAACGGGCTGAGAAACAACATCAGCAGCAGGAAAACGACCGTGAAATAAACCGCGCCCCCAACCCATTTTCTGATTTTTTGCGTCACGTTACACCTCCAGTTTCTTCCGCGTATAGGTTACGAACAATACCGTCCCTAACACAATCGCGAAGAAAATAACCAGCATCGACGAAGCGTAACCGAATTTGAAATAATAAAACGCGTTCTGGTAAGTATAAATATTAATCGTTTCGGAGGCGTATCCGGGGCCGCCGGTCGTCATCGTATAGATAATATCGAACGTCTTGAAACAATCGATAAAGCGCAGCAGCGCGCCTACGCTAATCGTCGGGACGAGCATCGGCAGCGTAATATGCCAGACGACCTGCCATGGACTCGCGCCGTCGACTTTCGCCGACTCGAACGGATCATGCGGAAGAGAAGCCAATCCAGCCAACGTTATCAGCGTTATCAACGGCGCCCACTCCCAAGTATCAATTAAGATAAACGTGGGGATAACCGTATTCGTACCGGATAAAAACTTTGAAACCGGAAGCCCGATCTGTTTTAATAAATAATTCGCCACGCCGGTCGTCGGTTCAAGGATCAGCAGCCAAACCATCGCCACAGCCACCGGCGTCGCCATCATCGGCAGCAGTAAAATCGAGTTCAAGATTTTCCGACCGCGGTATTCCTTCGAATCGATCAATATTCCCGCGCCGACGCCGACAATCATTTGAAAAATCAGGCTCCCGATCGTAAACGCAAACGTTCTGACGATTGACTGAAGGAAACGTGGATCGTCTGCGAACATCTGAACATAATTGCGAAATCCGATAAAAGCGGTCGGCGTCTTCGCCGTCAGCGTCCAATTCGTCATCGAATTCCAGACCGTATAACCCAATGGGAAAACCATCATGATAACGACAAAAAACAGCGACGGGAACGTAAAAACCCATTTTTCATGTCGGTCTATCCACCGTGATATCATGCGCGCCCCCTGCGAAAGCGTATTGAAACGAAAAGCTGTCCCCTCGCGAATCGATCGAACTCGTTCGTAAGGGTCAAGCTGCCAAACAATCCGAAAAATAAGAATCCCTGAGATTTTCAGGGATTCTATCGTTAACAAATTTATTTTTCGAGATCCAAAAGCGATTGGAATTGAGCGTTTGCATCGTCGGCAGCAGCCTCGAAATCGCCGCCTTCGATCGCGGTTACGACAACGCCGCCGATAATATCGCGCGCTTCGGTAACCGCGGTAATTAACGGCCGGTCATAGCTTTTCGCGTTGATTGTACCGGCGACCGCAGCGGCCCAATCCGCCGGAAACGATTTTATCCCCTCAGGATCAGCCCAGACGGAAGTCCGCGCCAGCTGCTGCGCCTTTTCGCCCTGGATATAAAGCGAGTTTTCGCGGCTCGTCGCCCAACGAATAAATTCCCACGCGGCGTCTTTATTTTCCGACTCGCCGTACATCGCCAGACCCCAGGCGGTAATATCGTAGCTGACCGACCCTTTCGGTCCGGCCGGGAATACCGCGCAGCCGGTCACGTCGGCAACGTCCGATTTCGTCGGGTCCAAGAGGTTCGGGTACAGCGAAGAAGCGTCGGTATAGAGCGCGACTTTCTTCTCGTTAAAAATCCCGATACACTGTGCCCAGTGCATATTCAGAACGCCTGGAGGGCCGAAATTTTTCAACAAATTGCTGTACATCTCAATCCCGGCGAGCGTTTCCGGCGTGTTTAACATCGCCGTATACGTATCGCGGTCAAACCAGTCGCCGCCATAACTGTAAATATACGCTGAAAGCTGGGTCACGAGCGGGCTCCGCTGACCGCGGGCGACAAAACCGTAAAAGTCGTTATCCGGATCGTTCAGCGCTTCGGCCGCGGCATAAAGTTCTTCCATTGTCGTCGGAACGGCGATTCCTTTTTCTTCAAGGATATCTTTCCGATAATAGAGAATTTCCTGTTCCGTAACGAGCGGAATCGCGGTAATCGTACCGTTGAAAGTCACCGCGGATCGCGAAGCTTCCGTGAAATCTTCAAAATCGTATTCAACGTCATTCGACACGTAGTCCTTTAGGTCCTGATACCAACCGTTCATTTCCATGTTCGCGCCTTCCTGGAGCGGGCGGGTCATGAAGACGTCGATTCCGGCTTTTCCGGCGATAAATTCGGTCGTCAATTTCTGGTTTAGCTGTTCCTCTCCATAGGATTCCCATTCCACCTTGATCCCGGTTTCCTCTTCAAACCGGGACAGAATCGGAGCGACGGCGTCCGTCCACGCATGATTCGCCAGAACGACGCGAATCGTCTGGCCCGCGAACGGTTTATCTTGAGCGATGGCAACGGTCATACTCGCAAGCAACAGAACAAGAACGATCAACAAACAAAGCTTCTTCATATCTTACTCCTTTTATTTTTATTGTTCATGATTCTAAAACGGGATCCGCCTGGAAGCGGAATCCATAGCGTCGTGGCGCTATATCGGATATAACGATGCGTAACGTACTAAAATTTTACAATGACTTTTACAAAATTTGAAGCACCGTTCGCCAGATCGCCGATCAATTCAGCCGCTTCCGCTAAGTTGGTTTCCTTCTCGATAAGCTGAAGCGGATCAATTCTTCTCAGGCGGATCGCGTCGAGCGCGGCGGCGAATTCTCCCGCGAAACCGTACGTTCCGGCAACTTTTAACTCACGCGTCACGATCTGCTGCATATTGACCGTAATTTCAGGCTGCGAATTTCCGATCCAAGTTACGTGGGCGCCGTTTTTCGCGATCAGCAGCGATAAATTCGCGGTAGCGGAAATTCCGACCGCTTCAATCGCCGCGGAAACGCCTTTCCCGCCACTTAGCTTCCGAACCGCCTCGACGACATCGACAGATTGAGAATTCAACGCATGATCCGCGCCTAATTTTTTAGCGAACGCAAGCCGATGATCGTTCGTATCAATCATGATAATCTCGCCCGCGCCTTTCATCCGCACGGCAAGCATCGTCAGCAAACCGATCGTTCCGCAGCCGATAATCGCGACCGTATCGCTGAGCAGGAAATCGGTCTGATTGGCGGCGCGCATCGCGACCGCCAGCGGCTCAACCAACGACCCCTGATCAAACGTCATCGAGTCCGGCAGACGGCAGACCATACGCTCATGGACATTTACAAATTCGGCGTATGCGCCGTTCAGATCGACGCCCAGACAATGACGGTCCTGGCAAATATTCGGGAAACCGGACGAACAGCCTTCGCACACGCCGCAAGTTAACAAAGGATTACAAACAACGCGGTCGCCGGGTTTCCAACTTTTTACGCCGCCGCCCACCGCCTCAACTACGCCGCTGAATTCATGGCCCATGATAATCGGCGGTTTCCGCCGTCCTGTCGTGCCCCGAAATCCGTGAACGTCGGAGCCGCAGATTCCGACCGAACGAACGCGAACCAAAACATCGTTTTCCGCCGGAACCGGAATCGGAACTTCCCGCAGCGACATTTTGTAAGCGCCTTCGTATACTAAAGCTTTCATCATCTTATTTTTCTCCTATTTTTTCGCCGGAACGATTCCGAAACCATGACAAATACGCGTATTTACCGAGCCGCTGAGATATTCGAGGATGACTGATTGCCGTAATATTTATCACGCATAAATTTCAGGAAATCGATCGACTGGCGCATCTCGTCCATACCGTGGATTCCGTCCTCAATACTGACCCAGCCGTTATAGCCCGATCCGGAAAGCAGGCTGAAAATCGCGTCATAATCGTTCAATCCCTGGCCGGTTACGCCGTGTTGGAGTTTATCAAAGTAACCGACTGTACCGTCCGCCTGTTGAAGTTCTTTTAATGTCGTTCCGGGGAGCAAGAAACGGTCGCTGGCATGCATCGTTTTAACCCGCGGCAATACCTTTTTCAAAAGTTCGACCGGATCATCGCCCGCGACGATCGCGTTAGACGGATCATACTGAACGCCGAAATATTCCGTATCGTCAATACAGTTCACGATTTCAAGAAAAACGTCCGACTTCTGCGCAAATTCGGGGTATTTCCAGTAACCGTCCTTGTAATGATTTTCCATCGCCAAAACAACGTCGTATTCCCGCGCTACCGGCAGCAGAGCGTTAATACATTCCACTACCCACGCGACGCCCTCCTGCCGAGAAACATTCGGATACCGCTGTCCGCTCAGGACGCGGCAGGCAGCTTTCGGGCCGCCTAAGCGGCGCGTCACGCGAATCATTTCGGCTTCATGATCAACCCATCGCTTCCGTTCGTCAGGATCCGGCGCGGTAAAATTCGGCGAAGCGCACATCATCGGCATTGCGTACCCGGCTTTTTGAATCGCCTCGCCGACCGAATCGATATACGCATCCTCAAAATTCAGGAAAAACCCCTCGTACATCTCTAATCCCTCAGCGCCTAAAACTTTCGACCGCTCAATCCAATCAAAAATCGTCATTGTCCGATCGACGGATAATTCGTCCATATAGCATTTCGGGAACGCGGAAATCTTCATGTCTGTCGTCCTTTCGGCTCAGAGTGGAATATGATTGATAACGTTTACGAATCGGCCGCACGTTATCGTAATTTAATAAAACGATACTTATGCCGACGGCACGCGTCAAGTGACAAAAGTAACCTGTCGGATCATACTGTTCAGAATTACGATAAAACCAGATAACGGTTCGTAAACTAAATCGCCTCATTCTCGCCGCTTAAATTCCGGCAAAAAACAGAAAGGCTGTCCGCAAAGCCGGGAGTTCAAAAATTTCCTGAGAATATTGCCAAAGTATTTTCTCGAATTCAGAGCGGAGG
Source organism: Flexilinea sp. (assembly GCA_034430295.1). Classification (GTDB taxonomy): domain Bacteria; phylum Chloroflexota; class Anaerolineae; order Anaerolineales; family Anaerolineaceae; genus Flexilinea. The sequence goes on from DAOUFC010000086.1 coordinate 12,856, forward strand.
GGGGGGATCTGCTGCCTTTGCGTATAACCCGAAAAAGCAGGAGCGGATAGTACGGAGGAGGGAATTTGCGGCTATAAATTCCCTCCTCCAAATAAAAACCTTACTCAAACTCAGTGCATTGAGACCCCTGCGACCGACGGTCGAATGGGGGCCGATCAATGCACTGACAAAATAAGCGGGTGAATCCAGTTACAATAAAATTCGTTTTGAGGCATGCTCCTTCTATTTTCACATGCGGTCGTCAATCGCTTTCCGAACCGACGACTTTCTCCAATGCGCGCAAAATGTTTTCATACCCGGTACAGCGGCAGAGATGACCCGAGATACGCTCGCGCAGCTCGGCGCGCGAGTATTTCTTACCGCTATTAACCAGCTCCACCCCGGTCAGAATCAGTCCCGGCGTACAGAATCCGCACTGAATCGCCGCTTCATCCACGAACGCCTGCTGAACCGGATGGAGCAGCCCGTTCTTCCCGCGAATTCCTTCAACCGTGATGATTTCATGTCCGTCCGCCCAAACGGTAAGATAAATACAACTGTTTTTCGAAACGCCGTCGATCAAAACCGTACAAGCTCCGCACTCGCCGACTTCGCAGCCCTTCTTAACGCTCGTCAATCCCAACCGTTCGCGTAACGTATCCGTCAAGCTCTCCCGTTCGTCGACGGCCAATTCAACCGCCTTTCCGTTGACTGTCATTCGGACCGTTTTAAACATGAATCTCACCTCCGCAATTTTCAATAGCCTGAACCGTCGCGCGTTCGCTTAGCTCCTGAATCAGTTGAAGCCGCAATTCTTTGGACGCCCGCCAGCTGTCGCGCGGCCGCGTCTCCAACAGGACCGCCTTCCGCAGCTCGCGAATCAACGCCGGCGTCGCTTTCTTCCCAATCATCAGCGCTTCCGCTTCAGGGCAACGCAGCGGCGTCGGCGCGGCAACGCCGAAAGCAATCGCAAAATCACGGATCGTCCCGTCCTGCGTCAGCGCCGCTCTGACCGCGCAGCCGAGCGTGGCGATTTCCATTGCGTTGCGCATACCGAACTTGAGGTAACATCCGCCATGATCGATATATTTCGCGCGCGGGATCCGAATACAGGTCAGGATTTCCGAATCCGCTTTTAAAATCGTTTTTCCCGGGCCGGTATGGAATTCTCGAATCGGAACGACGCGGGATCCGTCGGCTCCGGTCAGCTCCAACAGCGCGTCGAGAACCATCAGCGCGGGGACCGAATCCGCGCTGACGGCCCCGTTACAAATATTTCCGCCGATCGTAGCAATATTTCGAATCTGCGGACTGCCAACCTGATTACAGGCGTCGGCAAGCATCGGGACATGCGTGCGGATCAAGTCATTCCCGCAAATCGCAGCGAAACAACAGCCCGGCCCGATCAGCAAATCTTCATTCGTATCCAAGCGGATCTCGCAAAGTTCAGGGATATCCAAAATACTGATCAACGTCGCCCGGCGCAGCTTCAACTCCCGAACCCGGATCATCACATCGGTACCGCCGCAAACAATCACCGCGCCTTCATTTTCCGAAAGCAGCCGTAACGCTTCCCGGACGCTTTTCGCGTTATACGTCGTCTTGATATCGTACATCTCTTCGATCGCTCCCTTCTCACGCCTCAATTAAACCGGCTTCAATAAAAGCATGAACCAGATTCTGCGGATTCATCGGCAATTTGCGGACGCCGACGCCGGTCGCGTGCAGAATTGCGTTCCGGATCGCCGGCGCTTGCGGAATAAGCGGCGGTTCCGCCAAACCTTTATTTCCGAACGGACCCGACGATTCGTACGTTTCAACAAAGTATGTCTCAATCTCCGGCATGTCCATCGCCGTCGGAATTTTATAATCCAGCAGGTTATTATTGAGCGGTTTCCCGGTCTTCTGGTCGAAAAGCAGCTGTTCCCCGAGCGCGTAACCGATTCCCATCGCGATACCGCCGTGCAATTGCCCATGCGCCAACGCCGGATTCAGGATCTGGCCGCTGTCATGAACCGAATAGACTTTATTAATTTTGACTTTTCCTAACGGAACGTCGACTTCGATATCGATAAAACTCACGCCGTAAGAGAAACAGATCGACTGCGCCGTAAACGTCGATTCCGCGATAATATGCTCCGTTTTGGTCACGTGATCGTTGGTAAAGTTCATAAACGTGCAAAGTTCAGCAAAAGTGCAGACCGTTTGGCCGCTTTCCTTATTCAGGATCCGCTCGTCGGCAATCGTTAAGCTTTCGACCGGCAGTCCGTAGACCGACGCGGCGCGAGCTAAAAGCTTATTGCAAAGCAGTTCCGCCGTTTGTTTCACGGCGCTCCCGGAAATATACGTTTGCCGCGAGGCGTACGCGCCGCTGTCGTATGGAGAAGTATCGGTATCGCCAAACGGAACGAGCGTCAGCCGATCCTCGGCAATCGTCGTAACTTCGGAGACCATCTGCGCCAATACAGTATCGGATCCCTGGCCAATTTCCGCCGCGCCGACCTGAACCGTGGCCGTCCCGTCCTCGTTCATCATAATCCGGCAAGAAGCGTTTTCAATCTGAATCGGCCAGACCCCAGTCTTATAAGAGAAACAGGCCATGCCGATTCCTTTTTTGATCTTATCCGACGATTTATTGAATTCGTCGTAAGCTTTTCGCTTCCGATCCCAGTCGGAAACTTCCCTGCCCTTTTGGATACAGCCACGCATACCGCAGCTCGTGACGACAAATTTATCAAACGGATCGACGAAACCGTCCGTTTGGATATTCTTTAAGCGGAAATCGACCGGATCCCAACCGTTCTCGCGCGCGATATCGTCCATTTCGGATTCCATCGCGAAAGAAAGCTGCGGAATTCCGTAGCCCCGCAGCGCCGCCGCAGACGGCAGGTTCGTATACGCGGTCGACGATTCGCCAATCTGGACTCCCGAGGTCAGATAATTTTGGAAATTATTCGTGATCGCGTATGCGGTAACCGCATGCGTATGCGCTGCGTACGCGCCGCCGTTGGAGTTGATTCGTAATCCGCGCTTCGTCATCTTTCCGTCCGAATCGGCCTCAGATTTGATCATCATATCGAAAGCGTGACGGACGCGCGTATTCACGAACGTTTCCTCCCGCGTCAGGGTAATCGCAACCGGACGGCCGCCTAATTTCATTGAACACAACCCGACAATCGGTTCATACATCGTATCCTGTTTATTACCGAAACCGCCGCCGACATACGGACGGATGACCCGGACGTTCCCGACCGGGATCCCGATCGCGTCGGCGATATTACGCCGCAGCGTATGCGGAACCTGGTTACAGCTGCAAACAATCAGCTTGCGCCCTTCCATATACGCGAAGCAACCGTTTGTTTCAATGTGACAGGCGTTCATCGTAGGAACCGAATAATGAACGCCGATTAAATCGTCGCGCCCGGCGATCTTCGGATCCGTCGAAAATTCGGCGCTGTAGAAGCGGACGTCGCCCGCCGGCGAAATCTCGAAATCCAACCGCGAAAGCTCATTATTCGGACGAATCTCATGCAGCGAACACGGATTGTTAACCGCCGCTTCGGGCGTCAGCAGCGGTTCAAAAACCTCATATTCGACAACAACTTTTTCAGCCGCCAGCCGCGCGTTCAGCGGCGTATCGGCGACGACAACAGCGATATCGTCGCCGTAATAGCGGACGCGCCGTTCTAAAATCAATTTATCCCTGGTATCCGAATGGTTCGGATCGAGCGAAAGCGGATGACCGGATGTCGGATATAAATGATTCGGAACGTCAAAGCAAGTTAAAATAAGTTCCACTCCTGGCATCCGATAAGCCTCGGTCGTATCGATCGATTTAACGATTCCGTTCGCGATCGTGCTGCGGACCATTTTCGCATGCAGCGCGCCAACAGGAATTAAGTCTTCGACATATTTCGCGCTTCCCGTCGCTTTTTGAACAGCGTCAACACGTTTTACACTTTTCTTAATACCCAAAGCAAACCTCCCTATTTTTTTCAACCGGCTTTACAAAAATCGAACGGCTAATCTGTAACGTCATAGTACCAACTTAAGGAATACGGTATATTCTCAAATTTTTCGAGATAACTTCCGTCGACAAACTGACGCCAGTCGTCGGCGAAATAATCTCCATTTTCATAAATGAATTTAACCGAATACGTCATTCCTTCCAGACGGGCTGCCCGTTTAAAGACCGCGACCGCTTCCGATCGGTCCGGCGCGACCGTCAATTCCGGATAAAAGATATACAGCGGCGTAATATACGGATAACTTCGATCTTTCGCGAACGCTTCGCAAAACGCCGTTTCGCTGATTTCCGAACGAATTTCCTCGCGAAGGAAGCGGTAAATTTTTCCCGGTTCGCGAAAATCATAGTTGATCGCGCTCGCGTAAGCTTTCGCCCTTTCCATCGCCCGCTCGAAACCGGGCGCAAACGAATCGAATGCCGAAAGGAGGATCACGGCGATCAAGATCGAACCGCGAATGACGGCGCGCCGAACCATCAGCGTTCCATCCGTGAATACGGGATCGCATAGGCGCTCGGGAATTCCGCTTTTTTTGAAGCGAAAATCAGCGCGGCAATCGTCATTAAATACGGCAGCATCAACAGCAGCTGCGACGGGATCCCCGACCCCAGCGCCTGAAGACGGACCTGCAAAGCGGAAGCGAATCCAAACAGGAGCGCGCCGCTCATCGCTTTATACGGATCAAAACGTCCAAAGATAACGACCGAAACCGCGATATATCCGAACCCGCCGATAACCGACTCGGTAAACATGTTCAAATAGGCGATCGTCATGAACACGCCGCCCGCGCCGGCATACGCGCCGCCGATAACAATGGCCGCGTAACGGATCCAAGTCACGCTGATCCCCTTCGAATCAGCGGCGCGCGGATGTTCGCCGACCATCTTGACCTTCAGTCCGAACATCGTTTTCTCCAGAACGAACCAGGTAAACGGCACGAGCGCAAAAGCGAGATAAACTAAAACGTTATGCTGAAAAAATACGGTTCCGATACAGGGAATATCCGATAAGCCGGGAAGATCGATCGCCTGAAACGAAGTTATTTTCGCCGGAAGCGCGCGAATCCCGAACAACAGCCGGTAAACATACGCGGCGAGTCCCGTCGCCAAAACGTTCATCCCGATACCGGCGATAACCTGATTGACGCGTAAAGTCACGCTGAGCCAAGCCATCAAGAGACTGAAAATCGCTCCGGCCAGAATTCCAACCAGAAAACCTAACCACAAACCGCCGCCTGACGCGACCGTCGCGAAACCGATGATCGACGCCATCAGCATCGTCCCTTCCACGCCTAAATTCAAGATTCCGGCGCGCTGCGTATAAATTTGCCCAAGCGCGGGCATCAGGATCGGCGTCGCCAGACGAATCGTTCCGGCGAGCAGACTCGTCAGAAATCCGATTGATAAGATCTCACTCACCATGCTGGCTATACCCTTTCTTTTTACCGAATAAATTCATCGGATCGCAGCGGTCCCAAACGACATTTTTAGCGATAACAAAGATAATAATCAACCCCTGAATCACGTCGACAACCGAATAAGGAACATCCGTCATGCGTTTCATCGATGCGCCGCCGCAGAGCAGCGCCGAGAAAAAAATCGCCGCCGCGATAATCCCGTAGACGTTCAACGAACCGAGCAGCGCGACGATCGTCGCCGTATTTCCCAGCCCGCCGGCAATTCCGTCCAATAATCGGAACTGAATTCCGAAAATTTCGATCCAGCCAGCCAGACCGATCAAGCCGCCGGACAGCCCCATCGTCAGGATCACCGTACGGTTGACGTTAATTCCGGAATACGTCGCGACCTTTTCCCCCTGCCCGGTCAGATCGATTCGATAGCCTAACGTCGTCCGCCAGAAAAAAATCATCAGGACAACGACCGCAACCATGATGAATAACCCCGAATGAAGCCGGAACGTCGGACCGAGAAGCTTTGTCAGCCGCATTCCGTCCGGAATCACATCCGTCTGAGATAAATCGCTGTACGGATCCTGCATCGGCCCGTTGATCAGATAAAGCAGCAAATAATGCGCAATATAATTCAGCATCAGCGTCGTAATTACCTCGTTCGCGCTGAACCTGGCTTTCAGCCATCCGGCCAGCGCGGCCCAACCCGCGCCGACAACGATCGCCGCGGCAAACGACAGCGGGATTCGCAGCCAAATCGGAACCGGGACGTACAGCGCGATCGCGACGGAAACAATCGAACCCATCAAAAACTGCCCGCCGGCGCCGATATTCCAGAGCTGCGCCTTAAAGGCAATCGATACGCCCAGCGACATAATCAGAATCGGGATCAGTTTAACAACGACCTCAGCGATTTTCTGTTTCGACCCGAACGCGCCGGCAATCATCGCCTGATAAGCTTCAATCGGGTTATTTTCCGACAGAACGACCAAGACAGCGCCAATCAATAACGCGCCGACAACCATCAGTACCGTTCCGACGATATCCAAGGCGACTTTAATTGATGTTCTGTTGCTCAAACTCGCGTTCCTCCAATTTTTCTTCAAGGCCTTTCCCCATCATTAAAGCGCCAATCTCCAGCGGATCGCTCCCCCGCGGAAGAATCCCCATCAGTCGTCCGCCATAAATCACGGCGATTCGATCCGAAAGCTGGAGAATTTCTTCGAGATCGGCCGAAACGACGAAACAGGCGCATCCGCAATTGCGCGCGTTAATAATCCGCGTTCGGACGTATTCCGCCGCGCCAACGTCCAGTCCGCGCGTCGGTTGGTTGGCGATCAGCACGCTCGGCTCACAATTCAACTCCCGGGCCAAAATGACTTTCTGCTGATTCCCGCCGGAAAGACAACGAACTTGCTCATCGCCGTCGATCGCTAAAATCTGATAATCTTTTTCAGCCTGAAGCCAATTTTCCTCAACTTTTTTGGTTTGGACGAGATGATTCCGATTTATCGGCGGCCGCGCGAAACTTTTCAGGATCAAATTATTCTTCAAGCTCCAGTTAAGCGCTAACCCCGTCGCGTGGCGGTCTTCGGGAATATGCGAAATATGCTTTCGAATATAGAACGCAGGATCATGATTCGTCACATCTTCACCGTCCAGCGTTATTTTCCCGGCGACCGACGGGCGCAGCCCGGTCATGACTTCGCAAAGTTCTTTCTGACCGTTCCCGTCGACCCCGGCAAGTCCGACGATCTCCCCCTCGCGCAATTCAAGCGAAAAATCCTTCAACGCGACAAGACCTTTATCGTTCATCGCGCTGATCCCGTCGAGCCGAAACCTTATATCGCCAGGATCGCGCGTCAGGGGTGGAAAATGAAATAAAACTTCCCGCCCGACCATCATCCGCGTTAAATCGTCTTTCGTAACCGTTTCATCGACCGCTCTCGTCCCGATCAATTTCCCGAGCCGCAACACCGTGACCTCGTCGACAATGGAAAGAATCTCTTCCAATTTGTGCGTAATCAGGATGATCGATTTCCCGTCGTCGCGCATCTCACGCAGCGTATCGAAGAAAATTTCCGTTTCCTGCGGCGTCAGAACCGCCGTCGGCTCGTCTAAAATCAAGATTTCCGCGCCTAAATAGATTGCGGAAAGGATCTCGACGCGCTGTTGTTCTCCGACGGAAAGCTGCCAGATTTTTGAATACGGATCGATCCCCATCCGGTAACGATCCGATAATTCTTTTAACTCGCGGGCGGTTTCTTTCGTATCGAGAAATATCCCGCGTCGGGATTTCCTGCTGAGCATGACGTTTTCAACCACAGTCAGCGGACGAGCCAGCATAAAATGCTGGTGAACCATGCCGATACCGAGCGCGATCGCTTTCGTCGGCGAAGAAATCTCCGCCGTTCGGCCGTTAATCGCGATCGTCCCTTCCTCAGGTTGGTACAATCCGTACAAAACGTTCATCAACGTCGTCTTCCCGGCGCCGTTCTCGCCTAGAAGCCCATGAATCGAACCCTTCCGAAGATCGAAATCGACATGGTCGTTCGCGTTTACGCCATTAAAAACCTTCGTGATCCCTCTCATCTTTACCGCAAGAGATGCCATCGTGTCCGATCCTCCAAACTCGGTTATTTATAAGCGTGACGCGGTCGGTTTTCTGACCGCGTCACGCTTGGTTAAAATTACGGAATTTCCGGAAGTTCAATCGCGTTTTCACCCAGTTTCGCGTAAACGTCCTCGATTACGGCAATATCGTCAGCCGTCAGCCAACCCTTAACGTCGTTCAGTTCGGTCATTGACAAACCGTCGTTCATGACGTTAATCATGATCGTTTCTTTCTCACCTTCGCGGATAAACGTCCCATCCTGAATTGAAGTAAAGATCCGTTCAAGCGCGTTTCCCCATTCGTACTGAAGACCGGAAAGGACATTTTTCGGGGCAAGCGTCACCTGATCTTCGACGTTTCTGAGGACATAAAGATCCTTTTCTTCGGCCGCCTGAACGACGCCGAGACCGATCCCGTCGCCGGAATGCCAGATAACGTCGACACCAGAATCGTACATCCCGATCGCTGCTTCATAAGCGCCGGTCGTATCATTCCAATCGCCGGTGTAAACTTCCTGAATATCGATATCCGGATTTACGAATTTCGCGCCCGCTTTGAATCCTTCATGCCCGCGGGTAATCTCAGAACCTTCCCCGCCGCCAATTACGCCGACCTTACCGCTTTGCGTCGCCAACGCCGCGACGACGCCCATTAAATAGCCGCCGGCTTCGAGCTGAACGTCGTAAATCTGAGAATTCGGCTGATATCCGACGCCGCAGCCCAAGAGAAACGCGACCTCGGGATACTGCGCCGCGACCGTATTGACCGGCTCGCTTAATTGATAACCGTGACCGATAACGACGTCGTATCCGGCGTCGGCGTAATCGCGCAGCGTCGGATCGATATCGGCGACGTCGTACACGCCTTCAACGACTTTCAACGAAATTAAATCCGGATTCAATTCGGCATATTCCATCGCACCGCGGTACATCGCCTGATTGAACGATACGTCGTCCGCTTTTCCGGGCAGTACCAGCGCCACTTTAAATTTATCCGCGGCAAGCGCTGGAGACAGACAGGAAAAAAAGAGAATCAAAACAAACATAAGGGAAACAAACGGCAAACTTTTCTTCATTGCATTCCTCCACCAATTTAAAATACACCCAGAAATCGACTTCCGTTTCGGATTCTACAATTTGGCCTTGAGGCTGTCGATCATATAAATATACTAATTCTGATTGACGATAATCCTGAATTTTAAGACTATATTCATATGGTATAGTCAAGCGAAACAAAAAATAGCGCCAAAATAAGCATATACCAAGCATATGTTTATGACGATATTCACCATGTGGTACCTACATATGATCTATTTATTTAATAAGTATTTGGTATCAGGAATACGCACCCATAAAAACGGATTTCGTCACAATAAAATTCGTTCTTTCTATCGTCGGAAAGTTGATTAACTTTACTGCTCGCGGCCCCGCTCAGCTTTCGGTCTGTCCTTACGCGGCGCCCGTTGGACAGGCGGGGACTCAAACCCGGGGACCTTAAGTCGTTTGATGCGCCATATGCGATAGGAATAGCTCCGCTCGAAATAAATAATCCCGATTTTTTGGAAGCCCATCCCAGAGCCGCAGGCAGAATCAGCGCCGCTCAGATACGCTCAACCAAAAACAAACGAATACCGCGTTCGTCCCAAAAAATCCTGAATTCAATTATCATAAACTCATGAACGCGACGCCGCAATTAACCATTCTCGTACCAGCCTATAACGAAGAGGCTTCGCTCACGCAGACGCTGACTGAAATGATCGCCTGGTGTGAAGCGAACGACAGCTTCCTAATCGTCGTCAACGACGCATCGACCGACCGCAGCGCCGAAATCCTCGCCGAGGTTTCAGCGCGGACTGATCGCCTATCCGTCGTCACACACAAAGTCAACCGCGGTTACGGCGGCGCGCTGAAATCCGGGATCGCCGCCGTCCGAACGCCATACCTGATCACGATGGACGCCGACGGACAGCATCGTCTTGAAGATGTCAGCCCCATGATCCGGGCGCGCGAAACGACCGGCGCCGACCTCGTTATCGGCGCACGTACAATTCGAAAAAACGCATTCGCGGATCATTACCGCGCCTTTGGGAAAACGCTGCTGCGCAGCGTTGCGAAGATACTCGTCGATTCGGAAATCGCCGACCTCAATAGCGGCATGAAACTTTACGACGCCGAGCTGGCGAAAAAATATCTGCCGCTCTGTCCCGCGTCAATGGCGTTTTCGGACGTCATGACGCTCGTCTTTATCCAACAGCGCCACCTCGTCGTTGAACAGCCGATCGAAACCCGCGCCCGTATCGCCGGCGAAAGCACAATTTCCACCATGACGGCGTTCGACACACTGATTCAGATTTTCAATATTGTGATGGTCTTCAACCCGCTGCGGATCTTCCTGCCGATCGGAACGATCGCGATCCTGATCGGCGCCCTCTGGGCGCTTCCGTTCCTGATCGCCGGACGCGGCTTAAGCGTCGCGGCCCTCCTCAGCATTACGGTCGGACTGATTTCAATCCTGTTAGGTCTGATCGCGGAACAGCTTTCGCAAATCCGCCGCAAAGATTTTTAACTTCCGCAGCTAAGAAAACCGCGCTTCGCCGGTCAGTCGTTCGATCCATGCCGCGGCGTCAGGGTAATCGCGAATCAACCGCGCGCGCTCACCATGCTCATAGCAGTTCGGATCATAACCGGGGCACATCGTTGTTCCCAGCAACGCGAGCGCGCCTCCCGGCAGCAGCCGCGCTCCCTGCCAAATCCCGGACGGGACCGCGTGCTGAACTTTTTGCCCGCTCAACAGATCGCCACCCAAAACGGTAATCCGGAAGCTCCCGTCAGGAAGGAGTTCCGTCAATTCGACCGGATCGCCTAAATAAAAATGATAAACTTCATCGCCGCTCAGACGGTGCAGATGCGAATACGCGCCGCCGCTCAGCAGGTAATAGCACGCCGTCCCCGCCGGCCGTTCCGCAATCCTTTCGCGGCTCGTGTACGAGCGGACAACCATTCCGCCCTCTTTTTCAAGCGGTTCCAAGCCGAGCCGCTCGATAATTTCCTGCGCCGAGAGTTTCGTCTTTGTCAATTTCCACATCCTTCTCCAGCCTGAACCGGCGTCCATTTCGAATCCCAGCGATCGCTTTCTTCGATCGCCGCGCAGATCGCTGCGTTTCGCGCCCCGTCCTCGAACGTCGGCAACAGTCGGCGCGTTTCCACGGCTCCGGGATTTAAGATCGTTCCGTAAAACGCCCGGATCAGAAAATAAAACGTGTCGCCGAAACCGGTTCCGAAGCCCGCCGGCTTCGCCAAAACCGGGTCGCCTTTTTTCGCAACGGAGAAAACGTCTTTCGCGTCGGAATTCCACCACAAATTTCCATCCGAACAAGTCACTTCAAGAGAAATCCGGTTATCCCGACCCGGAGAAATTTCGGAAAGCACGACGCAGCCCATCGCGCTGTTCTCAAAACGTAAGCTTATCGCCGCGGCGTCCTCCGATTCGACCTGGACGACTTTCCCGACGCCATCCGGCGTGAACGGAACCATCATTCCATCCGGGTTCAGGCGGCGCTTCGGGAAAAATCGTCCCAGCTTGGCAGAGACCGCGGTAATCTTCAATCCGGAAATAAACTGCGCCAGATCGAGCCAATGGCTTCCGATCTCCGTCACGGCGCGCATCCGTCCGCCGATTTCCCGATCATAACGCCACTGATACGGCGCCGGCATGGCATGGAACGACTGCAGATAGCTGCCATGAATCAGCACCGGCTTTCCCGGGAAATCCGTCTGAACAGTCCGCCTCATCTCCTGACACGCCGGATAAAAGCGCACGTTGAAACCGACGGTACAGACGGAACCCGCAGCACGCGCCTTTCGTGCCAGCTGAGCTGCTTCTTCCGCATCCAGACATAACGGTTTCTCACAGTAAATATGCTTCCCGTATTCGAGGAACGTCCGAACCAGATCTCCGTGCGTTGACGGCGGCGTACAGAGATGGACGGCTTTAATTTCTTCCCCAAACGCCCTCTCCGTATCCGTCGTCCATTCGGGTATCCGGAACCGCTCCGCAAACGAGCGCGCCTCGTCTTCTGTCGCCGCGACCACAATCGCCGGGCTTACGTCTAAACGCTTCATCGCCGCGACGTGCAGCTCAGCGACGCCCCCAGCCCCGATAATTGCCGTTTTCAACATTCTTCAGTTCCTTTCCCGACTCGGCATTTCTATAACGGTCGGTCCCGCGCCTGAAATAGTCTTGTTATCGCTTTCCTTTATCGTACGGTTCTCCGGCAGCGCGCGGCGGACGATTCCGCTTCGAGAAGAAAAGGAGCAGGAGGAGCGTCAAAACGTAAGGGAACGTCATGAATAAATTCGTATACTGCGACGATAACCCCATGAATAAACATAGTTGATAGCCTCCCGCCCGCGCCAAACCGAAAAAAACACAGACGAAAAACGTCGGCAAGATACTCCAATTCCCGAAAATCAGCGCCGCAATGGCTAAATAGCCGTAGCCGAGATAAATACTCGGCGAAAACTGCGACAGCAGCGAATACGCGAAGCACATCCCGCCGACCCCGGCTAGACCGCCGGAAATCATAACCGCGATAAAGCGCGTCCGCGCCACGTCGCCGCCCGCCGCATCGACAGCCTGCGGATGATCGCCGCAGGCACGCAAACGCATTCCAAAACGCGTTTTATACATCAAATACCATAAATACGTACAGATCGCTAAAATAATAATTTCGAACGGATAAATATTTGTGAAGACCGCGCCGAGAACCGGAACCGACTTCAATCCGGGAACGGAGAAGCGGTCCGAGACGCCGAGAGTAAACTTGTTCGACGCGCTTCCGTAAAATACGCCGCTCAGCTGCGACGTCAGGAAAGTCGTCAGCGATACGCCTAAAATATTGATAACGACGCCGCTGATAACCTGATCGGCGTTAAAGCGGATACAAAGCAGCCCATGCAGCGTCGCGTAGAGCGAACCGCCCACGAACGCCATCGCTAACGCGAAATACAAAGTCGTCTGCGTCCCCATCCCGGTATACATACCCAGAACGGTCGCCAGCAGCGCGCCGCAAAACGCGCCGAACCCCTGAAAGCCTTCGATCGCCAGATTGATCACGCCGCTCTTTTCGGAGAAAATACCGCCGACAGCCATAATAAAAAGCGGGATTGCGAAAGCCAATCCATCCGTAATCATGTTATGGACGTAGTTCATTTTCTTCTCCCTCCTCTCCGCTTTCATACCGAACCGGACGCGCCTCCGCCAAATCGCGCAGATACGCCGAAGCGATCGTCCGGAAATATTGACCGCAGGCGGAAAACAGCAGCAGGATTCCGGTAATAACCGACGCGATTTCTTTCGCGACGCCAACTATCGAACTCATATAGCTGCTGCCGTTCTGAAAAATTGTAATCAGGACCGACGACAGAATTGCGCCGATCGGACTCGCGTTTCCGAGTAAAGCCGTCGCGATTGCGTCGTACCCCATCCCAGGCAGCGTTTTAGGGATGATTGTATTCGTAAAACCCAGATAATACGTCACGCCCGCCAATCCAGCCAGCATCCCGGAAATCATCATCGAATACACAATCTGGCGTCCGACGTTGATTCCGGTATATAAGGCGCAGTTTCGATTCGAACCGACCGCTTTAAGTTCAAAACCGAATACGGTCCGGTCCAAAATAAAGCGGACAAGAAAAGCCATCCCGATCGCGATCAAAATTCCCAGCGGGACGTTGCAATAATTCCCCAAAACCATCGTTTTCGTAAACGTCAGCCGAGAAGCCGTTGAGATAACTTTCGACGACCGGCTGACCTGATCGACATAATATGAATTGATATAGAATCCGGTGACATAGCTGATAATATAATTAATCATGATCGTCGAGACGACTTCATGAATATTGAACTTATATTTCAAGTAACCGACGATCGTTCCGATAAGTCCCCCGGCGATTAAGCCGATCCCCAGAACAAGCGGTTTCGCAACTCCGCCGGAAAGTTCTTTCGCGTACCCGACCCAAATCGTCGCCAGAAACCCGGAGAGCAGCATCTGGCCCGAAATTCCGATATTAAACAGCCCGCAGCGATAAGCGAAGATAAACGCCAACGCAGCCAACAGCAACGGAGCCATAATATTCAAAAACTGGAAAAAATCAGAGATCATTCCAACGCCCGCGCCGTATTTCGCTTTGGCGGCGAAACCGTTTCCGGCTAAAAAGCTGTAAAACGCTGCAAGCGGGTTTTTCCCAAGAATCAGGAGCAGAATACTCGAAAGGAGCGCCGTCAAAGCGATACAAAAGAGAGGAACCGTCAAGCGGGTCCATTTTTCATTGACCAGAAAACGGGCCAACGCGGACTTTATTTTTACGCCGAAATCGTTCGAAATTGTCTTCAATTTGCCGTAACCCCCATCATGTATTGTCCGATTTCCTGCGACGTCAGCGTGGACGCCTCCGCAATTTTGAGCAAGCTGCCGTTGTAGATAACGCCGATTGTATCCGCCAGTTCCATCACTTCGTCAAGCTCCAATGAAATAAGCAGGATCGCCGCGCCGCGCTCGCGTTCCGCCAGAATTTGTTTATGAATATTCTCGATCGCGCCCATGTCCAGCCCCCGCGTCGGCTGCACAAAGATGATCAGCGCGCTGTGCTCCTCAATCTCACGCGCGACGATCGCTTTTTGCTGGTTTCCGCCGCTCATCGAACGGACAGACGTTTTTCTGCCTTGCGCGCTGCGAACGTCGTAATCGTCGATAAGTTCGTCGGCGTATCTTCCGAACGCGTCGAAATCAAGGATCCCGTTCTTCGAGAACGGCGCTTTATAATAACGGCGCAAACATAAATTCGAACACAGATCAAAATCCAGGAAAACGCCGTATTTCTGCCGGTCTTCGGGAATATAACCGATCCCCGCCTCAGTTCGCTCGCGGATATTGCCGCGGGTGATATCCCGGCCGTTAAGGCGGATGGTCCCGCTTTCAACGCGCATCAGGCCGGCGATCGCATCCGCCAATTCGGTTTGACCGTTGCCTGAAACGCCGGCGATCGCGAAAATCTCCCCGGCGCGGATATCGAAAGAAACGTTACGGACGACCTGAACGCGATCGTCGTTCCGTACGGAGAGCGCGTCAACCTCGAGGACCTTCTCGCCGAAATAAGCCTCGGTTTTCCGAGACTGGAGATCGACGTTACGTCCGACCATCAGATTTGCCATTTCCTGCGTCGTCGTTTCCGCCACGTCTAAAACGCCGATCAATTTTCCTCGCCGCAGTATCGCGCAGCGATCGGCTACGCGCTTAATTTCTTCAATTTTATGCGTGATTAAGATAATCGTCTTTCCGCCTCTGCGAAGTTCGCGCATGACGCGCAGCAGGTATTCGACCTCCTGCGGCGTCAGGATTGCCGTCGGTTCGTCGAAAATTAAAATCTCCGCATCGCGGTACAGCATCTTCAAAATCTCGACCCGCTGGCAGGTCGAAACGCCGACATCCGCGATTATGTCGGTCGGATCCACTTCGAGAAAGTAATTTTTCGATAAAACGCGGATCCGTTCGTTCGCTTCGCGCATGTCGACATAAGGGAACAGCCCGAACGCTTTTTTCATCGGCTCGATTCCGAGAACAATATTTTCGCCAACCGTATAATTTTCAACCAGTTTAAAATGCTGATGGACCATACCGATATTCTGATCCGCCGCATCCGAAGCGGATTTGAAGCGAACCTTCCGACCGCGAATCAATATTTCGCCGTCGTCCGGTTCGTAAAGTCCGTAGAGCATGCTCATCAGCGTTGACTTCCCCGCGCCGTTTTCGCCTAAAAGCGCGTAGATTTCGCCCTGCCGGACTTGAATCGTTACGTCGTCGTTCGCCAGGATTCCCGGAAAGCGTTTGGTAATATGTTTCATTTCGACGATATAGTTTTGATCCGTCATGCGCGTCGATTCCTTATGACCCGCGTCGCCGTTCCATCCCGCAGCGGGATTTTGACTGCACAAACGCAGGAAAAATCATGAAGCCGCTTAAGTCCGCTTCATCAGGTATTAGAGCGTCGGCCTAAATCGGCTCAGGCTCAAAAAGACAAAGAAATATTACCGTCTTTCCGCCGCTATCGACAGACACGATAGCGGCGGAAGCGGAAGCGAGGCGAGAGAGCGAAGGAGCGCGAGCGCGTTCCGTTCGCTTTTAGACTCTCTCTAAAAAACTATCCGATTTGTCCTTTATTCAAGACCGGGGAATTTATCCGGCAAGTGACCGTTAAAGTTAGACGGCGGAACGATCGTCCCGTCTTTCAGCAGCGCGTAAGCTTCCGCCAATTTTTCCAACGTGTCCGCAGACATCTGCTGACGCCCTTCATCGGCGACATAGCCGGTCGAATCGGTATCCGCGCCGAGTATCGCGTCCGTACCGACGAACGTTCCGTTATAAATCGCGTCGAGTTGGCGCGTAACGTTGACGTCCATAATCTTCAACGCCGATGTCAGGATGATATTGCTATCGCCGTTAACTCCGTCGTCATACTGATCGACGTCACAGCCGATAATAAAAACGTTCCCGGCTTCTTTCGCCGCCGTAAAAACGCCGTTTCCGGAGGATCCCGCCGCGACTAAAATAACGTCCGCGCCGGCGTCGATCAGCGCTTTCCCGACTTCTTTGCCGGTCGCCTCGTCAGCGAAGCTGCCGACATAGTTGCCGCCGACGTCCGTCCCCATCCCGGCGACTTCAACCGCGGCCGTCCCCGCGAACGAAGGCAGTTCGACGATTTCAACCGACGTTCCGTACTTCGCGTTGGCGTAGTTAACTCCAGCCATGAATCCGAACTGATAGTTGACATTCGACGGGAAAGCAATTCCGTTAACAACGGCCACCTTCCCCGTCTTCGTTTCAAGCGCCGCGGCGATCCCGGCGAAGAAACCGCTCTGTTCCTCTTGAAACGTCATCGTGTACACGTTAGCCAGGTCGTTCAGCGCGTTGCCTTCCGAATCCATGATTGTCGAATCAACGACGATAAAATACTTATCCGGATTCGCGACCGCGATATCGCCGATTCCGGCAAAATTATATCCGGGCAGAACAAATACGTCGTAATCGCCAACCAAAGACGCGACCGTCTCTATCAATTTTGAAAGATCCGGTTCCTTCACGTCGCGCAGCGTGCTGTCAGGATGCGCGTCGGCAAAGACTTTCGCGCCGTCGTAACAGTTTTCGTTAAACGATCCGTCGTCAATCCCCGACGATGTCAGAATACAAATATCAATTCCTTTTCCGCCGTCGGTTTGAACGGCGCCCTCCGCCATTACGACGGAAGCCGACAATACGAACGCCATTAAAATAGCTAAGACAATAACTGCACCTGTTTTTTTCATCACAGAATTCTCCTTTTCAGCGATTTACGCTTTCATAAAATCAACCGAAAATCGGTTTTACGTCCTTATCGATCCGATCCGGAAATCGGATCTTGAAACTGAATCGCGGTCTCCAAAGCGACCTTCATCATCTCGTCAAAACTTTCCTGACGGTCCTCAACGCTCAACGCCTCGCCCGTTACTAACGAATCCGAGACGGTCAGAATCGAAAGCCCGCGTTTACCGGCGTTCATCGCAGTCAAGTAGAGACCCGCCGTTTCCATCTCTACGCAAAGATGACCGTAATTCATCGTCTTCTTATCAATTTCGGGATCCGGATTGTAAAAAAAGTCCGAGGTGAAAACGGGGCCGACTTTAACGTTCACGCCGATTCCGCGCGCCGAAGCGACCGCCGATTCGAGAAGATCGAAGCTCGCGGTCGGCGCGATCGTCCCCTGAATCGGATAACAGGCGGGCATCGACGAATTCGTCGACGCCGACATGGCGATAACCACGTCGCGAACCCGCACATCGGAGCGCAGCGAGCCGCATGAACCGACGCGGATAATCGCTTCAACGTCGAAAAAGTTAAACAGTTCATACGCGTAAAGCGTAAACGAGGGCATACCCATGCCGGATCCCATAACGGAAACTTCGCGGCCCTTATACGATCCGGTAAACCCAAACATATTGCGTACGTCGTTGAACAGAACCGCGTCTTCCAAATAACGGTTCGCGATCGTCTTCGCGCGCAGCGGATCACCCGGCATCAAAACAACTTTCGCCGGCCGCGTCCCTTCCTTAAGCTTAATACAAGCTGACGGCGATTCTTTTTGCATCTTGACTCATCCCCTCCCCTTGAAAATCTATCCGAAAAGCTTTTTCAAGTTGACGTCGAACGGCGGATAAACGATACCGCGGTCGGTAATAATCCCTGTCAACAAATGATGATCCGTCACGTCGAACGCCGGATTAAAACATTTCGTTTCCGGCAGCGCCATCGGATCCTTATACCACATCGTTTTAATTTCAGCCGGATCGCGCAGCTCAATCTCGATATCGTCGCCACTCTTGCAGCTCATATCGATCGTCGAAGACGGACCGAGCGTGTAAAACGGGACATTGTAATACTTGCAGAGAATCGCTAATCCCGACGTCCCGATCTTATTCGCGAAATCGCCGTTCGCCGCGATCCGGTCACAGCCGACAAACGCGAACTGAACCTGACCCGATTTAAGCACCATAGACGCCATGTTATCACAAATCAGGGTCACGTCAACGCCCGCCTTTTCCAATTCATAAGACGTTAACCGCGCGCCCTGAAGCAAAGGACGCGTCTCATCCGCGAAAACTTTCAGTTCAATTCCGCGTTCCTTCGCCAGGATCATCGGACCGATCGCGGTTCCGTATTTGGACGTCGCTAACGGTCCGGCGTTGCAATGGGTAATAATTCCGTCTCCCGCTTTCAGGAGCGACAAACCATACTCGGAAATCCGCGTACACATCAAAATATCTTCGTCATGAATCGCGGTCGCCTCCCGCAACAATTGAGCGACAATCTCCGGCACAGGCCGATCCCGATTTTCCATGATCCGCGCAAGCATTCGTTTAACGGCCCAGCTCAGGTTGACCGCCGTGGGGCGGGACGAAATCAGCGTTTCCGCGTCTTTCTCCATCGCGCGGACAAATGCCTGTGAATCCAGATCCGATTTCTCCCGCGCCAGAACGTACATCCCGTACCCGGCGCAAATCCCGATCGCCGGCGCGCCGCGTACCGCCAGCGTCTTGATCGCGTCATAAATCTCCGAAACCGTATTCAAGGTCAGATGAACCGTTCGGGTCGGCAGCTGCCGTTGATCCACGATCACGACCGACTTTAAATCTTCCGAAAGATGAACGCCGCAGGCCATTCGATCTTCGTTCGTTACCGCCATACTAAAAATCCTCCCATAGATAGATTATCGCACTGCGTTCAGGTAAAAGCTATTTAATTTTATTCGACACGCTTAACCAGCGCAAGCACAAATTCGCGAATTTTTCGATTTGTTTCCAAGGCTTCGGCACGGCCGGACCGTTTCGTATAAAAATAGAATTTGATCTTCGGTTCCGTGCCGGAAGGACGGATCGCGAACCAGCTGTCGTTTTCCAGGAAAAAGCGTAAAACGTTGGAAGCCGGAATATCTTCGTAACCGT
Organism: Flexilinea sp.; assembly: GCA_034430295.1. Lineage (GTDB taxonomy): Bacteria > Chloroflexota > Anaerolineae > Anaerolineales > Anaerolineaceae > Flexilinea. The sequence goes on from DAOUFC010000086.1 coordinate 32,414, forward strand.
TAACGTAATCGATAACCTTTTCAACGCGGTACCCAGCGATTTCAGCAGGAGGATTCGAACGCAGCCAGCTCATCATGCGCCGAATCCGTTCCGCGCCCGCGAGCCCTTCTAAAACCAGGTTTACGCCCTCCTCCGCATACCAACCGTACTTCCGGAAAAGTTCTTCTAAAACCTGCCAGAGGGTTTTCCCCTGCTTCCGGTAATATGCCGCCGCTTCGGCGACGAGCATCCCGGCGCTGATACCGTCTTTATCGCGAATATTCGCCGACGCGGCGTAACCGATCGATTCCTCATACCCGAAAAGATATTCGAAACCTTTTTCGTTCAGATCCGGGATTCGTCCGCATATATTCTTAAACCCCGTCAGCGCCTCGAACATCTCGACGCCGTACGCCTTCGCCATTTCAGTCGACATCGTCGAGGTAACGATCGATTTAACCATCGCGCCTTTAGCGGGTAAGCTTCCCGCGTCGTGCCGGCCTTCCAGAATATAGTTGACGAGCAGGTAACCAGTCTGGTTCCCGTTTAGAGGGATATAACTTCCGTCGTCCGTCAGCAGTTCGATCGCGAAGCGATCGGAATCCGGATCGGTCGCCATCAGCAATTCAGCGCCGACTTTCTTGCCCAACGCTTCGGCCAATTTGAACGCCGCCGGATCTTCGGGATTCGGATAACCGACCGTCGTAAAATCAGGGTCCGGATGTTCCTGTTCAGGAACGATATGCCAATCGGTAAAACCGCGATCGCGCATCATCTGACGAAAGGGAACCGATCCGGCCCCGTTCAGCGGCGTATAAACGAGCGGAATCGAAAGGTCGAGTTCGTCTCCATCATGAATCGCCAGCGACAGGACCTCATCCAGATACATCCGATCGTACTCCGATCCTAGCAGAATAATCCGGCCGTCGTCCAATGCGCGCTGATAATCCTCAGTCCTGATACCCTCAAAATAGTCGACATCAACGATCCGTTCCATAATCGCGTCGGCGACTTCCGATCCGATCTGGCAGCCGTCATCCCAATAAACTTTATACCCGTTAAAATCGCGCGGATTATGCGACGCGGTAATGTTAACGCCTGAAACCGCGCCCAATTTCGGGATCAGGTAGGATAACTCCGGCGTCGGGCGTAAATCGTCGAAAACGTAAGCCTTGATCCCGTTGGCGGCGAAAATTCCGGCCGCGTAACGCGAAAATTCCTTTGAAAAATGGCGCGGATCGTGCGCGATAACGACGCCTTTCCGTTTTGCCGCTTCCCCCTGCGCGGAAATATAATCGGCTAAGCCCTGCGTCGCGCGACCGACGGTATAGTAGTTCATCCGGTTCGTCCCGACGCCCAGTTTTCCCCGTAACCCGGCCGTCCCGAATGCCAGGTCCATCGCAAATCGTTCCATAATCTCGGAATCATCCGCGCCGATCGCGCGCAATTCCGCCCGCAGCGGATCGTCTTCCGGCAACCGTTTCATCCAGTCCTGATATCGTTCGTTCGTGTTCATGCGTTCCCTCTGTTTATCGTAAATATCTGACGATATGGATCGGGGCTGCTTACCGCCCGTTTCATGCAATCATACTCCGAATTATATGACAATTCTTCCGTTTTTCGCAGGATTGAGAAGGATGGATTTTTTGATGGAGAGAATTGACTTTACAACCAAAAAGCCGATAAAAAGGATATCGGCTTTTGACGATACGAAAGAGTGAGCAGCGCGCAATTTATCGAAGCGCCGCGACAGCTTCTTGAAGCTCCGCGACCGTTCCGAATCTTACCGTTTTCGCTTCCGGACAAATCTTCTTATTAAACCCGCTCAGCGCCTTTCCCGGTCCAAGTTCTACAAAACGGTCAAAACCGGCTGAGATCATGTTTTCCACCGTCTGCTGCCATAACAAGGGCGAATAGACTTGCGCGACGACGTTCAGGCGAATTTTCGCCTTCAGCGATTGCGGTCGTCCGTCAACGTTCATATAAACTGGAATGGAAATATCGTTCAACGCTGACGCATCCAGCGCGTCGCGAATCGCGTCCGCGGCCGGTTTCATCATTTCGCAATGGAACGGCGCGCTGACCGGAAGCTTCGTCGCCTTTATCTTCCGTTCCGCCGCCAACGCGATAAATTCGTCAACCGCCGCGGTCTCACCGGATAAAACGACCTGATCCGGACTGTTATAATTCGCGGGGACGAGATAACCGGAAACAATTTCAGCAATTGTATCTTCAAGTAAGCCCCGGTCTTTCGTCCCGGTCACAACCATCGCTCCACGCCCAACCGGAACCGCAGATTGCATCGCTTTGGCTCGAGCCTGAACAACGCGTAAACCGTCTTCAAAAGAAATAAAACCTGCCGCAGTCAGCGCCGCGTATTCGCCTAATGAAAAACCCGCAAAACCGTCCGTTTCAATTCCGGACGCTTTAATCGCCACGAAAGCCGCCATGTCAGCCGTGTATACGCAAGGCTGCGTATTCTCAGTCAAGTTTAACGCCTCTTGAGGACCCTCGAAACAAAGTCCTGTTATATCGCGCTCCAAAACCTCGTTCGCTTTTTCGAAAATTTCCCGACAAGCCGGAATCTGGTCATAGAATTCTTTCATCATTCCTGGGAACTGTGAACCCTGTCCAGCGAAAAGAAAAGCTGTTTTACTCATTATTTCTCCTATCTTGTTGACGAAAATCCGAGATTGTCATGTTCCATTTTATTTAACATTTCAATCGTTCCCATATCCGACCAATTCCGTTCACTAACCGGATAAACGCCGACTTTATTGCCTGACGCAATACATCGCTCCATCAGCTCAGGCATTCCGACCACTTCGCGTTGATTAACCAGCTCCAAAGCCTGCGGATCAATGACGTAAAAACCGGTATTGATCAGGTAAGAATGTTCCGGTTTTTCAACAATTTTCTCTAAATAACCCTGATCGTCAAGCAGGATCGTTCCATAAGGTATAACTTCTTTTTTTAAAGCACAGACAACCGTGATCGAGTTGGAACGGTTGCGGTGAAAATCGTAGAGTGCGGCATAATCGCACTGAACAAGAATATCGCAGTTCGTCATAAAGAACGAGCCGTCAACCGCCTTTTCGTCCAGCAGCAATCTTAGACCGCCGGCGGTACCCAAGGGAGTCTCTTCGTCTATAAAATTGATTCGATATGGCATATTCGGATCGGAATAATACGCTTTTATCAATTCTTTCTGATAATTGACGATCATGTGAAAAGAACGGACACCGAACGCAGCGAAACGATTCATGATATGCATTGTGATCGGGACGCCCTGAACCGGGATTAACGGTTTCGGCAGGACCTGCGTATACGGGTGCAACCGGGTTCCTTTTCCGCCCGCCATGATAACAACCGGCGCATCAAGATTTCGATTTATGTTTTTCGCGATTTCCTCGTCAAGAAAATACAATGCTTGAATCGTCCGGTCGTCGGCAAGAATCGGGATCGCGGTAATCCCATACCAAAGCATCACTTCACGATGTTTATCGACTTCTTCCGGCGATAAATATACAAAACCTCGATTCATCGTCTCTGAAACCGGTTGATTCAAATCGCGTCCGCGCAAAATATATCGCCGGATATCGCCGTCGGTAACGATCCCGATCATATGCTGATCGTCGTCGATTACGGCGGCGACGCCCTTTCCGCCGCGATCCAATTTTTCCATCGCATCAATAATCCGCGTCTGGGCTTGGACCAGATATCGGTCAAGATCTTTACTATCCTGTATTTTGAGTCCGGGTCTCATGTACGATCCTGATCTGATTTCAGCCGAAAGCGCGAAGCGATTCGGATACGAAATCGACTTCCTTCGTGGTTAGATTCGTGCTGCAAGGAATATTGACAACACGCTCCCAATAATATGGAGCGCGTTCAATCCTAAAAGCCTGGGCATCGCGATAAGGCGGTAACGAATGAATTAACACCCAAATTGGACGCGCTTGAATCTGACGATCGGCCAAATACGCAAGCAACGCGTCACGCCTTTCGGTCATATAGCTATAAAACCAGTAATTCGACTGAATATCGTCGCGAAAAGGCAGCAAATCAATCCCGTTCGATCGATATCGCTCGTAATTCGCCTTTTTCGTTTCCAAAAAGGATGGCAAAAGCTCCATCTGCCCGACGCCGATCGCCGCCTGGACATTCGTCATACGATAATTGTATCCGATTTCATTGTGAACAAAACGAAGCGTATCGTCTTTAGCTTGGGTGGATAGATAGCGGGCGTGAGCCAATTCTCCCGAATCCGCACCAATAAGCATCCCGCCCCCGCCGGTCGTAATAATCTTATTTCCATTAAAAGAAAACGCGCCGAAATCTCCGACCGTTCCCGCATGAAATCCACCGAAGCGTCCACTTAAAAAGCGCGAACCTAACGCCTCGGTCGCGTCTTCGATAATCCGAATCGGATACTTTTCCCGAAGCGAGGCCAACCGATCCATATCGGCAAGATTTCCGAAAACATGAACGACGATCACAGCCGAAACGCGGCGGCCGGAAGATCTGTTAATCAATCCTGACGGCGTCAGATCACAACCCGTTTCCAGGAACGCTTCTAATTTCACGATATCCATGCACAGTGAATCGTCGCAATCCATAAAGACCGGCTCTGCGTGAAGATACTTAACCGGGTTGACTGCGGCGATAAACGTCAACGTCGGAACGATGACCTCGTCGCCCGGCTGAACCCCGGCGCAAATTAAAGCCAAATGCAACGCCGCCGTTCCGGATTGACAGGCGACAGCGTCCGGAACGCCGACGAAACGCGCGACCATTTCCTCGAAACGGGTAATATAACTCCCGCCTGTTGAAACCCATTGGGCTTCGATCGCTTCATTTACATACGCGCGTTCGTTTCCGGACAAATTTGGAACAGACAAAGGAATAAAATCAGCCATATTTCACAACGCTTTCGATCGCCGTTTTTCGCAACGGTCAGAGATTATATTCATTCGGGTTATAACGGCCCAAATTTTTACGAAACCAATCAATCGTAATTTCCAAGCCCATTTCAATCGTATGTTCCGGTTTCCAATCCGTCAACCGCCGGATCTTTTCGTTCGCTCCGAGGAGGCGGTTAACTTCGCTCTTTTCCGGACGAAGTCTCCGTTCGTCGCAAACAATTTCCGCTTTCGGATTGATTCGCTCAATCAGTTTTCGGGCAAGATCACCCATCGAAATTTCCGACTGGGTTGCGATATTAATTTCCTCGCCGATCGTCCGATCCGAGTTCGCAATCGCAATAAAGCCATTCGCCGTATCTAAAACGAAATTCAAATCGCGCGTCGGCGTCAAGGCCCCTAACTGAATTTTGTCCGCGCCCGATAGCAATTGGGTAATAATCGTCGGGATGATCGCGCGCGCACTCTGACGCGGCCCGTACGTATTAAACGGGCGGACGATCGTGACCGGCGTATCGAAGGATCGATAAAAAGATTCGGTTAAACGATCGGCGCCAATTTTCGTCGCCGAATACGGCGATTGACCTTGATAAGGATGCTTTTCGTCGATCGGAACGTAAAGCGCCGTACCGTAAACTTCGGAAGTTGACGTAACTAAAACGCGCTCGGTTTCAAGAAGCCGCGCCGCCTGAAGAACATTCAGCGTACCTTTAACATTCGTATCGACGTAAGAATCCGGCGAATGATAACTGAACGGAATCGCGATTAACGCGGCCAGATGAAAAACGGTCGAACAATTTTTCATCGCCTCACGTACGCCGTTCGGATCGCGGATATCTCCGGAGAAAAACTCGATTTCATTTTTAATCTCCGGATCGATCGTATCGAGCCAACCATTTGAATTGAACGAATTGTAATAAACGAACGCTTTGACGGCGAAGCCTTTCCTTACGAGCATCTCCGTCAAATGGCTACCGATAAAACCATCTGCCCCGGTTACAAGCACTTTTTTAGACATGGTATTCGTTTTCCAACTTTGCAAAGTAATATTTATATCAAAAAATTCGCTCCGAATCGACGAAGTTCCAGCGGACGATTCGAATTGTCCGGTTACGACAAGAAAGAATGGTTATAACCGAACATCACGCGTTTAAGTATACTCCGGATCGTTTATCCTTCGTCGAATCCTGTCCTGCATGTTGACGAAACGAGCGTTTTTTAAGACAACCCTCTTAAACAGGTCAGGCAGAAAATCGGGAAGGAAGGATTATAATAAACTAAATTCAGACGTTACAGGACAAGGAAACCTTTCGATGACCAATTCTGAGCAAAAAAGGATCATTTACGATTCCGACAAATTCGACTCACCAATGATCGAAGAATTTCATGGTATCCAAGATCATCTTTTCATTCTTCGACGCTTAGTTATCACAAATTTTAAAACGCGTTATAAACGATCCTACCTCGGAATTATCTGGTCAATGCTGAATCCGCTGCTGAACATGATCGTTTTCGTCGTTGTGTTCTCTTACCTTTTCAAACGGAATATCAATCATTTCGCCGTTTATGTCCTGACCGGGAATATGATCTTCGCGTATTTCCGGCAGTCAACATCCGAAGCGATGGTCCAGATGATCTCGCGGGGACCAATGATGAGGCGAATTTATCTCCCGAAAACGACGTACGTTTTATCAAGCGTCGGAATTAATCTGATCAATTTGTTTTTGACTTTTATTCCGCTATTAATCGTTTCGATATTTGATCATATTCATTTTACCCCGATGATGTTAATGACGCTGCCCTGCATCGCTTTATTTACGATCTTCAATATCGGCGCCAGCCTTCTCGTATCGTCGATTATCCCTTACCTGCATGACTTTTCGCAGATTTGGAACGTTCTGATGACCGTATGGATGTACCTGACGCCGATTTTCTACCCGGACACGATTATCTCGCCGCCATACCTGCCTTATTTTCGCATGAATCCGGTTACAATTTACCTGACGATTTTCCGCGAAGCCTATATTAACGGCGTATTTCCGGCAGCGCGGCTTTGGATCAAAGCGGCCGCTTTTGCAGCCGTGACGTTTACGGTCGGCTGGTATTTCTTTACAAAAAACTCAAACGATTTCGCTTACAGGACATAAACCGCATGAATCCAATTATTCCGCCAGACAAAGCGATCATCGCAAAAGATTTAGGCATTCGATTTCAGATTCCCGCTTCGCGGGGAACCGACACGAAGGACGTTTTAATTCGAAAACTTTCTCGAAAAGATCCGATGAAAGATATTTGGGCGCTGCGAAATATAAATTTTAATCTTGAAATCGGTCAATCGATCGGCATCATCGGTCGGAACGGCGCAGGAAAAAGCACGCTCTTAAAAGTCATCGCCCGCGTACTGAAACCGATTGAAGGGCGAATTATCGTTCAAGGAAAGGTATTCCCGCTATTAGAATTAGGCGCGGCATTCATGACCGAATTATCCGGCCGCGAAAATATCTATCTGTACGGGAACCTGTTAGGGTACACGAATGAAGAGATCACTGAAATGTATGGGGAAATTGTCGATTTCGCCGAGCTTGAGGAATTTATCGAAACGCCGATTCGCCAATACTCTTCAGGAATGGTCGCCCGTCTCGCATTCGCGATCGCGACGGCCGTTCAGCCGGAAATCCTATTAGCAGACGAGATTCTATCCGTCGGGGACGGCGCTTTCCGCGAAAAATGCATGAAACGAATGGACAGTTACATGGGCAGCGGCACATCCGTCGTCTTCGTTTCCCACTCCATAGAACAGGTCGAACGCATCTGCCAATATGCGCTATGGATCGAAAGAGGCCGCCAAGTTATGTTTGGGCCGGTAAACGATGTCTGCGCCGCTTATACCGCGGCGTAATTTCGGATCCCGCACTGCGGCGTTTCCCGACGAGGGGGGGGATCAACTGCGGCTCGTGAACGTACAAAGAAATCGCGCCGGCTCCCGATGATAACCCAAAAGGCGAGAGAAATAAACGCTCAATTGGGATCTCCTTACCACACCTTTCCCGATTAAGCAACACATTTTTCAATACGGCCCGACTCTATGCTATAATAAAATCCCTGTCGGTTTGAACATCCATCGTGCGGGTCGTATTGTTGCGCCGAAAAATGTCGTCGACCATTCGAATTTTTACTACCAGGAGGCTGACACATGGCTTTAAAACAAGCGACGAAGAATTACCAGCGAATTCCCGCCGCAACGCCCATGCCGGATCTTATCGAGATCCAACTCAACTCGTTCGTCCAATTCCAAAAAGACGGTATCGCCGAACTCCTCGCCGAAATCTCTCCGATCGAGTCCTACACAAAGGGAATGAAACTCTATTTCCCGGCGAAAGACGAAATTACCGAAGAATGGGGCTTAAAATTCTGGTTCGGCGAATCGAAATTCACCGTTGACGAATGCCTCGAGCGGGACATGACTTTTTCGAAACCGCTCTACGTCACAGTTCTTCTCGCCGGCGCGGAAGTTTCCGAACCGATCCGCCAGGATATTTTCCTTGGTGATTTTCCGGAAATGACCGAAAACGGTACGTTCATTATTAACGGTTCCGAACGCGTCGTCGTTTCGCAGCTCATTCGTTCTCCCGGCGTTTATTTTGAAGCCTTCCAGGACCGAACGACCGGGCACCGTATCGCCAACGCCAAGCTGATCCCCGATCGCGGCGCCTGGATGGAATTTGAAACGCGGAAGAACGACTACCTGATCTTGAAATTCAACCGCAAACGCACAGTGCCAATCACGGTGTTCCTGCGCGCGTTGGCCGCTGTTGACGACGGCGTTTCTTATGATTGCCCGCTTAAAACCGGTACGGACGATGAACTCGCCGAACTCTTTAAAGACATCGACAACAACCCCGACCGCCAATTCATCCTCGCCAGCATCCGGCAAGAACCTGATTGGGAAAAAGACTATCCGAACGTTCCGATCGCCGAAGCCGCGCTTCTCGAATTCTTCAAGCGCATCCGTCCCGGCGATCCGGTCACGCTCGAAAACGCGCGCGGATTTCTCCAGGAACAGCTCTTCGATCACCGCCTATACGATCTTGAACGCGTCGGACGTTATAAACTTAACCAAAAACTCGATCTCACCGACCATATCCCGGGCGCGCATCGAAACGTAACGCGCTGGGACGTTTTAGCCCTCGTCCGCCGTTTGATCGAGATTAATAACGGCGTCAAAGACAAAGACGACATCGACCATCTCGGCAACCGCCGCGTAAAAACCGTCGGCGAATTGATCAGCAACAAACTGCGCATCGGGCTGCGACGGATGGAACGCGTCATCAAAGAACGCATGTCGATCCGCGATCAGGAACGCGTCACCCCCGTCAGCCTCGTCAACATCCGGCCGGTCGTCGCCGCCATGCGCGAGTTCTTCGGCTCGTCGCAGTTATCGCAGTTCATGGATCAGACCAACCCGCTGGCGGAATTACGTCACAAACGGACGCTTTCCGCGCTCGGTCCCGGCGGTATCCGCCGCGAGCGCGCCGGTTTCGATGTCCGCGATGTCCATCATACCCACTACGGACGCATCTGCCCGATTGAAACGCCGGAAGGCCCGAATATCGGTCTGATCGGCCGCTTAGCGAATTTCGCTAAAATCAACGATTACGGCTTTATCGAAACCCCATACCGAAAAGTTTACCGCTGGCTTTCGAAAACCGACCCGCGGCTTATCAACCGTCAGGTTGTCAGCGACGTTCTCGACAAAAACGGAAAAGTTATTCTCTCCGCTGGGGAACGAATTGCGGAGAAGCATCTTAAAGCCATCGCAGCACAGGAATTCGCCCAAATCGAAATCACGCCGTTTATTTCGAACGACGTCGAGTATCTATCGGCCGACGCGGAAGATAAATTCATTATCGCACAGTCGAACATCCATATGAACGATTATCAGGAATTCGCGGATCAGGAAATTTCGAGCCGTCAATATTCCGAATTTTCGATTTTTCCGCCGTCCCAGATCGATTACATGGATGTCTCGCCCCAACAGGTCGTCGGCGTCAGCGCCGCGCTCATCCCGTTCCTCGAACATGACGACGCCAACCGCGCGTTAATGGGTTCAAACATGCAGGCGCAGGCAGTTCCCCTCATCGCGCCGGAAATTCCGCTCGTTTCCACCGGGATGGAGAAATACGCCGCGATCGACTCCGGTCAAGTCCTGACCGCGATCAAAGACGGCGAAATTCTTTCTGTCAGCGCGGACGAGATCCAGATCCGTTACGACGACGGCACGCTGCATTCTCACCAGCTGCGCAAATATCAGCGTTCCAATCAAAGTACGTGTATTGACCAACGCCCAACCGTCACCAAAGGCGAGCGAATCAGAAGCGGTCAGGTTTTAGCCGATTCATCATCGACCGTTGAAGGAAAACTGGCGTTAGGACAGAACGTCGTCATCGCGTTCGTTTCATGGGAAGGCGGGAACTACGAAGACGCGATCCTCGTTTCCGAGCGTATTGTCATGGAAGATAAATTTTCGTCGGTTCATGTCGAAAAACATGAGCTAGAAGCGCGCGATACGAAACTCGGACCGGAAGAAATTACCCGCGACATCCCGAACGTCGGCGACGAAGCGATAAAGGATCTCGACGAAGACGGTATTATCCGAATCGGCGCCGAAGTCGGGCCGGGAGATATCCTCGTCGGAAAGATCACGCCCAAAGGCGAGAAAGAACTGACGCCGGAAGAGAAATTATTACGCGCCATTTTCGGCGAAAAAAGCCGCGACGTCAAAGACACTTCTTTGAAAATGCCGCATGGAGAACGCGGAAAAGTCGTCGACGTCAAAGTCTTCCACCGCGACGAGAATCATGACCTGTCGGCCGGTGTTGAAACGATGGTTCGCGTTTCCGTCGCACAGCGACGGAAACTGACCGCCGGGGACAAGATGGCCGGACGCCACGGAAACAAAGGCGTCGTTTCGCGCGTCGTCCCGATGGAAGACATGCCTTACCTTGAAGACGGAACGCCGATCGACATCATCTTGAACCCGCTCGGCGTCCCGGGCCGCATGAATATCGGACAGGTTCTCGAAGTCCATCTCGGTTGGGCGGCGCTGCAGCTCGGCTTCCGCGCGATCACGCCCGTTTTCGACGGAGCGACCGAATATGAAATCGAATCTGAACTGGCGCGCGCCTGGATGCTGAACCAGGCTTGGGACGAGATTACCGACCGCGCCTGGAATTGGGTCAAGGAGAATAACGTCAACCCCGAACATATCGAAGACGATAACGAAGTCCGCGTCCAGTACCTGATGTCTTGGCTGGCAGGGAAGGATTACGACTTCTATCGCATGAATTCAGACGAAATTTATACGAAACACATCGTTTTTCAGGAATGGTTATCCGAGAAGGGTTTTAATCCGGATATGATCCTGGATTGGGAAAACGTTCAGCCGAACGCTCCGGTCCGTCTCCCGAAAGACTCGGCGGCGATTCGAACCTGCCTTAAAATTTGGATCGAAATGAACGGTGAAAAAACCGTCGACAGCGAAGATGAAGAAAGCCTGCGGAATCAGGCCGACCTCCTTAGCTTGAAAACGGGATATCCGACGCCGATCTGCGGGAAGCAGGCGCTCTATAACGGCCGCACCGGCGAAAAGTTTGATCAGCCGGTTACCGTCGGCGTCATGACAATGCTCAAGCTGCACCACCTCGTCGAAGACAAGGTTCACGCGCGTTCGACCGGTCCGTATTCGCTCGTCACGCAGCAGCCGCTCGGCGGCAAGGCGCAATTCGGCGGCCAGCGCTTCGGCGAAATGGAAGTCTGGGCGCTCGAAGCCTACGGCGCGGCTTACACGCTTCAGGAAATGCTGACCGTTAAGTCCGACGATATTCA
>DAOUFC010000087.1:0-28554 GCA_034430295.1 Flexilinea sp.
CAGCAGATCATATCCGCCGCGCCAGTGATTCGAGACCGTTTCCGTAATTGCGGTATGAAATGTATTGAAGAGGATCGAGAACGCGGCCGCCCCAATCGCGACCAGCAGGAACCGCATCGCGAAAGAAAGAGGAAAACGCCGGAAAAGAAAGCTTCGTTTCATACTTCCTTAAAGAGCCATCCAGCTAAGAGAATTGGCGCGGCGGGTCTCTGCCGCGCCAATTCAAAAAATCTGCCGGTTTACTTTCATCGAAGCGGAATCCACCGTGCCACTCAGACTACAGAGAAATAGGTATTTCCGAACATTTCGACAACCGTCATTTTCAATGATCTTATCCGAATCTGAGCGCCTTGTCAAGACTTCTTTGCCGCAGTTTTTCTCCTCCCCTTCACCCGGCGCAGTCCGCCGATCCCCCCGATCGCAGCATCTCAACCGCATGATCCAATACGCCGCGAATTGCGGCGAAGTTTTCCCGCGCCGCCCGCTCGCTCCCCGGTAAGTTGACGATCAGCGTCCTCCCGCGGATCCCAGCCGCCGAACGTGAGAGGCAGCCGCGCGGGGTGATTTTAATGCTCTCGGCGCGCATCAGCTCCGGAATTCCCGGAGCTTCCCGCTCCACGACCGCTTTCGTCGCCTCCGGGGTCACGTCGCGCGGCGAGAATCCGGTCCCACCGCTCGTCAAAACAAGCGAAACGCCCAACTCATCGGCGCACCGGATCAGCTCCGTCATGATTTGATCTTTCTCATCGGGAACGATCGTTTGATAGACGACCTCCCAACCGTCCTGACGCAGCATCGCGCAAATCGCCGGCCCGCTCGTATCGGGGCGTTCGCCGCGGAACCCCTGATCGCTGACCGTAATCACCGCCGCCGTCATCTTCATAAAAAGCCTCCGATTCAAAAACTGAATACTTGATCGAATTAATAACGCCCGAACGTGCAGTTCGGGAAATGGCAGCCTTTGCACAACTGGCACAATCCGCCTTCTCCCAGCCGGATCAGGTCCGCTTTCGTAAATTTTTCGCCGCTGAAAACCTGCGGGAGCAGGACATCGAACATCGTCGTCGGCAAACTGATCGCCGAACCGGGGATTCCCAGGACCGCGACGCCGCCCAAATACGCGACGAGCGTCATATTTCCCGGCTGAGCCGGAACCCCATAAGATACGATCTCCGCGCCGAGCGCGCGAATCGCCGTCGGCGTTAAGTCGTCGGGATCGACCGACATCCCGCCGGTAAAAATAAGGAAATCGGCGCCGCGTTCAAGATATTCCCGCGCCGCGCCGGTAATCATTTCCAAATCGTCGTCGCAAATCGATACGCCGAGTATTTCCGCCGGATAACGGTTCATTTTTTCCCGCACAACCGCTTCGAACTTATCCTGAATCCGTCCCGAATAAACCTCGGACCCGGTAATCATAACGCCGATTTTTTTCTCATGGTATGGCAGCAGCTTGAAAAGATCCCGTCCGGAACAGAGTTCCTCCGCCTGGACAATCCGTTCCTCTTTCGTAACCAACGGGACGATCCGCATCGACGCCAGCCGCGCCCCTTCCTCAACCGGGTAATGATCCGGGAGGGTCGAAATCGTAATATCCTCGATCGCGTTCAACGCGTTCAGCAGCGCCTTATCGACGCGGAACAGACCGCGCCGCTCCGCCATAAGAACGACTTTGCCTTCGGATGGGGCAGTATAGCGCGCCCCCTCGGCCGGCGCCATCGCCGCCATGCGCAGCGCCGCGTCTTCTTCATGAATCTCGCCGGCATTCTCCTCCCAAACGAAAACCGCCCGCTTCCCGATATCGAGCAGGTTCGGAATATCCTCCGCACGGATAACATGCCCGCGCTTAAACGCCGCGCCTTTAAACCCATCGCGCATCGCTGTAATATCATGGCACAGCTGACGCCCGACGGCCTCTTCGACTTTAATTTTCTTCATAACGATTATTCTCCCTTTTTTCTTTTCGTTGTCCGCCGCGCCGGAAGCGAACCCGAATTTCCCCGTTCAGTCAGAAGCGCGATCCGTTCCGCCGGCAGCCGCAGCGTTACCATCTCCGAACGGATTTTCCGCCAATCTTCTTTTCCGATTTCCCATAGCATCGTTTGCGGGGCGCGCTCCCGTTCCGGAATGACGCGGATCAGGTACGAAAGCGGGTTTTCGATTTCGCCGACAACCCGGGCGCGGAAATCGTTTTCGCCTGAGCCGTATAAAAGATCCCCCGCGCGGAACGCGATCAAATTTCCCGCGGGCAAATTTTCGGGAACCGTCAGCGTCAAGCCCCAATCGCGCGCGAATACGCGCCCGTCAGCAATCCGATCTGCCGGGGAAATATTCCGGAACCCGGTCAGGAGCGCCGCGTTTTTCGTCCGCGGGTTTAGAAAAACGTCCTCCTTCTTCCCAAAAGTCTCGATCGCGCCATTGTGGATGACGGCAATTTTCTCGGAAAGACGGTATACCTCGCCTTGATCATGCGAAACAAGGAGAACCGGTTTTCCGAACGCGCGGATAATCTCTCCGACCTCTTGTTCAAGACTGAAACGCAGATGGCTGTCGAGCGCGGAGAAAGGCTCATCTAAAAGAAGAATATCCGGACTGGAAACGAGAATACGGGCTAACGCCGTCCGCTGCTGCTGACCGCCGGATAATTGGTGCGGATAATGATGAATGAGACCGCGCAGCCCAAACTGGTCAATAAAATCATCGGTCAGCCGCGCTCGCCGCGCCCGATCCTTCTCGCGCCGCGCGCCGGCTTGAATATTCTGATAAACGGTCATATTCGGGAAAAGCGCGTAACTCTGAAAAAGTAAACCCGTCCGCCGTTCCTGCGGCGATAAGTTGACCCTTCGTTCGGAATCAAAAAGCGTCGCGCCGTTTATGATAATTTTTCCGCGGTCCGACTTTTCAATTCCCGCGATACAGCGCAGCGTCATACTCTTTCCGCAGCCGGAAGCCCCCAACAGCCCGATAATTTCATTCCCGCCGTCAAAAGCGACGTTCAGACGAAACGTTCCGAAATTTTTCTCTATCTCAACAAAAATCGCCATATCTTTTTACTTTTTCAGGGACGTTGTGAACAATTGCGTGGGACGGTTCCGGCTGTTCTTTTCCAACATGTTTACCGTCAGCAATACGACGAAAGAAATCGCCAAGTTAACCAGGACCCATTTAAAAGCCAACGCGTCGTCGTTTGTCCGCCAAAGCTGATAAACGGTCGTCGAAATCGTCGCCGTCCTTCCCGGCGTATACCCGGTAATCATGCTCGTCGCGCCGTATTCCCCCAGCGCGCGGGCGAAAGCCAGAACCGTCCCTGCCAGAATCCCCTGTCGGCAGTACGGCATCCGAATATGCCAGAAAATATACGTGTTCGACAATCCGATTGACTGCCCGGAATAGGCTAAGGTTTCGTCGAACGACTCGAAAGCGCCGCGCGCCGTCCGGTACATCAGCGGGAAAATAACGACCGTCGTCGCGAAAATCGCCGACCACCAGGTCATCGTCAATTTTAAACCGAACACGGATAACGCCCAGGATCCGATCAGGCGCTTCGGGCCAAGAATCCTAAGCAGCAAATATCCGACCACCGTCGGCGGCAGGACAAGCGGCAGCGTCAGGATAACGTCCAAAACCCCTTTAACCAATTTCGGGGCTTTCGCGATGTAATAAGCGGCGAAGATACCGAGGAAAAAAATAATCGCCGTACTGATCGCCGAAATTCTCAGGGAGTTCCAAAGCGGGAACAGATCCAATTCCATCATCCTTTCCAATCGCGTTTCAGCGTACCGCAACTCGGTTCGGATTGAAAGTTTTATTATTCAAATCATGCCGGAAGGATATCTGCGGTAACTTCTGAAAAAAAACGCCTCGGAAGCCGATTCCGGCCTCCGGGACGCTGCTATGACAAAAGTACAGGGAAAGCCTTATTTCTCTTCGCGAATCGGCGTAAACCCGACTTCTTCGAAAACTTTACCGGCTTCCTCGCTTTGAAGGAATTCAAGGAACGCTTCCGCAGCCTCAACGTTCTTCGAAGGTTTCATGATCGCGGCGGGATAAATAACCTGACCGCACATTTCTTTCGTAGCCGTATCGACGACCGTCAGTTTCGCGGAGAACGCGTCCGTCTGATAGATGATCCCCGCGTCAACAGTAGCTTCCGAAACCTGGGTCGTAACTTCTTTAACGTTCGAACCGTAGGTAATATTTCCGGCTTTCGCTAACGCCGCTTCGTCAAGATCGAGGAAAGCCAGAATTTTCTGCGTGTACTGGCCGACCGGAACGTCCGCGTTCCCCATCGCCAGCAAAATCTTTCCCGCTTCAAGACCGGATTTCAGATCGTCATACGATTTGATCCCGGCCGGATTGCCTTCAGGAACGGCCAAAGCGACCTTATTTTCCAAAAAGTCGAACCGCGTATCTTCCAAAACAAAATCCAAACCGTCAGGATTCAGCTCCGCCGCGACGGATTTATCGAGCTGATTCATCTGTTTCTGTCCGGCGGAAATAAAAATATCGACATCCGCACCCTCTTGAATCTGGGTTTTCAACGTGCCGGACGAATCAAAATTAAAAACTATTTTGACGTTCGGATTCGCTTCCATGTACCGGTCGCCAAGTTCCGTCAGCGTTTCGGTCATCGACGCCGCCCCGAAAACGATCAGTTCGACCGGCTTCATTTCCGCTTCGGCCTGCGCGCAGACAGGGGCGATCCAAGCAGAGAGAAAACAAAACGCGACCAATAATACACCTGAAACAGAAAGCATTGACTTCATGAGAACTCCTCCGATAAATTATTTAATTCCTCAAACGATAATCCATCCGGAACTGCGCAATCATCAGAAAAGCGCACTCGGATGGATTAAGCATACTCATTTATTGAATATTTGTCAATCGGAATATTCTGAAATCAATGAGCTTTGAACGGCAATTTACGACGCTTCACCCGCCGTTCGCCGGATCGAAATTTTCCGCCGCGTCGCCGAAAAGTTCGCGGCAATAGCTTAGATACTCCGTCTTTCCCCGATCGGATACGAAGAAAATACCGTTAAACGAACGGATCGTGCCTCTTTCGATAAGATAACGCGAAGCGCGCTCTACCCGTCGGGGGGACCAACCCAAATGGAGCGGCAGCGACGCCAGGCTGTTTTCGCGTTCCTCAATCTCGCTCCCGGCATGATGAATCAAATGCGTCAGCAGCGTAAAGCGGTCGAACTCAATTTTCCGCGCCCAATATCGCGCGCGTTCGCTGACCAATCCGCGTTTCGGCGCGAACAGGAATGCCAGCATGAAAAATAAACCGCAGGCAACCGCCATACAGCCGGCAATCGATACGTCGAGCTTCACCGCGGCGGCGTAACCGATAACGCCGGAAAGCGCCCCGATCAGCGCGCTCAGAACAAATTGGGTTTTCATATTGTCGGAAAGGAAACCGGCCGTAACCGGCGGGATAATCATGAACGCTACGACCAAAACCGACCCGACCGCCTCAAACGCCGCAACTGCCGTCATCGACACCAGCAGCATTAACAGATAATGGACGATAAACGGTGAAAAACCGATTGCGGCCGCGAATGCGGGATCGAACGTCGTCAGCCTCAACTCCTTATAAAAAATCCCGATAACGACAAGATTAATAGCCAGAACAATACCGGAAAGGTATATTGAACGCGCGCCTATATCGCGGCCGAAAAGAATCAGCCGGTCGAACGGAGCGAACGCCAGCTCGCCCAGCAGAACGCTGTCGGTATCGATATGAACCGAGCGGGCGTTGAGCGCGATCAGGATAATCGCAACAGAAAATAACGTCGAATAAACGATTCCGATCGCCGCATCCTCTTTAAGCAGACGCGTCTGCGTCAGCGTCTCCGTCAGCCAAACCGTGAAGACGCCCATCAACGTCGCGCCGACGATCAGCCAGGGCGACGTAAGGTCGCGCGTCCGGAAAAAAGCGAGAACGATACCAAGCAGGATCGAATGCGTAATCGCATCGGTCATCATCGACATGCGCCGGAATACCAGAAATGCACCAGGCAGCGCGCACGCCGCCGATATCAGCGCCGCGATCAGAGAAATTTCCAACCCTGCGCTCATGATTCGCCTCCAGCCCCCGCTTTTAGCAGCTTTCGGAAACGCGCCCTCTCGATCAGCCGGGCCAGAATTCCGCGCCGAGGCGCGAAAAAGACGCTGAAGATAGCGATCGCGCTGATACAAACGACAATCACCGGACCGGTCGGCATCTCCGGCACAAGAGAACTGACCAGGGTCCCGCCAACGCCGGCGACCGCGCCGAACAGCGCGGCTAAAACGACCATCCACGACAGGCGATTCGTCCACTGACGCGCCGCAACCGCCGGCGTAATCAGCATCGCGCTCATCAGGACTACCCCAACCGTCTGCAGCCCGATCAGGATCGCGCAGACGATCAGAAATGTCAGAATGGCATTAATCCGCCCGGAACGGAACCCGAGCGTTTCGCCGTACGCGCTGTCAAACGTGAACAACTGGAACTCCTTCCAAAGCAGAACGACCGTTCCGATCAATATCGCGCCTACGATCAACATCAGGAAAACGTCGCCACGGCGCATGGTCGAGGCCTGGCCATAGATGAAACGCTTTAATCCTGCCTGATTCGCGTTCGGAAGATTCTGAGAAAAAGTCAGCAACGCCATCCCCAGGCCGAAAAAGACCGATAATATGATCCCTTGCGCCGCGTCGGCTTTGACTTTGGAATTGCGCCCGATTAACGTTACGAACCCAGCCGACAAGAACCCGCTCACAAGCGCGCCCAGAAGAAGAATCCCGCTGTTCTTTTCCCCGGTCGAAAGAAACGCCAATACAACGCCGGGTAAAGCCGAATGCGAAACGCAGTCGCCCAGGAGACTCTGTTTCCGCAGCACTGCAAAGCTGCCCAATACCCCGCTGATTATGCCCAACATTGCCGATCCCAAAGCGACAATCTGGAACGTATAATCCTGGAAAATAACGGTTAAGGATTCAATCATGCCGTTCCGCCTTTATACGCCGGAGCGAGGAACTCCTTACCGCCGTACGTCCGCGCCAAATTCGATTCATTGAAAACAGCTTGAATCGGCCCGCTGTCAATAACATGCAGATTAATCAGCGCAACGCGATCAAAAGTCCCTCGAACCGTCTGAAGATCGTGATGAACGACGACGACGGTTTTCCCATCGTTTTTCAAACCTTTCAACAATGCGACGATCGCTTTTTCCGTCCGCGCGTCGACGCCCTTAAACGGTTCGTCCATCAAATAAATCTCCGCATTCTGGACGAGAGCGCGCGCTAAGAAAACACGTTGCTGCTGACCGCCGGATAACTGATCAATTTGGCGCAGAGCGAACGATTCCATCCCGACCGCAGCCAACGCTTCCATCGCAGCGGCGCGATCCGCTTTTCCGGGGCGGCGGAACCAGCCCAAATAACCGTACCGCCCCATCATGACGACGTCTAAAGCGTTGACTGGAAAATCCCAGTCAACGCTTCCGCTCTGCGGAACATAAGCGATCAGATCCTTCCGGGAATTCTTCCCTACAGTCGGGAATTCGATCGAACCGGATATCGGCTGAACCAAACCCAGAATGGCTTTCAGCAATGTTGTTTTTCCCGCCCCGTTCGGTCCTATGATCGCGGTCAGGGTCCCCGCCGAAATATCCAGATCAACATCCCAGAGAACCGGTTTTACGTCATAGGCAACGGTCAGATCTTCAACAACAATAGCCGTCTCTGATTTCATATCGACTACTTTTCTCCTCCCAGCGCATTGACAATCGTATCGACATTTGCGCGAACCATACCGATATACGTCCCCGCGTCGGAATCCGCGTCCCCGAGCGCGTCCGAATACAATTCGCCGCCGATCTTGACGTCAAACCCGCGCGCCTTGACTGCGTCCTGAAGCGCTTCGACGTTCTTGACCGGGACGGAAGACTCGATAAAAATCGCATGAATCTCTTTCGTCGCGATCAGCGTCGCCAAATCGCTGACAGCCGAAGTACTCGCCTCGGCATCCGTACTGATCCCCTGAAGCCCGCGGACCTCAATCCCATACGCCCGCCCGAAATAACGGAAAGCGTCATGCGCCGTGATCAGAATGCGCTGATCCTCCGGAAGTTCGGCGACGCGGCTCTTGATATAGGATTCCAAATCGTCGAGTTCTTTCAGATACGCGTCGAGATTTGCTTCGTAATCCGCCGCGTTCGCTTCGTCTAAGAGAGCTAACTGCGTTGCGACGTGATCCGCCGCCTCTTTCCAAAGCGAAACGTCGAACCAGATATGCGGATCATGGACTTCCGGATTATTTTCGTCGGATAAAAGCCGCGTTGGATCAAGTCCGTCTTCAAGACAGATCGTCTGGTGTCCCTGTTGATTCAACGAATCAAATACTTCGCCCATTTTTCCTTCGAGATGCAGCCCGTGATAAGCGACGACGTCGGAACTCTGAAGCTTAGCAACCGCTCCGGCGCCCGCTTGATATAAATGGGGATCAACGCCGGGCCCCATCAGCGCGCTGACGGAAACGTGTTCCCCACCGACCCGGTCGATTAAATCGGCCAACATCGTTGTCGTCGCGACGATATTGATCGGTTTGTCTTCCGCCGCAGCGGAAACGTAATTTACAATCAACAGAGCGGCAGCCAGCAAGATCGCCGCATAAACGAGTATGGATAATTTTTTTAGAATATATGAACGATTCATTTTTTCCTCTTATATTATTTCAGCATTGGTTAGCTTTAACTAACTACCTAATAGTATATCTTGTTTCGGGTCTTGTCAACCGAATTTGTTACAACTAACTTAACGCAGCGGCAACCCTTAATTTATATTTAGGAATGCCGGCCGCAAAACTTCCTTCTGAACGGCGTGAAGTTGACGAGTATAATCTACTTAACACGCCCGAAAACGAGCGTCTCTATAAAAGTTCGGGACGGAGCTATCGGGGCAGGGAAAGGGACAGTATATAATAATGAACTTGGCATCATTCTTCACCATAACGCAATCCTTCCTGATCAGCGCAGGCGTGATTTTCCTGCTGCGCGTGATCGATATGTCGATCGACACAATGCGGCTTCTTTTCGTGATCCGCGGGAAAAAACTATTCGTTTGGATCTTAGGCGCGGCGCAGTCCACCGTCTTCTTCCTCGCCGTCTCACAAGCGCTCCGCGGCGAAGCCAACATCCTGACAACGCTCGGCTACGCGTTCGGATTCGCGACCGGAAACCTGATCGGCATGATCATCGAGGAAAAGCTGGCAATCGGATTCCAGCGCGTCACGGTCACCTCGCAAAACGACCCCATGAATGAAATTGCCAACGATTTGCGGAAAAACGGATACGGCGTGACTGAAATGAAAGCGTATGGACGGGACGGCGAAGTCGTAATGATGCACGTCAACTGTAAACGCAAACAGGTTGAAAATGTCGAAACGATCGTTTTCAAGCACGACGAACGCGCTTTTATTACCGTCGACGATTTCATGCCCGTGCGTCAGACCGGATTCTGGCGAAAATAAGGGAAAGAATTCATCTCATCGTATATGACATAATCAAGTCCGGAAGGAAAAAAATCCCGATTATCGGTTACAAACCTCATAATCCTTCCAAATCCGTCCCCCAATTTGGTACGATTACGATAATAAACATAGGTTCGAAGAGGGGGCGAAAGGACCGAAGAGCAGGTCCGCAAGACGCTCGTCGTTTTGAAACCTGCGTTAACGTTATAAAATCAACCGCCGATCGCGCAATGGCGGTTGATTTTTGCATTTATTCCGGTTTCAGCGCAGGACCTTATCCTTTTGCGCCGGGCGCCGGGCGATCCAGCGGCGCATCGGGCCGATTAAGCCGGTAGCGAAAACAGCGGCGGAAGCGATAAATATATAGACAACAGTGCGCCAGAACGGGAAACGCCGGATCGCGTCGCTCGAATAACGGGAATAATACCACTGCGAAAAGAATCCGACGAAGATCAGCTCGATCAGTATCCAACGAACCAACCACCAATCGCGCGTCCGCCGCGCGAAATCGACGCCCCATGCGCAATAAAACGCGATCAGGGGCAGAAAGATCACCCGATAACGCGGATTGTCCCACTGATCGCCGCCGGCGCGGATCGAACTGACCAGCAGCCATCCGGCCAGGAACAGCGCGCCGACCATCATCGGGGTTCGATTCTCACGATCAGATATCTTCCGTGTCGAGAAGAGCGCGTAAAACAGCGCCGCAACAATCAGGTACCAACCGGCAGAGCGAAAAATCCCGACCGCTTTCCAGTACGGCGTCGTCGGCTGATAAAACAGGATTGCCGGCAGCACCGGCTGCGTCAGTCCGTAAACGCCGAGGAAAAGCGTCCGGAATTGAGCGCCGACCTCGCCGACGACCTTTTCAACCCAACCGGAATTCGTTTCAGTCGTATGGATATCGAAATGAATATATTCCTCAATCAGGCCGCCGCTCGTTAAGATCATCGCTAAACCGCTCAGGACGATCAAAACGACGCCGGCAATCAGCCACACTCGTGAGCGCGGAACCAGGAATTCGCCCCAAAGCCAGACCGCCGCGAAAATCAGCGTCGCACCAACGACAAAAAGCGACAGCGGAACCATCGCCGCGACGCACGCAGCCAGAAACAGGCTCGAACGCAACGGAGCTTCTTTCATCGTAAACAGCGCCCAAAGCGCAATCGCCACAATCCCAATCAGGAACGGTTCCCGCATCGGCGCGCCGGCGTATACAATCGCGTCGGGATAAAAAACATAAATCAACACCGCAGCCAAAGCCACCGCGGCCGATTCGCGCGCCTCAACCGCACGCCGCAAAAACGGAACGCCGAGCGCGGTCACCCATGCGCCTAACAGAATAATCAGTCCGAACCGCCGCGCGTCGGAAGAAAGCGTTTTATAAATCCAGACACTAAGAATCGCCACGCCGCCATACTGATCGTTTTTATACGGATAAGTAAACGTTTCGCCGAGCGAAATCGAATCGCGATCGTCGACCGTTAAAATCCAAGCTTCGGTATCACGCCGCCACGCGTCGTCGAAAAGATAACCCTGCTGTTGCTGCGGTTCGTCCTGATAACCGTAGGACGGAAGGAGGTTCGCCGTCGCTAATCCGAAACCGAAACGCAGCGCGAACGCCAGGATCATCAGAATCCCGGTCGAGAAACGCCGATCGATCCGCGCCGATACGAAAACGCCGATCAGCGCGGCCGGAAGCGCTAAAGCCAATCCGGAAAGAAAGCCCCGGAACGGCGCGCCCGGCGAAAAAATCGCGATCGCGGCGGCGCTGGCGAACGCCGAAAGCACAGCGACCGCCGTCCATTGTAAATTTGATTTTCGACGCCGGGAATCCTCCTCCGGATAACTCGGTCTCATGCTGCCAGCTTCAAGCATCTTGCCTCCTGTCTGACTCTTTGATCTTTACGGAAGTCGGTCGTCGGTTTACGCGAATGACGCCAAGATCCGTTCCGCCCGCGCTTTCCAACTGTACTGCGCAGCGTCGGAAAAAGCCGCCGCCGCGATCCGTTCCCCAAACGCGGCGTCATCTAAAATCCGCGCGATCCCGGCGCGCCAAGCGTCCCGCGATTCCGGCTCGCAGAACAGCGCCGTCCGATCGCTTAGGACTTCATGAATCACCGCTAAATCTGACGACAAAATCGGACGCCGCGCCGCCATATACTCAAACATCTTCATCGGCGAGCAGATCGCGGCGGAGTCGCCGCCGCCGCTTCCGGCGATCGAACGTTCATAAGGCATCAGCAAAATATCGGACGCGGCCTGATAGAGCGGCAGCTCGCGTTTAGGGATCATCCCGGTAAAAACGACGTTCGCCAGGCCGCGCCGTTCGGCTTCGCTCCGATACGCGGCGACGCTCTCCGCCGTTCCGCCGAACCAATAAAACGCCTGATTCGGGAAATCGTCCGCCAAATCCAGAAAAAGCCCAACCCCGCGCCCGGCATATAAATGCCCCGAACAGGAGATAACCGCGCGATCGGACGGCAGTCCCAGACGCTCTTTCGCTTCCGCCGCGGCCGGGAGCGCCGTATAATCGGACAAGTTGATCCCGTTCGGCGCGACAACGCTTTCGTCCGCAGCCAGCTTCGGAAAACGCGCCCGGAACCGTTCTTCCAGCGCGGCGGTAATAAAAATCAAGCGTTTCGGGCGCTTCGCCGCGACGAACCGCTCCGCCCAACGCTCGCCGAAGCGTCCCGTCGGCATGTCATGCGCCTCGTACAAAATCGGTCTGCTTCCAAGCGGCAGGTTCGCGGCGAGCGCCGCCAGCTGCAGCGTCCAGGTATAATACGCGTCCGGCCTTTCCCGCGAACTCATATACAGCGTCTTCGCGCAAAAATCAAGCCGGCGCATTTCCGGGATCGTACGAACCGCGCGCAGCGGGAACGCTGCGCAGTGAAGCCCGTATTGAGCGCGGATCGAGTCGAAATCCGGCTCGGACTGACCCGGGAACGACAGCGTCAGCTCCTGGCCGGCATCGATTAAGCCTTGACATGCCATCAGAACCTGAATCGAGTTCGCCGTTTCCGAAGGAATTTTAGACGTAGCGCTGACCGCGAATTTCACGATAAAAAGTCCTTCCCGCCTCCGGACATCTCCGCCGCCGCGAATCGCGCCGCCCGCCGCAACGTATTCAAACCGCGCCAGGTCATCACAAGAACCGTTCCCGCCAGATACGCCGATAAAATAAACGCTTCCGCCGAATAAGTCGCTTTAGGGACAATCGTAAGCGTCGCCAAAATTTTAAGCGCCATACCGGCAACGCTGATCTTCATCGCCAAATCGGCCATCTCGAACGACAACAGCAGCGTCCGGTTCCAGAACAGCACGTTCGCGATCCCGTACCCGATCATCAGGATCAGGATCAGCGGGTAACTCGGTAAAAATTCGCTCGAAAAAACCTGAAACGTCCGCCCGAAAAATGTCAACGGCGTAAAAAGAAGCTGACGTCCCAGCGTAGCCAGCCCCAGGACACAGGCGCCCGTCCAGACACCCGACAGCAACGTGGCGTTTTTGAGGAGCCGCTTCAGCTCGTTCCATTTCCTCTCGCCGATTATACGCACCATCGCCGGATAAGTCGTATCGATAAACGGATTGATCGGCATCAGAACCAGATTGATCACTGTCATCGCCGTTTTATAATACCCTGCGTAAAGCGGCGACAAAAGCGCGCCGATCCATAAGATTTCGCCGTCGCGCGCGACCAGGTTGACCGTGTTCGAGACGTTCGTCGAAAACGTAAAGCGCAATATATCGCCTTTCCGCCCGAGCGTTGAAAGCGGCGTTTTCCACCAGTCCCTCCCAAGTTTCTTAGGCAGCAGGATCAGCATGAAGATCACCGGCACGACGCACAGCAGAACCTTCCCCGCCAGATAGGCGGAGAGGACCCCGCTCAACCCGAGGTCCCGCCATCCGGCAAAGAGGACGAAAACCAGGATAACCGCACTCTGGAGAAGATTGATCCAGGCAATCGAACGATATTCGTCGAAAATCCGCAGCACGCCGTTCGCCGTCTCAAAGCACGCCCCGGCAAGAATCGTCAAGCCGTATAAAACGACCTGATCCGCAAGGGTCGGATCCTCGAGAAAAATCTCAGCGCCGAACTTCGCGCTCAGCAGCAGCACAGCGAATGCAAATAACGACGTCAGGCTTTCCAGCCCCGCGGCAAACTTGATCAGCGCGCCGGCCGTACGCGTATCGCCTTTCGCGTACGGATCGCCGGCGAAATGAACGACCATCTCGTTCATCCGAAACGAGAAAAATTTGTTGATGTTAGTAACGTAACTCGTAATCAGTCCCAGAACGCCGTAATAATACGCGCCCAATAAGCGCGTAATATAGATCGTCAGGAAAACGCTGACGAGATTACTGAAGATCAGGTAACCCGAATTTTTGACGATCCCGAAAAACGGCGTACGCTTAACCCGATCCAAAAACCGTTTCATTCTCGTTTACATCCGAATCGATTTGATTCGTTCCCGATCGGCCAGGTACCAGGCGACCGTCCGGCTCAGCCCTTCGTCCAAACTCACTTTCGGTTCCCAATTCAATTCGCGCCGCGCTTTGGAAATATCGGCGAGATTCGCCTGCATGTCGGCGCGGTCCATCGGGTGCCGGCGGATCGACGCTTTTTTCCCGATCCGAGTCTCAAGCTTTTCGATCAGACCGTTGATCGAAATCGACTCATGGCCGCCGAGGTTATAGACCTGGTACCCGTTCGTCTTCAATCCCAATATCGTTCCCTCGGCAATATCGTCAATAAACGTAAAGCCGCGCGTCTGGTTCCCGTCACCGTTCAGATCGAGCGGAAGTCCTTCCGCGATCCAACGGATGAAACGGAAAATCGCCATATCCGGACGCCCTTTCGGTCCGTAAACGGTAAAAAAGCGGAAAACGGTCGCGTCGATCCCGTGAAGATAGTGATACGCGTATGCCATTGTCTCCGCCCCTTTTTTCGTTACCGCGTACGGCTGAAGCGGATGATCCGTGTCGGCCGTTTCAGGCGTCGGATAAGGCGCGTTCGCGCCGTAGACCGAGGAAGTCGAAGCTTGAATAAACTTCGGGATCCGATACTTCCGCGCGCATTCCAGCAAATTCAGATTCCCCTTCATATTTGAGTCGAGGAAAATCCACGGGTTCTCCACGCTGCGGCGAACGCCGGGGATCCCGGCGATATTAATAATCGCGGCGTACTCCTCCTTCGAAAGATTCGCCTCTAAAAGCGGGAGATCGGTTATATCGCCGTAAACGAACCGAAACGCCTTGCTCGGCAGCAGCGTTTCGAGACGGTAGCGCTTCATAGCCGGATCGTACGTCGTATTCAGATTATCGATCCCGGTCACGCGGTATCCGCGCTCCAGGAGCAGCTCGCAAATCCGCGAGCCGATAAAACCGGCCGCGCCGGTTACGAAAATATTTTCCGCGCTCATAATCGAACCACCTTCGGATTGTCCCGCCCCGCTTCACCTAAAAAGTTGCGCGTATCGACGATCAGCGCAGCATCGCGCAGCAGCGCCGTCCGATCGAATACTTTATGATTGGTCAGGATGACGACGCAGTCGGCGGATTGAAGCGCCCGGTCCGGACGCGGAAGAGAACGGTACGTCCGGTTATCGAGTTCGAACGCCGGAACATACGGATCATAATAGTCCACCTCGGCGCCTTTCGCTGTTAAAAGGTGAATAACATCCAGCGCCGGACTCTCGCGCATATCGTCGACATCGGCTTTATACGCGACGCCCATCACCAGAATTTTCGCGCCGTTCAGGCTTTTCCGAACCGTATTGAGCGCGTCCTGAACCAACCCGACCGTATAGCGCGGCATGTTGGTATTGATTTCGGACGCCAGTTCGATAAAGCGCGTATTATAGTGCATCGATTTCATTTTCCAGGACAGGTAATGCGGATCGACCGGTATACAGTGTCCGCCTAAACCGGGGCCGGGCGTAAACTTCATGAACCCGAACGGTTTCGTATCGGCGGCGTCGATCACTTCCCAGACATCCAGATCAAGCTTGGCGCAAATTTGCGCCAGCTCGTTGACGTAAGCGATATTGACCATGCGGAACGTATTTTCATGCAGCTTCGCCATCTCCGCCACTTCGGGGGACGAAACCGGGACGATCTTATCAATCGCCCGTTCATACCAGATTCGCGCGATTTCGCCGCAGTTCGTCGTCACCCCGCCGATAATCTTCGGCGTCGTTTTCGTCGTATAATCCGTCCGGCCCGGGTCGATCCGTTCCGGCGAGAAAATCAGGAAAAAATCCTCGCCGACGGTCAGCGCGCGGCCGTTCAGGATTTTCGGCAGGATCAGCTCGCGCGTCGTCCCCGGATAGGTTGACGATTCAAACGTGATCGCCATACCGGGGCGCAGGTACGGCGCGATTTGATCCGCGGCGCTGATTATATACGATAAATCCGGATCGCCCGTATTCCGGAGCGGCGTCGGAACGCAGATCGTCACCAGGTCGATCTCCCGCAGCAGCCCAAAATCCGTACTGGCGCGCAGATTTCCGCGTTTCACGTATTCCGCTACCGTTTCGGCGGCGATATCGGGAATGTAACTTTCGCCGCGGTTGACCGCCGCCGCTTTCGCCGCGTCGATTTCAAGCCCCGTCACGTCGTATCCCGCCGCGGCGAAAACGACCGCCAGCGGCAATCCGACGTAGCCCAAACCGACAATCGCCATTTTAGCTTCGCCGCGCTCAATTTTTCCTTTTAAGATCTCAAACTGATTGTTGCCTTGCGATTCGCTCAAATCTGACCGTTCCTTATCGTTCGTAAACGACTTCGCCTTCAACAATCGTATGCGTCACCGCATACGCGTCATCCAGCAGCACCAGATCGGCCAGCTTGCCTTTTTCAATGCTGCCCGTTTCAGCGGAGACGCCGATCTTGATCGCCGCGTTCAGGCTCGAACAGCGCCAGATTTCCGCCAGCGTCGCCCCGCTGTTTTCGATAAAATTCTTCAGCGCGCGGTCCATCGTCAGCGCCGATCCGGCCAGATTCCCGCCCGGCAGGCGTAAATTCGTCCCGTTTTCCGAGACCGTCACGTCGACCGTATCGGTAAACGGATACGTCCCGTCCGGGAGGCCTGACGGGCGGATACAGTCGGTAATCAGGATAATCCCCTCGGCTCCCTTGGCGCGGTAAGCTAAATTCTGCGCTGCCGGATGCGAATGAACGTTGTCGCAGATAATCTCGGCGGTATACGCGTCGAGCGTCAGCGCGCCGCCGATCGTCCCCGGTTCGCGGTGGCTGAACGATTTCATGCCGTTGAACAGGTGGGTAATCAGAGAGAACCCGTGATCCGCGGCCTTAACCAGATCGGCGTAATTCGAATCGGTATGACCGGCAGAAACGGCGATCCCCTCCGCCGCGAAAACGTCCCCCGCGGCGAGGTTTTCCGGATACTCCGGAGCCATCGCGATCAGGCGGATCTTTCCGGCGTTGATAAAATCGCGGACCTCTTTCGGATCGGCGCGGCGGATGCTGCTCGGATCCTGCGCGCCCGCTTTCGCCGGATTAAAATATGGTCCTTCGAGATGGACGCCGAAGATTTTCGAACCCCGGCCGCGCTCGCCGACGAGCGACGTGACCGCTTCGATCGCGGCGATCGTCGAATCGCGCGTCGCGGTCAGCGTCGTCGGCAAAAAACCGGTGACGCCGTGCCGCGCGTTGCGTTCCGCGATCGCGCGCAGCCGCTCCGGGTCCGCATCCATCGTGCAGTAGCCTAATCCGCCGTGGGTATGAATATCGATCATGCCGGGGATCAGCGCTTTTCCGCCCGCGTCGATCGTCCGATCGGCGGCGGCGCGCAGTTCGGCGCTCGGTTCTCCCGGCGAAAAAGATAAAATCTTTTTTTTCTCCACTAAAAGCCAGCCCTTAAATACCGGCGTCAGCGGCGTGTAAATAAACGCGTTGGTAATTAATAATTTCTTCATGTCAAAATCCTTCATACGGTTCAGCTCAATCTTAATCGAGAAGCCGATTCCGATTTTTATTTTTGCGTGAATTCAATTATAATAGGAAACCGTGGGGCCTATAGCTCAGCGGTTAGAGCAGGGGGCTCATAACCTCTTGGTCGTAGGTTCGAATCCTACTAGGCCCACTGCATATCCGAACCAATACGCTTTGTTTTACGTATAACCTGAAATACCGGCTTATTTTTATTTAAGCGGTATCAATCCAATTTGCCCGTTCAAAATACCGGATCCCGCGAAAAAACGGCTGACGACCGAAACCTGAAATTAAAAACCAGGAGACGACAGCCATGGAACCGTATCAGTCCCTGTTGGATCAGGCCAAGCGGCACGCGCTCGCATACATGGATCAGGTTCGCGATATGCCGCCGTATCCGAGCGAAAAAAGCCTTGATGGACTCGAAACTCTTGAGGAGAACTTACCGCGAAGCGGAACGGAGCCTTCGGCCGTCCTGGAATTGCTGCGCGCCGCCGGGGAAAACGGAACGACGGCGCAAACCGGCGGACGATACTTCGGTTTTGTTAACGGCGGCTTACTGCCGATTGCGCAGGCCGCCGAATGGCTCGCAGGCACGTGGAACCAAAACGGAGCGTCGGCCGTTATGTCGCCGGTAACCGCAAAAATAGAAAGCGTTTGTGAACGGTGGGTAGCGGATCTGTTTGGACTGGAACGAGGAACGGCTATGGGACTTGTGACCGGCTCATCCAACGCGTAAATAATCGCGTTGGCCGCGGCCCGAAACGAACTGCTGAAGCGTCAAGGCTGGAATACTTCCGAAAAGGGATTCCGGGACGCGCCGAGGATCCGCGTCGTTATCAGCCCGGAAGTGCATTCATCCGTAACGGGGCTTTCAATACCGGGTTTTGGAACGGAAGAAATCGAGGTGGCCCTATGGACGAATTCGGAAGGGTCAAGATCGGATCCGTCCCGAACTCGACCGGCGCACGCTGCTGATATTACAAGCCGGGAACGTCAACGGGGGAAGTTTTGACCCGATTTGCACATTATGCGAACTCACGGAAACGGCCGGGCGTGGATTCATATTGACGGCGCTTTCGGACTTTGAGCCGCCGCGTCCAAAAAGTATCGTATGCTTGCAAAAGGAATCGAGAAAGCCGATTCCTGGTCCGCAGACGCGCACAAGACATTAAACGCGGGATATGACTTCGGCATCGTGCTTTGCCGGCACAGAGAAGCGCTCGTCGCTGCGCTCCATGCTGCCGGATAATACAACGAGACGGAATACTGTACACGACGGAAATGTCCCGCAGGGCAAGAGGAATCCCGCTTTGGGCCGCTCTGAAAACGCTCGGAGCCGACGGAGTTGAAAAACTCGTCGATACGCTTTGCGAAAATGCGGAAAACTTCGCGGAAAAGCTGCGCGAATCCGGCTATATTTTAGTCAATCCTGTCGTTTTTAATCAGTTCATGGTCGCCGGGCAGACGGATACGGAAACGGAAAATATCCTTCGCGCCGTCCAAAGCAGCGGCGTCTGCTGGTGCAGCGGGAGCAGGTGGAAAGGGAAAAGCGTCATCCGAATCAGCGTTTGTTCCCGGGCGACAACGCGGGAAGATATCGACCGCAGCGCGGAGCTGTTCAAAAAAATCCGCGGCGAGCTGTACCCTTAAAAAACGAAACAGACCTATTTTTTCGCTTTCGAATCCGCCCCGAAAGCTCGGCGGATTCCCCACCCGCAGCAAGCGGCCGCCAGCGCGGCCAGCCCCCGCGTCAGCCATTTCACCCCCGCCGCGTCGAGACCTATGAAGCGGACGACGTCGATTTCGAGCGTCTTCGAAACGCGGACCCAACGGTCGAACGCCGCATCCGCATTCATCGCCGCCGCTTCCGAATCGAAAAAAAGCTCCGTCAGTGTCCACTCCCCGACCAGCCGTTCCGCGTTCGGATATGGACGAATCCGCGCGTGAACGCTCCCCTGAAACGGAGCCGGTTCGAGCGGGAAAAACGCCGTTCCGCCCGAAACCGCCGCCTCGACGAAAAGAACCTCGCTTATCAGCCGCGTTTTCAACCCTGGAACTTCCGCCGCTTCCGCCGACAGGGTAATATCGATCCGGCTTTCCGATCCTGCTAAGAGCCGAAGCGGACGGTCGATCGTCGCTTCGATCGCGCGCAGCGGCATCGGATCGCTCCTTCCGACAAGTTCGGCCTGCAGCGCGGGGATATGCTGCGTTAACGTTTCGCGCCGTTCGACGCGGCGCGCGCCGAACCAAAGCGCGGCGGCGGCCAGAAAGAAAAAAACGCAGAAAAACGGGACAATCCGATAATGCTCAGCTTGCTTCATCAGACTTCAGCGGCTTTCCGTTCTTCCCAGAGCGCGTCCATTTCCGCGGGCGTCAAATCGAAAATACTCTTCCCCTGTTCGGCCGCCCGGTCTTCAATATAACGGAAACGGTCGGCGAAACGAAGGTTCGTCAGCCGCAGCGCCGTTTCAGGATCGATCTTCAGCCAGCGCGCTAAATTCACGAGCGTAAACAGGATATCGCCGAATTCCGCGCTTTTCTCGTCGTCCGTTTCGGCCGCTTTAAACTCGGCGATCTCCTCCGCGAGCTTACCCCAGACCTCGTCGATCGAATCCCAGTCGAACCCGACCCGCGCCGCCCGTTTCTGATATCCGTACGCCATCGACAGCGCCGGCATCGCGATCGAAATCCCGTCGAGCAGACCCTGTTTCCGATCCTTCTTCTCGCGTTCGGCCTTCTTGAGCTTTTCCCAACGATCGACGACCTCGTCGACGCTCAGCGTTTCCTCTTTATTGAAAATATGCTGATGGCGAAAGATAATTTTCTCGCTGATCGAGGTCAGGACGTCCCCCATCGTAAATTCGCCCGCCTCGGCCGCCATCTGCGCCTGGAGCACGACATGCAGCAGGATATCGCCCAGTTCCTCGCGGATCATCTCTAAATCGAGCCGGTCCAGCCCGTCGATCAGCTCGTAAGCTTCCTGAAGAAAATCGTCGCGGATCGACTGGTGCGTCTGCTTCCGGTCCCAGGGACAGCCTCCCGGCGAACGCAGCACCGCGACCACGTTCTGAAAATGCTCAAACCCATACGAATCAGGCAGCGGCGGGATATCAACCGCCGCGCAGATCCCAAATAAGATCGCGCTTTCGGCCAGACCGTCGAGCGTCGTTCCGCCCAGCGCAACGCCGTCCGCGTCCAGGAACCGCAGCGGATGATCGCCCGGATACTGCGTTTTTAAGATCTCAGTCAGCCGCGCCGCGTCTTTCGGCGCGCGGATCCAAATCGTCAGCGTCGGCGGAACCGGGAGATGATACGCGCTTGACAGCGATTCCCAATCCAGAACGACGATCCGGCTCGGCATTGAATCGATAAAATTCATATCGTCCGCCTAATTAAAATCGTTCCGGTCCCAGCGATCGATAAACCCGACGAAATCGGGAAGGACGCGGTAAATTTCCGGGTCGTTCAGGATCGTATCCCGATTCAAGATCGGGTTAATCGCGAAAATCCGCGCCATCCCGGCTCGTTTCGCAGCGGTAATTCCCGCCAGCGTATCTTCCGCGACGACGCAATCCGCCGGCGTCAACCCCAACCGTTCCGCGGCGATCCGATAGATATCCGGCTCCGGCTTTCCCGGAAACGTTCCGTTATCGTAAACGATATCGTCCGGGCCGCCGAACCAGCGGTTCAGCCCGAAATCGGAAAAATAAAACTCGACGTTCGTAATTTCCGAGGCGGTCGCGATCGTAAACGGGACGCCGCGTTCGCGCAGCCCGTCCAGCGTTTCAACCACGCCGGGATAAAAAACGATATTTTTCTCCGGATCTTCGCGCATGACATCCCGATAAAACGCCTCTTTCCGACTCAGCATCTCGTATTCGCGTTCCGGCGTAATATCGGGGAAATAGGAACGCAGGATGACGTTATTCGTTTTCCCGAGAATCCGCGCTTCGTATTCTCCTTCGGCCATTTCCCGCCCCGTAAAGACCGGAAACAGGCGGCGCCAGACTTCCCGTTGGAGAAGCGTATCGTCGATCAGCGTCCCGTTAAAATCAAAAACCATCCCTTTGGGTTTAAATTCCGCGTTCATTATAAGCTTCGCATCCTTTATGTTTTTCCGGATCGGGATAGATTAACCGGTTTCACGACGAAACCCGATCGCCCGATACCGGTCCTTATTCCGTCATTTTTCGCGCGACGTAAATCCCCATCGCGCCCGCCTGTGACAGGCTGCGCGTAATTCCGCTCCCATCGCCGATGCAATATACATTGGGAATAATCTCGAAATCGGCGTTCATCTTGGGGCGGCATGAGTAATACTTCGCTTCAACGCCGTACAGCAGCGTATCGTCGTTGGCGGTTCCCGGCGCGACTTTATCGAGCGCGTACAGCGTCTGGATAATATTATCTAAAATCCGCTTCGGCAGCACGAGCGACAAATCGCCGGGAGAGGCTTTCAGCGTCGGAACCGTCGTCGATTTAGCCAAACGGCTTTCGGTCGTCCGCCGTCCGCGCGTCAGGTCGCCGAAACGCTGGACGAGGACGTTTCCGCCGCCGATAATATTCGAAAGCTTCGCGATCGAGGATACGTATTCGATCGGCTTATTGAACGGTTCGGTAAAATGGATCGACGAAAGGACGGCGAAATTGGAGTTATCCGTCTTGAGATTCTCGTCTTTGTACGCGTGCCCGTTCGTCGTGATAATCCCGTTCGTGTTTTCCGTGACGACGTAACCGCGCGAATTGTGGCAGAACATCCGCGTATAATCCTCGTATTTCGAAGTTTTATAAATAATCTTCGGCTCGTAAATCCGTTCTTCGAACTCTTTCCAAATCAGCGCCGGAAGCTCGACGCGAACGCCCAGATCAACCTGATTCGAATGGACGGGAATCCCATGATTATTACAGAACGTTTCAACGAACTCGTTCCCGATCCGCCCGACCGCAATAACGACCTTTTTCGTGTCGATCGAGCCTTTATTCGTTTGAACCGTAAACGTGCCGTCGCCGTTTTGGACGATATCTCCGACGGTCGTTTCCGTGCGGCTGACGACGCGCTCCGCCAACCAGTCAAGCATGTTCTGCATCACGATCTTGCCTTTATCCGTACCGATATGCTTGAGCGGCGACGAAATCATGCGCAAATTATTCTGAATACAGCGCAACCGCAGCGCCTCGTCGGGATATTTTATCTCTGTCGTATCGCCGAACCTGACCAGGATCTGATCAAACTCCGTGATCAGATCCTGTGTCCGGTTATAACCGAGATAATCCTGGAGCCAGCCGCCGTAAGCCGGCGAAAGGATCGTCTTGAAATCGCTGAATCCGCCCGCCCCGATTTCCCCTGACATAATCGCGCACGGATCGCATTTCTGACAGGGGACCGTATCCGAAACCGGACAGACCCGTTTCCTCAGCGTTTTCCCGCGGTCGATAATCTGAATCTTTAATTCAGGATGTTCATGAATCAGCGTATAAGCCGCGAAAAGACCGCCCATGCCGGCGCCGATAATGACAACATCTTCCATAACTTACGATCTCCCTCGCGCGATTTTCTCCCGGCAGTCCGAATTTTCCTGAGTTACAAAATACCGTCCGACGGGAATTTACGCGGATTTTTTATTAGTCTAATTGTAGCGTTTTTTCAAGGCGAACGCTTCCGCCCGGCTAAAAAATAATCGGAGCCCCATTTCCATAAAAACGAGGCTCCGACACGATCATTCGATAATTGTTACTGTTCGCGGATCGAAGGAATATACATCCGGCCCGCATATTCCGCCACCATGCGCCGCATCGAAAATTCCGGCGACAGCGTTCGAATCGCGCTCTTAACCATCGTCATCCAACCCTGAGGAATCCCGTTTTCGTCGCGATTCTGATAATACATCGGGACGACCTTATCCTCGAGCGTCTCATACAGGCTCAACGCGTCGACCTCGTCCTGGCGCTCGTTCGAATCAAACGTCGCGTCCGTCCCGATCGCCCAACCGTTGGAACCGTTGTAACCTTCGTGCCACCAGCCGTCCAAAATCGAAAAATTCAAACCGCCGTTCATCGCCGCTTTCATCCCGGAGGTTCCCGACGCTTCGTTCGGACGCCGCGGCGTATTCATCCATACGTCAACGCCCTGAACCAGATGGCGAGCGATATCCATGTCGTAATTCTCGACGAAAACCATGCGCCCGCCCATACGATGATCCTTGATCGCGCGGTAAATCTGCTGAACGATCAGCTTGCCCGGTTCGTCGGCCGGATGCGCCTTTCCTGAAAAGATAATCTGAATCGGACAATGAATATCGTTAATCAGCCGCAGCAGCCGTTCGTAATCGCGCAAAATCAGATTCCCGCGCTTATAGGTCGGGAAACGGCGCGCGAAGCCGATCGTCAGCGCATCCGAATCGAGAAGGACGCCGGCGGCTAACGTCTGAATCGGATGAATCGATCCGGCCAGCCACTGCGCGCGGGCGCGGTCGTTAACGAAGCGCGCCAACTTCCGTTTCTGGTGACGCTTGACCGCCCAGAGTTCTTCGTTCGGGATATCGTCGATTTTCGCCCAAACTTCCGGATCGTCAGGATTATCGCGCCAGTCTTTCCCAAGGTATTTATCGAATAAAACGCCCATCCGGCGCGAAAGCCAACTGAACGTATGGACGCCGTTCGTGATCGACGTGATCGGGACCTCGTCGACGCGCTTTTCCGGCCAAAGAAAATGCCACATAGCGCGCGATACTTCCCCATGCAGCTCGGAAACGCCGTTCGAACGTTCCGATAATTTCAACGCCAAAATCGGCATCGTGAACTGATCGCCGTACGGGCTCGCTTCGCGCGCCAGGTCGATAAACTGGTCGCGGTCCAAACCCAGCTCCGTCCAATATTGATTGAAATATTTTTCAATCAGCCAGACAGGAAACTTATCGTTGCCCGCCGGAACCGGCGTATGCGTCGTGAAAACGTTGCCTTTACGGACAAATTCCGCCGCCTCGGCGAACGTTTTCCCCGTCCTGACGTACTCTCGGCAGCGTTCCAACGCCAGAAAGGCCGCATGCCCTTCGTTCATGTGCCAAACGGTCGGGTCGTATCCGAGCCGGCGCAGCAGACGAACGCCGCCGATCCCGAGCAGGATTTCCTGCGAAATCCGCGTTTCGAGATCGGACGTGTAAAGCTTGGCGGTCAGCTGCCGGTCGTACGGCGAGTTTTCTTCGATCGACGTATCGAGGAGGTAAAGCGGAACGCGTCCGACCTGGATCATCCAGGCGCGCGCGTAAATATCGCGTCCCGGGAGCGAAACGGAGATGACGATATTACGTCCCTTTTCATCGGTCAGCGGAATCATCGGCATGCTCGAAAAATCAAGATGGAAATTCGACGTTTCCTGCCAGCCGTCCTCGGTGATTTTCTGGACGAAATAGCCTTCGTTATAAATAAAACCGATCGCCGCCAGCGGCAGCCCCATATCGCTGGCTTCTTTCAGATGATCGCCCGCAAGGATTCCCAACCCGCCCGCGTACGCCGGAATCGATTCATGCAGACCGAATTCAAATGAAAAATAACTGATCGTTTTGTTTTTAATTTCCGGATAGCGCGTGTGAAACCACGTGTCTGTTCGGTTTATATACGCGTCAAACTCGGAAATCGCGTTGTCATAAGCGGCGACAAATTCCTTATCGTTGGCTTTCCGGTTGAAAACGGCGCGCGACGTCCGCTTGAGCATCTCAATCGGATTGTGCGATACCGAATCCCAGATAACCGGATCGATTTGCTTAAACAGGTTATTCGCCTCCGGATTCCATGCCCACCATAAGTTATACGCCAGATCGTTTAATCGCTCGATCCGCTTCGGTAAGGACGCCGCCATCGGCACATCTTTATTAATTTTTACTGAACTCATTTCTAATCCCCAAAGTTTTTTGTTCGGTTTCCTTGAAGTAACGATTAACAGTCTAAACAGGTGACACTGTACAGACTAATAATAAACGATTCCGCCCTTTCCGACGCGAAAAGATGTGTTTTTATGGACAAACCGGCGCCTGAGCGAAGTGAATCAACGAACCCGATTCCGGTTCGTAACGACGACGCATAGCACGCTTGATTTTTTGTCGGAAAAAAGATATACTTTTTCCGACAAAACGAGGCCATGAATGAAGGAAGAAACGTATACGAACGCAATAAAAGAACGAATTTCCACAACATCGCCGGGAGAAATCTTCGTGACGGCCGATTTTTCCGATCTTGCGCCGACGAATACGGCGAATCGGATACTGCTTCGACTTGAAGAGAAAGGGACTTTGCGAAAAGTCCTGAGAGGAGTCTATCAAAAACCCGCGTACAGCGAATTCCTTGATGATTTTGTCGCGCCGTTGCCCGAAAAAATCGCAT
The DNA here is from genome assembly GCA_034430295.1 of Flexilinea sp. Classification (GTDB taxonomy): domain Bacteria; phylum Chloroflexota; class Anaerolineae; order Anaerolineales; family Anaerolineaceae; genus Flexilinea. The sequence goes on from DAOUFC010000087.1 coordinate 25,859, forward strand.
ACGCAATCGCCAGGAATCATAATTGGACAATCGCTCCTTCAGGCGATGCAGCTTTGAATATGACCGGACTATCGACGCAGGTCCCAGCAGTTTGGATATTCCTAAGCAGCGGGCCATACAAAGAATATGCGTACGACCGTATCGTAATTCAATTCAAACGTACTGCGCAAAAGGACCTGTTAAAATCATCTAAAAAATCGGCAGTCATTGTTCAGGCGATTAAAGCGTTAGGGCGAGAGCGGATTACGGAGTCGGTTATGATAAAGATCGCCGCGCTCCTGTCCGACCAAGAAAAGATTAAGCTCTTACAAGAGACTCAGTATTCGACAGCTTGGATTTTCGAAATCATCAAAAAAATTGCAGGGAACGAGACGAAAAAATGAATCGGATCGCAAGAACAGACAAAATCAACAGGGAGGCGCTCTTTATAAATACCGCGCACAGCCTTGGATTCCACGAAGCTGTCATAGAAAAGGACTTTTGGGTTTGTTGGGCGCTCAACTATCTTTTCCAAGATTCTCCATGGAAACATAGATTCTCATTTAAAGGCGGAACGAGCCTGTCGAAAGCTTACGGCTTAATTGATCGGTTTTCAGAGGATATCGATCTCATATTAGATTGGAGAATTCTCGGAATTCAAAAAAATGAACCTTGGATCGAAAGAAGCAACAGACAACAAGATTTATTCAACAAACATGCGAACGAGCTGACAGAATCTTTTCTAAAAACCCGATTCGTACCGACAATCAAGAAAGACTTATCGGCAATTCTTAACGCGCAGATAGCTTGTTATATCGAGGAGGACGATCCTCAAACCGTAAAAATTCGTTATCCAAGTTCATTTTCGGATCAAGCCATTCTTAAAGAAATCCGATTGGAAATCGGCGCGTTAGCCGCCTGGACGCCAGCAAAAATTTGCGAAATATTCCCATATGCGGCCAAAGCGTACCCCCGAATCTTTTCTCAACCGTCGACGCTTATCCGAACAGTTCTCCCGGAGAGAACCTTCTGGGAAAAAGTAACGATCCTGCATCGAGAAGCTTTCCGCGTTAGCGAAAGAGTTTTTCCGAGCCGGTATTCGAGACACTATTACGATCTCTATCGGATGGCAAAACAGCCGATTAAATCCAAAGCGTTTGAACAAAAAGACCTTTTAGCGAAAGTCGTTCGTTTCAAAGAAAAATTCTATCGATGTCCGTGGGCAAATTACGAGCTCGCAGAGATCGGGACAATTCGTCTTAGTCCGCCCAGTCATAACGTCGGCAAATTAGCCGATGATTATCTCCGCATGCAAAACATGATTTTCGGCGAAAAACCGTCATTCGAAACGATTCTCCGCGAAATCGAACTATTAGAATCGGAAATAAACCGCCTATGTTAATGACTGACATTTTCAAGCGCGCTCTTAAACGCTGAAAACACGCCGCCGCACGGCCCTGCAATCTATACGAAATTCAGTGTTGCCGGGGCTCCGTCTGGAACCGGACAGCCTCAACCTTCTTTCAAAATCCGGATCATCTGGTCCCAACCGCGCTTCGCTTCTTCGCAAATCGGGAAAACGGGATAACAATGGAACATCCCTTCGCCGACGATCATTCGGTAATTCACGCCGTACTTCTTCATCGCATCTTCAAAGGAAGACGCGACCGCAAAAAGGACTTCATCCGTTCCGTACATAAAAGTCACGGCCGGACAGTTCGTGAAATCACCTTTCTGAAGGAAGATCATATAATCGGGAACTTCCGTTCCGTGCCGCATGACGGTTTCCATCGTTTTCATAAACCGCGCCGGAATAATCATATCCGCCTTGTCCAAGGCCTGCATAGCCTTCCATTCTTCGTCCGTCGCAGCGCACGCGCCGGGAGAGACTGCGACAATACGTCCGGGCATCGGAGCGTCCGACTTTTGCGCGTTAATATAAGCCGGAATCCCAAGCGCGAGGAACCCGCCGGCAGACGTGCCAAGCGCCGAAATATTCTTTGCCGCATAATTTTCAAGCATGACCTTGTAGGTCTCATGAATCATCTCAAATGCGTTTGTGATCGGATAATCCGTGCAAAGCGGATAAAACGGCACATACAGGTCAAGACCGCTCTCTTTCGCGATCCGCAAAGCCGTTTTAATATCGAAGGAATGCGGAGCGCGGATCATGCCGCCGCCGATCATATAGAGACCGGCTTTGTCCGTTTTCTGCCTATGAACCATTTTCAGCACGGGAAAACCGCCGACATTAATTTCAGCGATCTCGATTTCCGCATCCGCCAGTTTCGGGATTTTATTCTTCGCGTTTTCCCGCTTCATTTTCTCTACAAGCTCATCCACGCCGCCCATAAGAAATTTCTTCGGTCCGATCAGGCGCGCGAGCGTTTTCAATATTTCATATTTTAAGGACATCTTTACCTCCGACAAACTTAATATCACCGACCGTTATCCATGCGTCTCGGCACCTTTACGCGCAGAGCTTAGAGCACAGAAGAGTCAACGCGGACGCAGCGCCGCCGCCATCTCAAACGCCGGAACAAACTCCCCGACGACCGCGCCGTTATCGTTCTTCAGCTCATACGAATCGAACTTCATCAGCCCGTCAAGCGTTTCTGACGACACGCCGTCAAGCGCGCTCAAGATCTGATGCAGCAGCAGTCCCCAGATATCCGGCGAACCGGAAGATACTTTAAACGCGATACCCATTCGCTGTT
>DAOUFC010000088.1:0-38985 GCA_034430295.1 Flexilinea sp.
CGATCCGGAGGTCCTTCAAGGCGAGGACGTCAGATATTCGGTTAATGAGGCGACGTTTGTTTTCACTTCGGATATTTACGGGAAATTTACGGCTGCGGACGTCGCGGCTGTGACGATGCGTTGGAAAAATCCGTTGGTATCGCTGATGGTTCGGGACGAGGAAACGGGCGATCCGAAAGGAACCGTTTTCGCCGAACTCCCGGAAATTGTATTGACGATTCCGGTTCGGTAATATATTTGAATTGTAATATTTGAGTTTGATTTTGGGCGTGGGGCGGCTGTATAGCCGCCTCTCGTCTTCTGGCGCGCCGCCGCTGAGAAACAAACGCCGGACAGCCGCCGGTCGGCAGCCTTCGTATTTCTCTAAACTGAATTTGCGGCGACTTGTATAAACGCTCGGCGTACGTCCGCAAAAGGCGGGTCTCTTCAAATTCATGATGGCGATAGTATAATAAGGCAATAATAAATCATTCGATATGCTAAGCAATGATTCGATTGCGTATCGAACGAAGGAAATTTTATGGAAGAGAAATTTAATTTAAAAGAGACGCTTAAAAAAACGATTTCCGAAGCGGGCGTTTCCGGTCATGAAAAGCCGGCGCGGGACGTGATTCGAGATATTTGGGCACCATACGTCGACCGTTTCGAGTTTTCTCCGCTCGGGAACCTCTACGGAATCAAAGAGGGGGAGCGAACGGATTCGGCCGCGACGCGGCGTAAAATCGCTCTGGCGGTGCATATGGACGGGATCGGCATGGTCGTCGAGCGCATATCCGGCGAGATGCTTTATTTTGCGCCGATCGGCGGTTTCGATCCGCGTATCCTTCCCGGTCAGGAAGTTATCGTCCATAGCGCGGGCGGCCCGATTCCGGGCGTAATCGTTCAGCTCGCCTCTCACCTGACGTCGAAACCGTTTATCGACCGTCCCGTCCCGCTGAGCGATCTGGTTATCGATACCGGTCTCGGCGTCGCGGGCGTCCGGGATAAGATTCAACCGGGCGACGTCGTCTCGTATGCGAACCTGCCGGCCGAAATGGGAAAGGATCATGTCGCCGGGCACAGTCTCGATAACCGCGCCTCGGTCGCGGCGGTCACGTACTGTCTGCGCGAGCTGCGGCGCATGCGCCATGAGTTCGACGTAATCGCGGTCGGTACAATTCAGGAAGAAGTCGCGCACTATTCGGACACGCTGATTAACGATCTCCGTCCCGATATCGCGATCGCGATCGACGTGACGTTCGCTTCCGGTCCCGGCGTCGACGACTATCGGACGCGTCCGCTGGGAAGCGGTCCGTCGATCGGTTTCGGCGCGAATATCCATCCGGCGCTGGCGAAACGGTTGTGCGAGTTGTGCGAAGAAATCGATATGCCGTTTACAAAAGACCCTCTGCCGAATATGTCGGGAACGGACGCTGTCGCGATTCAGACGGCGGTCGGCGGGGTCATGACGGGCGTCGTCAGTATCCCGCTGCGGTACATGCATACGCCGGTCGAGGTTATTACGATGAAAGACGTTCGCCGGGCCGGAAGGTTGATGGCCGAATTTATTTCCCGATTATCGGAAGAATCGTTCTTAGGTTTGAAGTGGGAGGATGAAATCGATGGCGAAAACGTTTAATCCAATAATGACGTTGCCGGAAATCGGCACGGCTCAGATCGAGCTCCTCGAAAAACTTTCCAACGCGAGCGGCGTTTCAGGAGACGAGACCGCGGTCCGGCGGATCGTTCGGGATGAGTTGTCGGGTATTGCCGACGAGCTGACGGTCGACGTTATGGGGAACCTGATCGCGATTAAAAAAGCGAAGACGGAGAACGCGCCGCGCGTCATGATCGCGGCGCATATGGACGAGGTCGGATTCATGCTGAACCATAAGGAATCCGACGGAATTTTCCGTTTCGCGACGGTCGGCGGGATCGATCCGCGCGCGCTGGCCGGAAAGGCGGTTCGGATCGGAAAAAACGGCGTTCCCGGCGTGATCGGCGCCTGCCCGATTCATTTATCTCCGCGCAGCGAACTGGAAAATATCCTGACGCTGAACAGTTTAAGGATCGACGTTTCGCCGGAAGTTTCGGAAGTCGAAGTTGGGGAATATGCCGTTTTCGCGACGCAGTTTAAGCGTCTCGGCGAGATCAGCCTGCTCGGGAAAGCGTTCGACAACCGGATCGGCGTGGCGACGCTGATTGAATTGGTCAAGAACGCGCCTGAAAACGTCGAGCTGATCGCCGCGTTTACGGTTCAGGAAGAGGTTGGGCTGCGCGGTGCGAAAGCCGTCGCTTACCGAATGAACCCGGACGCCGCGTTTGTGATCGACTGTACCCCGGCAAACGATCAGCCGGCGTACGACGGATCGGAGAACGTCGCGTATAAATCTAAGCTTGACGAAGGTCCGGCGATTTACGTCATGGACGGGCGGACGCTTTACGATCGCCGTTTAGTTCGTTATTTTTCGGATCTCGGCGACAGCTACGGCATCCGTTATCAGTACCGCCAGCCGCAACCGGGCGGAACCGACGCAGGACCGATCCACCTGACGAAGGAAGGGATCCCGACGCTGAGCCTTTCCGTTCCGGGACGATATGCACATACGGCTGCGATGGTGATTCGGATCGCCGACTGGCAGGGATATTACCAGCTCCTGGCGGTCGCGCTGCGCCATTTTTCGCTCGATCTCATTTCCGGCGAACGCGAATAAATGAAACGGTTTTGAACTTTGAACGATAGAAAACGATAAGAGGAATTCGTTATGAAAAAAACTTTGGAAACTTTAACGCAGTGTTTCGGCCCGTCCGGAGCGGAAAATCGGGTTCGGGAAGCTGTATCGGAGATGATTCGACCGTTTGTCGACGAGCTGAAAACGGACGTTATGGGGAATCTGATCGCGCGCGTCGGGACGAAAAAAGAAGGCGGGAAGCGCGTCATGGTCTCGGCTCATATGGATGAAATCGGGCTCATGGTTTCACACGTGAACGAACAAGGTTTCGCTTATGTCGCGATGATCGGCGGCGTGAATCCGCTGACCTGTTTTGGGAGCCGCGTCTTGTTCGCGAACGGCGCGCGCGGCGTTTTATACGCCGAAACGGAGAAAATGAGCGGCGTCCCGAAGGTCAGCGAGCTGTTTATCGATTTCGGCGTCGGTTCCAAGGCGGACTGTCCCGTTTCGGTCGGCGACGTCGCCGTTTTTGAGCGCCCGTTTATCGATCTCGGCGACCGCGTTGTCTCGAAAGCGCTCGACGATCGGAGCGGCTGCGCTCTCGCTGTTGAAACGATCAAGGCGTTAAAAGCGTCCGGCGGCGTTGACTCGAACGAGGTCTATTTCGTCTTCTCGACGCAGGAAGAAGTCGGGCTGCGCGGCGCGAAAACGTCGGCTTACGCCGTCGATCCGGAAATCGGCGTCGCGTTGGACGTAACGCTGGCGGCGGACCAGCCGAACGGGCCTCAAGGCAATATGGTTTTGGGCGCGGGACCCTGCCTGAAGGTTCGCGACGGCTCGCTGATCGCTCATCCGGGCGTCAACGCCGCGTTTAAAGCTGCCGCGAAGCGCGCCGGAATTCCGTTGCAGATGGAAGTGCTGCGGTTCGCCGGAACGGACGCGGGCGCGATTTCCGGTACGCGCTCCGGCGTACCGTCGACGTGTTTGTCGCTTGCCTGCCGCTACGTTCATTCTCCTTCCGAAATGATCGATATGAACGACTTTTCGCGGGCGGTGACGCTGCTCGGCGAGTTTTTATCAAAGCAGATTGCGCTTTAATATTGGAATCTGAACCACGGAACCCGAGGAAGGGAGTTGCGCCCGTCTGTCGGGTTCCGTTCGAAAACTGACGGGAGGACTGGATGCGATGAAACGAACGGCTGATCCTTCGCGATTGAAACGGCGCGGACGGCTCGGGATTATCCTGGCTGCGCTGCTTCTCGCTGTGTTCGGAAGCGGCTGCGTTCCGGAGGCTGACGGCGACGCGACCGATACGCCGGAACCCGGCGGGCGGGAAACGTTCGGACCGACCGAAGAAGCGGTCGATTTTGGCGCGACCGCGACGGCGGACCAGGCGGAGCGCAACGAACAGGCGCTATTTGAGACTGTCGAAACAACGACGAAAGAAATTCTCGTTTGGCTCCCGCCGCAGTTTGATCCGTCGACCCAAGCGCAAAGCGCGACAACGCTCGGCGACCTGTTTACCGAATTCATGAGCGAAAACCAGAATATTTCTATCAACTATCGGATTAAGGATACGGGCGGGGAAGCGTCCGAACTGAATATGCTGTCGCTGGCGGCGGACGCGGCGCCGAACGTCGTTCCGGCGCTGGTTATCCTCGACCGGAACGATATGATGACCGCGGTTCAGAAAGGATTGATTTATCCGATCGAGACGGATCTCTTCTCCGAAGCGGAAACCTGGTTCCGCTTCGCGCGCGAATCGGCGTTCGTCGATAACGTTTTATATGGGATCCCGGTCGCCGGCGATCCGCTCGTTTTAGCGTACCGGCCCGCTTTGACCGGACCGGACATGAACAATTGGGAGGAGATCCTGACGCGCGGGCTGCCGATCGGATTCGAACCGAACTCAGTGACCGATTTATTCGGATTGTTTATTTACGTGTCCTTAGGCGGAAGGACGACGGATGAACAGGGCAAACCGTGGCTGGATCAGGAGATCCTGACGCAAACGCTGAATTTTTTCCTGAACGGCGGCCAGAAGGGCGCGTTCCCGCCGGCGATCGCGAAAGATTCGAACGTCGGGCAAAGTTGGAAACAGTTTACCGACGGAACGTACCAAATTACCGTTACGCGTTTTTCGCAGTACAGACATAATCGCCGTCCCGATTTTATCGCGATCCCGCTTCCGCGTACCGACAATTCGAGTCCGTATCCGCTCGTTAATACCTGGAACGTCGTCATAACGGCGCGAAGCCCCGAGATTCAGGAATTGGCGATCGAGTTGGGGAAGGCGATCGCCGCGTCGGAATTTAACGACCGCTGGACGTTTTCGGGCGGGTACCTTCCGGTTCGGAATACCGATCTGAAGAATTGGGGCGCCGATTCGGGATACGAGGGGGTGTCTTTGATGAGCGAAAAGGGCGCTTTAATTCAAAGCGGGAATATTATCGCGAAGCTTGTCCCAATTTTGAATAGCGCGATATCCAAGGTGATTCAAACGACAATGACGCCGGAAAAAGCTGCCGCAGAAGCGATTGAAGCGGTGAATTGACAGATCGGCGTTTTACCGGAATAAAGAATCCTTTATTGTGACGGATTGGAAAATTGTCAATGATGAAAGATCAGATACCTTTTAGCCGAAATTTTTCCTCAATTGCGACGATCGTCTCGATTATCTTTATTATGATTATTTTTTCAGCGATTATTGTCCGTGACCCGAGTCGGGATGCCGGTCGCGGTCCGGCTGTCGCGCCTGAAGAAATCGGGCGCAACAGCGAAGCGGCCCCGGCGACCCGGGAAAACGGTGCCGACGATGATGAATCCGGCGGTGAAATCGTGATCTCGGCGGCGACGTACGTTCCGGCGCGCTTGTCCCATCTGGACCCGGAATACTTCGAAAACCAGACAGAAACGAACGGGATTATTATCGGCGGTACGGTGATCGCTGTTTTGATATTTTTCTCGGTTCTAATTCTGTTGGTTCTTGAACGAATCCGCGACAACGAGGTTCATGAGAAATAAACGGAAACCGTTTTTCTATAAAGAGGAAAAACGGAGAGGAAGCGCGATCGGGACGATCCTGATTTTTATTTTAGTCGCCTTTATTTGGGTCGCGCTTGTTCCGACCGCGCGCCAAATATTTTTTCCGCCGCTTTACCCGGCGTACGCCTATATACGGGGCAGCATACTGCGCCCGCGCCGTCCGCAAGCGCGCGAATTCCTGAATCAACCAATCTACGAAGTCCCCGAACTCCCGGACGCGGAAGTTATTTTCGCTGATAGTCTTGAGGCGCTTCAATCGGTTTTAGCGGATGAGGCTGATGCCGGCGAATCGGAAGGCGCCTCCGGATTAAACGGTTCCGAGCCGACCTCAACGCCGACGGCAGGGATGAACTGGGTTTTCGCCGATCGGAAAAACGACGCGACGCCGGTTGGAACTGAATTCCCGGTTATCCAGGCTCAGGCGCGGCTGCTAACGCTGCCGACGTTTGAACGGGCGGACCTGATGAACGACGGTCCGGCGGCTTTATCGACCGTTTTACGTTTTTTAGGGCATACGACGAATCAGTACGCGATTCAAGCGAAACTGCGCCCGGGGTATCTTTCCGCACCGGTCGGTATTCCGGAGCTGGCGGCTTACGTCGCCGGGAATCATCCGGAACTGGCGACGCTGTCGCGTCTGAATGGTCATTCTGATCAACTGTCAGCGATCCTCGCCGCCGGACTTCCGGTTATCGTCCCGTTTAGCAGTACGGCCGCGTTCCCCGCGTTTCCGGACGACGACCGCCGCGCGCGCCGTTTCGCCGTCGTTTTTGGAACGGACGACGCGGCGGGAACGATCGCGTTTCGCGATCATTCTCAAGCGGACCGGTTGGATTTTCCGGCGGAAGATTTTATGCGGGATTGGTACGCGTTCGGACGCGAATACCTCGTCGTTTACCGTGATGATCAGTCTGAAGCGCTTATGGGTGCGCTCGGCGAAGACTGGGACGAGCGGCGGAATCTCGAACGCTCTCTCGATAAGTTTCAGACCGACGCCGCCAACATCCCGCAGAACGTTTTCACGTGGCTGAATTTAGCGCGGGCGAATGCGGCCGCAGGTCGGCATCGCGAGGCGTTGGCAAATTTCCGCTCGGCGAGTAATTTGGATCTGCCGGATCGCGTCGACGCGTTTTATCCGTTCCTTTACGACGTTCTGTTTCATAGCGGATGTGCCGACGAGTTGATCGCCTGGGCAGATTACGGATTAAAATTGAATCGCCAATCGCTTCGAGTCCTGCTTTGGAAAGGCTGGGGGTACGTATTGCGGGATGAAAACCGTGCGGCGGAGGAAATTTTTGAACGTGCGGCGCGGCTTGCTCCTGAGGACCAGGACGTTCGCTACGCGCTGAAATATATTTCCGAATATCGTTAGTATTCTATATCGATTGAAAGAAGGAAGTTGTGGAGAGTCAGAAATCGAAAAAAACGCTTATCGTCATTGTCGGAATCGTTATTCTTGCGCATATTGTTTTCTGGGGCTTGGCGGCATGGCTTTATTTTAAGTTTGTCCCCTCGATCCGGGAGCGCGTATCGACGCGCAGCGAAACGACGGCCGTCGAGTTTCGCGAAGATGCGGGAAGGATCGTTTCGACTTTTCCCACGGCTGAACCGGAATCAGCTGAAGATTTTCGCGGTCAACCGGCGTCATCCCCAACCGAGACGGCGCTTCCGTCCGCTTTCATGGAAACGTCGGATCCGGAAGATCAAGCCGACGCGGTTGACGAACCTTCGGAACGCCACGTTTACATTACGGCCGACGATCTAAGCGAGAGCCAAAAGAAAGTCATCGCGTATGTTGAAAAGGTCCGCGGGCTGACGACGGACGAGCCATTACAAATCGTTTTCATGACGCGAGACGAGCTTCAAGCCAAAATCGTCGAATCTTTTGAATCGCAGCTGAGCGAAGAAGATATCGCGGATGAACGCGGGATGCTCAGCCTGTTCGGGTTTATCCCGGAAGATTTCGACATTAAAGATTTCTATACGCGGCTCTATACGGAACAGATCGCCGGATATTATGATAATCAGGAAAATATCATGATGCTGCCGCGGGAAGCGGATGAGAGCGAGATCTTGCGGACGCTGAGCCACGAGTATACGCATTTCCTGCAATTCAGCAACTTCCCGGAATTGAAGAAATATTATGATGGCGATTATTGCCGGGCGAACAACGAATCGTGCCTGCTCGGACGTGCTGTGATCGAAGGCGACGCGGTCCTGACCGAAACCATTGTGGGACAGGATCGGGATATGATGCGGTTGATGCGCCAGGGTCGGGAAAAAAAGAGCCAGGAGGATTCGTTCTTCAGTCAAGCGCCGCTTTTTTATCAGGAATCGATCCTGATGGATTACAGTTACGGATTTACATTCGTGTATAACTACTTTATGCGCGACGGATTCGACGGCGTTAACAAGCTGCTTCTGGATCCGCCGGCTTCGATCGAACAGCTTATTCACCCTGAGAAATACGGAATTGACGAGCCGATTTCCGTTTCGATCGATATTTTTGACGAAGTTTTTGAGTCGAGCGGCTGCGAATTGGTTCAGCTGAACGTCATGAACGAGCTTGATTTACGGTGGATGATGACGCTTGGGATTGATAAGCGCTGGCGTCTTGACGCTAAGACAGCGCTGCGGGCGACCGAGGGTTGGGGCGGAGGCGCGTTTCGATTTGGGCGCTGTTCCAGGGAAGGTTTCCTTTTCTCCGAGACGCAGTGGGACTCGCGGCGAAACGCGAACGAATTTTTCGACGCGATGGAAGATTACTTGAACGCGCGCTTTGGAAAATCGGACGCGGCGAACGGCTGGGTTTCGGCCGGACGGCGCGTCCGGCTTGAATCGTCGGATAACAGCGTGTTTTTTATGATTGTTCCGGAAGATTTCGATCTTACCGGGATTGAATCGTTGATCGGAGAAATTAGCTATTCTGAAGACGTGGCGTTATAAAGTTCAGCGCTCAAAAACGACTTGCCCACCGAAGAGCGTTTTCAAGACTGGGATTTCCTTGATTTCATGCGGCGCGACTTCGGCGGGATCGGCTTCGAGAAAGGCCAGATCAGCCGCTTTCCCGACGGCGATCGTTCCGTGAAGATTCTCGTCGTGGCTGAGATAAGCGCCGCCGAAGGTATGCGCTATAAGCGCCCGGTCGGCGCTGATTCGTTCATGAACCAGCGTGTGATTGACGGCTGCATGAATCGACAAGAGCGGATCGCAAGGCGTCACGGTACAGTCTGACCCGAGTGCGACCGGGACGTTCTGATCCATAATTGATGCGACCGGATCAACGCGGTGCGCGCGTTCTTTCCCGAGTAAATCGTAATAGGTGTCGTGCGTCCAGTAATGGTTGAAAGCGGGCTGCGCCGAGACGCAGACGCCGAGCTGTTTCGCCTTTTGAATCTGGGCGGCGGTTCCGAACGAAAAATGTTCAATTCGATGACGAAGCCGTTTTTGGGGATTGGCTCGGACGACTTTTTCGATGACGCGCAAAAATTGTTCGCTGGCGCGGTCTCCAACGCAGTGCAGCCCGATTTGAAGATCTTCCGCATGAGCTTCGCTCATGAACGCTTCCAGTTCTTCATCGCTGAAATAAAGGATTCCGTCATTGTCGGGCAGATCGGTATATGGCGCGAGCATCGCGGCCGTATGAGGACCGGTGTCTCCGTCTAAGAGGACCTTGCCGCAGCCCCCGATCTGTTTCAATCCGGCTTTTTTAACCTTCTGGACGTTATGCGTCTGTGTAAAAATTTTCAAGTTCAGCGGCAGACAATCGCGGTATTCGATCAGTTCGCTCAGCTCATCCTCGTCAATCAGCGCGTGAATCGAGGTTACGCCATGCGCGACGGCGATTTCGGCCGCCTGTTTCCAGCTCATTTTAAGAAATGGGGATCGGCGGTAACCGTTTTTCATGAAATTATATAATTGGCCGTTGGCGGCGCCGCAGATTTCGCCGTTGAACGCGCTGTCGATAAATTCGCATTTCAGTTCGCAGCGGAAACAGTCGGCGTTCTTGATGTGAACGCCTGCGGTTCGAAGCGTCATACGCGTTGTTACCGACATATGCCCGGTGCGGTCGGTAATTTGGATCAATCGGTTCGGCGCGACGCGTTCTAATTCTTTGTCGCTGATTCGTTCAGATTCGCTCAGGATATCGTATTCATAGTTGAAAGCGATCAACGGTTTGTTTCGGCTGATCAGCGTATTTTTGATCGCGATCGCGTTTAAGATATCCCTCTTCAGGCGCAGCCCGCCAAGATCGAGCTCAAATTTCTGCATGCCCATAGCGGTAAAATGGTTATGAGCGTCGACGAAGCCGGGAACGATCAGCGCTCCTTTGGCGTCGATCGTTTTTAATCCGGAAACCGTTTCGCTCGGCAGCGAAAGCGGGTCGCCGATCGCGCGGATTCTTCCGTTTTCGACCAGGATCGCGCTTTCGACCGTTTCCGTGCCCACCGCGTTCATCGGATCGAAGCGTTTAATCCGTCCGTTTAAAATCAGTATGTTTTGTTCCATTTTTGTCCGCTATTGGTTGACCGGATCGAAGACCTGGCTCAGGCCTTCACCCAGCATATTGATACTCAGAATTGCCAGAAAGACGCCAATGCCGGGAAAAACGCTGCCCCACCAGGCGTTTTGCAGGAAAGTGCGCCCGGCGTTGATCATCGAGCCCCATTCCGGCGTCAGCGGTTGCGCGCCAAGCCCTAAATAACTCAGCGAGGATCCTTCGAGGATCGCGCTTCCGATTCCGAGTGTCGCCAGTACAATGACCGACTGGATGATATTTGGAAGGATATGGCGGAAGAGGATTCTCGCGTCGGAACAGCCGATCGTCCGCGCGGCGTCGATAAAATCCATTTCGCGCGTTTTCAGAACCGCGCTGCGCGCCATGCGCATGAATTGGGGAATCGTTCCGATCCCGACGGCGAGGATGACGTTATTGACGCCGGGGCCGAGGATCGCCATGATCGTCAGCGCTAAGAGAATTCCCGGAAAAGCCATCAGGACTTCGGTAATCCAACTGATCGCCGAGTCGATCCAACCGCCGTAGAATCCGGCGAATATCCCCATGACCGTTCCGGCGCACATTCCGATCACCATCGCTGAAAGTCCGATTACGAGCGAAACGCGTCCGCCGAAGACGAAACGCGACCAGATATCGCGCCCTAACTTGTCCGTCCCCATCCAGTGGTCCGCGCTTGGAGGCATAAACGAAGCGCGGGGGTCGGCTTTGTTGACGTCGTCGGTAGCGAGGAGCGGAGCGAAAACGGCGATAAAAATCGTGACGCTGAGGAGAGCCAAACCGACGACGAAATTGAAATTAGAGAATAGCTGGCGCGCGCGGTTCGGGCGCGGATTCGGTTTGTCCCGATAAATTCGTTTAATTTCGTTCATCCGAGCCTCACGCGCGGGTCGACGACAGCGTAGAAAATATCGGTAATCGTGTTAACGACGACGTAAATTGCCGCGAGGACGGTGACGGTTCCCTGAATAAGCGGAAAGTCCTGATTCTTTATACCGAGGACGGCGAGTCCGCCTATTCCCTGGCGCGCGAAGATCGATTCGATGACGACCGATCCGGCTAAGATATAGACAAGTTGAATAGAGATCGCGGTTACGGTCGGGATCAGGACATTCGGCAATATGTGTTCCATGAGGATCCCGGGACGGCTCAAACCTTTCGACTTTGCGAGGTTTGGATAAAGTTTATTCGTTTCCTCAATAACGGCGTTTCGGACGATTCGCGCCAGCCAGAAAATCTCGCCAAGCGCCAATGAAACGGCGGGAAGGATCAGCCCGCGCGGATCGCCGGTTTTCGCGACCGCCGGGATCCATTTCAGGCGAACCGAGAAGATCAGGATCAGCAGCAGCGCGATAAAAAACGGCGGAATCGAAATGACCGAAAGGCTGATAAAGGATAGGACGCGGTCGACGAGCGAATATTTCGTCGCCGCGCTGAAGATTCCGATCAGGATTCCAAAGATCGTTGAAATGGTCACTGTGATCAGGCCAAGCTGCAGCGTGTTGGGCAGCTGTTCCATGATCTGATCGAAAACGGGACGGTTATTGCGGATACTTGTACCCATGTCGCCCCGGATGAAACGTCCGAGATAATTTAGATACTGGAGAGGGATTGGGTCGTTGAAACCCAATTCCTCTCTCAGCGTTTCGATTCGTTCCGGCGACGTGGTCAGCCGGCCGACGATAACCTTAACCGGATCGCCGGGCATCACATGAATCATCAGAAAAGTCAGCACCGATACGCCGATCAGGATCGACAGCGAGGTCAGCAGTCTTCTACCTAAATAATTCCACATTTTCGGCTTTATTTGGCAAGGGTAACGTCGTAAAGCAGCGGATAACCTTCGGCGTCGAACATGAACCCTTCGACAGCGGCGTCAGCGACGTATAAATTCCCATAGGTATGAATCGGAATAACGAGGGCGTTTTCCATGATAATCGTTTGGGCTTCTTCGTAAAGCGCTTTCCGTTTTTCTGGATCGACCGTTTTCGGCGCTTCGGTCAGGATTTCATCGAGGCGCGCGTCCCGGAAACGCGTATAGGCCGAGCCGCCTTCAATATTCGAAGAAAGGAACATATAACTCAGGACGGACGGATCGCGGCTGATCCAGCCCATGTTCAGGATGTTATGATCTCCCGCGGCGCCGACGGCCGAAATTCCGGCGTCGTCCATTGTCGTCAGGTTGACTTCGAATCCTGCGTCCTGAAGCGAGTAAGCCAATAGTTCCATGAATTGTTCTTCGTACGCCGGTAAGGCCGGATATTCAATCGTCAGTTTCCGGCCGTCTTTTTCGCGAATACCGTCGCCGTCGCTGTCGATCCAGCCGGCTTCTTCGAGAATCGCTTTAGCTTTCTCAAGATCGTACGGATACATGTTGTCGGCGTCCGGATTGTAGGCCCAGGTCGACGGCGAGATAATGCTGAACGCCGGCTGGGTCAATCCGAGGCTTGCCGCCATCATGATCGCTTCCTGGTCTACGGCGTAATTCATTGCGATTCGAACGTTCAGATCATCCGTTGGAAATTTTTCAGTATTGATCATCTGATGGGCGGGGACGCCGGGAGCGGCGAACGTAAAGATTTGGACGTTCGGATCATCAACCATGCCGGCGGCGTCGACCGGAGAAGGATCCTGAACGATCTGGGCTTCGCCGGTCTGGAGCGCGATTAAACGGGTCGCGGTTTCGGGAAGGATTCGAAAAACGATTTCTTCAAGGTAAGCCGGGCCGCTGTGCGCCATGAAAGCCGGCGCGACGTTATAATCGGGATTTTTTTTGAGTGTGATGCTGTCCTGCTGTGCCCAGGAGTCGAAGACGAACGGACCGGTTCCGATGAAAGCCAATTTACCGCTGTCGAGATCGGCAATGGCAGCCGGAGAGGGAATCATCAGCCAAGCGCGCGACAGATCCTGCAAAAATGTGGCGTTCGTTTCGCTGAACTTAACGATAACGGTCGCGTCGTCTACGACTTCGGTCTCAACATAGGTCGTCAGCAGCGCCGGCGCAGCCGATGACGGCGTTACCCCTTTTTGAGCGCGGTCAAGCGCGATCTTTACCGCTTCGGCGTTAAACGCAGTCCCATCATGGAACTTGACGTCGTCGCGCAGTTTGAACGTGAATTCAGTCCCGTCCTCGTTTGCCGACCATTCGCTCGCCAAACCGGGGTACAGCTCGCCGTCCGGCCCGGAGAAAATCAACGGATCGTAAATATGCTGAATGACAAAATGTTCCGGGATGTAAACGCCTCCGGCAGGATCGAGCGTAAACGGTTCGACGGATAAACCGACGGTCAGCGTTCCGTTATCAGCCTCCGCGCTGACGGGGAAAAAAGCCGCTAAAAACACAAAAACGACAAGAATCAAGACAGATTTGTTTTTCATAACGACGTACTCCTTCTTTAGTGAGTTTCAATTACAGGTTTCGATTCGGATAACAATATGGCGGAGGGACAGCCGTTATCAACGTTCATTTCAGTCTTAAAAGAAAAACGAACGGACCGCCCAGCCGTAGAACCTAATACACGCGAGAAAATTCCGTTCGTCCGTTTTCGCTTCGGTCGGGACGTCAACCGAAGCTGGACGAGGCTGGAATCTCTCGCAAGATACACAGACAGCTATTCGAATAGAAGAAAATTCCGTTTCTCATACGTACAATTATAGAATGTTTTCGCTTGAATTGAATTCAATTTATTACAACTCGCAGGTTGCGAGCTGGAAGCCTGCGAGAAAAAGCGCTTTGGCGGGAACCGGGAAGGGTCTTCGAAGTGCTTGACGTTTGAAATTAGGATATCTATATATTTCCGTTCCCGGATGACGCGCACTAATATATAGCGTGAAAACGGTTGCGAAAAGTTGAGCGGACGGGAAATTCTTGACCCGAAAGTGTGAATCGGGTATAATAGCGCAATCGGGTCTACGAATAAGTGCGCGTCAATATTCATGCGACGAACGCCATATGAATAAAACAGCAGCGCATTTTTTTGTATCAAAATTAAATCCGATAAAAAAAGCCGCGCCCGATCCAAGCGGATTCAGAACAGAATTCTTTCGGGCGGCTGCTTATTTTGAGAGGAATTTTTATGGCGGGAAAATCACCGTTGATCGGTAAACGGATTTGCGTCACCGGAGGTTTTGGCTTTTTAGGCTCGTTCGTCATCGATCGGCTTAAAGCGCGCGGCGTCGAAGATATTTTTATTCCTGCTTTTGAAGATTATAACCTTGTCGATCCAATCCATGTTAAACGCCTTCTCGCCGACGCGAAACCTGAAATCATTATTCATTTAGCCGCCAACGTCGGCGGTATCGGCGCGAACCAGCTTCATGGCGCTGAATTTTTCTACGATAACCTGATGATGGGCGTTCAGTTAATGCATGAAGCGTGGCGATCCGGCGTCGGGAAGTTCGTTTCGATCGGGACGATCTGCGCATACCCGAAGTTTACGCCGATTCCGTTCAGGGAAGACGACTTATGGACGGGTTATCCGGAAGAAACGAACGCGCCGTACGGGTTGGCGAAAAAGATGCTCCTGGTTCAGGGACAGGCTTATCGGCAGCAATACGGATTCAACGCTATTTACCTGCTTCCGGTCAATTTATACGGTCCGCGCGATAATTTCAGTCCGAAATCGTCTCACGTTATCCCGGCGTTGATCCTGAAATTTTACGAAGCGAAGGCCGCCGGCAAGCCTGAGGTTGTAATTTGGGGCGACGGTTCGCCGACGCGCGAGTTTATCTACGCCGATGACGCGGCGGAGGGGATCCTGCTCGCGACCGAGTTTTATAATGGCGCCGATCCGGTCAATATTGGTTCGGGAATGGAAATTTCGATCCGCGATCTGGCTGCGCTGATTGCGCGCGAAATCGGTTACGAAGGAAATCTCGTTTACGATACGACGAAACCGAACGGTCAGCCGCGGCGCGCGCTTGACGTTACCCGCGCTGAACAGGAATTCGGTTTCCGCGCGTCGACCGATTTCGAAACCGGCTTGAAAAATACGATCCGATACTATATTGATAATCGCGATCGGATTTTAGCGAAAGGTTAATCGATTTGGAGACGAGGAACGGCGATACGATTCCGGAAGTCACGATTCAACCGGCAAGCGGTTGGCGATTAATCGATTTGAGAGAGCTGACGCGCTATCGCGAACTTATTTATTTTCTGAGCTGGCGAGACCTGAAGGTTCGTTATAAGCAAACGCTATTGGGCGTAGCCTGGGCGGTTGTCCAGCCTGTTATGACGATGGTCGTTTTCTCAATTTTTTTCGGGAATCTGGCCTCGGTCCCGTCCGACGGAATCCCGTATCCGCTTTTTTCGCTGGCCGGTTTGCTCCCTTGGCAGCTGTTTGAAAACGCGTTTCGCAACGGCAGTAAATCGCTCGTCAGTAACCGCAACATGGTTACGAAGATTTATTTTCCGCGCGTCGTGCTGCCGGTTTCGAGCGTTTTATCGAGCGTCGCCGATTTTTTTGTGGCGTTCCCGATCCTGATCGCGATGATGGTTTATTACGGTTACATGCCGAACGTGTATGCGCTGTTGTTGCCGTTTTACCTGCTTTTGACGGTGATTACGGCGTTCGGAGTGAGCTTATGGTTTTCAGCGCTGGATGTGCTGTACCGCGATATTGGGTATATTATTCCGTTTATTTCTCAGCTTTGGATGTACCTGACGCCGATCGCGTACGGATCCGACTTGATTAAAAATCCGAAATGGCGGACGGTCTATCACCTGAACCCGATGGTCGGCGTTGTCAACGGTTTTCGGCGCGCCCTGTTGGGGACGTACGCCGAGGTTCCATGGCAGAGCTTGTTGTTTTCGTTGCTGATTTCATTGGCGATCCTTGTGACCGGATTGGTTTACTTCCGTCGGATGGAACGGAATTTTGCGGACGTGATCTGACGGAGAAGCCATGACCAGTCGATATTCCGTTGATGTTAATAAAATCGGGAAGCGCTACCGGATCGGCTCCATGCCGACGATGTATCGGACATTCCGCGAAACGATCAGCGAAAGGATCAAAAATTTCGGACGCGCGAACGCAGGAGCGACAGAGGCGAATACTTTCTGGGCGCTTCAGGACGTTTCATTCAAGGTCGCAGAGGGTCAGGCGGTCGGAATTATCGGTCGAAACGGCGCCGGAAAATCGACACTTTTGAAAATCTTATCGCGCGTGACCGATCCGACGGTCGGCCGGGCGAAAATTTACGGCCGCGTCGGTTCGCTCCTCGAGGTAGGAACCGGGTTTCATCCGGAGCTGACCGGCCGCGAGAATATTTTTCTGAACGGCGCGATTTTGGGAATGAAGAATAACGAGATTGCCGCTAAGTTAGACGAGATTATCGCGTTTTCGGAAGTGGAGCGTTTTATCGATACGCCGGTGAAACGTTATTCGAGCGGGATGTATTTGCGCTTGGCGTTCGCCGTCGCGGCGCATCTCGAACCGGAAGTTCTTGTTGTCGACGAGGTTCTGGCGGTTGGGGACGCGGAATTCCAGCGCAAGTGCCTGGGAAAGATGAGCGACGTCGCCAACGCTGGGCGGACGGTTCTTTTCGTTTCGCATAATATGTCTGCAATTTTGCGTTTGACGTCCGAGACGATCGTTTTGGATAAGGGCCGTCTGGCTATGCAGGCGCCGACGGCGGAAGCGGTCGATTATTATCTTTCGCATGGCTTTTCGCAGGGCGGCGAGCGCGTTTGGAAGTCGGGCGAGGTTCCGGCTGACGCGGCGCCGTTTAAACCGCTCGCGTTGAAAATTATTAATTCGCAGGGAAGCGTCGCCGATACCGTTCGCTCGACGGACGAATTTTCGATCGATTTTACCTATCGCTTGGACGACGCGATTACGGGGCTGAGGGTCGGGTTTTACCTGATTTCTACGCGCGGTGAATTCGTTTTTACTTCGTTCGACGTTGACGATCCGGGAAAATTTGAAAAATTTTCGACGCGTAGCGCGGGCGTCTATCGAAGCCGCTGCGTTGTACCGGCGAATTTATTGAACGAGGGACGGTTCGTCGTCGGCGTCAACGCCAGTACGTTCCGAATTAAGCGTTACTTTCATGACGAACATGCGCTGACGTTTAACGTTGACGGAACCGGCGCGCCGGGAACGCAATGGGCGGAGGCGCGAACAGGTTTAGTCCGTCCGAAATTGGATTGGGAAATTGAGGTTGAATCATGTCGATCGGGTATAAACAGTTAATTACGCGGTTTTTAGGCGAAATTCCGCTTACGGCCGAATTTTATTTTCAATTAAAGAACAATAGCGAGCCGGGAACGCGTTTTTCGCTGAAAAATTTGAAGGCGCGGCTTCCGAAAATGTTGGAAGAGCTCGAGGCCAACCGAAAAAAGATCGAAAACCCCAAAAAAATTCTGGTTTTTACTTCGCTTCATTATTGGATCGAGGAAGCGGCGACGCTGGCGTTGTATTTCGCTGCGCAGGGACACCAGGTGACGTTCGGATACCTTCCTTACGCGGACTGGAAGAATCCGGTTAATAAATTCGACGTTCGGAAACAGGATTTATATACGAAAAAGGTTCTCGAGGGTGCTGAAAAATTCATGACGGTTCACTCGTTCATGCCGGCGTTTCCGATGTATAAGTCGTTTCCGGAAGAAATCGCTTCGATCGCGTCTGAAATTTCGATCTATGACGCTCAGTACACGCTCCAAGTTGAAGAGATCGACACGGAAAATCAGCTGTACAAGATGCGTCAGGAACGGAATGAGACGTTTGCTAAGCTGCTGTATAACTGGATCCAGGCGAATCGTCCGGATCAGATGATTGTTCCGAACGGTACGATTCAGGAGATGGGCGTTGCCTATCGGATCGCGAAATGGCTGGAGATTCCGGTTACGACCTATGAATTCGGCGAACAGCGCAAGCGTATTTGGATCGCGCAGAATCGTGAAGTCATGCGCCAGGAAACGGACGATCTTTGGGCGGTACGAAAGGACGTTCCGGCGAGCGACGCCGAACTTGAAAAAGTACGCGCGATGTTCAGCGCGCGGCAAAAGGCCGATCTTTGGGAAAATTTCTCGCGCCGCTGGCAGGGCGCGGAGCGCGTCGGGCAGGAAAAAATCCGCGCCGAACTCGGTTTGGACGATCGTCCGATCGTCTTCCTGGCGACGAACGTCCTCGGCGATTCGCTGACGCTCGGACGCCAGACTTTTTCGCGCAATATGGCGGAATGGATCGAGCGGACGATTCAGTACTTCCTTGAGCGGACCGACGCTCAGCTCGTCATCCGCGTTCATCCCGGCGAACAATTCACACACGGTACGTCGATGGTCGACGTGGTTGAGGCGCTTTGCCCAAGCTTGCCGCCTCATATTCACCTGATTACGCCGACCGACAAGACGAATTCATACGATCTTGTCGATATTGCGACGGTCGGGCTGGTTTATACGACGACGATGGGGCTTGAAATGGCGATGAGCGGCGTTCCGGTCGTCGTCGCCGGTCAGACGCATTACCGCGGGCGCGGCTTTACTTATGATCCGAACAATTGGGTCACGTATTATAAAATGGTCAGTTCGATCCTCAATGAACCGGCGAAAGCCGTTCTGACGGAGGATCAGGTACGTATGGCATGGTCGTACGCTTATTCGTTCTTCTTTGAATATCCGCGGCCGTTCCCGTGGCACCTTGTGCGCATGTGGGACGATTACGACAAGCGCCCGTTCTCTTATGTCCTCAGCCCTGAAGGTCAAGCGGAATACGACGAATCGTTCCGTTATCTTTTGGGTGAATCGATGGACTGGAAAAAGATTTTGAAGCTTCAAATCGATGAAGGAGCGTGACGGGCATGGAATCGAAGGATGACGTCCGGGCATTTTACGATCGGATCGGCTGGAAACTCGAATCGGACGGGTTTTATCAGAACGCCAGGTACGAAGATCTCCGCCCGGTTTCGGCGGAATATATTCATCAGTGCCATTTGCGCGTTACGCCGTATTTGGCGCAGGGCGGGACATATCTGATGGATCTTGGCTGCGGGCCGATTCAATATCCTGAGTATCTGACGTATTCGGAAAATTACGAATTCCGTGTCTGCTGCGATATTTCGCTGACAGCGTTACAGGAAGCGCGTAAGCGAATCGGCGGTCACGGCTTATTTGTCGTCGGCGACGCCGCGAACTTGCCGTTCGCGCCTGGGACGATCGACGGCGTTGTCTCGCTGCATACGCTGCACCACCTGGACCTGAGCGATCAGCGGGCGGCTTGGGGCGAAATCTGGCGCGTCCTGAAAGCGGGCGGAGTCGCCGCCGTTGTCAACGGTTGGACGGAATCGAAACTGATGAAGCGCTGGCTCCCGATCGTAAAATTGGCCGAACGGGTTGGACGGCGAATCGCGATTTGGCGCGGGAAAGAACGCGTGAAGCCGGAAATAACGAAGACGGAAACGGCAAAAACGCCGACCGGGACGTTCGTCCGAAAGCTGGATGCCGACTGGATTCGAAGCGAGCTTCCTCGGATCGCTCCGGGCTCGAAGGTCACGATCCGTTGCTGGCGTTCGGTCTCGGTCCGCTGGCTGCGTGCGCTGATCCATCGTCCTTACGGCGAGGCGGCGCTGCGGCGGCTCTTCGCGCGCGAAAACGCGGCGCCGGAAAAATACGGCGAAGACGGTCAGTACCCTTTGATCCTGATGGAAAAAACATAGGATCGGGTAAAGCGATACGGGCGCGGCCGATTCGGATTATAATAAAACCGACTAAAACGAACGAAATCGGAATTCGGCGGATTTCTTCCGAGCCGGATTCAAGTTTATTTAAGCGACTGGAATCAGGCGATTCGCGTCGAACGCGGCCTGACTCCTGACGGAGGGTTATTCATGGATTGGACCAACAAAGTTGTATTGGTAACGGGCGGAACCGGTTCTTTCGGTAAAAAGTTTATCGAAATCATGCTCAGCGAGTATCATCCGGCGAAGATTATCGTCTTGAGCCGCGACGAGCTGAAGCAATACGAGATGCAGATTTCCGGTAAGAATCATCCTTGCATGCGTTATTTTATCGGCGATATCCGTGATTTGGAGCGGCTGCGGCGCGCGTTTCAGGGCGTCGATATCGTTGTTCATGCCGCCGCGCTGAAACAGGTTCCCGCCTGCGAATACAATCCGTTCGAAGCGGTTAAGACGAATATCTTAGGGACGCAGAACGTTATCGACGCCGCGCTTGACGCCGGCGTTAAAAAAGTTTTCGCGCTCAGTACCGATAAAGCGGTCAGCCCGGTCAATTTATACGGCGCGACGAAGGCGGCCGCGGAAAAACTTGTCGTCCAAAGCAACGCTTATTCCGGCGGACGGGAAACGCGCCTGAGCTGCGTTCGATATGGGAACGTCGTCGGCAGCCGCGGTTCGGTTGTCCCGATTTTCCTCAAGCAGCGCGGCAGCGGAAGATTAACCGTGACGGACGAACGCATGACGCGTTTCTGGATTTCGCTCGAAGATGGCGTCCGTTTCGTTATCCGCTGTATTGAACAGATGCGCGGCGGCGAGGTATTCATTCCGAAAATCCCCAGTATGGCCGTTAAAGATTTGGCGCTGGCGATTTCGCCGGGCGCGGAGATCGTTTATACCGGGATCCGTCCGGGCGAAAAGCTGCATGAAGTTCTCGTTTCCGACGATGAGGCGCGCAACACGATTGAATTGGACGATATGTTCGTTGTTCAGCCTTCCGGCGTGACCTGGTTCGGGCGCGAATGGGAAAAAGTCGGGAAGCATTGTCCCGAGGGCTTCCGCTATTCAAGCGACAACAACAGCGAATGGCTCGATATCGATGGGATTAAAAAAATGGTCGATCAGGTCGAGTCGCAGCTGAACGGCGGGGATGATCCGGTTTATGGCTAAAAAAAGAATCTTGATAACCGGCGCGTCCGGTTTATTGGGGTTGAATTTCTCGTTGCGGTACCATGGCGAATACGAAATTATCGGCGTCGTCAATCAAACTAAGCTATCCCATTTGCCCTTTGAAACGCTTCAAAGGGATTTTTTCAATGACGGTGCGGCGGCCGGGTTGATCGAAACGGCGAAAGCCGACGCAGTTCTCCACTGCGCCGCGATGGCGAACGTTGATCAGTGTGAAAAGGAGCCGGAAGCGGCGGCTTTCGTCAACGGGACGGTCCCGGCGCTTTTTGCGGATGAAGCGAAACGGCGTTCGATTCCTTTTCTTCATATTTCGACGGACGCGGTCTTCGACGGCGAGAAACCGGGCGCGGACGGATATCATGAAAGCGACGCGGCGAATCCGATTAACGTTTACGCGGAAACTAAATTGGCGGGCGAACGGAACGTCCTTGAAGCGAATCCTGAAGCGATCGTTGCGCGGGTTAATTTCTACGGCTGGTCGATTAGCGGAAGGCGCAGCCTGAGCGAATTTTTTTATCGCAACCTGCTCGAGGGGAACCGCGTTTCGGGTTTTACCGACGTGGTTTTTTGCCCGCTGTACGTGAGCGATTTAGCTCGGATCCTCCGCCGTCTGATTTGGTCCTCCGAATGCGGGCTGTTCCATGTTTTCGGATCGCGGCTGCTGAGCAAGTATGAATTCGGCGTCGAAATTGCGAAGACGTTCGGTTTCGATCCGGGGTTAATCCGACCGATATCCTGGCGCGACAGCGGATTAACCGCCGTCCGGTCGCCGAACCTGGTTATGAATATTGATCGGCTTTCGGCGTTCCTGGGCGGAAACGTTCCCGACGGGATCGGCGGATTGGGCGAATTCCGTTCGGATTTGGACTCGGGTTTTGTTAAAAAAATTCAGGAGGTTCGATGGAATTAACTTTTGGGGAGAAAAAGGTCGGATTGAATCGTCCGGTTTACTTTATCGCTGATATCGCCGCGAATCACGACGGCGACTTGAGGCGCGCGAAGGAGCTTATCCGGTTGGCGAAAGAAGCCGGCGCGGACGCGGCGAAGTTCCAAAATTTCAAAGCGGCGAAAATCGTTTCCGATTACGGTTTCCGCAACATGGGCGGACAGCAATCTCATCAGGCTTCCTGGCGGAAGTCGGTTTTCGAGACATATCAGGACGTTTCCGTTCCTGACGCCTGGTCCGAAGAGTTGAAAGAAACCTGCGACAAGGTCGGAATTCTGTACTGTTCGGCGGCGTACGATTTTGAAGCGATCGACTTTCTGGACCAGTACATGCCGATTTACAAAATCGGCTCGGGCGATATCGATTGGATCGAATCGCTGGAACGCGTCGCTTCGAAGGGAAAGCCGGTTCTGTTAGCGACAGGAGCGGCGACGATGACGGATGTGGAGCGGGCGGTCGGGGCGATTACCGCGATCAACCCGAATTTGGTATTGATGCAGTGCAACACGAATTACACTGCGTCGCTCGAAAATTTCGATCATATTCACCTGAACGTCCTGAAGGAATACGCGCGGCGCTGGCCCAAATTGATTCTTGGTTTATCGGACCATACCCCGGGACATGCGACCGTTCTCGGCGCGGTTACTTTAGGCGCGCGCGTCATTGAGAAACATTTTACCGACGATAATAACCGCGAAGGCCCGGATCATAAATTCGCGATGAACCCGCGCAGCTGGGAAGAAATGGTCGTGACGACGCGGCAGCTTGAGCGGGCGCTGGGATCCGAAAAAAAGGTCATTAATCCGAACGAGTCGGAAACGGCGGTCATTCAGCGCCGCTGTGTCCGCGCGGGACGGGATTTGAAGGCCGGCGAGAAGTTGACCCGTGAGATGTTGGATGTGCTGCGACCGGCTGTTCCGGGCGCGGTCAAGCCGAACGAAATCGCGGCGTTGATCGGGCTGACGCTGAAACGCGATTTGCCGTACGGAAAAGAGATTTCTTTTTCGGATGTCAGCGATTGAGCGTGCCGGTCGGAGCGTCTATTAATGAAAGTTTTATATTTTACGCGCGATTATACGCCGCATGACGTCCGATTTCTGACCGCGATCGCTTCGCTCGGACACGAAGGGTACTTTTTGCGTTTGAACGACGAGAAACGCGGTTTGGACGGACGGCCGCTTCCGAGCGGGATCCGGGCCGTCGATTGGCGTTGGGGAAAAGGAATCGTCGATCCGGCGTCGTATCCTGAGGTCGCGGCGGATTTAAAGGAAATCTTTTCGCGGATCGATCCCGACGTGATTCATAGCGGTCCGCTTCCGGACGTGTCGTATATCACAGCGTTGGCTGGCCTGCGTCCGCATACGGCAATGTCCTGGGGATTCGACTTGAACCACGATATTTACGTCGATCCGGCGCAGAAAGAGCGCGCCGCATTCGCGCTGAACCGGGCGGACTGGTTTTTAGGCGACTGCTATACCGAGTTGGAAAGCGCGGCGGCGTTGGGGTATGACGAGACGCGGGCGACGATTTTCCCCTGGGGGATCGATCCGCGCCGTTTTTCGCCCGGCGTAAGTCAGCTGCGCGCCGAGTTGGCGGCGGCGTCCGCGTTTTTAATGCTGAGCCTGCGTTCCTTGGAACCGAATTACAGCGTTGGCACGACGGTCCACGCTTTTTTGAAAGCCGCCCCGGAAGACGCGTCGTTGTGGCTAATGATCTTGGCGGACGGTTCGGAAAGCGAAAAGCTTAAGGCGTCGGCGGCGTCCGCGCCCGCGTCGGTTCGCGAACGAATTCTATGGTTGGGACGGAAGCCGTATGACGAGCTGCCGGACCATTACCGCGCCGCCGATTTGTACCTGAGCTCGTCGATTACCGACGGCTCATCGGTCTCACTGTTGGAGGCGATGGGCTGCGGCTTGCCCGTCCTGGTATCGGATATTCCCGGAAATTTAGAATGGGTGGACGACGGGAAGAACGGTTTTGTTTTTCCCGTCGGCGACAGCGACGCGATGGCGGAGCGGATGTTGTTTTTATCGAAGCGGCGAACGACGTTGGCGCCGATCGGCGCGGCGGCGCGCTTCCGAATTGAGGCGGATGCGGATTGGGATCGAAATATTCGAAAAATTACCGAGGCGTATTCCGGTGCGATTCGGCATGCCGCCGGAATTGCGCGCTCCGCGTAAATTTTCGGTAGCGGAGGTGAAGACTGATTTTATGAAAACGACGCTGATAATTCAAGCGCGAATGGGTTCGAGCCGGCTCCCGGGAAAAGTTCTGAAAGAATTCGCCGGCCGGCCGATGTTGGATTGGGTCGTCCGCCGCGGTTCAAGAGCGAAGCTGATCGACGACGTTATGATCGCGACGACGGAAGATGAAAGCGATCGGCCGATTGCGGATTGGGCGAACGCGAACGGGATTAATGTATTCCGGGGTTCGGTTTACGATGTCCTCGACCGTTTTTATCATGCGGCGACGGCGAACGGCGCTGACCGGATCGTACGCGTGACCGGCGATTGTCCGTTGATTGATCCCGGGCTGATCGACGATTTGATCCGATTTTATGATGCGGAAGGCGCGGATTTTGCCGCTAACCGGCTGCCGCCGCCCTGGCGCCGGACGTACCCGATCGGATTGGATGAAGAAATGACGACGACGGCGTGGTTGACGCGCGCGTATCATGAGGCGAAAGAACTGTATGAGCGGGAGCATGTAATGCCCTGGTTCTACAATACGCCAGGACGCTGCGCTGTTCGTATTATGGACCATGATCCGGATTGCGGCGCGCACCGCTGGACGGTCGACACGCCGGAGGATTTCGCAATGATGACGGAGCTTTTTGGCCGGATTCCCGACCCGCTGACGGTTCGCTGGCTCGATGTTTTAAAAATCGTTGAAGAATGTCCGGAAATCGAACGTCTCAACGAAAATACCCATGCGAAGAAAGTCGATATGATCGACGAGCGCAGTCAGGCGGGACGATTTTGAGCGACCTCACCATTTTTATTTCGCCGAAAGGTTTTGAGCGCGAGCATATTATTACGATCCAGACCAACGCGATCCGATCATGGAAAGCGCTTAAGCGCGACGTCGATATTGTCCTGATCGGCGACGATCCCGGCGTGGCGGAAGCGGCGAAGGCTCTGGACGTACGCTTCGTCGGAGACGTCCGCAGGAACGAATCAGGAACGCCGCTCCTCAGCGATATTTTCGAGATCGCGCGCCGGACGTCGGACGCGCCGCTTTTAGCGTACGTTAACGCGGATATTATCCTCTTTCCGGAATTCGTCGATATCGCGAAACGGATCGCGGTTTCCGAAGAGAAATTTCTCCTCGTCGGGCAGCGCTGGGACTTGGATCAGCGCGCGTTAATTGACTATTCCGACGGTTGGGAGGCGCGGCTTAAGGAAGATATCCGGACGCGCGCGCGCCGTCATCCGATCGGCGGCAGCGATTATTTTATCTTTCCGCGCGATTGTTTCCGGTCGATTCCCGATTTCGCGATCGGCCGGTCGGGCTGGGATAACTGGATGTTCTACGAGGCGCGCCGTCAGGGTTGGAAATTGATCGACTGTTCCGAGGCGATCGATATCATTCATCAGGATCACGATTACGCTCACCTTCCCGGCGGTCAAGCTCATTATCGATTGCCGGAGTCGGCGAAGAACGTTGAACTCGGAGGTGGGAAACGCACGATTTTTAACCTGCTGGACTGCGATTTCGCGCTGACGAAAGATTTGGAATTGAAACGTCGTCCGTTCAGTTTTAATCGCACGCTGCGCGAGATTGAAATTTTCCCGTTGATCCGGATGAATTCGAAGCTCCTTGGGAACATTTTTTTCGCGCTTTTTCATCCTCAAAAGGCGTATCGCGAACTGCGCGCAAAGTTTGGGAAAAAAGGTAAAGGATAAAGGTTATCAGGCTCATGCGATTCGGTCAAAATCCGGCGAAATTCGTCAAATCCGTCGCGCAGCCGGCGCGGGTCACGGTCGCCGTCTTGAATTACATTCCGTTTATCAGCGGATATTACGAAAAGCTTCCGGAAGTATTGGACGTCTGCCTGCGGTCCGTTCGCGCGGGGGCCGAAGGCGTTGATTTCGATCTGATGGTCTTTGATAACGGGAGCTGCGCCGAGATCGTTTCGTACCTGACGGAGGAACGGAACGCGGGGCGTATTCAATACCTGATCCTGTCGGAGAAGAATCTCGGAAAAGGCGGCGCCTGGAACGTTATTTTCAACGCCGCGCCGGGAGAGATTATCGCGTATACTGACAACGACGCGCTTTTTTCGCCAGGCTGGCTCTCAAAATCGCTCGAATTGTTAGAGGGATTTCCGAACGTCGGGATGGTTACGGCGCGTCCGTTTCGAACCAATCCCGATTTTTACGATCGGACGCTGGACTGGGCGCGGAAAACGGACGCCGTTACGCTTGAATCGGGCGATTTTATTCCGTTCGCGACCTTTCGGGAATTCGACGTCAGTCTCGGCCAGTCGGAAGAAGAAATCCGCGTCCACTACGAAAATTCGACCGATCAGAAAATCTCATTCGGCGAATTAAGCGCGTTAGCCGGGGCGTCTCATTGGCAATTTACGGCGTATAAGAAAACGCTGACCCAGTTCCTGCCGTTTGAGATGTCGCGCCCGATGGGCCAGGTGAAGCAGCTGGATCAGCGTGTTAATCAGGCGGGATTGCTGCGCTTAATGCCGACCGAACCGTACGTGATGAACCTGAGCAACACGCTCGAAATCCGTACCGCTGCGGGACCGGCTTCGTCGGGAACCCGGAAACGGAGCCTGAAAGATTTCGCGCCGGTCCGAAAAACGCTTCTGGCGCTGTATAACCGAATTTTTAAATTGTATTACGGGCAGGATTAAGCGCAAGCGCGCTGATCCGGGAAAGGTATTTAAACGATGCAGACATCAGACGCCCGACCTCAACCGGCGAATGAACCCAAGACGATCTTTATCTGCGCCGATCACGGCTTAGCCATCGTATATTTTTTACAGACCGACGTGGTACGGACGATTCTTCAGCGCGGATTCCGCGTTGTCGTATTGACCGATGACGGCGTTACCGACAAGATCCGTGAGAAATTCGGAACGGAGAGTCTGATTTTCGAGGGGCTGCGCTTGGATCGCGCGAAAACGTACAGCCATCAGGTCGATCATCGCGTTCAGTACTGGAATCATTTTATCCGTTGGATGGGCGGTTCGGATCGCGTCAATACAAACGCAATTGACAGTCACATGCGCCAAATGGCGTTCGAGACGTCGCGCGGCGGGAAATTGATCCTTCCGTTCGTCCGCGCCAAGGTGGCGCTGATGCGGAAATGGGCGTGGCTGCGGAAACGTCATGTCCGAGCGCAGATGAAATATACGCCGGAGCTGTACGCCGATTTATTTGAGAAATACCGCCCGGTTCTGGTCATCGCCGGGACGGCGGGTTGGCGGTTGGATCGCTATCTGCTGCGTGAGGCGGCGCGGCGCGGCGTTGAAACGGCTTATGCGGTGATCGGATGGGACAATCCTTCGTCATATCGTCTGCCTGGCGCGCCGGTTCAGTGGGCGAACGCCTGGTCGGAGATTCAGAAGACGGAGTTGACGGACGGAGCGGATTGGCTCCCCGAACGTGTCAACGTCGGCGGGATCCCGACATATGACGGTTATTTTCGGAAAGAATGGCTGATGGATCGTGAAACGTATTTTGGGCTCCATGGTCTGGATCCGAACCGAAAATTGATTTCTTTCGCCTGCTCCTTTGTCAGTTTTTCGCCGAACTATCAGGATATCGAAGCGTTGGCAAAGCTCGTCGGCGACGGATCGCTGATCGAACCGGCTCAGCTCCTGATCCGGCTGCATCCGAATCATTTTATTCCCGGATCTCTCTATGAGCAGGAAGCGCGGCGGATTCGTGAGCTGATCGCCGATAATCCGCTCGTTCATCTGGTCGAACCGGTCGCGTTGGGAGGCGATTTAGGCTTCTATTCCGGCGAAGATATGCCTGAGAAGGCGTCGATGATGGCTTGGTCGGATGTGTTCTGTACCGTCTACTCAACAATGATCGTCGAAACCGCGATTCATCGCCGCCCGATTGTCGCGGTTTGTATTGACGCGCCGGAGGGATGGAATACGCCGGGTAAATTCGATCTGAGGCTTTCGGAGATCGGCGAATGGCCGACCCACGAACGGTTCCGCGCCGCTAAGGCCGGTCGGGTTGCGACGAATGAATCCGAATTGCGGGATGCGCTGAATCTGTATCTGTCGAATCCGGAAGCGGACGCCGCGGAACGGGATGCTTTCGTTAAGGCGGAATGTACCTTTACCGACGGTACGTCGGGCTGGCATGTCGGAACGTATTTTGCCGACCGCGCGGAGGCCGCGGCAGTTCATTCGTGCCCGCTGTATCCGTTTGATCCGATCGATCGCTGACGGGACGACATGCGCATCTCTGATTCCGTTAAGCGTTCGGAGTTGCTGGTTGGGATAGAGGGTTTGACGTCGATCGCCGCGCTGTTCGCGTTGAGCGGGTGGCGGCTGACGGGAACGCGCCTGGCGGTCGCCGGCGTAATCATGACCCTGACGGTCGGGACGCTTTTTTTGATTCGAATGATTCGAAACTTGGGCGCGGCGTGGCAGTTGCGGTTGATCTTTTTCGCCGGGGTTTCGCTGGCCGCGGCGATTTTTCCTTTTTTTTATTACGATAATCCCGAAATTGACCGCGTCGCGCCGTATTTTCGCCAGGCCGTCCCGCTGACGTTCCTGCTCGCCTTGTTTGGGTTTCAGATCGCTTACCTTTCGGGAAGATCGGAGCGAGCGGGGAATCCGATCCCGTTTTGGGTTCGCGCCCGATTTGTCTGCGCGCGAGCGTTGATCGTTCTGTCCGTTCTGATCGTCATGTGCGCATACTTGCCGATTCGACGTAATTATTATCCCTCGAATGATTCCTCGATTTTTTCGTATATCGGCTTGGTGATCCGTTCCGGCGGGCTGCCGTATGTCGACGCTTGGGACCATAAGCCGCCGCTGATTTTTTATCTGAACACGATCGGTCTTTCAATCGCGGACGGACATCTGATCGGAATCTGGCTGCTGGAGGTCGTTTTTTTGACGGCTTCGTTGTTTTTGCTGTTTCGTCTGCTGAATACGGTCGTATCGGTACGGATCGCGCTTCCGGTTGTCTTTTTCGGTATGATTCATCTGGCGCGGCTTCTCGATTTCGGGAATTATACGGAAGAATTTGCGCTTCTCTTTCAAATCGGCGCGGTTGCGCTGCTAATCTTTTCCGTGCGCCGCGATCGGTTTCGCGAATGGTTTCTATCCGGTCTGCTGATGGGTCTGGCGTTTTCCCTGAAACAGCCGCTGATCGGCGCCTGGTTCGGGATCGGCGTTTGCGTCGTCATGGAAGCGTTGGCGGATTCGGTAGAAACGGTTGTCAATCGCTTCATGAGAATTTTGAAAATCGGGCTAAGCTTGAGCGCGGGATTCGCGGCGGTGAATTTGGCTTGGGCCGCCTATTTTGCGAGGCGCGGCGCGTTCGGCGAATACGTCTTCGGCGCTTTTACTTATAATTTTTTCTACACGGCGTATAACGGGACGTCACGTTGGGCGACGTACTGGACGACGGTCAATTTTCTTCCGACGCTGTCGCCGTTTTTAGCGTTGGGATTGATCGGTTGGGTTGCGGCGGTGATCCGTCTGGTCCGCGCGTTTCATGCCGGATGCGGCGCAGCGTTTGTTCGGGAGAAGAAATTGATCGTTTGGGCGGCGGCTGCGCTGCCGTTCGAGATTTTTCTGGCGGGGCTGTCGGGTATGAATTATCAGCACTATTTCATGCCGATGGTGCCGGCCTATCTGGTTCTGATCGGCGCGTTGACTGAATGGACGGCGAAACGGTTCTATACGCGGGAAAACGTCTCGCCGCGAAAGGTATTGATCGGGACGCTCGCGCTGTTTGCGTTGGGGTCAACGCCGATGATCCCGGTTCTTAAAGCAAACTATGCGCCGCGGAATCCGTCGGCGCTGACGAAAACGGCCGATTTTCTGCGTGAAAATTCGGCGCCGAATGAAAAAGCGTATCTTTGGGCGGCGAATAACGCCCCGCTCGTCCTTAGCCGTCGATTCAGCCCGACCGAATTTTTCTTTACAAAGTGGCTTTATCCTATGCGGTCCGGCGCGATTCAGGATGCGATCTGGGCTGAGATGCTGCGCGATTTTGAGAACGATCCGCCGAAGTTCGTGATCATGGTTCCGGAGATTCGCGCCGCGCCGCGCGTGCCTTATAATGAAGACGGCTTTTGCGCGCCGAATTTGACGACGGTTCCCGGCGAGCGGCGGATATTCGCTTATTTCTGTGAAAACTATCGGTATCGCGAGACGATTAATCCGGGAATGAATGACGCTTACGGCGTATTCGAGTATTTTGAGAATTCGTCTAAGGAGGAGTTGAACAATGATTGATGCCCATTTTCCAAAACTGACCGACGTTTACCGCGCGTCCGACGCCCGGTACGATACAATGACTTACCGCCGCTGTGGGCGGAGCGGGATTCGTCTGCCGCTGCTGTCGTTGGGACTTTGGCAGAATTTTGACGGAACCAAGAGTTTCGAAAATGCGCGTGCGATGCTGCGCTTCGCTTTTGACAACGGGATTACCCATTTTGATCTGGCGAACAATTACGGTCCGCCGTACGGATCGGCGGAAGCGATCTTCGGACGGATTTTTGAGACCGATTTTAAGCCGTATCGAGACGAACTGTTTTTATCGTCAAAAGCCGGTTACGACATGTGGCCGGGACCTTACGGCGATCACGGTTCGCGGAAGTATTTGATTTCCAGCTGCAACCAGAGTTTAAGGCGTATGAACGTCGATTACGTTGACGTCTTTTATCATCATCGTCCCGATCCGGAAACGCCGTTGGAAGAAACAATGGGCGCTTTGGACGCGATCGTCCGACAGGGAAAAGCGTTATACGTCGGTATCTCGAATTATCCGGCGGAGCTGACGGCGAAGGCGGTTAAGATTTTACGCGAGCTGGGGACGCCGCTCCTGATTCATCAGCCGTCGTATTCGATCCTGAATCGCTGGACGGAGGACGACGGTTTGTACGATGTAACGGCGCGGGAAGGCGTTGGCGTGATCGTATTTTCGCCGCTGCATCGCGGCATGCTGTCCGGGCGTTATCTGCAGGGCATCGCGAAGGGTTCACGGGCGGATTGGGACCGCGTTTTCGTCAAGCCGGACTGGATCAACGCGGAGAATATATCTTATATGCGTGCGCTTGATGAAATCGCTCGGCAGCGCGGTCAGACATCGGCGCAAATGGCGTTATCCTGGGTTCTGCGCGATCCGCGCGTGACGAGCGCGCTTTTCGGCGCGTCGAGCGTCGATCAGATTCGCGACAATTTGGGCGCGTTGAAGAATCTTGAATTCAGCGCCGATGAATTGGCGGCGATCGACGCTGTCGCGCTGCCGTTCGCGCGGGCGATCGGCGTATAACGGCTAAATCCAGTACAGCGGTTTTATCAGAATTCGCGGATGTCCGCCTCATGGGCATCCGCGAGCGCGAATAAGCGCGTTTGGTCCATGACTGCGGTCAGGCATCCCAGCGCGGTGACGGCGTTTCCGCCGAGAATATTCGCGTAGGTGATAGACCGGCGGCGCGAGACGCCGGTCAGGGTTCCGTAAATCAGCCCTGCGAGGAACGCGTCGCCCGCTCCGGTTGTATCGACCGTCGGCCCCTGGTCGATCGGCGGCGCCAGATAAGTTTTCCCGTCTGACCGGAACAGGCAGCCTCTCCGGCTAAGCGTCACAATCGGGACGGCGAAGTTATCGGCGAGGACCGCCATCGCCTCACGAAGATCGTTTTTCCCGGTTATTCGGACGGCTTCTTTTTCGTTCGGCGTAAAGATATCGGCGAGTTCTAAGTAATCGCGATATTTCCGAACCCCGAGGTCGTCTTCCCAGCCGATATCGAAAACGAGGCTTGTCCCTTCGCTCTTGAGCCGCCGGTACAGCTCGAGATAACCCGGCTGCATCGCGACAAGCGCCGCGCCTGAAAGAACGGCGTAAGCTCGTTCGAGTTCGCCGTCGTCAGCTTCATGGCGATTTCCGCCTTCGAGACCGGTATAGGAGATAAACGTCCTGTCGGCAGGGGTTATCATCGCCGCGGAAATATTGACCGGGATCTGGTCTCCCTCGTATAGATTCGCGGCCGGAGCAACGCCGAAGCGTTCGAGTTCGCGCCGGGCGAAATCCGAGAACCAATCATCGCCGAGGTAGGTCGCAATTCGAACCGGAACGTTAAGGCGGTGCAAGTGAATCAACGTCGCGATCGGTCCGCCGCCGAGTTCCATCGCAAAATTTTCAGCGTAGCGTTCCTCTCCCTCGTTCGGGAGCGCGGAAACCTTATCGAATAGCAGATCGACGTTGGTTCGGGCGACGGCGGCGGCAAAATTTTTCATGAACGGTCCTTTTTACGTTTTTCTTCAGCAAAAATCCGCGGAATTATTTTTCAAGATAACTTTCATATTTCGCCCAAAACGCTTCGACGAGTTTTACCGACAGGCTGTACGAGGCGATCAGGGGGTGAAGCTGGAGCGCGTCGCGAGCCGTTTTCCGATCGTTCGTCAGGATCGCGTCCGCAGCGCAGCGCTCGTACAATTTTACCCGGCGGATGAGTTCCGTCGCGACAGGGTGGAGCGGTTCGGTTAAACGATCCGGGACGATCGTACCGTCCGCTTCAATCGTACAGCTCAGTTCCGCAACGTCATTTTCGGCGAGAAACGGAATCGCTTTGCCGTTGGGGACGGACAGGATCATGCGTCCGGGTTTCCCGGTTTGGCGGATTTTCAGGTAGCGCAGCGCGACGCCGGCATATCCGCCTTCGTCCGCTCCGGTCAGATCGAGTCGGTAAGCGTGGCTGCGTTTCTTTCCGGTTTCCGCCGCCATATATGCGTTTTCGCGTCGGCCGTAGTATTCCTCGAATATTTCCAATCGGTCTTCGAGCGACGATCGGCTGGCGGCGCGGAACGCGGCGGTCATGGCTTGATTGATTTCCATGATTTGACGGCCGCGCGTTGTTCCTGCGCGGCGGATGTTGGCGACCGCCTGTTCGCGGTAATAGTAATAGTAAAGATACTCGTTGAATAACCGTCCGTATTCTTCGACCAATTCCGGCTCGAAGAATTTCATATCGGTTTCCCGATACAGGCGCGGATCGGCGATCAACTCATCCGTTCGCTCAATTCCGTTGATTTTTATTCCGCTGAACCAGGACAGATGATTCAATCCGAAGCAGCGCGCTTCGACTGCTTCCGCGGAGGCGTTCTTCATTTTCGCGATCTGGCTGAAAAGCGACGTCGGCGCATCGCAGATTCCCAACGCCGCCGCATATCCGCGATCATGCAGCGCCTGTGTGACCAATCCGGCCGGATTGGTAAAGTTGAAAATTGGCGCGTCTTTTTCCGCGTGCCGTTTCGTCAGCTCACAGTAACGGATCAGCGCCGGAATAGAACGCATCGCGAACGCGAACCCGCACGCGCCGGTTGTCTCCTGCGGCAAAAGATCAAATCTTTCGGCGATTTTTTCATCCTCGACGCGCGTCTCATCTTCGCCGGCGCGAATTGTCGTAATTACCGCGCCGGCGCCGCTTAGAGCGGCAACCGGGTCGTCGGTTAACTCAACACGCAGTTCCGGTTCCAAAAAATTCGCGACGTCGCGCGCCAGACCGCCGAAGATTTCCAGCTTTTCGGGGTTGTTGTCCATTAAGACGAGCTGATCAATGTTCAGACCGCGCGCCTGTTGGGCGACGGACTTGGCCAGGAAAAGGCTGCGTACGCCGCCTCCGCCGATAATCGTCAGTTTCACGCCGTCGCTCCTTCCGTCTTACTCGAATCCAGTCCCCGAATCATGTCCGCGTATTGGTCCAGCTCGGTTCGAACCGCCGGCTCAAGTTCCGAAGTTTTCAGCCGTTCAATCTCGGCGAGCAGTTCGTCGGTCTTCATCGGACGGGGCGGGTTCGGCAGCAGTGTGCGGAAATTACCGAGATAAATACTGCGCAGCGTATCTTCGCTCAGGTCCAGCCCATAGCAGTTTTCTTCGAACGATTCGAAACGGTCGTCCGTTTCAAGGACGCGGCGCAAGTTTCCGATCGTGACGCGCCAGTGATCCGACGTCGTATCCGATCCGAAAAAGATACGCGATTTGTACTTGTCGAAAAAGGCGATCCAGTCGTCCCGCCGTTCGGCGAAGCTCTCGAACATTTCCCAGCCGGGGGTTATGTCGTAACTGATATTCGGGTAGGTTTCAAAAATCTCGATAGTATGTTCAAGGTTGTTGGCGGTGAAGAAAAAATGCGCCAAAATGAGCTTGAGCCTGGGATGTTTCGCCGCCATTCGCAGCGTTTCGGCTTCGATTTCTTCTTTCGAAGGATAGCGTCCGTCTCCGTAAAAGACGGTATCCCCCATCGCTTTCGCCCATTCCGGCATTTGTTCCCAGTGCCAAAATTCAGCCGGATCGTTGACATGATACAAAACGGGAAGTCCGACTTCTTCGAGGTAGCTTAGCATCGGGTCATACGCCGGGTCGTCGAGAGCGGCGCCGTTTTTTCGGCGAATATTCGGTTTCCCGTCCATCATCTTGATCCCGTCAAAGCCCAGGCTGTCGAATCGTTTCGCCTGTGTCAGGAAATCGTCCGCGCTCGGAATCCCTTCGGTAGGGTAGTTGAACCCGGCGAAAGCATAACCGCGTCCGTTGGATTTAAGCTTGATCCATGCGCTGAGGAAATTGTTGGAAAGAAAACGCGTGCCGAGCGATGTCGCGCTGAGAATATTGAACGCGGTGAGCGGCAGCTCGTCCGCCATGTTTAAAACGTCCTGCGCCTGCGCAGGGTTGAAGGCATGAATATGAAGATCTGCGATTGGGTAACGGAAAACCATGAATGCCCGTCCTTTCGTTAGCGGTAGCACGGTTTATTTATATATGAAAAGGTTTTCCTGTCAAGGCACAGCGTCATTTTAAGCGCTAAAGTTGATAAAAAGATGACGAAAGTCACTGAAACGGATTCCGCCGTTTTCTTGATCTTGACATGAAAAGGTTTTCCTCTATAATCAGGTCAAACTGGAAGAAATCTGGAAGAAGTTATGGCGACGATCGGTATTAAATTCATTGCGGCGAAAGCCGGCGTATCTCCGGCGACTGTCTCCCGCGTCCTGAATCGGACGAAAAAGGTCAGCTCGGAGCTGGAGAAGCGCGTCCTCGAAGTCGTTGAGCGGTATCAATATCTTCCCAATCTGAACGCGCGCAGTCTCGTTCATCGCCGGACGAAATTGATCGGGATCGTCGCGCCGAAGGTTTCCGGGGCGTTTCACGCGGCGCTGATTACCGAGATTGAGAAAAGCGTTAATCAATTCGGTTATGACGTTATCGTTTCGAATATTTCCGGCGACCCGGCTCAGGAGCTTAAATCGTTTCAGACGATGCGCGAGCGCCAGGTCGACGGCGTAATCCTGCTGCATGAAAATACGGCGACGGAAATGGAGCGTCTTCGGGAATATTTTTGGGCGCCGATCGTCTTAGCCAGCGTCCGAACGGAGAGCGACGCCGATTATTCGGTGACGATCGACGACGAAACGGCGGCGAGGGACGCGGTTCAATACCTGATCTCGCTGGGCCATCGGCGTATCTCCGGCGTTTTCAGCGAATCATATTCCGGCGGAACGCTGAGGCGGCGCGGGTTTCAATCCGCCCTGGCGGAAGCGGGGCTTTCTCCGGAGCTGGATCTGACGGTTGATTGTACGATTGACGGCGGCGTTGCCGCGGCCGATCAGATTATCCGCGCCGGAAATACGGCAACGGCGGTTTTCTTCATGTCCGACGAAACCGCGATCGGAGCGATTCGACGGTTTAAGGACGCGGGCGTTCGAATTCCGGAAGACTTATCGATTTTCAGCTTTGACGATATACCGTACTCGGATTACGTAACGCCGCGGCTTTCAACGGTACGTCAGCCGGTCGCTATGATCGGGAAACGGGCTGCGGAAGTCTTATTGAAGTTGGTCCAGAACGAAGACCCGGCGATCAGGCAGGTTTTCATTCCTCATTCTGTCATCATCCGCGACAGTTGTTCTCTTCCGCGGGGATAAAACGGTTCCGTTTTCAGGATCCGAAATGATTTTAAAAAGGAGTAGAAAATGAAGCGTTGTAAGTTAGTTTATGGTTTGGTTGCCTTGGCGATGATGTTCGTGTTGGTCTTAAGCGTCGGTTCGGTTCGCGCGGCGGATCCGGTTAAGATTTCGTTCATGCTTTGGGACGAAGTTCAGCGGCCGATTTTCGACGAGATTGTCGCGAAATTTATGGAAGCCAATCCGGACATCGAAGTCGAAATTCAGCTGACGCCCTGGAGTCAGTACTGGACGAAATTAGACGCCGCGGCGGGCGCGGGCGAAGCGCCGGACGTTTTCTGGATGAATACGTTCATGGCGAAGTACGTTGACGCGGGCGTTCTTGAACCGTTGGATTCTTATATCGACGCGGCCGGTCTGGATCGCGCGGCTTGGCTCGGTACGACGATGAACGCGTACGCGGACGAGGGCGTTCAGTATGCGATGCCGAAGGGCATGGATACGGTTGTCGTCGCTTTCAATAAAAAGATTTTCGATAAATATGAAGTTGCTTATCCCGCCGACGGTTGGACATGGGATGAATTCGTAGCGAAAGGCGCCGAGCTGCGCGACGCGATTAAGGCCGCCGGGGGAGACGAATACGCTTTGGTCATGGAGATCGACTCCGCCCAGCCGTCGTATATCCAGCTCCTTGCGCAGGACGGGTTAGTTATTTTTGATGAGAGCGAAAAGGGTACTGATCTGGATTCGCCGGACGCGGTTGCCGCGTTTGCTGATATTGTTTCGTTGATCGACGAAGGAATCCTTCCGGATTTCAAAGTTTTATCGGATACGAAAGCGACGGACCTGTTCCTTTCCGAGAAAGGCGCGATGGTTTACGTCGGATCCTGGAAATCATCGGTTTTGGACGAAGCCTCGTTTGCGGGAGATATCGGTATGGTTAAGATGCCGATCCGAAAGGTCGACGTCTGTGCGATCGGCGGTTTGGGTTATTCAATGAGCGCTTTCTCGAAGAACAAGGAAGCGGCTTGGAAACTGGTCGAATTTTTGAGCGGTCCGGAATCGAACCGGATTCAGGCTGAAGCCCGTATCGAAATCCCGGCTTACCTCGCCGAACAGGCGGCTTATCTCCCCGCGTTCAAGAATATCGACGGATCCGTTTTCATTGAACAGGGCGTTTCCTCTGTCCGTTTCCCGAGCCATCGTCCGTTGGCGACGACGATTTCGATCATGAGCGATTACGCCGGTCAGATCTTTTCGAAAGAACTGACGCCGGAAGAGGGCGTTGCCGCCATGGCGGAAGCGATTATTGAAGCTGTGGCTGAGTATCGTGCCGATATGTAGTCATATGGATTCAAAAGACGCTCGGTTTTCCTGCCGGGCGTCTTTTTCTTCGAAAAAAAGGAGCCCAACCATGAATTTTTGGAAAAAAAGATCCGAGATGAAGCGGAAGGAAATTTTGACGGGCTACCTGATGATCGGCCCGCTCCTGATCGGCTTAGGCGTTTTTTACGTCTATTCATTTTTTATCAATATTTTTTATTCGATGACGAACAAGAAAACGTTCGGCGCGATTAAATTTGTGGGGCTGCGGAATTTCGAAAAGCTCTTCGCTTCGGAAAAATTCTGGACGGCGTTGGGGAACACGTTTAAGTATGTCGTTATCTGCGTGCCGCTGGTGATCGTTATTTCGCTGCTGTTGGCGATTCTTCTGAATCGGAACGTCTCCGGGACCGGGATCTATCGAACGCTGATCTTCCTTCCGGCGGTAACGATGCCGGCGGCGATCGGTTTGATTTGGAAATGGATCTTCAACTACGAATTCGGCGTTATCAACGCGGCGGTCAGCGCGTTCGGCGGGGAGCGTATCGCCTGGCTTTCGGATAAGTCGGTCGTGCTGCTGGCGGTTGCGACGGTGCTGATTTGGGCGGATGTCAGCCTGCGCATGATCGTTTTCCTCGCCGGATTGCAGGGAATTCCCAAAGCGCTGTATGAGGCGGCTGAGATCGACGGCGCGAGCGAGACGACGATGCTGTTCAAGATTACGCTGCCGATGCTGTCGCCGACGATTTTCTTCGCCGCTTTGATGGAGATGATCGGCGTATTCCAGATTTTTGATTTTATTTACTTGATGATCTCCGCGAACAGCGCGGGTCTTCCGGCGGCGCGATCGCTCGTTTCTTATTTCTACGACGAGGCGTTCGTTCGCGGGAACCATGGTTTCGGTTCGGCGATTACGGTCGTCCTGTTCGCGATTATCCTGATCATGACGGCGCTGCAGCTCTATTTCCAAAAGAAATGGGTTTATCAGGAAGGTTGATGAAAAGAGGGGAACGATGAATCGGACAAAGTATAAACGCGGTCATATTTTTACGCACGCGGTACTGATCCTGGCGGTTCTGATCTCCGTCGTGCCGTTTATTTGGATGATCCTGACGGCGTTCAAAAATTATGAGGAAAGTATCCGGATCCCGATGACGATTTTTCCGGCGCGTTGGAATTTCGATAATTTTCAGGTCATCTTGAGCAAGTTTCCGTTCGGCCGTTTTTATATCAATACGTTTACGGTTATGATCTGCGTCATTTTGGGTGAGCTGCTGATTTCCTCGATGGCGGCTTACGCGTTTGCGCGGCTCGATTTTCCTTTAAAAAACGGGATTTTTATTTTTTGCCTGAGTTTGATGATGGTTCCCAGCCAGATATTTATCATTCCGCAGTATGACCTGATGGTCAAGCTGAAGCTGACGAATACGCTGATCGCGCTGATCTTGCCGCGGCTGTTCAGCGTTTTTTCGACTTTTCTGCTGCGCCAGTTTTTTCTGACGCTGCCGCGCGATTTGGACGACGC
>DAOUFC010000089.1:0-5941 GCA_034430295.1 Flexilinea sp.
TATCGGTCGCGGTCGGCACGGGCGTATCGGTCAAGGTCGGCACTGGCGTATCGGTCGCGGTCGGCACGGGCGTATCGGTCGCGGTCGGCACGGGCGTATCGGTCGAAGTCGGCAGCCATGTCGGCGAAAGCGTCAGCGTCTCCGTCGGCGGAACCGGCGTTTCAGACAATTCGACAACCAGCGTCTCCAGCGCGTCGATCGTCAATGCCAGATAAACTTTTCCGGCGATCTCCGTTTCAATCCGAGCCGTTTCCTGCGCCTGCTGCGTCAGCTCAATCGGAACCGGAACGAACGTTGAACAGGCGTTGACAACAATCAGATAAGAAATAACAATAAACGCGAAACTAATTTTTCGAACCATCTTCCATCGCCCTCAAAATCCTAAAAGATTAATTTCTTCAATCGTCTGCAAGACTTGATCCCAAATAATCGGCGCCGATTCAGCCGTTGCGCCCGCTCCGAACGCGAAAGCGAATCCATCGGCAACAACCGGCTTTAAAGTAACCCAATCGGGCGGGAACG
This sequence comes from Flexilinea sp., assembly GCA_034430295.1. GTDB lineage: Bacteria > Chloroflexota > Anaerolineae > Anaerolineales > Anaerolineaceae > Flexilinea. The sequence continues at coordinate 523 of DAOUFC010000089.1, forward strand.
AATACGAAACCGGGTTCAACCCTTCGTGCAGCGCCACAGCGATCTTTTGATCTATATTTTTTCGTTCCGCGCGGAGGAACGTTTCAGAATCGAGAATCGGAAATCCATGCGCAGCCGCCGTCCACCCATCCCATCGTCCGTCGCTTAGAAGCCATTCCAGAAACAGCCAGGAAGCGAATTGTTCGTCGGCAGAATGAACGACGATTCCGACTGAGACCGTCTCGGCGTAAACGTCCGAACGCGCTTTTTTACTTCCAGGATAAGGAATCACGCGCCAATCGTCGCTCCCGTTCGTTTCATGATCGCGGAAGGCCAGTCGCTGGAAAGATATATCCGCCGCCGTTCCCGAATAAACGAGCGCGTTATGGCCGGCGAAATAAGCGTACGGCTCGCGTAAACGGCTCTGCCAGACGCAGCCGTCATCAAATAACCGCCGCAGCGTCGCAACAGTTTCGATGAAATTCGCGCCGACCGCCGCCGTCGTCAGATCGCTGAAATCAGGATCCGTATCATTCAGCGCCGAAAGCCAACTGATAACCGTTCCCGGCGCGGAAGAAAGAATCCAACCGCCGGTTCCGTCGTTATCCGGATCCTCATCATTCATACGCGCGGCGCGCGCGGCGCAAATCTGTTCTTCAAATGCGTCGAACGTTTCCGGCGGTGCCGAAAAACCCAACTGCCGCCCCCAGGTATCGTTATAAAATAGGAAAAAGGGATTCAACCATAACGGAAAACGCGTCCGTTTCCCATCAAGCGGGAACCGGGCGTCTAAAGCCGCGCGCGTTTCCGAATCAATTCCGTATTGCGGATGATCAAAGTAATCGTCAAGGGGCGTGAAAAGAACCGCCTCGCGCTGCCAGGAGCGCAGGTAATCATCGCCCGAAAAGATCAGGTTGGGATGGTCTTCGACGTCCGTTACGCTCATAACGCGTTCATTCAGGTTCACGTCCGAGATTGCGCTTTCCGCGTTGACGGCGATCCCGAATTCGTTTTCATTATTAAACATCTCGACAAGCGTCTCAAAATATGCCTGCGTCTCGTCCCGGAACCCATGCCAGACGCGGAGTTCCAATCCATCCAAATCTTCAAGTTTAACGCTGAGATACGCGGGAAGCGGGGTTGCCGTCGGCCGTGGCGTCGCGCTAGGCGTAAGCGTCACGACGCGCGTTTCCGTTGCCGTAAGCGTCACCGTCGCACTCGGGATCAAATTCGGCGTATTGCAGCCGGCAAACAACGCGCACAGCAACCCAAACAACGCGCCGGTCAGACCGGCACGGCGGAATCGGGAACTGATGTCGCGTTGTCCGCTGTTCATGGATTAGAAATATTGCCCGAAAAAAGGGCGTTCCGCTCCAACGGAAGTAAACGATTCATGACCGGGAAAAATCAGCGTCTCATCCGGCAGCGTCAGTATTTTCGTATTGATACTTTTCTCGATCGTCGATTGGGAACCGCCGTAAAGATCGGTTCGTCCGTGGTCGTGATAAAAAACGGTATCGCCGCTGAAAAGCCAACCCGCCGCCGCGCAGTAATAACAAACTGATCCGGGCGAATGTCCCGGCGTATGCAGAACGGTAAAACAATACGACCCAACCCATAACTCCATCCCATCCTTCAACCAAATCGCAGGCTCGGGACAACGAACGCCGCGCGATTGCCCCATGCGCGCGCCTCCCTCGCCGATTCGAATCGGTTCGTCGTCGGGATGAAGCGCGATCGGAATATCCCGTCCGTTCATTTTCGTGTATTTTGCGCCGTAAATATGATCGTAATGGGCGTGCGTCGCCCAAAATCCGATCCAGCGCCAACCTTCCGCGTCAATTTTCCGCGTCGCCTGCTCAAAATCAAACGACGCGTCGATCACAACGCATTCTTTTTTCTCCGTATCGGCGACAATATAACAATTGTTCGCCATCGGGCCGGTTTGAAGCGGAACCAGACGTAAATTTTCGTAAGTTTCGTTCGTCAATTCCATAAAACCCTCAATTCGCGCGGGAAACGCGTCAACGCCTCGCAGCCGGTTTCCGTCACGACGAGATCGTCCTCTATCCGGACCCCGAATTTCCCGGGAAGGTAAATTCCCGGTTCGTCGGTGAAAACCATCCCCGGTTCAAGCGCAGCGTTGTTCTCCGCGAACATATACGGATATTCATGACATTCCATACCTAAGCCATGGCCAAGGCGGTGCGTAAAATATTCGCCGTAACCGGCGTCGCGGATCGTATCCCGAGCCGCGCCGTCAACATCCCCGGCGCGAACGCCCGGACGCGCGGAATCCGCCGCTGCCCGGTTCGCCGCTAAAACCGTTTCATAGACCCGAGCCATCTCGGTTGAAACCTCACCGACCGCAAACGTCCGCGTCAAATCGGAACAATAACCGCCGTACCGCGCGCCCCAATCGATCAGCAGAAACTCGCCGGATTGAACCTCGCGCTCGGATACTGCCGCGTGCGGATCGGCGGAATTCGGACCGCTCCCAATAATCGGCGCGAAAGGAAGCTCAATCTCGCTTCCGCGCCGGATCATGTTTCCGATCAGCGCTTCCGAAATCTCGATCTCGCGAATTCCCGGACGGATCAAGGGAAGCGTATCTTCCAGCGCGGCTTCGGCGATCCGCGCCGCGCGGCGGATTTTATCAAGCTCTTCCGCCGTTTTACGGATTCGCAGCGTCGAAAAAAGGTCGACAGCGCCAACAAGGCGGACGTCCGGAATATTCTTTGAAAGGAAAGATGATTCAAGGAACCGAAAATGAAGCGGTTCGACGCCGATCGTTTTCCCCGTCAACCCGAGCCGTTTTCCCGCTTCGGCGAACGCTTCGCTCCAAAGCGCCGGATTATCTCGGTACGGGAACGTCTCGATATCCGGAAAAGCTTCGCGAACCGACGCCATCTCAAACGCGGCCGCAATCATAGCGGCGGTTCCATCCGCCCGGATGATCAAGACCGTCGGACGCTCATTCAGATGTTTTTTTAATCCCGTCGCCCAAATAAAATTCGGCGAGGGAATCAGCGCGGCCGCGGCCAAACCGGACGCCGCGACTTGTCCCGCAATTCGATTCATACGATCATTCGTTATCATCCAACGGTTCCTTTCAATCTTCACACAATTCTATTGTCAGCCAGCGGTTCCCTGCGGCCTCCGATTCTGTCAGCGTCAAGAGTTCCGCCGCACGCCGAAAATATTGACAACTTTGAAAGCGCAAATACGGATCGGATTTCAGAATCGCCAGATAACCGCGCGCGTCGTCCTCACGCCCCAAATAAGCGAACGACTGAACGACGGGGAGCCATTCAACCGGATCTTCAGCATGATATCCGGCGTCAATCGCTTCATCGGCGATCGCGGCGACGTCCGGCCAGGCATGACGCTGCTGCGCGGCGCCCATAAGCGCGTAGCTGTAACACCATTCGCGTGCCGGTTCCGGTCCGAAGAAACGCGTATCCGGAAAGTGCGCCGTGCCTTCCAATACAATCCGATCCGGATCAGAGGCAAAACCGACTTCATCAATACGCGAATAATCGGACGGAGAATAGATCGGATTCCGTCCGTCGACGACCTGCAAACAGCTTTTCTCAGTCGGTTTCGTCACCGCCAACACTTTAGAAAAATCTCGGATAAAGGAAATCTTTCGAACGGTTCGTTTTTGCAGCGCGCCCATGCGCGTACTGCGGATCGAATCGTTATTCAACAGGTCAGAAAAAACCAACGGTGAACCCGCCCGGCGCCGGTAAATCAGGTGGAGCGGGGAAAAGTTTTCATAATCTTCTTCCGGAGAATATGCCGAATTATGCAAAAGAACGGTCGTTCCGTTACGGATATCCGGGACGCGCCAGGAAAGCTGCCACCAGAAGTCAGTCTCAGCGCGCGTTTGCGCCGCATAACGATGAATATTAACGCGCTGCGTCAGGACGGCGCCCAGGACGATCACGCTCAACAGCGCGAACTTGACCATCCTTCCTTCAATCAGCGCAATAAAACCGATCAGAACGAGAACGGCGCTGAACGCGGCATGATATGTGAATCGATCCAAACTCGAGGAAAAGGTTATTTCGCGCGTCGCGACGATCAGCAGGAAAACCTCAACCGACGCGGAAAAGACCCCGATCCAGATCCATTGCAGCTGCCAACGCGTTTTTTCCCGTTCGGGAGGCTCGGTCGGCCGCGCCGGGGGCCCCGCATTCCGATCGCGCGTCATCCCTAAAAACGCGGCGCAGAAAATTCCCAGCGGCGGCAATGCCTCGACGAAAGCGCGGAAAAAAACGCGCACGTTAATCCCGTTCAATCCGTTATATGACGGCACGGTCCACGATCCCGCTAACAGTTTAAAAAGATTCAGCGCCAATTTCTGGAACCAGGTTGCGCCGACGTATTTCGGCGCGGCTTGGAACTGATCTAAAATCGCGCCCAAATCCGTTCCCGAACGCGTCGCCTCGAAGACGAACGAGCGCCAGATAAAGAATAGGATCGTGCCGCCCAAGTAAGGGAGAAAGCCGAAAATCGCGCGGCGGAATCCGGCGGGAAACTTCCGTCCGCTTCGATTCACACCGTACGCCCAAATCAGACCAAAACGCAGCGCCTCCATCCCCAAATAATATTCCATCAGGAACATCGAGACTATCGAGAGGAGAACCGCCGCAAGGATCATCACAACCCGAATCATAATCCGCCCTATATCAAAAGAACGGATCGATAAAAAAATCGACGCCGAAAACGCCAGCATGGCGACCTGATGCGGCAGGTAGGAGATACCGTCAACCTGGCGCAAATAGCCGGGAAAGACGATAAACAGCGCGCCGGCGACGAACGCCGCGAACGGCGGGAAACGCCAGATCCGCGCGCAGCTCAACATGAAGAAAATCGCCGACAAAATCCGGCAGCCCAGATTAATCGCCAGATACGGAGTCGGATCCGGCCCGAAAACTTTATACGCGGCGGCTAATAGATATCCGTCCGCAGGACGGTCACTGGCGTAATGTTCGACGAGCATGTCCGCACCGCGCGAATCGGCATTAAAAATATTATTCCAATCGTCGCGATAATACCCCAGTTCGTTCAGGTTCGGCAGGTAAAGCGACAAACCGATCAACGCAATTAAAACCGCAGAAAACCATCTCGATAAAAAAACGTTTTGTAACCTAACCGTCATCACGTATCCAATCCGTTTCAATTCGAATTTCAACCAACTTCATTATAAATCAGTCGCGCTGAATCAGAGCGGAGGCCGCACTGTTTTCCTATCTAACCCTGCCCGATCCCATGTGATACGAGTTTCATCAAAATGTCGGCAGCCGTTCCGGATCAGGCGATCGGCAGCGTTTATTACGGAATTAAAAATCGGCGCAGCGGCGGAGAAATTTTCGCATTTTCAATCTCAGAGGGAACGTCCGATATCGCGGCGGTTTGAACGATCTCCGCCGCG
>DAOUFC010000090.1:0-39395 GCA_034430295.1 Flexilinea sp.
TTTTTTTCGTCCGGACTTGATTAATTTTCGAAAATGCATATAATTCTTTTTGTTCGAGCGGTTAGCTCAGTTGGTTAGAGCGTCGCGTTGACATCGCGAAGGTCGTAGGTTCGAGTCCTATACCGCTCACAGTTCGACAAGAACCCACCTTGGTGGGTTCTTTTTTAATTCCCATCCGGGCGCGTATTGCGGATGATTCAATTTTGACGCCGCGCGTTTTATTTCTCTGTTTATCCTTTTTTCGGATGGGTCAGCGCGTAAAACTTTTCGCCGCCCGGATAGATCTTGATATTTTTGAACCCATGGTTTGTCAGGATCCTCGCGGCGGTATGAGCCCGGACGCCGGCGGCGCAGAAGACGACGGTTTCCTTCTCAGGATCGAGTTCGCTTAACCGCGCGCGCAGCTGACCAAGCGGAACCGCAATCGCACCGGGGATCGACGCAATCGCGCGCTCGAAATCTTCGCGGACGTCGAGAATCGCCGTTTTTGCCGGATCGATCGTCTCGACCGCGTTCCATTCCGCGAACGATACGAGCCCGTTCAGGACGTTTTCGGCGACGAATCCGAGCATGTTAACCGGATCCTTGGCCGACGAGAACGGCGGCGCATACGCCAGCTCGAGATCTTTCAGGTCGACAGGGGATGCCCCGAATTGCATCGCGGTCGAGAGGACGTCGACGCGTTTATCAACGCCCTTTTCGCCGAACAGCTGTGCGCCGAGTATTTTTTCCCCGTCAGCCGTGAAGATCAGCTTCAGGTAAATCGGCGTTGCGCCCGGATAGTATCCGGCATGATCGTTTTGGCGGATCAGGACGGTCTGGTAATCGGTTCCCTTGACTTTTCCGGCGCGCTTGAGCGCTTTCTCGTTATGACCGACGGCTGCCGCGCTCAGGGTAAACAGCTTGACAATCGACGCGCCGAGCGTCCCGCGGTAGCGCGCGTCAATACCATGAATGCGGTCGGCGAGGATACGCGCCTGTTTATTCGCCGGGCCGGCGAGCGGGATCATCGCCGGCTCCCCGTCAACGCGGTCGCGAACTTCGATTACGTCGCCAAGGGCGTAAATCGCGGCGTCGGACGTTTGGAGACGATCGTCTACGACGATTCCGCCGCGCGGGTTCAGCGTCAAACCGGCGTCGCGCGCCAGCTCGCTATTCGGACGGACGCCGATCGAGAGAACGACGAGATCGGCTTCGACCGCCGCGCCGCTCTTCAATTTAATTGTGACGCCGTCAGGAGCGTTTATAAACGATTCGACCGCGTCGCTGAGGATCAGCTCGACTCCGGCGCGGCGGATTTCGCCATGAAGCGCTTCTGCCATTTCGATATCGAAAGGCGCGAAAACCTGATCCTGCGCTTCGATGATCGTGACGCCGATTCCGCGATGGCGCAGGTTTTCCGCCATCTCCAACCCGATAAAGCCGCCGCCGATTACGGCGGCTCGGCGCGCCCGGTATTTCTCGATCGCGGCGCGGATCCGGTCCGTATCGGGAACGGTCCATAGCCGGTAAATCCGCTCGCCGTCGATCCCCGCGATCGAGGGAACGAGCGGACTCGATCCGGTCGAGAGGACGAGGATGTCGTAGCTTTCTTTGTAGGTGACGCCGCGTCGATGGTCCCGAATTTCGATCGTTTTTTCCGCGCGGTTGATCTTGACGACTTCGCTTTGAACGCGGACGTCGAGTTTAAATTTGGCGTTCATACCGGCGGGCGTATTCAAGAGTAAATTTTCGCGCGCTTGGATGACGCCGCCGACATGATACGGCAGCCCGCAGTTCGCGTACGAGATATATTCACCGCGTTCAAACAGGATGATCTCCGCGTTTTCGTCCAGCCGCCGCAGCCGCGCGGCTGTTCCCGCTCCGCCGGCGACTCCGCCGACGATACATATTTTTTGGGGTGGCTTGTTGTTCATAGCGCTCCCTATCTTGAAAGAGTTCTTATCTTAAAAAGTTTACCGTCTTTTGGTAACTTTTTCCATATGCCGCTTAAACTGATCGATGATGTTCTCAAGCATTTGGAGGTCAAAGCGGTCCTGCATCCAGGATCGCATACTATGCAGCGGGACGCCGGTCATCATATTCAAGATCGTCGGATCGATTTTTTCAGAATCGAAATCAAAATTTTCGGGGAGGAACGCCAGCGCTATCCCGCGTATCAGCGGCGTCAGGATTTCATCGGCGCCGGGATATTCCAACAAGTCGCAAATGAGCGTATCGGGGGTAATTTCGATCGGGAGAATCGGATCTCCGTTCAGCCGCACGGTCAGCGCGGCGCGGTGATCCCGCGATGAAGCGGAGAAGAGGATCTCGTATTCTCCGCCGGCGACGTACCAATCGTGAATTTCGGTTTCCCAATAAGCGAAGGCGCGCCGATCGAGGCTGAAGCGGACGGTTTTCGTTTCGCCGGGTTCGAGCGCGACTTTAGCGAAGTCGCGAAGCTCCTGAATCGGGCGTTTTTTCTTTCCTTTTAAGGGCGCGATATAAAGCTCGACGACTTCTTTCCCGAAGCGCGAACCGGCGTTGGTAATATCGACGGCGACGCGGACATCGGCGGCAGCCGGATCGAAGGAATCGATCCGCGCGTTTCGATATTGGAACTCGGTATAGCTGAGGCCATGGCCGAACGGGAAGAGCGGTTCGAGTTTCTTTGCGTCGTAATAGCGATATCCGACGAAAATGCCTTCGCGGTATTCGACTGTCTTGCTGTCGCCGGGGAAATTCAGTGCGGAAGGGTTTTGTTCGAGGTGAGTCGGAAATGTTTCGGCTAATTTTGCCGACGGATTGACGCTTCCGAAAAGAACGTCGCTGACGGCAGCTCCGATCGCCTCGCCGCCTAAATATGCCTCGAGAATCCCATCGATGTCCGCCGCCCAGGGCATCTCAACCGGCGACCCGTTGTGCAGCACGACGACGACGTTCGGCTGAACGGCGCGGACGGCGCGGATCAGCGCGTTCTGGCAATCAGGCAGGCGCATATGCGTTCGGTCGTGGCCTTCCGACTCGAAGGAATCGGGAAGACCGGCGAAAATTACGGCGACGTCCGATTTTTTTGCCAGCTCGACCGCCTGCGCATGCATCTTGGGGTCGGTTTCGTCGGCCTCGCCGCTAAACCCTTGCGCGTAGCTGACGTTTGCGCCGTAAGCGCGAGCTGAATCGAGGGCGTTATCGATTCGGAAAGCGTTGGTATGGGATGAACCTCCGCCCTGGAAGCGCGGCGCGGCGGCGTAAGCCCCGATAAAGGCGATTTCGGCTTTCGGATTCAGCGGCAGAATCGCGCCGTCGTTTTTCAGCAGCACGATCGTATCGGCGGCGATTTCCCGTGCCAACGCGTGATCCTTTTCATGGTTAAAAACGGCCGATTTGTCGCGGCCGCTCAGCGCGCGGTCGACGATCCTCAAAATTCGGCGTACGGCGCGGTCCAACGTTCCCTCCGAGAGACGGCCGTTCCGGACGGCGTCGACGACGAGCTGATCCGTGAATTTTCCGGAGGCGGGCATCTCGAGTTCGCAGCCGGCGGCGATCCCGGCGACGTGGTCGTTGACCGCGCCCCAATCGGTCATGACGAAACCGTCGAATCCCCAGTCTTCCCGCAGCCGCGCGGTCAACGTTTCGGCATTTTCGGAACCGTAAACGCCGTTGGTCTTGTTGTAAGCGGTCATGACGGTCCACGGTTTGCTTTTCTTGACGGCGCGTTCAAAATTCGCCCAATAGATTTCACGCAAGGCCCGTTCGTCGATTTCTGCGCTGATGGCCATGCGGCGCGTTTCCTGATTATTCGCCGCGAAATGTTTAAGAGAGGTCCCGATGTTTTTCGACTGGACCCCGTTGATCCAGGCGGCGGCGATTTCTCCGGCAACGAGCGGGTCTTCCGAATAGTATTCAAAATTCCGTCCGCAGAGGGGCGATCGCTTGATATTCGCGCCGGGGCCGAGGAGAATTTGGATATTCTCCGCCTGACATTCGCTCCCTAAGGCTTCTCCCATGCGGAAGGCGAGATCGCGGTCGAATGACGCGGCGAGGCCCGGTCCGGTCGGGAACCCAATCGCGACGACGCTGTCGTGGATCATTTGGAATTCGTTTTCCTTAAGTTCCTGTTTGCGCAGGCCGTGAGGACCGTCGGCGACCATGATCGAGGGGATTCCCAATCGTTCAATGGGTTTGGTATGCCAGTTGGTATACCCGGAACAGAGGGACGCTTTTTCTGTCAAGGTCATACTGCTGATTAATTGGTCGATATCGAGTTTCATGCGATTTCCCTTTCGAAAATATGATGGATACGCGCCGGCGCGGCCGGCGTTTGGAATCGTTCGCCCTTTCTTAAATTATAGTATAGCGGATTGACGCGGAAGGGAGAATTAAAGGCGGCTTCCGAAATCTGGCGGCGTTTTTTGTATGGAAGGGAAGAATGGACCGGCTCGAATTAAAGCCGGCGCGATTTTTAAAGTTCATAGTCCGACTCCGGCGGATCGAATTTTTCGCTGCGTTTTTTCGCGAAAAAATTTTTTTCGAAACTGCGATTATTCAGAGTTGCGGAAAGGGCTGAATAGCGGTATCCTAATGTAGAAATAAAATTCTAATTTTAGATCCGGACCAGAAGGGTCGGTTAAATATAAAAGCGATTCGGAAAGGAGCGGCATGGCGAATCGAAAATACGATATTGAAAGTTTGATCCGACTGTTGGGGGATCAGATGGATACGGTCGCCGGTTGGGACGAAGCTGAGGATGAGCTGCCGCTGCGTGATCGGCTGCGCGTTTTGGATATGATCGGGAAAACCTGTTCCCGTCTGGCCGCGCTTATCGCTCAGCGCGAACGCAGCGCAGCCGCGGCGCCGGATCATCTCAACGCGGTCCTTAAACAGGTTCTGGACGAATTGCGCAGCGAGCAAAGTTCGAATAAATACGGAGGCGGAAATGATGGCGAATAATGAAGAATTGACTGCGGCCCGCGTTCTGAACGCGCTTGATTTAATTCGCTCCGATATTGGGAAACTGCGGATCGAACTGTCGCATCAACGGGAGCTGACGGAGCGGCGCGTCGAAACGCTCGAAAAACAGATAGCCGATCATGAAGCGCGGCTGCGCGACGCCTCTGCCGGCGTGACGCAGTTTCGGTTCTGGTCAACGATGACGAACGGCGGATCGGCGCTGATGTCGCTGGCGGCGTTGGTTAAATCTTTTTTACCTTAAATTAGAAAAGGACCTTGGATGACGGACGAAATGCTGCGCGGCGATCTGCGCCGGGTTCTTTCGGATCCGGCGCTGTTTTCCGCGTTGGGAGGAATCCGTTTGCGCGGTTATCAGCTCGGACCGCTGCGCGCGATCGCACGGGCGGTTTTATCCGGGACGGGCGGACGATTCGCGGTTCTTTTCCCGCGTCAGAGCGGGAAGAACGAAATTCAGGCGCAATTGGAGGCGTATCTGATGACGCTTTTTTCGGCGGAAGGCGGAGATATCGTCAAAATCAGCCCGACCTTCCGTCCGCAGTCGCTGAACGCGGCGCGGCGCCTGGAAAGAACGTTGGAACGCCACCCGCTGACGCGCGGCCGTTGGCGCCGGCGCGGGTCGGCTCTGCTGCAGCTCGGACGAGCTACGGCGACTTTTTTAAGCGGCGCGCCGGGCGCGAATATCGTCGGCGCGACGGCTTCGCTCCTGCTCGAAGTCGATGAAGCTCAGGATATCGCTCCGGACAAGTTTGACCGCGACATCGCGCCGATGGCGGCGGCGCGCAACGCGGCGATCGTTTTCTGGGGAACGGCCTGGCGTTCAGATACCCTTTTAGCGCGTGAAATCGCCGTCCTGAAGTCTGCTCCGGAAGTTTCGGCGCGGCGCGCGTTTGTTTTGACGGCGGACGATGTCGCGCGCGAAGTCCCGGCGTATGGCGAATTTGTCGGCGAACAAGTCCGTCGTTTCGGGCGGCATCATCCGATGATCCGGACGCAGTTTTTCAGCGAAACGATCGACGGCCAGCTTGGACTTTTCAACGAACAGGTTGTATCCGCGCTGATCGGGACGCACGACTACGCGGTTGAGCCTGAAGCTGACGCCCGCGGCCGGTATTTTTTCCTGATCGATTTCGCCGGCTCGAGCGAAACGGCTTGCGACGGCGGGCCGGATTGCGATTTTGACCGACGCGACCGAAGCGCGCTGACAATCGTCCGGACCGAGCCGCGCGTAGAGACGGATACGGAGGCGGTCTGGCTTGTTCAACGGCGCTTCGTTTGGCTGAACCGTCCGCTCTCGGATCAGATTGCCGATCTGATCGCGCTGATCCGGCTATGGGAGCCGGTCCGCGTCGTCGCGGACGCGACCGGAGTCGGAGCGGGTCCGACGTCGGCTCTGATTAAAGCCTTCGGCTCGGATCGGATTCGCCCGTTTATCTTTACCGCGGCGTCGAAAAGCCGGCTCGGCTGGGATTTTTTAGCCTTATTGGAACGCGGGCGCTGGCTTGAAGGAACGGCGGCGCTTCCCGGCGACGAGGACCAGCTTGTTTACCGCGGGACTTTTTTCGCGCAGCTGCGGGCGACGCGGGGCGAGGTTTCGGCGGGACCGGAGAAGCGTCTGCGTTGGGGCGTTCCCGACGCGAAGCTGCATGACGATCTGGTTATGAGCGCTGCGTTGGCGACGGTTATCGACGGCGATTTTTGGCATGGCGAAGCGGTCGGCGATTACGGTTACGCGCCGGATCCGCTTATCGAATTAGACCGAGGAGATTCATAGATGATTAAATTTACGCTTCCTTTTATTAATAACGCTTACCCGATTACGCAGCGCTTCGGCGAGAAATATACCGACCCGAACGGTCATAGCGGGGTCGATTTCGCGCTTCCGAAAGGAACGCCGGTTTGCGCAGCGGCGGACGGCGTCGTCAAGGCAGTCCATTGGCGTCAGAGCGGCTACGGGATCCATATGATCCTCGATCATGGCGGCGGCATCGAGACAATTTACGCCCATCTGTTGACGACTTCGTTCCCGGTCGGAACAAAACTCGAACGCGGTAAGATGATCGCGCTGAGCGGATCGAGCGGCAACTCAACCGGACCGCACCTGCATTTTGAGGTTCGCGTCGACGGGAAAGCGGTTGATCCGATCCCGCTTATCGAGGGTGCGGCGAGCGACGCGGCGGACGGAGCCGGGCGGAAATGGGTTGTCGGCGTCGACCGCCTCAACGTCCGTTCAGGTCCCAGCCTGGCATACGCCGTCGTCCGCGGACTGGAGCGCGGCGAAGTTGTCGGAGAGTTGGCGCGGCGCGAATCGACCTGGATCCGGATCGGCGTTAACGAATGGGTGGCGGCGACGTATATGAACGAGGTGAACGCGAAAATTCTTCCGGAAGGCGCGCCGCCGCCGATTCGAAAGGGGAGTTTCCGTCGCGTCCGTCCCTGAAATATAGATAAAAAAAGGTTGTTATATCGGCGATAAGCCAAGTCAAAAGATGGGAAAATCAGCGCAATAAGACCCTATCATTTGTAAAAAACAGTGATGATTAACGTTTATTCCCCGGCAACAGTGTCGTTATCGGGGATTTTTCTTTATTTAACGGCGGAATCTTTGCGGAAATATTTTCCGCTATTATACATGAATATCGAATAGATATTAGACAAATTTAATTCCGCGTGGTAAAATGCCTTTCAGACGTAGACCCATTTAAGCGGGAAAACAAGCGGAGCAAGTGCTCGATTGGTTTCGCTTGGAATTAAAACCCTTAAATTATGGTATATTTTAAATACGCGAGTTTCTCGCTATGTTTCACGTCATTGAAAATAGGGGAAGACGGATGGCGTTTTGGTGTCTTCTCTGTCAAATAACATGATGAGGGTGAGGGAAAATCCAATGCGTAGAGTGCATCCTGAATCGAAGAAATGGTTAGCCATTGTCGTTGTGTTGTCGCTGATGATCCTGTTGGCGACGGAGGCCGCTTTCGTAGCGGCCAGGGACCTGAATCCGATCGTACCAACGCGGACGTATAATTTTTATTACGATTTGAATCATATCCAGACGCAGATCGTCAGAGATGGCGACAATTTAGTCGCTCCTGCGACGCCGGCGCAAACGCCTGGATGGATCTTCCGCGGCTGGGTCGAGCGGGTGACCGGGAATCCGATCGTCTTCGGTCCCCAGACAGTAACGACGACGGAGACGATCGATGCGATCGCCAAGATTGATCCGGGATGGACGGTCACGTTCATTTACGATGGGAAGGTCATTAAGACCAAAACTGTCCCAACCGATCAGACCGATCCGGCGAACGCCATGAACGATGACGACGTCTTCTTTACGATCCAAGATGGGACCCAGGTATTCTCTCACTGGTCGGAGACGCCGGGAGGCGCTCTTCCTTTTCCGGAAGGCAGCCCGATTACGCGCGATACGACCCTCTATCTTGTTACCAAGGCCGGGTCGGTCGTTCAGTTTAATTCGCACGGCGGTTCTTACGTCCCGTCGGCGTATCCTGACGCCGGTTCGCCGGTAACCCAGCCGCCGGATCCGACGCGGCAGGGGTATACCTTCTCTCACTGGTCGACGATCGAAAACGGTCCGGCGTATAACTTCGGGCAGCCGGTTAACGCACCGATGACGCTGCACGCGGTTTGGACCCCGGGAACGGCGAATTATAAAGTCCTTTACTACCTCGAAAACGCCGAAGACGATCTCTTTTCTTTCGTCGAAAGCAGGGTAAAGAGCGGCCCGACCGAGGGAACGCCGAGTTATAACGACGCGACCGATTTTATCGACGCTGATCCTCAGTTTAGTGAGGCCAATGAAAGGCTGCGTTATTATTTCGATCATGCCGAGACGGTTCAGATCGCCGGAGACGGCAGCACAGTTTTTCGCGTTTATTTCAAGCGCAAAATTTATTCGTTCACGATGTACGCTGTCGGGGCGACCGGGGGCCCCGCGCCGCAGAGCGGATACGGTCTTTATAACCGCGCGAACTACAAGTACGGACAGTCGACCGCGCCGACGTTCGATCAGGGTTTACATAACCCTGCTTTTGCAGGTTACGTTTGGCATCTGGCTCACAACACCTCGAATATGTACAGCGAAGCGCCGACGCAGCGGGCACAAAACATGGAAGCCTGGGGCAGCCGGAGCACGGGCATTATTTACACTACGCATTATCGGGAAGCCGCGCCCGGGCAGGACGGCTGGCCGTCCGGCCAACCTCCGGCCGACAAGATTTACGGCCCGATTAAGGACGATTTCAAGTTTAGCAACAAAAATAGGGTTTGGTACACGTTTGTCGACGGCAATGTCCCGACGCCAGGTTTCACGCTGTATCATCTTCCGTCGGAAGCGGCCAAACTTCAGCAGCTGTATAACGGACAGCTCGGCGATCCGTCATGTAATTCAGGCAACGGCAGCATTGTCTGCCATTGGGAGCCGTTGCAAAACGGTTTCGATTCTCCCTCGAACAATCCGAACGATACCGTTTCTTGCAGAAGGATCAACGGAACTCTTTATTGCGATGGGACGATTTATTATCAGCGGTTAAGTTATAAAATTACATTTCATCGCAATATTACCGACAGCTTCAACCCGGTCTTTGAAGTCAGCAACATCCCGTATCAGCGGGATATTTCGAACATCATCGCGGACAATGCTGCGGCGTTGGATTTGTCGACCAAGGTTGAGAGCGGAAAAACGTATATCTTTGAAGGCTGGTACGATAACCCGGGTTTTGACGGCAATCCGTACAGCTTCTCCGGCCAGACGATGCCCTACAACGACCTCATTTTATATGCGAAGTGGGTTTTAACGCCGGTGCGGGTGAATTATTGCCGTTCGGCTGGGAGCACCGAATGTTCCTATCTGACTGTCCAGGAGAATACGCAGCTGAACGGTCCTCAGCAAAACCAGATCGATTCGTACAAGATTCCTCCGGCGGGCGCGACTGCGGCGGATTTCGACGGATGGTATTTCCGAAGCGATAACGGCAGTTATATTAAATTCGATTTAGCTAACGATTTTGTCGGCGAGAATACGCTGACGCTGTACCCGATTTACCGCCTGGCGAACTATCGGGTCGAATATCGTGTAAACGGCGGCGGCGGGACGGCTCCGGTCGATCCGAATACGTATACGGCCGGTTCTGGCGCGATCGTTTTGACCAAGGGCGCGATGACGGCGCCGACCGGTCAGGATTTCTGCGGCTGGAAGATTGAAGGAGACGCCAGCGGGCGTATCTATCAGCCGGGCGAAACGCTGATCGTTAATAATAATAAAATTTTGCATGCGCAATGGTGTCCGGGAATCCCGAAGACGACGGTCACTTATCGCCCGGGGACGAACGGACTCGGAACGGAATTTACGGTTCAGGATCTGCTTTTGAATGTTGCGCATATTGTTTATCCTCTCGGAAGCGGACCGGATCAGGCGAACTTTACCGCCAAACCGGGTTACGTTTTCGACGGTTGGGAAGGTTCTGACGGTCAGACGTATAAACCGGTACCGTTAGCTCCTGCGCCTGGCGACGCTGTTCTGCTGACGCTGGAAGGACCGGGCGCAAATCAGAAGAATATCCTGACGGCGAAATGGAAGCGGGCGCTGACGACCGTCACCGCGACGAAAACCTGGATCGGCGGCCAACTCGCGGATCATGTACTGGTGACGATGAATCTGACGCGAACCGCGAACGGTGTGACGGATCCTACGTTTACCGCGCCTGCGCCGACGATCGTTCCGGCGGCGGGACCGGCGACGAACCGGACTTATACTTGGGCAAATCTGGAGACGCATAGCCCGAACGGCGTTCAATACGTCTACGTCGTCAGCGAAGTCGTTCCGCCAACCGCGGAGAACAACGCGGAATATCCGAAGATTGAGAACCCGGATCCGACGCGACCGTACGAATTCAAGGTGACGAACAAGTTTAAGTCGCCGCCGACGGAAAAAGAAGTCACGAAGATTTGGAAGGGCGGTTTTTATCTCGACAAACCGGAATTTACATTGAAAATCGTCGGGACCTGTGCCGGTTGTACGGCGGTAACGCGTACGGCGCGGGTTACGGAAACGATGGCGATCGACCAGCTCGCGCCGGCGGATCCCGCCTATCAGTATCCGGTCGCGGAAACTTCCAATAAAGGCGCGCATGAAGTAATTTGGAAGTTTACCTGGAAGAATTTGCCGAAGAACGATGTCGTTACCGGGTTGGAATACGTTTGGAACCTGCTCGAAGACGGTCATATTGCGGATATTAACGAACCGGCCGGCGCGACGCAGGGCGTCTGGGAGTCCGGCTGTTTAGCGGGCGTGAATCCGGGGCTGAGCTGTACGAATAGCTATAAGCCGCCGCTCATCCCGCCGACGAATCCGGCCGAAGACCCGGGCAACCCGAATCCCGATCCGGCGGATCAGCCGGGCGAAGTCGCCGGACGGAAGATCTGGCTGGGTGGAAAGGCGACGGGATATGCCGATGTTGAAATCCAACTGCACCGGCAGTGGTCGATTGTCGACGATCCGCAAGCCGATTGCGAAGCGGCTCCTTCCGAATGCAGGACGGAAACGGTTACGACCGATATTGATGGCGCGCCAGTTGCTTCGAATTTCACGCTGTTGAAAGCGAATGCCAACGCGCATAAATGGATGCATACTTGGGTCAACTTGCCGAAACGCGACCGTGCGACGGGTCATCCGATTAAATATTGGATCAAGGAACTCAGCGTCGGCGCGTTAGATCCCGGCATGGGTAAATTCATCGAAGTCGAAGACGAAAACGGCGACGGCGAAGTCAACGCTGAAGACGCCGACCTGAAAGTTACGAATAAATACGTTCCGCCGCTCGTTCCTGACGATCCGGGCGATCCGGGCGATAACCCGAATCCGGAACCGGATCCCGGGAAAGACGGGAACGTCACAGGACTGAAGATTTGGAACGGCGGCGCGGCCAGCGATCATGTCGATATTAAGCTGCTGCTGAAACGGCAGTGGAAGAAGACGCCTGGAACCAATTGTACGGCGACGCCGGCCGATTGCGGCGCGCTGGAAGACGTGACGGTCGCGCTGGACGGCTCGCCGGTTGAACCGCGCGTTACGCTCCTCAAGGCGGTTGAAGACGCGAAACCGGCTGCCGAAGCTTGGCGGTATAAATGGACCGGACTGGCGGACCGCGACTTCGATCATGGCTATAAATATTATTACAGCGTCGTCGAAGAAAATACGGCGGCGGAACTCGGGTCTTACGAAAAAGAGGCCGGCGATACCGACGGCAACCCGGTCACGGTTCAGAATAATTTCCGGACGCCCCAGACAACGAAGACAGGCGTGAAAGTCTGGACGGGCGGCGCTTTACTCGATAAGCGCCCGTCGGTTACGCTGCGGCTCTGCCGTACGCTGAGCAGCGCGCCGAATTACAACGTCTGCGACCTGGTTGGCGGGAATCAGGTAATTCCTGAAGCGAACAACGGCACGCCCGGCTTCAACTCAGCGTCAGTCGAATGGGTGAACGTTGATTTGAAGGACGGCAACGGTATTCCGTACAATTTCTGGGTTGAAGAAGTTGCGGTGCCCGTCGGTTATGAGCTTGTTGTTCGTAACCTGGCGACGATTACCGAAGCGGCGCGGCTGACGGTTACGAATAATTTCATCTCGCAAGGCCTGGTGACCGACCCGATTACAGGTAAAGTTATCTGGCACGGCGGCAATACATTGCCTGATTTGAATTTGAAGAAGGCGTACTTGCGGTTGTATCGGGGACTGAAGCCGGCGGGACCGGACGGGAAACCGGCCGACCCGATCGAACCGGTCGGTCCGGGCGTCGAAGTCACACGCGGCGCCGATCACACAGCGTCGCATCTATTCGGTGTTCAGCCGAAATACAACGGCGGCGGGGCGGAATACGTTTACTTTGTCGATGTCGTGACCGGAACGCAGGCGAACGCACCCATTACGCAAATCTACGGAGATCCGGAGCAGGATCACTTTGAAAAACTCGTTCCGCCGGGACTTGTCGATAACCAGGATTTTAACTACGACTTCGAAGTTGATCTCGGATATCGTGCCGCGGCGACGACGTTCCGCGCGGTGAAGAAATGGGTCGGCGGCCAGAATTACAACGGCGGCGTCCGTCCGGACGTTTGGTTCAGGATCCAACGGAAGCCGTCCGTTGGTGCGGGAGCTTGGGAAAACGTCCCGGATCTCCCGGCGCCGGACGGAAATAATCCGGCGAACGCGCGAATTAAGAAAGTAAACGGTTCGACGCCGGTTATCTTCTACCGGCTTGAAAAGACGACGTCCGAAGCGGCTCCGCGCGATTACGTTTTCCGCGTCATCGAAGTCAATGCGGACGGATCGCCTTGGAACCATGAGAATTACGGAGCGGGCGCGATCTCGCCGGAGGCCCCGGGCAACAATGCGGCTAATCCGGTCGAAGTCACGAACACCTATCGGTCGAAGAAGATCGCAGTTGTCGGAACGATTAAATGGTTTGACGGAAGAGCGTCCGAACATAATTATCCGGTGGATGTGAAACTCTGCCGTACGAGCCGGGATGAACCGCTTGAGGCCTGCCTGCCGGCAATCGGAACAATTGCGCATTCGGCGGCGGACACAGTCCAAACATTCGCTTGGGATGATGGCGCCGGCGCCGGTCATGGGCCGAAGGTAGAAGAAACCGACGCGCAGGGCAACCCGTATCAATATTATTTGAAGCACGACAGCCCGATTCCGTTGCCGAATTACCGCGTTGAACGCGAGGGACCGCACGCGAATCCGGCGACCGCGCTAGAAGTTCACTATCGCTATGTCCCGCCGTTGCGTGAGATCCGGGTTGTAAAGACCTGGAAAGACGGTCAGCTGCAGCGAAAAGCGGTGAAATTCACGCTGTATCAGACGCCGCCAGGCGGAACCGAAATTAAAGTCTCGACGGCCGGATTGGCCGGAGCGATGACCGGCGTCGCTACTTGCGAACGTGCGAATCCGGTTACGTTCACGCCGACTTTGCTGGCAGTGGGAGATCCTGACGACGTTGTGACGCATTCCTGGTGTGTCCCGGATAAAGATAAAGACGCGAATCCGTACAGCTACCGCGTTGAGGAATCCGCTTTGGATCTGCGCATGTGGGTACAGAATCCGAAACCGCCGGTCGGCGCGCCGGATCCGGCAAACCCGCAGGCGACGATTTTCGCGGTGACGAACCAGTTTGTGCCTCCGCTTATCAACTGGGGCGATAACGATCCGAATAAGGACCCCGATCCCGGCAATCCGACGGTCGATCCGAAACAGGACGACGGTAAGATGCAGATTATCAAGATCTGGCGCAACGGTAAGAATCAGCGTCCGGCCAGCTTGACTGTGAACATCTTCCAGGAAGTCCAAGGAGATCCGTTGACAAAAGTTCCGTACGCTCCGCCTTCAATTTCGATTCCGAAGCCGGCGGGGAACCCGGATACCTGGGTCGCTGTCTTGCAAAATGTCCGCGACATGACGATCGACGGTCAGAAGTACTTGTATACGGTCGAAGAAGTTGTTCCGGCTCCATTTGAGCATGTTTCGACCGACAACACGCCGGACAATAAGAAAACGATCACGAACCGCTTCCCGGTTCAGACGGTTCCGGTCGAAGTGAGCGTAATTTGGGTAGGCGGACCGTCGGTGAAACCGATGACGCGGATTCTGCTGACTTGCAGCGCGAACGGTACGACTGTCCATACTCAGACGATTACATATAACCATCCGACGACGACTACGACGGTTAACGTTCCTCTGACGGACGATAACGGCAATCCGGTCAAATGTAAGATTGAACAGCCTGGCGGCGCGCCGTCGCCGTACGTCGAGCAGCCGACGCCTGGAACGACTGAAAAGCCGCTGACCCTGCCGGGACCGGTCGAACTGTCGATTACGAATAAGTATGAATCGCCGAACCGTACGATTACGGCGACGAAGACCTGGATTGACGGGGAAAAGGCCAACGGCGGAACGCGTCCGACGATTTGGCTGCGCCTGTACCGGAAAGTTGAAGGCGGCGCGGTGGAAGCTGTTCCGGGCGCGCCGGTGATGCCGGTACCGGATGGTAAGACGGTCGTCAAATGGGTCGATATCGATGAAACCGACGGCAGCGGGAAGCCGTATACGTTCCATGTCGTCGAGACGGACGCCGGAGGGACGGATTGGACGCCGCCGAACTATGTCAAGGAAGAAAACGGACTGACGGTAACGAACCGTTACGTTCCGCCGACGGGCGATGTCATCGGCCGCAAGATTTGGGGCCGCGGTCCGAGCCCGCGTCCGACGATTTGGATGAAACTGTATCGCCAGCTTTCGAGCGGGACGATCGAAGAAGTTCCGTTGAGCGAGGCTCCGATTAAGGAACTTCCGAGCGGAACGACCCAAGTGACTTGGACAAACGTAACGCTTACGACGATCAGCGGCGAAGATTATAAATTTATCGTCAAGGAAGTCAACCAGCATGGCGGCGATTGGACCGTTCCGGGTTACTTCAAGGTCGAAAAAGATAATACGGTTACGAATTATCGTTTGAGCCGGATCCATGTCGGCGTAACGACGACGCCGCTTTCGCCGAACGTCTTTAATATCGTCGCGATGAGCGGCAGCGGCATGCACGCTTCTCAAGAAGTCGACAGCCTCGACGCGGATCTGAAGTATCCAAGTTTCCTGATCAAAGACGGTTTGCAGCCGGAGCTGCATGCGGTTTGGATTGATAAGCTGAGTTTGGAGGATTGGCGCGTCGAAGGTATCAGCTGTGTCATGCGTCCGATCGACAGCAACGATCCGAACGAAGACGTCCCGCTTGCTATTGTCGAGAAACGCACGGTCTCGGGCCACCTGACGAGCGAATTCAAGATCGAAAAGATGCCGCTTGAAAAAGATGT
The DNA here is from genome assembly GCA_034430295.1 of Flexilinea sp. Taxonomy (GTDB): domain Bacteria; phylum Chloroflexota; class Anaerolineae; order Anaerolineales; family Anaerolineaceae; genus Flexilinea. The sequence goes on from DAOUFC010000090.1 coordinate 15,835, forward strand.
TCGCTGCATGATCAATCTGCGCAACCTGCGTTCGGCGAAGATTGTCGTCAAGAATACGACCTACGCACCGGTGCTGCCGATGGTCTACAACTATGACGTTGAAGGATTAGCCTATCTTCCGTTTACGCTGTCGGCCAACGCCGCTCCGAACGAGCAGGAAGTCGTCAACGGTGAATTCTCGGTCAAACAATCTCATATTGCCGGTTGGAAAGTCGCCGACGTTATTGTTACGAGTTCGATTGGCGGCCGTTATCCGATCCTTGGTCTCTCGGGCGTCGGGACGGACGGCGAAACGAAAGTCAAGTTCAACGTTATCAACGACGAGGTGATTACGGTCAACTTTATCAACGTGCCGCCGAACACGATCATGTTGAAGAAGGAAACGCTTCCGCCGGGCTTTAACGATAAATTCCGGTTCGAAGGCGTTTTGGCCGGGGAAATCGGTCACGGAGAATACCTGATCCGAACTGATCTGCGTCCTGACGGGAAGCAGTATCAGGCGATTGAAATTCTTGACGGTCCTGATTGGATTAAACATTCGGTCAAGTGCGTCGAGTACGGAACGATCGGGAATACAGAGACGCGCGCTGAGTTCTATACGATGTCCGCATATTATGGGCTGGACGAGGGCGAGACGATTATCTGTACGTTCGTGAACCGTCGGGCCGGATACGACGATTACCCGGATATTTATGACCCTGACGATCCGGGTAAAGGCGGCGACGGAATCCCGAAGACTGGTTTCACGCCGGGTAAGGTGACTCGGTTGCCGGAGCAGCCTGCTGAGAAGCTGTACTATTCGTCGAGTATGACGCTGACGATTCCGAAACTCAACCAGGTGATGAAAATTGAAGGGGTTGATGTCGTCGACGGCGAATGGGACGTCAGCTGGCTGGATCAGCATACGGCAGGATACCTCAAAGGCAGTTCGTATCCGACCTGGAACGGCAACAGCGTTATTACGGCGCACGTCTGGGACGCTTACAACAATCCGGGTCCGTTCGCGGGGTTGAAAGACCTGAAGTACGGCGATCGCTTCACGATCGAAGCCTACGGAAGGACTTACACATATGAAATCCGTGAATCAGAGCGGATCGCGGCGACGGCTGTCGATAAGATGATGACGCCTAAGGATGACAGCTGGGTCACGTTGGTTACCTGCGAAGCGTACGATCAGGATGCTGATAAATACGCGTTCCGACGAATCGTTCGGGCGGTCTTGATAGAGACGAAATAACGAGCCAAAGCATGGCGCCGGCCCTGAAACAATAGGGGCCGGCGCTGGATCGGTTCAGTTTAGAGATAGAAGATTAATGAGGTGAATCCTATGAGTCCAAAAAGAATGAAATTTCTGAATTTGATTCTGGCCTTGCTTTTGGCGATCGGAATAATCGGTTCGGTCTCGCCGGTTTGGGGACAGAGCCAAGCCGGATTTCAGACCGGCGCGCGAAAAACCGCTATCGGCGGCGCGGCGACGATTGATCCGGCGACGCTTCCGAGTTTCGAATTTAAATATTTGCTGGATTTTTATCCGATTCAGAACGCGAATTATCGGATTGTAGAATTCGAAGATACGAAATTTGACAGCCGCCTTTTCCTGCAGAGAATGGTTATCCGCGGAGCTTACGCAACCAAATTGCAGAAGATCGAACTTCGCCAGACGGCTGACGGCGCATACGTCAATCAGCCTTTTACACTCACAGGCAACGTTATAAACGTCGGTTCGACGCTTAACGCAATCGATGCGGACGCTGCGGCGAACGTTGCGGCGCAAACCGTTATATATAATAATAACGGGAACGTTCCTGACAGCCATGTCAACACTTCAAAGTACGATCGGATCCGCTTTACGTTTAAAAATGAACCCGGCGGAACAGGATCGGTCTTTAATCAAGGGACAAGCGGATCGGTCGATTTGTTTTTCCGCGTTTTAAAACCGTATAGCTCCAACCTTCTGGCGGGCGCCGCAGACAACATGCCGGTTACGTGTAACGCGGACAACCCGGGAACCCCTGTCCACCCCAAAATCGTCTGTAACTACGCGACGTTTAAAGGGTTTGTCGGATCAACGCCTGCGCATGTAAACACAGCTACCAACGGTATTTTTATCGTCCCGACGCCGACGTATCAGTTCCGATCCGGGACGGGTTCGACGGTTCTTCCGACAAATGTTAACGATACGGGTTCCGCGTCGTTCAGTTTCCTGACGACGAAAATGATGTCGACGCATATGTACCAGGGAATGATCTTTACGGCCATTCTTCCTCAAGGGTACGAATACGCCAGTTCTCGTGTTACGAACAGCAACGTTCAGGCCAAACTTCAATCTGTTACGGTGTCGAATTACGGAACCGGGAAAAAAGTTGTTCTTAAATTCAACGATTTCCCGCATTCAATTGTCGGCAATACTCAGGCGCAGCAATTTAACTTTGTTATTAACTATGTCCCAACCGCGAGCGCGCCGACTTCACCGCAAACGATTACCGGTTATTTGAGCATGACCCAATACAGCGAGATCCAGGAAATTGGGACGACCGCGATGTATAATTTGCGCAAGAACGGTAATACAATCGCGACGTCGATCGGGAATGTCGGGGTGGATTCGGATGACGCGGACGGCGACGGCAATACGACCGAAAAAATCTTTAAGGATACGGTCAAAGTTCGGGCTGTCGCGCCGGCGAACGAACTTAAAGGCGCCTCGTACTTTGATTCGACGGGGTATAACCGATTGAAGAACGTCGCTCGCGGTAATACTTATACCTACCGGACTGAATTAACGGCATACGGTTCGCCGGTATCGCGCGGCGTCGTTTATGAGGCGTTCCCGGATCCGGGAACGGGGTCGAATTCGCGGCTTAATGGACAGATTCCTAATCCGGCTCCGGCCCGGTATCGGATCGAATACTGTACGACTCCGAACATGCCGGCGAACGCTGTTACGGGCGCGGCCGACGGAGCTTGTGTGGCCGGGTGGCAGACGACGCTGCCGGATTATTCACAGGCTACGGCTTACCGTATTAAAGTCCAAAACGGTCAGTCGATTCCCACGAATGTGACCGATCAATTCTTAATTACGATGACGGCGAACGGACGTGGTTACGATACCTCCGAACATAACGTTTGGTATTCGCAGGACGACGGACTGACATTCAAGAAGACAACCGGATCGGCGTTGACGGTCGCGTCCAAGCTGCGCGTAAAGATTACTTCGCGTTGGACAAAGCCGAGTCAAACAATTCCGAACCCGGATACGACGGCTGCGATTGCCGGTACGCCGCCGGATCTGGTTGTTGCGGGTGAAATAGGAGCGATTGCTCTGAATGGTTCAGGACTTCCGAATACTGAATCGTCGATTACGGAAACGAGAGATTTGACGGTATTCGGCGTTCGTTCGAACTTGAATATTCCGTTGTCTTATACGATTACGGCTTCCGCTGTTCCGAACTGGACCGGTCCCGCTGTGAGCGGAACCTGCTCCATTGATGAGGGGGCGAATAAAAACGCGACGGACCAATCGTACGATTACCATTGCTATTTTGACTATGAATATCCTTCGCCGACATCTGTCGTTTTGACGGGGACGAAGAATTGGGACCCGAATATCAATTTGGGCCGCACGGGCGCGTTTGATATTTACCTTCAGTACCGTGTCAAGAACTCAGGTCAGGATTGGGCGGATGTCCCGCCGGCGCTGCTGCTGCCATCGACGGGAACGGTTCCGAATTGTGTCCAGTCGAACCCTGTCGAACCCACCGGTGCGTTGAACAGTGAACCGTTCGTTTGGTGCGTTCCGAAAGGTCCGAGCGCGACCGGGACGGACGAGTACGAATTCCGAATTTACGAAAAGGCGAAGACGCCTGAAGCGCTGGTAAAGTGGAAGGCAGCTAGCGCGACGCCGATTTATACCGGCGGAACGACGCTCGTAGGTTATGCTTCCGATGTGATGCCGATTAATAACGGCGCGGGTGCGGCGGCGTTGTCGAATGTCTTGAATAAGAAAAATTATGGCGACGACGATGATCCTAATACGCCCGGGACGAACGAAGACGCGATTAAAGTCAAAGTGAGCTGGTATAACGGCCCTGCGAATAAACCGGACGCTTATGTTACGCTATTGCGGATGCCGTTAAGCGGCGGCGAGTCCTGTACTCTTGGGACGACGCCGGAAACGGTTATCGTCGGCGGCAATCCGGTTCGGCACAAGATCAGCAATCTGACCGAAGGCGGTTGGACGACTTCAAATATCAGCGGTGATGTCGTCGTCGAGAAAACTTTCGAATTGACGGGTATGCCGAAGATGAATGATTTTGGCTGTACCTATACGTATTTTGTTGCTGAAACGGATGCGGGCGGAACGGATCTGACCCCGGCGGGATACAATAAGACGATCACGGGAAGCGGGAAGAACTATTCGATTGTTAACCGCTATAACGTCCCGCATATTGTCGTGAAGGGGACGAAAAAGTGGGTCGGCGGCGACTTGTTGGTTCGCCCGGCGATTTCCATGGGCCTGTATATTAAGGAAACAATTGGCGGCGTTGATTATTTACTCAGCCCGGAACATCCGAACCTCAGTTCGCGCGTTCCTCAGCCGATTTATTTGAGCGATTGCGGAATTCCCGGAGACACGACGACGTACGAAGGCGCAGGCGTCGTTGCCGTTGCGGATGGGACGATCCCGAACAATGAAGATACGGTTTCGTGGTGCGTTCCGCAATTTTATAAAGACGGCGTTACGCCGATTACATACTATGTCGATGAAAATTTAGGCAATGAATTTTCGAATACGTCGCCGGGCGCGGGCGCGCCGGCAGGCCCGAGCGGTCTGAATTCGGGTGCGTTGGCTCCGGTAAACTACGTTAAGACGTATACCAACGGCAATCTGGAAATTACGAATACCTATGTGCCGCCGACGGTTAATCCGGACGTAAACGGGAACGGCTCGATCGAAGCGGCTGTTGTCTGGCTGCCGACGGGTGTGACGCCGGGCGGCGATATCACGTTGACGCTGATGCGTACGATTAACCAGGCGACGGACTGTACGGCGAATCCGACACCGGCCGATTGCGCTGTTGTAACGACGGCCCCGGCGAAGACGCTGACGGTTGCCGATGCCGCGACGCATCAATGGAAACATAAGTGGGTCGATACGCCGAACGTTGCAACGGATGACCTGCCGACGACAGACGGCGACGGACGTCGATATTACTATAAGGTCGTTGGCAGCGACGCGCCGGCGAACTTCATTAAGGAAACCTCGACAGGCCCGAACGCTGCATTGACTGCAACCTATCGGTACCAGGCCCCGCGAACGGTTGTAACGGGTAAGAAGATTTGGGACGGCGGCCCGGCATTAAAACCGAACGTTCGGTTCACGCTGCAGCGCTCTTCCGATAATGGCCTAAATTGGGAAGATGTCCCGAATAACGAAGTTTTCGTCGATGGAACGCATCAGGAACCGGAATTTGCGAAACGCGCGGCGGTAACGCTGAACGGCGGAAACACGCCGAATACTGAAGCAAAATGGTATACGACGAAGAACGCGCCGAATGGGACAGAATATATTTTCAGTATCCGGGAACAAACTGTTTCAAATTATGACGGTTCGAATGTTGACGACGGCGGTAATCCTGTCCCGCACTCAATGCAAATTAAGAACACGTATCGATCGCCCCTCGGGAACGTTACGCTGACGAAAGTATGGACCGGCGGACCGGCGAATCGTCCGAACGTAACCGTAACGCTGCGGCGGTCGACCGACGGTGTCGTTTGGGAAGATGTTCCGCTCTCGGCGTTGAATAACCAGGTCGGGGACGAAGATCTCCAGAATCCGTTAACGCTGACTGGCGGCGCGGCGCCGGATACCGAAGCGAAATGGTTAACGCCCTTGCGAAGCCCGGACGGCATCGCGTATCAGTTTACGATTGTTGAAGCGAATTTGGACGAATATCCGAACCCAACGATTTCGGTCACGTCTGGAAATAACCGGGCGATTACAGCAGTGAATACCTTCAAGTCGAAGAAAATCGATGTCCAAGGGACGAAGCTCTGGACCGGCGGCTCGGAAATCACCAAGCCCGCTTCAATTCAGCTGACGCTGCAGCGGGATAACGGCGGCGGTACGTACGTTGATGTCGATCCGGCAGAACTTACGGCTCCAGACGCAACATACGTTACGGTGAATCCGGCGACGGTTGCCGATGATGGCGCTGGTAATTGGCGAGTCAAATGGAGCGTCGACGAAAAGAATGGCGCGGGTGTCAACTTTGTCTATCGTGTCATCGAAGCGCCGGCTGACGTTCCTTCCGGTTGGTTTATTGATATAACGACCGCGGGCGCGACGACCGATCGCCAGGTTACGAACCGCGTCAAGGTTGAAAATAATCAAACGGTTACCGGCGAAAAGAAATGGATCGGCGGACCGCGGGCAGATGTTTCGCTGGTTCTTTGGCGCATTCTTGTGAATACGGATGGTACGGATCGCCCAGGAACGAAACAGATGGTTCCAGCCGGCGATGACCCGCAGACGATACAAGCCGAAGCAATTGTTAATCCGGTTGCTTTGACGTTGGCGACAGAGGGGGTTCATGGCTGGAAGAACGTTTGGACCGGTTTGCCGGATCGCGACACGGCTACGGGCTTGAAGTATCGTTACTTTATCGACGAACAGACTGTACCGGCTGGCTACCGTAAGGTCAAGAGTCAGAGTGATCCGACTCCGATTACGGATAACGAGACGCTGACGGTGACGAACGAATTGATTCCGTTGCCGGGAAACGTTACGGGTGTTAAGATCTGGCAGGGCGGACGTGATAAAAACCGTGAAGCTGTCGTTCTCCAATTGTGGCGTACGCCGACGGGCGGAGGCGCTGCTGAGATGGTTCCGGTGGTTCCTGGAATTACCAATCCGGTTACGCTTAATCCTGATAATGTGACCGGTAATCCGGCTCATAATTGGCAATATACCTGGTCGGGTCTGGACGCGACAAATTACACGTATGAAGTTCGTGAAGACGCTACCGGTCTGACGAAACATATGGAAGTCGCCGATGCGAATCCGAACTCGGTTACGAATAAGTATATTGTCCCGCTTTTCGACGATCCTGCAACGCCTGGGAACGAAAATGGGAAGGTTACCGGTCGTGTCGTCTGGCTGAACGGCGGCGCGGCAATTGATAGCGCGACTGTTCAGTTGCAAATTTACGCTAAGAAGACCGTTCTTGGAAATCCAGTCTTCATACCGATCGGTGCCCCTGTAACGCTTAGCGGTGCGGATTCTGCAACGCATCATTGGCAGCATGAGTGGACGAACCTTCCGGGCGAAGATGAATTAACCGGAGAGCTGTATGAAAAGTATGTCGTCGATGACGTTTCCGTGCCGGCAGGATTCGAACAAGTTGACGAAAACGACGCGTTGCTGCCGGTTATCACCGAGAACAGAGATCTTGAGGTAACATACCGGAAGCCTCAAGTCGCAGGTACGTTTACCGCGAAAAAGGTTTGGACGGGCGGAGCGCCGACGGCAGGCTGCGATATCACGCTGCAGCTGTGGCAAGGCCCGGCGGACGAAACCGGCGGCTTTATGGTCACAACCGACGCGAATAACGCGCCGTTAGCCAATCCGGTAACGTTAACTTTCGGAGCTGCGGGAACGCATCTTTGGGAGCATACTTGGACGAACCTGAAAGAATTGCCGGTGACGGTGCCTGCGACGATTTACTTCGTCAAAGAGGCCCCGGTCCCGGCAGGATGTTCCTTCGTTGAAGCGGCTGATTCCAATCCGCAGACGGTTACGAACGCATATCAGATCGGAACGAAGACGATTACAGTTACCAAAACCTGGGTTGACGGCCGAGTTATGCGCGAACCGGTTGAATTAACGCTCGAACGGTTGCCGGTTGGCGGCGCTTGGGAAACCGCGCCGTTAGAGGCGGGCGTGGGCTGCGCCGTCGCGAATCCCATCACAGTGACCCCTCCAGGCGGCGTTAATAATCCGAGCGCTCCGGCAGGAAATCAGAGCGAAACGGTAACATTCTGCGCGAAGGAAGCGGCCGCGAACGGAGCTTATCAGTTCCGAATCGTCGAAAGCGAACCGGCGGCGAATCTTCATAATGATCTCTGGAACGGCGTTGTGAGCGGCGACGCGAACAGCGGTTTCGTCGTAACCAATACGTTTACGCCGACTACGCAACCTCTTACGATCACGAAGATCTGGGGCAGCGTTATCGCGGCGAACCCGGTGACGATTAAGCTCCAGCAGGCGACGGGCATGAACCCGCCGAATCCCGCAAACGACCAGGATATTACACTGACTGACGCCAACTTTGCAGGCGGCGGAGGCGGTAACCCGACGCGGTGGGAAAAGACCGTTCAGATGCCGACGACGGATTCTGAGGGCGTCGCGTATACCTATACGGTCAGCGAGGACCCGATCCCGTTGTGCGTGACGTCATATCCTGCGGTTTTGACGGTTCGGAATGATTGCAATTCGGCCCAGCGCAACTTGAAAATTATTGTCGAATGGAACGGCGGTCCTACGCCGCATCCGGCGATCAACGCGCACGTGAAAGGTCATGTCGGCGCGACAGATCAGGATGTTCCGCTTACTCCTGGCGGATTGTTTGAAAATACGCTGACGCTTCCGGCGAATCATACTGACGGAACGCTCATCAATTACACAGTGTCGATCGACATGACTCAACCCGGTCTTGCTGATTTCGACCGTGAATTCGATCCTGTGGTTCCGACGGTTCAATTGACGTCAGACAAGGAAGTCAAAATCAAACTGACTTACCGGGCTCCGCAGAATTCCGTGACGGCGAATAAAGTTTGGGTTGGCGGCGGAACGTTGTCGCGTCCGACGATCTGGTTCACGCTGTACCAGAAAGTTCAAGGTAGTATTGTTGATCCGGTTCCGGTACCGGGCGCTCCGACGATGGTTCTCAACCACGGGACGACATCGGTCACTTGGCCGAATATTCCTCAGGTCGACGCCAGCGCGCAGCCGTTGGAATTCAGCGTTCGCGAAACCGACGCCGGCGGCGACGTTACTTTCGTCCCGCCGAGTTATACGAAAGTCGAATCCGGATTAACGGTTACGAATACGTATCAATCGAGCGGTACGGTTTCCGCGAATAAAGTTTGGCAGTCTGGCAGCGGACCGCACCCGACTATCTGGTTCAAGCTGTATCGTCAGTTGGGTTCGAATCCGGTTGAAGAAGTACCTCTGGCTCAGGCTCCGATTATTGAGTTGACGCCTGGTACGCTCCAGGCGGACTGGAATAACGTCGAGGTGACTGATCCGGACGGAAGACCGTATAAGTTCTCGGTCAAGGAAGTCGACGCGACAGGCGCCGATTGGACGCCGGCCGGTTATATCAAGATCGAACGCGATCTGACTGTTGTCAATACGAAACGCGGCCTGTTGACGGTTTCCGTCATTACTGATCCGACGTCTTCGACTGCCTTCGCGATCAATGTCACTAACGCGAACGGCGACAGCCACGATGCGACGATCGATAATGACAGCTCCGATTCGACTTATCCGGATCAGATGGTTGTTACAGATATTCCGACCGTTGCCCATACGGTCAAGATCACGAACCTTGACCCGAATATCTGGGAGGTTACTAAGATTGAATGTACGAAGAAACCGCTGGGCAGCACCAATCCTTTGGACGAAGTCCCGCTGCCGATTACGCCGGTTCACGACTTCAACGGTAAGCTGACGGGTGAATTCAAGATTGATACGGTTCCGGCTGAGCATGCGCTGACTTGCGTTTACGATCTGCGCAGCTTGATCGGCGGACGGATCATCGTCAATAACGAAACCCTACCGAACCCGGCTCAACCGATCTTCCCGACGTATGAATATCGTACGGACGGCGCCGGTTACAACAGCTTTACTTTGGCGTCGAACTCGGTCATCCCGGATTCGCAGGAAGTTCAGCCGGGTACTTATCAGGTCGCCCAGGCGAATATCAACGGTTGGGTCACGATGGACGTTATCGTTACCAGCTCGATCCCGGGACGCAAGCCATTTGTCAGTCTCGTCGATCAGCGCATTGTCGGTACGGTACCGACGAACGGTACCGGCTGGGAATCGCTCCTGACGTTTACGCTTGAACCGAAGGAAACGGTAACGGTCAAATTTGTCAACGCCCCGTCGAACACGGTCATGATCCGCAAGGAAACGATCCCGGCGGGCAAGGCTCAGAAGTTCGAGTTCCGCGGCCGTATCAGCGGTTTCATCGGGGACGGCGAATATCTGATCCAGTCCGGATTAGTGCCGGATGGTACGCAATGGCAAATTACGGAGCAGGGCTATGACGAATGGCGGCTGACGGAAGTCAACTGTGTCGAACGCGGCGTGATCGGGCAAACGCCGACCCGCGGCGATCATGGTTTGGCGTCCGCGTTCATCGGCCTTGATGATGGCGAAAGTATCATCTGTACCTTTATCAACCGCCATGAAACGGAACCGGAAGAACATTATGATCCGCCGGTACCGGGCTTCACGGACTTCGATACGTTGCCGCGTACCGGTTTCGCGCCGGGCCGCGTCACGAAACTGCCGGAACAGCCGGCGGCGAAGCTCTACCAACGCTCGCCGATGATCCTGAAGGTTCCGGGTCTGAACCAGTCGCTCGAAGTCTTCGGTATCCCGCCGGTCGACGGTGAATGGGACGTTACCTGGCTGGGTCAGGACGCCGGTTATCTCCAGGGCAGCGCTTTCCCGACGCACGAGGGTAACTCGATCCTTACCGCCCATGTCTGGGACGCCTACAACAATCCGGGTCCGTTCTACGGATTGAAAGACCTGCGGTACGGGGACAAGTTTATGATCGAAGCCTACGGTAAGACGTACACGTACGAAATCCGGGAGTCCGAGCAGCTGTTGGAAACGGACGTTGCTCAGATGATGACGCCGAAGCAGGGCAGCTGGATTACGTTGATGACCTGCGAGGCTTACGACGAAGGCGAAGACAAGTACACGTATCGGCGCCTGGTTCGCGGAGTCCTGGTCGACGTTCAGTAGGACTGTAATCAAGCAGCGGCGGGCGAAACCGCAGGGGATTGCCCGCCCTGCCGCAAACAAATGAGATTTATTCGTAAAAAGAGACGCTCCAGCGTCTCTTTTTCAATTCCGCATATTCCTTCTTCGTCTGTCGGGGTAAATTTGCGCGCATGTATCACAATCTTTCGCGTCGACCTTCACATTCAATCGATTCCGTCAGCGGAAAATAGGTATAATACGGATGAGCGGTAACCGACCGACGATTTTATCCCACCGGCACGCTTAGGATAACTGATATGACGGAAGAAAAAATAAATGCCCGAATCGGTATCAAGACGGATTATTTGCAAGCCGCCGGAAAGATGATGATCCTGATTGCGCTGTCGACAGGGCTTATCCTGCTGAGCGCGGTTTTTATTGGGAAGCGGCTGGATCAGTTCTTCGGGACTCAGTCGGCCATGACGCTTGTCTGCGCTGTGATTGGTGTTATTGCGTCGGCGCTGATCAATTTGCGAATCGCGCTGAAAACGGCCGCGCGGTTGAAAACGAAAACGGAGCCGGCGGTTGAAGACCGACCGGAGAATACACGGGAGCTGCGTTGATGACTGAAGAGAGTATAAACGTAACGGAAACGTCGGCGAATCCGTCCGGGAAATCGAGGCGATCAACGTTGATTCCGCTGATCGTCGCCGCGCTGGTCGCGCTGAATATTCTCGTTGTAAAAATATATCCTCCGATCGCGCCGCAGATTTCGGTCGTCCCGGAATCCGTCCTGGTAGAGGTTGTGGACGGCGAGCCGGTAGCCCGGCCGTGGTTTATCTTGCCGCTGGTCGGGCCGGTTTATTTGACGAATACGCTGACGGCGGTTTTCTTCGTCTTTGCGCTGCTGCTGATTTTAGCGGTCGCGGTTCGGCGTTCGTTGAAACGGAGCGGCCTGCGACCGTCCGGTTTGGCTCTGTATTTGGAAGTCATTTTGGACATGGCGGGCGGGATGGTCAGGAATGCGATCGACCCCGCCTGGCGCGACCGAATCCTGCCGTTCTACTTTACCTTTTTTATTTATATTCTTCTTGCCAACGCGACGAAAATTTTACCTTTTTTTGAAACGTTGGGCTTGGCGGTTCCGGTTAATGGCGGCGTCGCCGCACAGCGTTGGGCGCCGGGGTTTTTGGCGCTGACGAACCAAACGGTTCCGACGGGAGCTCAGGGGTATGAGTTGATCGGTTTTTTCCGCGGCGCGTCAACGTCGCTGAACTTTACGTTGAGTTTGGCGATCGGCTCGGTTCTTATGATCCAGATTTTTGGGGTCAGAGCCAATGGCTGGCGCTATTTTACCAAGTTTTTGCCGCTTGAATATTTCGTCGGTTTCGGCCGGTTCGTTCTCGCTAATTTACGCTTGGCGCGCGCGCGCCGGATCGCGGTACGGCGGGAAAAAGGAAAACAGGATGCCGGGACGGAATGGTTGGCGAAATTTGACGCCGAAGCGGCGCGGCGCGATATCGCCGATTTCGAGCGGAAGCGCGGCGGCTTTTTTATCGATACTTTCGTCGGAATACTGGAATTCGTTTCGGAGACCGCGAAAATTTTATCGTTCGCGTTCCGCCTGTTCGGAAATATGTTCGCGGGGAGCGTTTTGCTGCTCTTCCTCGGCTATATGGCGCCGGTCTTCCTGACGTCGTTTTTGCAGTTGTATGAGTTGATCTTCGGTTTAATTCAGGCGTTTGTATTCAGTATGCTGACGGCGATTTTCATGAATATGGCTGTTCGTCACGGCCATGAATAGTCGATGATCGTCGGCTGAAGATGTTTTCGGAAAAGAGGTTAGAAAAATGGATCCACAGGCAGCAAAATATATCGGGACCGGAATCGCCATGTTGTCGCTGGCAGGCGCGGGAATCTCGATCGGCATGATCGGAAAATCGGCGCTGGAAGGAATCGCGCGCAATCCTGAGGCGCAAAGCAATATCATGTCGGCGATGATTCTGGCGATCGCGTTTGCCGAATCGATCGCGATTTACGCGCTTGTTATCGCGTTTCTGATGCTCTTCAGTTAACGAAGGTGGGCGCTTCATGAACGCATTAACGGCGTTAGGGATTAATAGCGGCAACTTGCTGATCAGTACGATTTGTCTGGCGATCGCTTACCTGATTATCGCTCAATTTATTTTGAAACCGATTCGCGAACGCGCGAACGAACGGCAGGCGGAAATCGATCAGGGATTGGAAAACGCGCGCAAGGCTCAGCAGCTTATCGCCGACGCGGAAGCTCAGGCGGCCGCGATTCTCAGTAAAGCGGAAGCCAGCGCTTCCGAAATTTTGAAAACGGCCAACGATCAGACGGTCAAACAGCGCGAAGATTACCGCGCTCAGTTGGAAGCCGAATATACGGCGCAGATGCGCAATACCAAGGCGTATCTGGATCAGGAGCGCGACTTGATGCTGCGGCGTTTGCGTGATCAGATTATCGACTTATCGATCGAAGGTGCGAAAAAATTGATCGACGAGGAACTGAAAATCAATCCGGACGTACAGAAGCAATTGCTCACCGAAATTTTTACCGGAATTCGGAACGGAAAATTCACGCTGATTACGGACGAATTTCCGAAGAATTTGGAGCGGATCGACGTTACGACGGCAATCGCGCTGACCGATGAAGAAAAGGCGCGGATGACCGCGGAATTGAAACCGCGATTAGCATCCGACGGCGTGATTGATTTTCAGGTCGATCCGAAGATCTTGGGTGGCGTCGTCGTTCATAGCGGAAATATCCTGATTGACCAGTCGATTTCGGGACGCGCGCGCGAACTGAAAGACGCGCTCCATCAGGAAGAAAAGTAAGCAGGAACGAAAGGACGGCCGGATGTATGCCGGTTGATTTTGCCAAGCTGCTGCCGCAGATTCGCTCGTTCGGCGATCAGGCGTTGTCAAATCGAACGCAGGCTGAAACGCAGCTGACAAAGCTGCGTGAATCTTTTATCAAGGCGGCGGCGATTCCGGATCTTAAAAATGAGGTTCTCCGTAAGTTAGCGGGGAAAGGAACAATTCATATCGCACTTCCGACGGAGGAAGCGATTGATTCCGAATTTTCGCGGCCGGTCGGGGCGCGTCTGGCTCGGACGATTCTGGCGGCCGACGGGTCGCAGGTCGTTCCGAACCGGCACGAGGAAATCCGTTTCGGCTTAATCAATATCGCCTTGTTTCAAACCCAGCCCGGTTCGGGAAAGGTTCCGCTCGAGTTCGTCTCGACCCGGCTATTGGATGAATTCGAAGATCGCGAGCGGCTTGACGAGTACCGCGTTTCTTACCTGCGCGATTTGGAGGAACGCTGTCTGATCGCCGATATGGCTTCGTCGTCCGACGTTTCCGCTGTGCCGGTCGTCGCGCTGACGGACGGCCCGATCTCAATTTTCCAACAGCGCAAACCGTTAGCGAACGTTTCAATGGCGCTTCCGCAGGCTGATCGGGAACGTTTCGAAAAAGCTCATTCTCTTCTTGAAAAAAAACGGATTGTTTATGCCGGGTACGTCGATCGTCCCGGTTCCGATCTGGTTGCGCGCATGATTCAAGCGGCTATGGACGAGCCGACGGCGGTTCCGGAACGGACAAAGCTCCTCAGCGATGCCGGGTTGTTCGCGCCGCTTTTAGCGCCGCTGGCGCGATCGGCGTTATTCCGGCTGGCGACGGTTAATCCCGGTTCCGAGGAATCGGAACTTTTAACCGTCTATTTTTTCTATTTAAATATCCAAGGCGCTCAGCCGCACCGTCAACGCAGAAAAGCAACGATCGCCCGGGTCGAAATTCCCGAATGGATCGCGAAGGATCGCGACGCGGTCGACACGCTGCATGAAACGCTCATTTCCCAGTCCGGGATTATCGACGGCATGTTGTATCCGTACGCGCTGCAGCGGGCGCATGAAATTGCGCTCGTTCGCGTTGAGGAGAAGGAGCGAATTAAGGCGAAACTGATGGGCGAGATGGCGCGGCGCGGATTGATCCTGAACGATAAATCCGAGAAACAGCGGGCGAAAGATTTGATTAATTTTGATTGAGCGCGTTTTCAAACGCGGCCGGTCGGAAAAGGAAGAAAACATGGATGGAAAACTGCCGTTCGGACGAATCTTAACCAGCAACTTACGCGCAGCGTCCGTCGCGTTCCGTGTCGGGACGGACGAAATCCCGCCGTTCGGTTCGCTCGTCCGCGTCTCGATCGGAAATAGCGACGGCGAAGACGTTTTCGGATTGATTACCGATATCCGCATGGAGGAAGACGGATTTTTGCGTCAGTTGGCGTCCGGCCCGACGCTCGATCCGGAAATTGTCTTGGATTCGCGCGAGAATCGAAACGTGCCGATCGTTTTGTCGATTCTTTTTGTCGGCTCGCGCCGTAACGGACGCCTGTCGCACCTGCTTCCGCAACGCCCGCCGCTGACGCTTGATGAATTGTACGTCTGCGACGGCACGGAGATCGCCGCCTTTACCGGTCATGGGCAGTTCGGTTATTTCCGTCACCTGCTGCGCGGCGGCGAGTTTTCGGCCGAGGAACTTTTCGCGGCTCATTTCCGTTCGGCACGTCACGCCCATGGAGCGGCGGGCTGGCCCGATTGGGAAAAGCGTGCGGTCGGGGAGCTGATCCAATTATTGAACGGCAATTACGAACTGCTGAACGGCGTTTTCGGCGCGTTGAGCGATTTGGATTTCTCTGAGAGGGAGGCGTAAATGGCGGCGGAACGTGAAGCGATCGGTTACGTGATCGGCGGAAGTCTGAAAGAAGGGATTACGGTTCGGCTAACCGTACCGGCGACGGCTGTTCGCGAAGGCGGGTTCGTCGTGATCGAAAGCCTCGGCGTCCGTTATTACGGATTGGCGGTAAATTTGTCGCTGCGCTCGTCCGATCCGCGTTTTTCGTTGGAACGCGCCGAGCTGCGTTATAAGACGGCGTACGCGGCGGTTTTGAACGAGAAGGCGCTGTATACCGAAATGGAGGTTATGCCGGTTTTGATGCAGGAGACAGGCGGCGATATCGACGATCCCGATTACCGCCCCGCCGATATCCGCGATGCCGGCGTGATGCCGATTAAGACGGTTCCGAATCATCATGCGCCGGTGTACCTGGCGTCGCGTTTTGATATCGAGGCTGTTTTTAATTCGGCGGCGGCGAGCGGTAAAGCCGACAGCAGTTTTATCATCGGGACGACGCGCGAGCAGGGTCATCCGGTTCATATCAATTTGAAGAAATTTGCCGAACGCTCGAGCGGTATTTTCGGCGCGACCGGAACTGGGAAATCCTATCTGACGCGGTTGATTCTCGCCGGGCTGATGAAAAGCCGGGAAGCCGCGGTCCTCGTCTTCGACATGCATAACGAGTATGCGTTCGGCGATCGTTCGCCGGATACCGGGAAGGAAGTTCCCGGCTTGCGCGATAAATTCGGTTCGCAGGTGATGGTCGCCGGACTGGGCGCGGAGGCGAAGATTCACGGCAAACCGGTTCAGATTCCGCTCATTTTACAAAGCTCGGATATTCATACCGCCGATATCGAGATGCTGGCGGGCGAGCTGAATTTACGCGATACGACTGGAACGACGCTGAATCAGCTTTATCAGGATTTCGGGCAGAACTGGTTTGAGGAATTCCGTAAGTTGGGGAACGATGGCGAAGACGGGTTGGACGCCTGGGCGAAGGATCATAAGCTTCATGAGGGCGCGGTCACGTCCCTTTTCAATAAGCTCGGCAAAGTTTTTGGGAAGCCGTATATTCGCCCGAAAGCGGCGAATCAGCCGGTTAAACAGATTATCGACGTCCTCTCGTCCGGGAGGTCCGTGATCCTGTCGTTCAGCGGTTACGAAACCGACTTGGATTATCTCCTGGTCACGAATATCCTGACGCGGCTGATCCGCGCCGAATGGGAGAAACGGACGAACGCCGGATATACCGATCCGCTTCAAAAGCCGCAACCGCTGATTATCGCGCTCGAAGAGGCGCATAAGCTGCTGAATCGCGAGATGGCGAACCAGACCGCGTTCGCGACGATCGCGCGCGAGATGCGCAAGTATTCGGTAACGCTGTTGGTGATTGACCAGCGCCCGTCGCAGATTTACGACGAAGTCATGTCGCAGTTAGGAACGCGAATCTCAGGTTGGCTCGGCGACGACAGCGATATCGCCGCGGTTCTGTCCGGCCTGTCCGGGCGCGATACGCTGCGCGGGATGCTGTCGCGGCTTCAGCCGAAAGAGGAAGTCCTGCTGCTGGGATACGGCGTGCCGATGCCGCTCCCGGTTCGCTCTCGCCGTTATGATGAGAAATTCTGGGTTGAGCTTTTCGGTACGGCGGACGGAAATCGTTCGAAACTGAACCTGAAGCAGGAAGACTTTTTCTGACCGTTGTTCGGGCTGTTCTAAGAAGAAGCGTCCCGATTTGCGCGCAGCTGAATTTCGCGCGTGTACATGACGAGGGAGCCGGATACGGCGACGTTGTACGACATGGCGTTGACTGATTCGATTTCGATAACATGGTCGCATCGATCCAGGATCCGCGGCGGCAGCCCGTTTGATTCCGACCCGAGTAAATAGAGCGCTGTCGGCGGATGAACGAAGGCGGAAAGCGGCGAGCCGCCGAATTCGACGCCGATTAAACGCGCGCCGACCGGGCGGTTGGCATAGAAATCGTCAAAGCTGTCGTAGCGGCGGAAAGGAATGCGGCGGTCAACGTGCCATAAATCGCTGCCCTGGCGGTCAAATTTGCGCCCGATCATGAAAATTCCGGCTGCGCCGAGCTGCCATGCGCTGCGCCAGAGCGTGCCGACGTTTTCCCAGTGGAGCGGCTGGTAGATTCCAATTTCGAAATAGCCTCGTTTCAGGTCAATATCGGTCATTCGGCGGACGGTTCCTCTTCCGGTACTCCGGGTTCGACGACGCGCCAGGGGTTGGCGTGATTTTCCGGCTGATGAACGATAATTCCCAGATCTTCAAGCTGATACAGGATTTTCGACGCGCGGTTGTAGCCGATCTCGAGTTCCGTGACGAGCGACGTCGCCGAAACGCGCTTATTTTTGACCGCGACCCGAATCGCGGTTCCGAGCGCGGTATCAGCGTTTTCGACCGTTTTTTCGCGGAAAGTATACGTCTGGTTGAGCGGGTTGAACGATCCGAGACCGTCGTCCGGTTCCGGCGTTTCCTGCGCCTGGTTCTTTTCGGTCAGCATGGACTGCAAGCGGTTGAAGTCGCTTAAGACGGCGATTTCCCGTTCGCTGGTCGGGTTCAGCGCGCTCTGCGTCTTCCAGTATCCGACTAAACGCTGAATTTCTTTCGTTGAAACGTAAGCGCCTTGAAGCCGCTGCAGGTTTGGATTCTCGACGGTCATCAGCAGCATATCGCCCTGCCCGAAAAGGTGTTCCGCGCCGGGGCGGTCGAGAATAACCTGGCTGTCGACGTTGGTCGGAACGTGGAACGCGATGCGGGACGGAAGATTGCCTTTGATCGTTCCGGTTATGACGTCTCGCGACGGCCGCTGGGTCGCGACGATCAGGTGGATTCCCATCGCGCGCGCCATCTGCGCCAGGCGCGTGACGCTTTGTTCAATTTCCGGACCGTTGGTCATCATCAGGCTGGCTAACTCATCGATGACGATGACGATATACGGGAGCGCCTTATCCGGGTACTTCTGGTTGTAATCCTGAATGTTGCGGGTATTCATGTCGCGGAAAAAAAGATTGCGCCGTTCCATCTCCGCCAGCGCGTATTGGAGCGTGTCGCCGCTTTTTTCCGTATCGGTGATAACCGGCGTCAGCAGGTGGGGAACGCCGGCATAGGCGGAAAGTTCGACACGTTTCGGATCGATCAGGATCAGTTTGAGTTTATCCGGATCGTTATACATCAGCAAATTCGCTAGAATCACATTGAGGCAGACGGATTTTCCCGATCCGGTTTCGCCGGCGATGAGAAGATGCGGCATGCGCGTTAAGTCAATGCAGTGGACGTCGCCGTTGATATCGATTCCGAGCGACATGGGTAAGCCATGACGGTATTTTCGGAAGTCGCCTTTCCCGAGAATTTCACGCAGCGGAACGGTCGATCGCTTCGGATTTTGAACCTGCATCCCGATAAACGTTTTTCCCGGGATCGGCGCTTCGATCCGAAGCTGGCGAACCTCGAGGTTCATCTCCAGATCCTTGACCAGACTTTCGATTTTATTGAGCCGGACGCGAACCTGACGGCCGCTTTTTTCGATAAAGCCGGGCTGAACGCCGAATTGGGTGAACGTCGGGCCGCATCGGACATCGACGACTTTTCCCGGGGCGTTCTGCGCCCTGAGGACTTCTTCGATAATATCGGTCGAGCGCTTGATAAATTTCGGATCCTGCTGATTATCCGTTTTTGCGGGAACCGGATCGAGGATGATCTCCGGGTCCGGATGGGTCCAGTTAGACGCGGATTGGGTGACGTCGGGTCGGCGGCGGCTGTCAAGCGTCAGGCGTTCGAGATTCGGCGCGACAAAGACGCGCGCCTTTGGCTTTTCAACGGCTTTTTCCCCGGTTTTGGCAGTTTCGTTCAGGCGATCGGATGGCGCGGCGGAACTCGTGCCGCTTCGGTTTGAGTTTCCTTCCCTGGGCGGGAATTCTTCGTCGTTTCGATCGTTCGCGTCCGGCGGAGCGCTGAGCGGCGGCGCTTCAACTTCCTTCGCATACGGGAAAACGCGGATGATCCCGTCGTCGGAGCTGTTCGGACGTTGGTCGCGTTCTTTCGGACGCGTTGGCGTGAATTCGCTTTCTTTTCGCGTAGATCGTTTTGGGGAGGGGCGCGAATCGTTTGCGCTGATTTCGTTCGCGTCGTTTAATTCGGCGGATTCGGACGTATCTTCGGCATCCTCGGAGCCCCTTTCGTCAGCAGTTTCAGCGTCGCGCTTGCGCTTCAGGATTGCTTTCAGCTTCTCCTGGAACGAACGCTCTTTCTCTACAATTTCGTTTTCGGTTTCCGAAAGCGGTTTCAGCCGCAGCTTTATTTCGCTTTCCGGCGTCAGATTATCGTCGTCGGGTATCAGGAGCAGCTCCTTGACGCGGCGGATAAATTTTCGCGGAACGTTCAGTTTTGACTCCCAACCGTCCGGGAGAAGACGCGTCGTCTTCTCCCAAATCAGGAATACGAAAATGACGCCGAGGAAAAGGAGAACGACGAACGTTCCTATCGTCCCGATCGCGGCGACCGAAAAGCGATCGATCGCCGCGGCGATCAAACCGCCGCCGAAGTCGGTATTCTCGAACGGATGATTGGTGACGGTTAGCCGTTGGATAACCCAGGATACGTAAAAGTAAAAAACGCCGATAAACCCGACCGCGCGCCAATTAAAGACGAACGCTTTCGCGAAGTAACGAACGGCGGTTAGATAAAAGCCGAGCGCGAACGTCAGCGTCAGTCCGATGCCGACCGTCTGACCGAAGAAACCTGTCGCCGCTTTCCCGAGCGCTTTCCCGAAAATCGCATTTTCGCCGGATTGAAGCTGGCCGAAGGCGATCAGGGCTGCGAACATTAAAATGAGACCAAATCCCATGACGGCGGCGTTAGCGACAGTTTCCGGACTTGGGAGCGATTTCAGTGAAAAATTATATTGCCGCGTTTTCGCGGCGCTTTTTTTTTGTTGTTTCATGCGCGCGCGCATCGCCGGTTTCTTATCCTCGCGGAAAGCGACGGAATTGGATTTGGTTTTCGGTTTCGTCGCGGCTGCGCGCGTTCGATTTGTTTTCGTTGCCATATTTTAATTATATCATTCGCGTCTTTTGAGGAATCTTGTTTTTCCCTTGTCCGGCTGCATGCGCAGGGGCTGTATAATTCTATTGGATCCCGGCTGAACGGGCCGGGCGCGGACAGCGAATTTAGGACGGGCGGATGAAAAAAAATCGTAAATCTTTATCGCTTGAAAGAGCCGAAATTAAAGGAACGATCGTAAATCGGTTCGGCGTTTTCCTCGGCGTCGGGCTGATCTCGACGCTCGCGGTTCTTATTCGGGTCATGGCTCAACGCTCGGGAATCGGCTCGTCGCTTTTCCTCGGTTATTCGGTTTCAAGGTTGGCGCTGATTGCGGCTTTGAGCTTTTTTTTTCTGCTTGAAACGGCGCTGTCCTTATTGGTCTGGCGTTCTGTTTGTGCGCGCGCGCGTCTGATCCGCTGGCTTGAAAGCGTTCGTTTCGGACTGCGAACGGGAATGATTTTCGGATTTTTCGCCGTTTCCGGATGGATGCTGGCGTACGTTTATTGGCTTCCCGATGCGGCGCCGGCGCTCGTTTCGCGGTTCCTGCCGGTCGGGTTGTGGCTGTGTTTTCGGCTGCTTTGGACGGCGGGCTATTGTTCCGTCATGTTTGACGGCGTTCGTTTCGAAATCGCGCGGATCAGGAAACGTTTCATTACCGGTGCGCTTCCTTTCGTGCTCTGCGCGATCGCGGGCCTGATCGTTTTCCTGCGCCCGCTGATCGGATTGAAAGTGGATTCGTTCGATTGGCAGCCGCCGGGCATGGCGATTCATTGGGGCCAGCTGCTGACGGCGTTGGTCGCGGGCAGCGCGCTGGCCTGGCTCCTGTGCGGACTGAAGAAGGCGCTTCCATCCCGCTTTTCCGAAACCGGAAGGCGTCGATTCACGACCGCGGTCGGATTCGCGGCCGTTTGGGCGATTGCGGCGGCGCTTTGGATTTCGGTCCCGAGCGACGCCGTATTAAAGAATAGTTATTTCATGGAAATTGCGCAGCCGGGCGGGGTCCCATATCCGGCCTCCGACGCGGCTTATTTCGGCGTTTGGGCGGAATCGATTCTCGCCGGATTGGGACTAAAAGACGCGATTATATCGCGTCAGCTGTTCGTGTGGTATTTGGCGCTGCTGTTTCGGATCGCGGGGCAGGATTGGTATCTGACGATTGACCTGCTGACCGGAACGCTGGCGCTGATTCCGGCGCTGCTGTTCCTGCTCGGAACGCAGCTGGGCGGATTTGGCGCGGGGGCGGTTGCCGCCGGGATTGCGGTCTGCCGCGAGTTGAATACGTTATATATGGCGCCGCTTTTCGGCGTTTCGAGTTCAAAAATGTTTCTGTCAGATCTGCCGATGCTGCTGGCGCTATTGGCGGTCGTTAACGCGGCGGTTTGGGCGCTGCGCGCAAACCGTGAATCGGCGTCATGGCAGCGGTGGACGATCTCCGGCGGCGTTCTGGGCTTAAGTCTGCTGATCCGTTCGCAGGCGCTCGTGATCCTGCCGGTTTTGGCGTTGGCGTTGATTTCGCGGAAAGCGTTGCCGCGGCGCGCGAAAGTGTTCGCGCTGACGGCGCTGATCGTTTCGACCGCGCTCGTTCTGACGCCGGCGTTGATTCGAAGTTTGCGGCTGACCGGAAGCGTCGTGCTGGAAGATACTTCGATTCATGGGTTTGAACTGACGCGGCGCTATTCCGGCAATCCGGATTATGAGCCGCTGCGAATTTCCGGCGAATCGGCGGCGGACTTCGCGCTGCGAATGCGGACCGAGATGATCGCTTTCGCGCTGAACCGTCCGGCGGAAACGGTCGGCTTTGTTTTGAATCATTGGACGAAAGCGATGTTGGAAAGCGCATTTGTACTGCCTTTTGGCCTGGATTTCGGTTTAAGCTGGAGGGAGCGGACGAACGCCGCTTATCAAGATCTCCCGGCGCGTTGGCGTCAGGCTCCGGTATGGGAAATCGCCGGACTGACAGCGCTGATCGTCATCGGGCTTTTTTCGGTGCGCCGGCAGGGGGGATTCCTCTCGGGCGCGGTATGCGCCGTCTATCTCTTATCGTCGGCGCTGGGCCGTTATTCGGGATGGCGTTTTAATCTCCCGGCGGATTGGTTCGTTTATTTATACGCTGCGATCGGGATTACCGCCGTCGGGAAAGGGCTGCTGAGCGCGCTGGGGATAACGTACGAAGCGGAGGAAGATGAAACGGCGACGGATACATTTTGGAACCGGTCGCCGTTCATTCCGGTTTTTATCATTGCGGCGCTGACGGCGGTCGGCGCGCTTCCCGCGCTCAGCGGCGCACTTCTTGCGGATCAGGTTCGTCCGCTGGCGGAAGACGCATCGGCGGCGGAAGCCGCGGCATGGCTCGAAGTGCGCGGATATAACGCGGCGTCGATCGCCGTGAAACTGGCTGGCGCAGAGGAGCTGCGTGTGGGACGGCTGCTGTACCCGCGCTGGTTCGCCGCTGACGATGGGCTGACGAGCGCGAATCCCTGGGCGGCGTACCGTCCGCGTCCGTTCGACCGGCTTGGATTCGTTCTCCTGAATCGGGAAAACGCGGACGTCGTCTTTCCGACCGGCGCGCTTTCGGGGCAGGTCCCGCATCGGGCGGATTGCCTCGTCGGCGGGACGCGGAACGGCGACGCGCTGATCGCGGATTTCGTGATCTGCCCCGCGGCGGGCTTCGCCGTTTTTTCAGAATAATTCGACATGTTTCTTTATTTTTATAATTAGATAATTATTTTCGCAATGAAACGTTTTGGGCGGGATGTCGTATTTAAAATCAAAAGCGGATATCTGGAAGGAAACGGGATGAGTA
>DAOUFC010000091.1:0-13836 GCA_034430295.1 Flexilinea sp.
ACGACTTTCCCGTCCTCCCTCCTCCCGCCGACGGGGATAAAACCGAACAGGACGGTTTTCTGCGTTGGGGATTGCGAAAGGATTTCTCTTTCCATCGCCGCAATAGACAAATTGTTCCCAATCAGAACGATCAAAGGGCTGTTCACTTCTGCGAGAAGTTTAAGGACGGTTCGCTGCTGTCCGTATTGCATAACCGAAAATACAGCGTCATAGATGTCTGAAGATTGAATTGAATCGACGATACGCGGACGATCGACACTCGTTCTCCGTTGAAGTTGATGGCGGATTGTCAGGCCGCGCGTTGCAAGTACGGTTTTCCAATCGCCGCGAGCAAGGATCGTAACATTATGCCCTTGATTTATGAGATCATGGGCGAGATAAGATCCGATAACGCCCGCGCCGATGATTAAGACGTTCATGTTACTGGCCTCTGGTCTGGTTGTGTAAAATGACGATCCGGTTTAACCGGCACGTTATCGCAGTCATGATTCCTCTTATTTTTTCTCTGCCGGCCGTATCCGAAAGAAGCGGTTGCGCCGGCGCAGTATTTAATATGTCGCGGGTCGCGTTCTGGACTTCAATTGATCTCAGGAAGAATGAATTGTATCTGAGAATGCATAAACGATCGTTCTTATCCATGCGCTGCGAACCCTTTAACGACGCTCTTGCAGATCTGTCCGACCAGACAGATTCGAAAATAAAACTAAGATTGGACGGAAGCGTCTTGCGTGGCGGCGACAGATTTTTCGTAAGTTTTTACGCCGAAGATAAAGTAGAAAACATGCCCGATCCAGACGATTGCCAAAATCAGTCTCCCGACCGGAACATTTCTCATCATCGCAAAACCGAGTCCCAATAACAGCGTTACCATGACGATTACGCGGATTTTGGTCTGAACAGTCATCCCTTTTTTATTTACAAACGGCTCGAGATGATTTTTATACATTTTCGTACCGACGAACCAATCGTGCATTCTTTGAGATGAACGCGCGAAACAATAAACCGTAGCGACAAAAAAGGGAAACGACGGTAGGAAGGGAACGATGATTCCGATGCAGCCGATCGCTAAACTGATAAAGCCGATCGTCAAGAATATGGCCCGCTTAATATTCATAAAGGTTTTTTCAATCTCCTTTTTTCTTTAATCGATTCGATCAGATGCCGGATTGTTGCGCCCGGGTTTACGAAGATCATCCGCGGACCGGCGAAACGCATGACGGCGCGGATTTTTTCCCGCATGTCCGGCTTGTAGCAATGAATCCGGCAGTTTGAGCAAAATGTTTTCGTCTCCATAAACGGGCAATTATCGGAACGGGACTTTGCGTAATTATCGAGCGCGGCGCAATCCTGACATAAGCCGCTGTTTGAGCCGTGATGCTTTCGGCAATAGAGCGCGATCATGCGATGAACCATCGCTTTTTCACGTTCCCGTTTATCTGACAACGACGGCGGCATCCTTGACCTTTCGCTAACTTATCCGTCCGTGTTCAACCGAAACGACCCGATCGGCGATCCGCATTGTCGAAGCGCGATGGGAAACAAGCGCTACCGTTTTACCGTTGCGCGCTTCAAGCAATGATTTCAAAATGATCGCTTCATTGAGGCTGTCCAAATTGCTCGTCGGTTCGTCCAGCAGTAAAAACGGCGCGTCATGGAGAAAGGCGCGCGCGAGACCGAGCCGTTGACGTTCGCCGCCGGAGAGCGTATCGCCGAGTTCGCCGACCGGCGTATCGTAACCCTGCGGAAGCGTCATGATGAATTCATGGACCGACGCCATCCGGCAGGCGGCCTCAATTTCGGTCTCGCTCGCGTCAAGTTTCGAAATGCGCAAGTTGTTGCGAATGCTGTCGTGGAACAGGTGTGTTTGCTGCGTGACGAAGCTTTCCATCCCGCGCAGGTTATCCGTATTAATTTCAGCGATCGGTCGGTCGGAAATCGTAATCCTTCCCGCTTGCGCGTCGTAGAAGCGCATGAACAGCTTCAGCAGAGTCGATTTGCCGCTGCCGCTGCGTCCTGTGATTCCAATAATTGCGTTTTTCTCAATTTCGACGGAAACGTTTTTCAGGATATCTTCCCGATCGTAAATGAAATGGACCTGATCGGCTTTGGCGCCGGAGAAAGCGCTTTCCGATTTGCCGTGAACCTCATTAATAATCGGTTTTTCTTCTAAAATATCGAGAACGCGGTTTCCCGCCGCGAACGTGTTTTGCAGCGTGCTGCCCAGGTTGGCGAGCGCGACGGACGGCCCGAACGAAGAGAAGAGCGCGACAGTCGGGATCAGAACGCCGGCGAAATCGACTTTCCCACCGCCGTATAGATACGCCGATATGATCAGCATTGCCAAGTCGAAAAACAGGATGACGGATTGCGTGACCGCGGTATTGATTCCGGAATTGCGTTTCATCCGTTCTTCATCCTTCGCCAATTCGTCGCTTCGAAGGTTCATTTGCGCGAGCCGCAGCGCGCCCTGCCCGTATTGGATTATTTCGGATAATCCGCGCAGGCTGTCGAGTACGAAGCCGCTCAGTGCGCCGGCCTTCGCGCGGAAATTCGCTCCGTCTTTCCCGCTTCGTTTGGAGATCAGAAGCGGAATAACGGCCCCGACCGTTAAATAGGCTCCGAAGGCGACCGCGCCTAAAACGCGGTGATACGCGCCGATGAACGCGCTCATGCAGATCGTAAATAACAGCCAGATTGCTGCCGGCGAAATCGTATGCGCATAGAATACTTCCAGGAGTTCGATATCTGCGGTGATTACGGATATCAGATCGCCTTTATCGCGTCCGTCCAATTTTGCCGGGGCGAGACGGCGCAGCGCGCGGAAGACACAGTCGCGAATTAACGCCAATAATTTGAACGCGATAAAGTGGTTGCAGGATTGTTCACCGTAGCGCAGCGCAGCCCGCATGACCGCGAAAATCGCTAACCCAACGAACAGCTTGGGAATCGTCGGGGCGGATTCGAATCCCAGCTGGTTTAGAACAGCGTAAGCGCCGAAAATCGTGATCAGCGAAGCGCAGAGATGCCCAACGAGTCCCATCAGGATCGCCAGAGCCATATATCCGGATAAAGGCTTGACCAGTCCGATCAGCCGTCCCATGACGATCCAACCGCTGCGGTGTTTCATGCGTTTGCCCCCTGGTTGGTAAAGTTTTCGAGGTTTTGCTGCGCGGTCCAAAGCCTTTGGTAGATCCCCTGATTTGCGAGCAGCGTTTCATGGCGTCCGCTTTCGACGACGACGCCCTGATCCATGACGTAGATTTGATCGGCAGGGATGACGTTCGCCAGGCGATGTGAGATAAGGACAATCGTTTTGGTTTGAGCAAGAGCGTGGATTTCCCGGATGATATCGGTTTCGCTTTCGATGTCAATATTCGAGGTCGCTTCGTCAAAAATATAAATCGCGCTGTCGTGAAGCAAGGCACGCGCCAACGCCAATCGTTGACATTGACCGCCGGAAAAATTTGTGCCTTTTTCGATTAAAAACGTATCGAGACCGTTTTCGGAACGCAGAAATTCGCCCAACTTAACGCGTTCCAACATTGCCCATAGCTCACGGTCGGAAGCGTCCGGACGTCCCATCAGCAGGTTATCGCGGACGGTCCCTTTAAACAGGTAACTTTGATGGCTGACGTAAGTGACGCGGCGCATCAGTTCGTCTTCGTTGATCCGCTTCAGTTCGCTGCCGCAGAACATGACAGATCCTTTATAGTCTTTGTTCCGTCCCATCAGGATCGCGGCGACAGTCGACTTCCCGCAGCCGGATTCGCCAACGATTGCGCTGAAAGAGCCGATCGGAAAATCCATCCGTACATCTTTCAGAATCGGACGTTCGGCTTCGTAAGCGAAATCCAGTCCTTCGATCATAATTCCTCCAGCGGGGTCAAGTATTATGACTTCCCCCGGATTCGGTTCGTCAAGATCCAGCAGCGCGAAAATTTTCCCGCTGGCCGCCATGCCGTTCATGGCGATATGGAAAAACGATCCGAGAAGGCGCATCGGGATAAAAAAGTCGGCGGAAAGCAGGATGATCAGCAGACATCCGCCCAACCCGACGTTTCCGGCAATGAACTGCGTAATTGCCATGATGACGCCGAGCGCCGCGCCGCCGTAGGCGATCAGATCCATGATTGTGATCGAGTTAAGCTGCATAACCAGAACTTTCATCGTAATTTTCCGGAATTTTTCCGCTTCTACGTTCATTTCTTCATTTTTATATTCGTCGGCTCGGTAAATTTTTAACGTCGTCAGCCCTTGAAGATTTTCAAGAAAAGTATCGCCGAGGGCCGTATATTGACCCCAATATTTCGCCAGCAGTTTTTTCGCCCAAGTCTGAACGGCGGCGATTGCGGCAGGAATCATCGGCACACAAATCAGTAAGACGACTGCGGAGGGGAAGTTTACGAAAGACAAAACTGCAAATAATGTCAGCGGCGCGAGCATGGCGTATGCAAACTGCGGAAGGTAGGCGCCGAAATAGGTTTCCAACTGTTCGACGCCCTCGACCGCGATCTGGACGATTTCGGAAGTTCGGATCCGTTCGTTGTAGGACGTGCCTAAACGCAGCAGTTTCTCATAAATCATGCGGCGTAACGTCTTCTTAACTGTTTTTGAAGACAGGTAGCTCATGCGAGATGATTGAAGCGCGCAATAGAAACGGATCGCGATCGCGACGATCAGCTCAGCCGCCGTCAGGATCAGCGTTTTCGCTTCAAACTCCCGTTGATAGAGGTTCGTCAGCAAATTAGCGATAGCGATCATCATGATCAAATTCGCGAGGAGAGCGCACCATTGATAGGCGACGTTTCCCGCGATGTATTTTCGGCTCTGTCCAACGATACCGATTAACCGTTTGTCAATCATCATGTCCGTAAAAATCTCCGTGCAAATTTTCGGTTAGAGATGTATATCTAAAACAACAGGCTTTATTTTACTTGGTGTTTTGCGCCGAATGTTAATGATTGCTAATTCAGGCGCGTAAGTTGTGACAAACGATCTCCCTGCCGACGGTTTTCTCAGTCGGTTATTTTTTTAAGGCGAGGACCCAGTCGATTATCCTTTTACAGAAACCCGGATCGGAGCGGGTCGTTCTCTCCGCGGCGCGGATTCGTTCTTTTTGGTTTTTACTCGTTCCTTCTTCAAGCGTTTCAGTTTGAATTGAAATCAGTTCGTACCCGGTCGCGCCGATAATTTTGCGGAGCGCGTCTTCGGCGATTTCGGTTTCAGTCAGGATGACGGTCTGCTTTTTTGACCGAGAAGAAGATACCTTTCGGACTTTGAACGCGCGCCGGACGGCGTCGTTGATCGTACTTTCGCACATCCCGCAAGCCATACCTTCGATTCTGAGCGTAATTTTGATCATTTTCTCCTCTTTCGCTAATTCTCCGTCTCATCTCGTTCGTTTAGATAATTCAGCCAGTTGATAACGGTATCCAAGGTCAGTTTCGGATTCCCAACGTTGCAATGGCCTCCCGCCTCTTCATGTTCCGTCAGAATCCGCACGGTCAAACTCTTCAGGTTAGGAAGCGCGTCGATTTCGTCATGGAGCAGCCCGATCGGGATAAAATGATCGCGATTGGCTGCGATGATCATCATGTCCTGGGTCAGCTTCGGCCCGATATCGGTCATTTTGTAATCATCCAGCTTCTTCACCCAATCGAAAGGCGTCGCTGCGTCGTAAGCGTACATGCCGTGATGAATCGCCCAATCGACGATTGGATCTTTCTTCATTTTCCGGTTTAGAATGTGATTAATCGGCGCTCTCAAATTATGCCGGATCATCCAGCGGATCATTTTTCTGAATTGAGTCGGAAGGTTCGAAAGCGGCACGTCCAGAAAGTTGCTGAAAACGCTCCAGCCGACAACCCGCCGTATCCGATGATCGAACGCCGCAGCTCTGGGCGCTAACATGCCGCCTAACGACGCTCCCATGATTGTCACATTGCGTTCGCCGATCGTATCCAGGACGGCTTTTACCGGCCGTTCCCATTCATGGGTAAATTTTTTCCCTTGGACGCGGACGACGCCGCCCTGACCAGGACCTTCGAAAAGGTAAACCGCGTAACCGTTCCGCGCTAAATACAGCATTGGGAAAAAGAATTCTTCCAAATAGCTGTCGTTCCCTCCGTGAAGAAGAATAACGCCCTTTCGGGTTCCAATCGCCTCCGCGTAGAGAATCGGGAGCTTGACGTCCTCGTAAGGAGCTTCAAGGCGTTGGACCGCGCCGCTTTTAAAATACAGGGCTGTCCATTCGTAGAACATATCCGTCGCTTTTCGATAAAAACGTTGCTTATCGGGATCGCCGTCGAACATGAAAAATTCGCTCATGCGGTAATAACCGATTGCGTTTTCGATCCTGTTTTCAGCGGCGGCACGGTCTCCAAGCGCGATCAGTTCGCGTTTCCAATCGGCGCAGATCCGGATTTTCTGCGCGATCGGCTCGATGTCTTCTAAACGTCCGCCATCCCATTGAATTACACGATTGAGTTGAAAATTAAAGTTGGGATCATCGTTGAGTTGATAGCTGCCGCGTTTGAATTGAATTTGTTCCATGATGAGAAATCCTGTTCGTCTGATATGAACGTCGGATCGGACGTTCTGATTAGTCTATGCTAATTATACTCCGTTTCGGAAGCTGTTGATCGCGGTTATCCTGGCTTTAAATTTGATCTGTTAGCGTTAACGTTCTGGAAAATCCTATGCGTCGATTGATATTAGACGCAATTTTGTTCCTTTTATTATGAATTCCTCCTTCTTTGAATAATGTTCTATTAAAACACCGAAGACTTATTTCTACGATACGGGGCTCGTCTGTTGCCTGATGCGTGCGTTTCCCGTTTGGCCTCAATCGCCGCCGTGTCTCGGCGTCAGGTTCATTCTCTGAATGAGGCGGGGCTCGGCGCGCTTAACCGGGAAAATCTGATCATGTCAATCTTGGATGATCTGATGAACCTCTTCTCGGACTGCTTTGCTTCAATTTTGCTTCAATTCTCACGCTGACGGTATACTTGTGACATCGGGCGAATCAGCGTCAGCAATTTTACTTATTACAGGAGGAATCATGGCTCAAGCGCCGACACAGGATAAACGCAATAAGACGATCGTTCGCAACCGCTTCGGTTTCGGGCTCGGAACGATCGGACGCGATGCCGTTTATACGATGATCAGTATGTACCTGATGTTTTACCTGACCGATGTCTTGCAGGTTCCGACGTCGACGATGTGGTGGGTGACGGCGGCGATAATCTTTACCAAGGCTTTCGACGCTTTTAATGATCCGTTCATGGGTATTCTGGTTGACAATACGCGATCGCGTTGGGGAAAATTCAAACCGTGGATTTTATTAGGCGTCGTACTCTCGGCTGTGATGTCTGTTTTGATGTTTACCGATTTCAAGCTGCAGGGTATGGAATTCGTTCTGATCTTTTTGTTTGTTTACCTGCTCTGGGAGATCAGCTTTACAGCTAACGATATCGCTTACTGGTCGATGCTTCCGGCGTTGAGCCAGAATCAAAAAGAGCGTGAACGGATTGGAGCGGTTGCGCGAATTTGCGCGAATATCGGTTTGTTTGGAATGGTCGTTTGTATTACGCCGATTACGGAGGCTTTGGGCGCCTGGTCGGGATCGCTGCAGCTCGGTTATTTTTGGTTGGCGGTGATCGCCAGCTTTCTGATGATCGCGTTCCAAATGGTTACGTTGTTTTTTGTCGAGGAAGACCGTTCGAGCGATGCCGCTGACGCGGATAAAACGACGTTCCGCGATCTGCTGAAGGTTATTTTAAAAAATGACCAGCTGGTGTGGGTAGTCTTGGCGATGACGCTGTTTCATGTCGGATATACGACGACGACTTCCTTTGGTCAGTACTACTTCAAGTATTATTTCGGTGATTTAAGCATGTACGCCGTATTCGGATTGATTTTGGGCTTGGCGCAGATTATTTCGCTCGTCATTTTCCCGATTTTCCGTCGGAGATTTAAACGCGAAACGATTTATGCCGGCGCGACGATCATGATTCTGGTCGGCTATGTTGTTTTTCTCCTCGCGGCTCGCGGCGCGATTTTCGGGGTAGCGGCCGGAGGATTGTTCGTTTTTATCGGAGACGCCGCCATTCAACTGATTATGCTGATGCAGATTGCGGACTGCGTTGAATATGGCGAATGGAAAAGCGGGATGCGGAATGAATCGGTTACTGTCTCGCTTCAACCGTTTATTTTCAAAGTTTCGTCGTCGCTCGCGAGCGGAATTGTCGGCATTACGGTTATTCTTTCAGGGATGAAGGCGGCGATCGGTCCGGCGGATATGACGGCCGGCGGGATACGGATTTTCCAATTCGCGATGTTTATCTTCCCGATGATCTGTATTGTGATTAGTTATTTGATTTATCGGCAAAAATATATTATTAATGAACAGCGTTATGAAGAAATTTTAGCGGATTTATCGGCGCGGAGATCGGCCCGAGGCTGATTTTCGCCCCGAAATGGCAGATAAGATGAAAAAACATACGCGGTTTCTAATTTTATTGTTGGCGTTGATTTTTTTTAGCGCGCTGATCCTCCTCTTCTGGCAGCGGCCTGTCCTAAGCTCTTCCGTTTTCAGGAATCCGTTTTTGAATCTTCTGACCGCGTTCGTGATTTCGCTCGTTCCGATCGTTGCGGCAGTCCTGATCATGGCGTTGGCGCTGTCTGAACGCGAGTATCGGACAGCTTATCTGCGTTTATCGGCTTTAGACGGCTCTTGCGGCGCGATAAAGTGGCTGCGGATTCCATCCGGTTTGAATTGGTCGGGCGCGGGCTGGATTGCGGCGTTGCTGCCGGCCGGTTTGACGGTCGTAATGAAGCTTTTCTCCCTGCCGGGAACGGTCGTATTTTCGCTCAGCGCGACCGAACTGGCAGCGACGCTTGGACTATCCGCGTTTTACGCGTTTATATTTGAGATTCTCTATCGTTACGCGCTGGTTGCGGTTGGGAAGAGCGCCGGTGTGAAAGACGGCGCCGTAATCGTTTTCTGCGTCATTTTTTCCGGATTAGCGGGGTATTATTTCCCATTGCTTGGCGGTCCGTTCGGCCTGTTGATCGGCCTGCTTCAGGGATTTCTGTCGGCGAAAGCGATGATCGAGACGCGCGGGATATTTTGGAGTTGGTTGATTCATTTCGCTCAAGTTTTAGCGATGATGATATTTTCCGCCGCGGTTTGATCGACGAGTTATAGTTATATAATAAAGGATCAAAATGAAAACGATTTTAACGAACGCTATGATATTACCCGGCGCCGGAAACTGGACGCCGCTTAAAAACGCTTATCTTGTTATTGACGGCGATAGGATTACCGAGATCGGTTCAGGCGCTTATCATGGCGTTGCCGATCGGACGATTGATTGTTCGGAAAAATTACTCATGCCCGGCTTATACAATCTTCATTCGCATACGCCGATGTCGATTCTGCGCGGGATTGGTTCCGGCCTTCCGCTTCAGGAATGGCTGTTCGATCGGATGTTCCCGCTCGAAGCGCGTATGAATGCTGATGATATGCGCGTCGGCTGCCGCTTGGCGATTGCGGAGATGCTGGCAGGCGGGGTCGTCAGCGTTTCGGACATGTATCATCATACGGCAGCGTATGTTCAGGAGTTCTTAGACAGCGGGATGAAGGCGAATGTCTGTTTCCCGATTATGGACGATAATCCGTCTCAAGGTCAAAGCCGCGTTTCGAGGTTTGACGCGTCGGTCGATTTTGTTCGCGAATTTGATGGATTGAACAACGGGCGATTAAAGGCGGATTTCGGAATTCATGCCGAATATACGAACTCGCCCGAAGGGATCGCGCGTTACGGAGCCGTTTGCCGCGAAATGAACGGCCGGATGCAGCTGCA
The DNA here is from genome assembly GCA_034430295.1 of Flexilinea sp. Classification (GTDB taxonomy): domain Bacteria; phylum Chloroflexota; class Anaerolineae; order Anaerolineales; family Anaerolineaceae; genus Flexilinea. Next base: position 9,867 of record DAOUFC010000091.1, read on the forward strand.
TTTATCTGAAACCGCGGCGGAACATGAGGGCTGCAAACAACGCTACGGGAAAACGCCGGCGCGGTTTTTCGCCGATCTGGGCGTTTTTGAGAATCCGACGGTTGCCGCCCATTGCGTTTTCGCAGAAGCGGCGGATATCGAGCTTTTCTCGGAAAAAGGCGTCGTCCCGGCGCACAATCCCAGCAGCAATATGAAATTGGGCAGCGGGGTGATGCCGATCCGCGCGATGTTCGACGCCGGTTTGCGCGTCGCGCTCGGCACCGATTCTTCGGCGAGCAATAATAATCAAAATATGCTGGAAGAGCTGCATCTGGCGGCGATGATCCATTGCGGGTTCAATCATAATGCGACGGCTGTTCACGCGGCGGAGCTTTTGGACGCGGCGACGATTAACGGCGCGCTGGCGCAGGGACGATCCGACTGCGGCGCGTTGAAATCCGGTTATAAAGCGGATCTGATCGCGATCGATTTGAACAGGCCGCATTTGAAACCGAATCTTGACTGCGCCGCGCTGGTCGCGTACAGCGCCCAGGCGGCGGATGTCTCGATGACGATGATCGACGGCGAAATCGTTTATCAGGACGGGCGTTTTCTGACGATTGATACGGATCGATTAGACGCGGATCTGGATGCGTCGCTGAAACGCGTTTTCCGAGGCGGATAAACGCCTTTTCAATAGCGGCGGAAAGGGAAGAATGAAGAAGAAGCTGCCTGTCGTCGAATTATTGACATCGTCCGATTGGATCGATTATGAACTTTTAGACAGCGGGAACGGCCGGAAGTTGGAACGGTTCGGACCGGTAACGCTGATCCGTCCCGAGGCGGAAGCTGTTTGGCTGCCGAAAGGGTCCGCGCAAGATTGGAGCGGGGCGTCCGCCGAGTTTATCCCGTCCGCGGAAGAAAACGGCGGACACTGGGTTCTGAAGACAAAAGTGCCTGAAACCTGGACGATTAAATATCGCGATTTGCGCTTTTCTCTGAGCCTGTCCAACTCAAAGCAGCTGGGAATCTTTCCGGAACAGGCCTGCCAATGGGATTGGGTACGTTCGGTAATCGGCGGACGAGACGAGCCGCTCCGCGTTTTGAACTTATTCGGATATACGGGGGCAATATCGATGGCGGCTGCGGCTGCCGGCGCGCGGGTCACGCACCTGGACGCATCGAAAAAAGCGATCCAGTGGGCGAAGGAGAACCGCGCGGCTTGTAAGCTGCCGGAAGATCGGATCCGTTGGATCCTGGACGATGGACTGAAATTCGTTCAGCGCGAAGCGCGCCGCGGTAGTTTTTATCAGGGGATCATTCTCGATCCGCCGAAATTCGGACGCGGACCTAAAGGCGAGGTTTGGGAATTTTATCGGAGCTTTCCTGATTTGATCCGTGCCTGTCGGTCGATTTTGGCGGAAGACGCGAAGTTTCTTCTTGTTACCGCTTACGCGATCAAGGCGTCGTCGGTCACGATCGGGAATGCTGTAAGCGAAGCGTTGTTTGACTTGGACGGTTCGGTTCAAAGTGGCGAGGTCTGCCTGCGCGATCGTTCGGGCGGAAGGTTGCTGTCGATGGCGGTGTACAGCCGTTGGAAATGGGAGGATTAATCGTGGAAACCCGAAGAATCGCGGTTTTGGGCGTCGGTATGATGGGCGGGGCAATTTTGAACGGAATCCTGCGCCGCGGGTTTTGCGTCGGCGCGAATGTCACCGTTTACGACGTTGATTCAGTAAAGACGGAAAAATTCGCCGGCTCGTTTTCGGTTCGTGTCGCTGATTCGGCGCCTGCCGCGGTAAAAGACGCGGACGTCGTGCTTTTGGCGGTTAAGCCGCAATATATTGATTCGCTTATGACCGAGATCGCGGCCGCTCTGCCGAAGGACGCGCTGATTATTTCGATCGCTGCCGGCGTTCGATTGGCGCGTTTAAATGAAAAATTAGGCGCGGCGAATATTGTGCGGGTCATGCCGAATACACCGTCTCAGATCGGCAAAGGCGTTTCGGGTTGGATCGCGGCCGCGGCGGTTAACGCGGCGGATAAAGATTACGTACGGACGCTATTAGAGCAAATCGGCAGCACCGTCGAGGTCCAATCGGAAGATCAGCTCGATCAGATCGGCGCAATCAGCGGCTCCGGTCCTGCGTTTGTTTACCTGTTTATCGAGGCGATGATTGACGCGAGCGTCCATTTAGGAATGCCGCGGGCGGCGGCGACGGAACTGGTTATTCAGACGGTTATCGGATCTGCGGAATACCTGAAAATACGCGGGGAGCATCCGGCGGTGCTGCGGAACGAAGTAACGTCCCCGGGCGGAACGACGGCCGAGGGCTTGTATTTCATGGAAAAAGAGAATATCCGCACCGCGGTCGCGCGCTGTATATGGGGATGTTACAATCGGACGCAGCAGATTAATCGTTCCGGTACGCGTCGGGAAACGGGACCGGAAGGGAATTAGCGGGACTCGGCGTTGAAAGTTTATTTGGAATCGATCGGCTGCAGGCTGAACCAGGCGGAAATCGACCGTTACGCTGCCGAATTGACTGCGCGGGGGTATATTGTGACCCAAGACGCGCAGGAAGCGGATTACGTCATTATTAATACCTGTTCGGTGACCTCCGCGGCGGCTTCTGATTCGCGCGGCAGGATTCGAGCCGCGGCCAAAAATCCGAACGCGAAAATCGTCGTGACCGGTTGTTGGTCGGAAACCGATCCTGCGGCGGCGTTGAATTTTCCCGGAGTTCTGAAAGTCGTTCCAAATTCGGAAAAAGACCGTCTGGCCTGCGCCTTCCCCGTGAGAGGGAACGCGGTGAAAGCGAATCTTCTTCCAGTCCATGCACGCGGGCGGACTCGTTCGTTTATCAAGGTACAGGATGGCTGCGACAATTTCTGTACGTTTTGCGTGACGCGGATCGCGCGCGGTAAAGCGCGTTCGGAGAAAATCGAAACGATTTTGGATGAGATTCGCCGGATCGCGGACACGGGCGGAAAGGAAATTGTTCTAACCGGGGTCAATCTTGGCGCATGGGGTCTCGATTTTTATCCGAAACGCAACCTGGCTGATTTGCTGAACGCGATTCTGGCGAAGACGTCGATCGGCAGGGTCCGTCTGTCTTCCCTCGAGAATTGGAATCTCGATTTGGATTTCGTTTCACTGTGGACGGATACTCGGCTGCTGCCGCATTTCCACTTGCCGCTGCAATCCGGTTCTCCGGCAGTTTTACGGCGCATGGCGCGGCGGACGAAGCCGAATTCGTTTTTAGCTTTGATCGAGGCGGCTCGAAAAATCCGTCCGGAATTTTCGATTACGACGGATATTATCGTCGGATTTCCGGGTGAAACGGACGCCGCTTTTTCCGAGACGTTAACGTTCGTTGCGGAAGCCGCGTTTTCCGGCGGCCATGTTTTTTCGTTTTCTGCCCGTCCCGGAACGGCTGCGCTGAAGTTGGACGGGCGGGTCTCTCCGGCGATTAAAAAAGAACGTTCCGCGCGGCTCCGGGCTCTTCTTAAAACGCAGAAGGATCATTTCATGCACGGTCAAATCGGTTCGATCCGGTCAATTTTATGGGAGCATGGCTCGCTTTTAGACGACGGCGCTTATCTGATGAGAGGCTTGACGGATAATTACCTCCCCGTTTTGAAGAAGACCGGTTCCGACTTCGCGAATACGGTGACGCCGGAACGGATCGAAGGTATGGACGAGGGCGCGTTGCGCGCCGAAGCGGAAATTTGAATCCAAGTATATATGAATTTTCTTTGGACTGCTTAAGAACGTCGAAAACATTATATTTCGCGTAGATACCAGTAATTCATGGCAGATTTATGGATATCCAAGTAAAACTTCTTTGTATTGATGACGCTGACGAATTATTTGCGTTTGAAGTTCGAAACCGCACTTATTTCGAACGTATTGGGCTCGGACACGGAGCCGATTATTATCAACGGAATAGCTTTCAAGCTTCTTTTAGCGAGTTGATCGCGGAACAGG
>DAOUFC010000092.1:0-14129 GCA_034430295.1 Flexilinea sp.
TGTCAACGCGACGCTCTAACCAACTGAGCTAACCGCTCGAACAAAAAGAATTATATGCATTTTCGAAAATTAATCAAGTCCGGACGAAAAAAAAAGACGTTCGCGCCTTGCCCCGCCCCTTTTCAGCGCGGCGTTTCCGCATCGCGGGCGGCCCGGATTCCGGCAAAACGGAAATAAGGGAAATTGGATGAGCGAAAATTGGAAAAGAAGCCGTTTCATTCGTTTCGCCGCGCTGTCTGCGGCGTTGCTGCTGGCCGGGCTGCTGGCAGTTTATCTCGGCGGACTGGATTCGGAATTTCGACCGGAAGAGACGCGTCCCGAAATTCCCGCTTTCCCAACCGCGCCGCCGGGATCGGCCGCGGCGCTCGTTGCGGAAATGCGGATCGGCTGGAACCTGGGAAACAGCCTGGACGCCATGAACAAGGACCGCGGTTTTACCCTCGAAAGCGAAACGTTCTGGGGGAACCCGAAAACGACGAGAGCCATGATCGAGGCGGTCAAAAACGCCGGTTTCGGCGCGATCCGTATCCCGGTCAGCTACTATAACCATCGAAACGAAGACGGCGTCGTCGATCCTGCCTGGCTGGACCGCGTCGCCGAAGTCGCCGGCTGGGCGCTCGGCAGCGGCCTCTACACCGTCGTCAACGTCCATCACGATACCGGCATGAATCCGAGCCTGCGCTGGATTTACGCCGACGCAGACTTCTTCGAAGAAAGCCGGAGCGATTACGCAGCTCTCTGGCGCCAGATCGCCGCCCGCTTCCGGAATTTCGACGAACGGCTTATTTTCCAAAGCTCTGGAGAATGGACGAATCGCGAGCGGAGCTGGGACGGCGAAAAATACGGCGAGGATTTTCGTATCGTTCATGAACTGAATCAGACGTTTATCGATACGGTCCGCGCCTCCGGCGGGGAAAACGCCGGAAGGTACCTGATGATTTCGCCCTATTCCGCTTCTGCGGAAGAGGAATTCGTCCGCGCCATGTTTTATAAACCGTTCAACGACAGCGAGGAAGACCGGCTCATCCTCAGCGTCCACAGCTACACCGTCGATCCGGATATTATTCGAGGCGGCGCGGCGGCCTTAAGCCGGCTCTCGCGGGAATATAACCTCCCTGTCGTCGTCGACGAAATCGGATTTTCCGGAAAAACGAACCGGTCGGTCGCGCTGACGGCGGTCGAAAGTTACCTGACCGAATGCCGGAAGTACGGGTTCGCCTGTTTTTTCTGGGACGACGGGTACGAATACGTCGTATTGGATCGAGTCTCGGGCCTTCCCGCCGACGGCGAACTGTTCGACAGAATCCGTCCTTTTTTTCACGCCGGAACGAATATGATAGAATTCTAACGAGTTTATTTTTTCGAGAAAGACCGACCGCCCCACGGGGAGATGAAGGAAAGGATCATTCGCATGATAAAAACTGAACGAAAAATCGGCGTTATCCTGGCAATCGGATTCGTACTGACCGCGATCGGCGGCTGCGCCAATCTGCCGAAACCGCCGACGCCGACGCCGACGATGAGCCAGGAAGAACAACTCGAAATCTTTAAGCAGACGGCCGCCGCCGAAGCGGCGTTGACCCAAACGCAAGACGCTTTCCTCAATCCGTCGGCGACGCCGCTCCCGACGGAAACCGCAACACCGGAGATCCCGCCGACCGCGACGATCCCGCCGATTCCGCCGACCGCGACCGAACCGCCTCGTCCGTTCCTGAGTGTCGGGCATAAAAACTGCTTTATCAAACATAGAGCAAGCGGCGACGTCACAAGCAGCTTCGTCCCGTTTGACCCTGTCTACATCGAAGTCTGCTTTACCAATGACGGATCGGGGACCTGGAACCAAAATTACTTCGCCCAGGTTACCGTTAACGACGAAGGAAATACCCATCCCGCCGTCGTCGCACTCGGGAAAGAAGTGAAACCCGACGAAAAAGCCTGTTTCTCATTCGAGTCAGGCGCAGCCGGATCGAAGCTCGGACAGCATTGTTCAACTTTCGCGCTGACGACCGACGGCGGCGCAATCGTCGGAGAAGGGATTATCAGCTGCTGCTGGACAGTTCACTGATCCCGCGCAAAGGAGACTTCTCATTATGAAACTTACCGTAAAACAGATCAAACTGATCTTGATTCTTTTCGGGCTGGCGATTCTGGCGACGATCGCGGCCACGGTTCAGCCCCAACTTTCCATGGACGAGCAGAGCGTCATCGTCGACGCCGTACTCCAAACGATCAACCCGGCGCAAATGGCGTCCGATATCGCCGCTACCGTCGAAGCTAACGTTCTCGCTAAACTCGGCGGCGCCGGAATCGTTTCCAACACGGTCGCAGATTCGAGCCAAACCGGCGCGCCCGCGCCCGATCAATCCGCAGGCAGCGGTCAATTTCAGGGACTCCACGCCAAATTCGTCAACTCTTACGCTTATACGACCGGCGAAAGCGACGAAAACGGCGGACGCGTATACGCGTCCGAATATACGCCGAACGTTCTTTTCAATTTTGACGTCGTTTTCGAAAACGACGGAACCGTCCCCTGGCCGGCTCAAATCGAGATGCGCAATACCGGTTCCGTCAGCACCTATACGGGACACCGCGAAAGCGCGGTCGTCGATACCAGCAACGATCCGGTCATGCCGGGAGAACGGCAAGGATTCACCATCGCTGCACACGGTTCGGAAGAACTCGGCTGGCACACGTTTTATTTTCAACTTTACGACGCAATTTCCGGCAGTTTAATCTCCGGCGGAAACGGAAGTTTCTCGTATTTAGCGAAATAACGCAAGAATCCGAGATTCAACACAAAATAACGAAAGAGGGAATCTATGAAAATTTTTTTGAAATACGCCTTGCTGACACTGATTGCGGCGCTGGTTTTAACCGGAAACGTCAGCGCTCGGGAAGCAGAATTCGTCGAATTAGAGGACGGTTTTGAGGACAGCGTTGTTAACTGCCGGCTTATCGGCGCGGTTTATCAGGAAGATTTTGATAAATTCGCGAACGGCGAATTCTCGACCAAGGGCGTCCAATGGCAGGAATTTGTTTACAATATTCGTTTTGATTCGACTCTTTACTGCGGCTCCGTGACGTCGACCGTTCCTTCGGATAAATTCGCCCTGTATGAAAACGAACTGACCGACGCGGCGTACAAATTCATGACCGCTTACGAATTACGCTTGACCGCGATCGAAAACGCAAACAATCCGGCGATCAACGCGTTAGCGGATAAGATTCAGGCCGAAGCCGATGAACTATACGTTATGTCCATGGGGGAAGACTCCGAATATATCATCAACTTCCAGTAATCAGGTCTAATAAAAAGGAAAATACAGGATGAAAAACAAAATCTTCTTATCTTTCGCGCTGGTCCTAATTCTCGCCGTGACGATCCTTCCCGCCGCCGCGCGCCAGGAAGAAATCTCAAATTACAACAAAAACTTGAAAAACTGCGCACTGAGCATTATCTTTTACGATAAACACCTTAAACCGTATCAGAGCGGGAAATCGAAAGTCGGCGATGTCGAATGGGAAAATCTGGTTGCCGAAATCCGCATGGACAACGGTATCTCCTGCGGATATATCGCTTCACGGAAGCCCGACGAGGATCTGGCCGAATATGCCGAAGATATTTACGACGCCGCTTATTACGTCACGATGGGACTCGAATTCCAGATTCTGGCGTTGGAGAACCCCGAAATAGCGGAAATCTTAAACGAAAAAGCGAAAAAATTCATCTTCGATGCCGACGAACTGTTCGCGCCGTCTCTCAGCATAATTAACGAATAAAAACAGACGCGGCGCCGCTTTTCAGGAAGCGCGCCGATAGAGAATAAACGAGGCGGACCAAGAAACTGTCCGCCTCGTTTTTATCCGTCCTGACGCTCCGTCCCTCGAAGCGAGAGGCGCTTCTCAGCCGAAGCGGATCAGCCCGCCCGACAGCCGCGTCGTCCGATACCAATTCAGCAGGTCAAAACGGCGTTCTTTCCCCTCGTCGCTCGCCGTCGCGATCAGCTCGTCTTCCCGAATTTCCGCTGCGACGATCGTGATCCAGTGCCAATTCTGTAAATCGCGCTCTTTTCCACGCGAAAGCGCTAAAAAAGCGACGGGCTGATCCTCGTCCAGCGCCATCCGAAGGAAACCGCGCATTCTGTCTTCATCGCCGCGCCGTCCATAGTCAACGCCATTCACCTGAAATAGCGACGGAGCCAGCGCGACGCCGCGATCGGCGCAATAAGACATCATCCCGTCCCGGTACACCGTCAGACTGTTCAGGCCCATCGGACCGGGGCGCAGGTATTGAAACATCGTCTGCATATGGCAAACGAAAGCTGTTTGGCCGAATGTCGGCTCTCGATACAGCGCGCCGAAACGCTCCGGCCGCGTCCGCGCCAGATAAGCCGTTATCAGCGCGCCGCTCGCCGGACCGCAGCCCGAAATCCGCGCCAGCTCTTCCGGAAACCATTCCTGATCCGGACCGAACGCCGTTTTCCCGGCGCCAGTTTCAATCCGGATCAAATCAAGATTTTTTAAACTATAACTTTCTGTGATCATCTCTGCGCTACCTGTCGACAGCGAGACGCTGCCCCCCATCAGACTTGAAATTTCGAATGCGGCCCGTTATTTCAGCCCGCCGCGTTGAGCCGATCGCTATTTTACCCGAGAAAACGGTAAAAACAGGGGAGCGGCCGAATCTCAGGATAGGGCAGACTAATCGCACGCACGACGGTCAGGACGGGCCCCGGCTGCTCGGAACCTTATCGGCGGCAATCTGTTTTGTAAACTACAATCTCTTCGGGATATCGGATCGCGATATAACGGTCGTCGGAGGACCAGACCGTCTGAAGCAATTTGAAACCGGTTATATCGAGCCGGTATTGACGTTTGGTCCGCTCGTTCATGATCCAAACGTCGTCCCGTTCATCAATATAAAAGACGAGATTGCCGGACTTTGACCAATTGCTGTAATCCATCTGCGGATAAAAACGAACGTCAAGCGTCCGTTCAATCGGAATAAAAACGCGGCCGGGATGCCCGTGTTTCCGCGTCTCCTCCTCGAAAACCAGAGAAGCCGTATTACTGTTGATCCGATAAATCCGTTCGCAGTCAATCCCGCAGCTCGTCGAAACGCGGACATCCGTTTCTGAGACCCAGCCGATCACGGATTTCTGACTGCTGTAATCGTCGGTCGAAGCGACGTTTCCGGGAAAAAGGTCCGTCGTCTGCTGAAGTCCGGAACTCAGGCTCGCGACATATACCGTATACAACTTATCCGAAGGGCGAAAAACGACAAACGCGACTTTCGTCCCGTTCGGCGAAAATGCGAAATCGCCGAACACTTTCAGCCCGTTCGTAAAGAAAATCTCCGGTTCAGCGCGGTCCTCAGAAAAACGGAGTACGGCGGCATCCCCCGAAAACCAGGCCCAATAACGATTTTCCGGCGCGACGTACGCTAAATAATCCTGATGCTCCGCCCACTGGAACGTTCCGCCGTCAATCGCGTCGGAAAACGTCGTAATTGACGCCCCTCGGTAAACGATACAGCCCTGTTCCTCGACGACTTCATTCCCTTTCAAGTCGAGCGTCGGCTGAACGGATGTCGGCGTAACCAAAGCCGTCAACGTCGCCGACTGTGGATCGACGGGCATCATGCCGCTCAGTACCGAACAGCCGGAAAGAGTAATCATCCCAATCCATAGCAGGATCATTCCGATCGGAATCCAAAATTTTCGTTTCAAAATTCGCTCTTTTCTCTCCGTTTCGTCGGATCGATTTCAATAACCTGATATCCGTAACAGTTGATAATCCGCGTCTGGTAATAGACCGTTTCCCGGATCGCGTCCTGACGGTAAAGATGGATATGTCCATGCAAGTGATACTGAGGACGAAACGTCTTCAGGAACCAGCGGAACGCCTTAAATCCGATATGCGGCGGATCGTCCGCGTCCTGAATTTTAAACGGCGGGGAATGGGTCGCGAAAATATCCAAATAACGGCCGCGCAGCGCGTAATTCATCATCAGCGACGGCACGCGCCTGATACACATCCGCCACATACTTTCCTGAGTATATTGCGCCGGGCCGTAATTATAACGAATACTCCCTTCCATCCCCATAACTAACAGCCGGCCGTCGAAAAGCTGATTGCGCTGATGGATATTGACGCCGCTTTCCCAATCCGCCGAAAGCGCGTTCGTTCCGGATCGCGCCCGGGAAGGCGCCGCGTGATGGTTCCCTAACACGTAATAAAGCGGCAGGTTCAGCGTACTTGAAATAAAATCCAGATAATACATCGGCAAATCGCCCAAGCTCAGAACGAGATCGGCATCCGAATACCGGTCTTTCACGGAAGAGCTGTAAAGCTGTCCCAGTTCAACGTCCGAAACCGCCAGAATCCGGATCACGCCCCGCTCCGTCTCAACCGACCGCAACCGCAACCGCCGCGGCATATTCCTTCGAATGCGTCAGGCTGATCGACCAATCGATCAACCCTAACTCGGCGGCCTTTTCCGCCGCTTTGCCGTGAAGGAGAAGAACCGGCGCGCCCTGATCGTCGGAATCGATTTCGATATCGCGCCATTCTACCGCGCCGATTCCGGTACCCAAAACCTTCGAAACCGCTTCTTTCGCCGCAAACCGCGCCGCGTACCGTTCCGTTCGCTCGCGGCAAATTTCCCGCTCCCGATCCGTATAGACGCGCCGGTAAAATCGTTCGCGAATCGGCGGCTTCAGCGAATCCAAACGCCGAATCTCGATCAGGTCGATTCCGGTGCGCAGCGTCATCGTTAAGACTCCTGCGTCGGCGTTCCGGCGGACGCAATCGCCATCCGATCTAAGTTCATATACTTCCGCGAGGCTTCAAGAATTTCTTCCGCGCTGATCCGCGCCAGCTTCCCGCCGATTTCGCGATAATGATCCAAACCCAAGCCATACCGTTCAATTCCGACCATCGCCTCGCAGATACCGCGATTGGACTCCAAAATCAGCGGCATCACGCCGTTCGAAAAAGAAAGAACGTCAGCTAACTCCTCCGCGCTGACCGGTTCGGCCAGGTAGCGGCGCACTTCCAAAAGCGTCAGCTCAATCGCGCGCTCAAGATTTCCCGGATTAACCCCGGCCTGAATCATCCAGACGTTTCCCAACGGGCGCGTTCGGAGTCCCGACCCAATCGAATACGCTAAACCGTTACGGTCGCGGACAACGTCGCCAAGCCGGCCCATCATGCCGAACTGCCCGAAAACGCTGTTTCCGAGACGGACAGCGTTATAGTCCGGATCGTTAATCCCCGGCGCGTCGAATCCGATCACGTAATTCATCTGGCTCATTCCGGCAATCTCGTAAACATCGCGGACAGATGCGGACGGGCCGGACGCGTAGGAATACGCCGGTTCGCGAATCAGCGGCGCGCAGTCCCAACTCCCGAAAATCTTCAGGACAATATCTAAGGCGCGCTCAGGATCGATCCCCCCGCTGATCGAAAGGATCATCCCGCGCGGGCTGATAACGTTTTGATGATGCGCCGCGATCGCCGCGCGGGTCAAAGCGCCTACCGATTGAATCGTCCCCACGCCGCTGTCGGCGTAAGGATGATCACCGTAAAAAAGCTTTAAAAATAACTCCTGCGCCATCTCGCCGGTATCGTGCGCACGGTAGCGCAGCGCCGCGATCGCCTGGTCTCGATACTGATCCAGCTTATTCTCCGGGAACGACGGCTCTCGCAGCATCTCGGCCGCCAAACCCAATACTGTTTCAAAATCTTCCGCAAGACAGCGGGAAGTCATGTTCAATGCGTGCGTACCGGAAGAAAAGCCGATCGAAGCCCCGATCGATTCGAGCGCCTCGCTAATCGCGGCATGATCCCGGCGCGCCGTCCCGGTTGAAAGCAGCATCGCATGCAAACCGCTCAGCCCGCCCTTATCCGGCGGATTCAAAATATCGCCGCCGCGAATACAGGCGCTGACCGCGACCGTTTGGCTGACCGGATTCTCCCGCGCCAACACGACCATACCGTTTGGAAGCTCGCGGCGCAGAATATCGTCCGCACCCGGCGTTACGTTCCGTACTTTCATCCCTCACCCCCAAATTCCGCTTTATCCGCATGCCCGTCGGAAGACGGGAAATCGTCCGCGGCGGAATCCCCGTCTTCCGGACGGTAAATTCCGATAACGCGGTTTTCGGGACGAAGATAACGGCGCGCGTAATCGATAACGTCGTCTGCCGTAACTGCGCTGAGCCGCTCGATGTAACTGTCAAACCAGCCGGCGTCCGCGAACATCTCGGCGTAACCGAGCCAGAACGCGATATTGGTAATATTCTCGCTTCCGAAAACGAACATCGCGCGCGCCTGTTTCACCGCAATTTTGACTTCAGCTTCAGCAACCTCGCCGCCGCGGATCCGATCCAGTTCCGAATCAACGATCTCGACCAGCCTGTCGGCCGTCGCGCCCATGTTCAAAACCGCATGTATCGTATATAAACCGGGATCAATGGAAGCGTTGAAATCCCCGCCGATCCCAACCGCAATGCCCGGTTCGATCAGCGCCCGATACAGGCGGCTCATGCGATTGCCGATCCCGCCGCCGCCAAACTGATTCAAATTTGCCGGTCCGGATAAGATCGACGCCAGGACGGCTAAAACGGTAAAATCGCGGTCCGTCGCGTTCGGCGCGCGCCAGGCTAACTCGACAAACGTCAGTTGGCCCGGGCCACAGACCTCAACGGTCCGCGCCGGCTCAATCAACCCTTCCGGTTCAACCGCGCAGCAAGGCGTCTCGGCGCGCGGGATCGCTTCAAAGCGCGCGCGGACCTTTTCAAGCATCCTGTCCGCGTCAAAATTACCCGCCATGGCGATTACGGCGTTATTCGGCGAATAGTAACGCCGATAATGGTCATATAAGTCGTCGCGGTTCATCGCGTGCAAATCCGCCGTTTCGCCGATAATCTCGTTACGATACGGATGGAAGCGGTACGCGGCGCGCTTAACCGCGTCGTCCAACCGGAACGTCGGATCGTTCTCAAGACCCTCGCGTTCCGAAAGAATAACCGTCCGTTCCGACGCGACCTCTTCAGGAAGAAATAAACTTCCGTTCATCCGATCGGCTTCGAGATCTAAGACCAAGTCGGCTTCGCTTTCCGGAACAGTTTCATAATACGTCGTCCAATCCTCGCTCGTCATCGCGTTCCAGACGCCGCCGACGCGGCTGATCGCGCGATCCATCTGCCCCGCGCCATGTTTTGCCGTTCCTTTAAACTGCATGTGTTCGACCCAATGCGAAATACCGGTCCGTCCGACGCTTTCGTTCCGCGATCCGACCCGGTACCAAACCCAAAGGCTGACGATCGGCGCGGACGGAACTTCGCGTAAAAGAATCTTTAACCCGTTCGCTAACGTCGTCCTTATCCTCTTACAATTCTGCTGCATGCGCTTGACCCTCGCGTACTATTTTCTCCGCGACTCCTCTCTACGTGAGATCCGACAAACTCCCGGATCATTAAGCCGTTTAATTATAAAGTGGAAACGAACCGTTTGTCCGAATTTTGCCGTGATTTGTCCCCAGCTGGCGCTTCCGACAGACATTCAGGCCGTCCATCTTCATTAAATCGATAAAAAGCTCCAACGATTCACTTTTTTCACCAATTTTCACCCCCTTCGAAGCAAAAAACCAATCGGATCATGTATAATTAACTTGTTCGTATAAGCGAATAGATCGCGGGCTGGCCGGATCAATCGCGACCGGCGCGCCGTTTCAGATTCGATAAAACGGTCCAGCTCAATCATATCTTTTATCAGCTAATTCATTTAAGGAGTTGGAGTTCATGAGCAAGACGATTGGTATTCTGACCGGCGGTGGCGATGTGCCGGGTTTAAACCCGGCGATGAAAGCGTTTATTTCCGTCGCTCTGAACAACGGTTATAAGGTTTTCGGAATTCGCCGCGGTTGGGCGGGTTTGTTGGAATATGACTTCAATGACCCGGAAACGCATTCCCTGATTTTTGAAATTTCGCCGGAAGACATTCGCAAAATTGACCGCACCGGCGGCACGTTCCTCCATACGTCGCGAACGAACCCGCAGCGCGTCCGCGCCAACGTCATCCCGGAGTTTCTAAAAGATTCGCCGCAAGGACGAAAAATCAATGAAGATATTTTCGACTATACCCCCCATGTTCTCGAAGTCCTCGAAAAGAAGGGAATCGACGGTCTCGTTACGATCGGCGGCGACGACACGCTGAGCTTCTCCGTCCGGCTCCATAACGAAGGATTCCCGGTCATCGCCATTCCGAAGACGATGGATAACGACGTTTACGGAACTGATTATTGTATCGGATTCTCGACCGCGATTACGCGTTCGATCGAAGTTCTGACCAACATGCGAACCTCGCTCGGTTCTCACGAACGAATCGGCGTTGTTGAGCTCTTTGGCCGAAACTCCGGCGAAACCAGCCTCATCGCCGCCTATCTCGCCGCAGCCGACCGCGCCGTCATTCCTGAAGTCCATTTCAATATCGATACGCTGACTGATTTCCTCGTTCACGATAAAAAGAAGAACCCGTCGCACTACGCCATCATGACAATTTCAGAAGGCGCAATCATGGAAGGCGGCGATGTCATCGAAACCGGCGAAATGGACGCCTATGGTCACCGGAAACTCGGCGGCGTCGGCATGATTGTCGCCGAAGCGATCAAGCGCCGCTCGAAAATTAATATCATGTACCAGCAGGTCGGTTATATGATGCGCTCCGGCGCACCCGATTCGCTCGATCGGATGGTCGCCACTTCGTTCGGGCATCTGGCGGCGCAGCTGCTGATGCGCAACGATTTCGGACGCATGGTCGCGCTCCACAGCGGCAAATACACCACCGTTCCGGTCTCGATGGTCCTCGCCGGGAAGAAGATCGTTGACGTTCCGGCGTTCTATGACATCGTCAATTACCGCCCGCTTGTCAAGGACTTCCTCGGCGTCCCGATGTTCCTAAGTTAATCAAATCCGGAATACGGATTTCTTTAAAATAACCGTTTAACGATTCTCAGCAAAGGAGAAAGCAAACATTATGATCGTTACTACAAAAAAACTTTTTGAGCACGCTTACGGAAAATACGCCATCGGCGCCTACAACGTAAACAACGCTGAACAGATCGTCGGACTTTTCCGCGGCTGTATCGATTCGAAAGCGCCGTTCATCGTTCAAATTTCCAAAGGCGCGCGCGCCTATACCAGCACGATCATGCTCGAAGGGCTGATCCGCTCCGCCGACGCCATGTTCCCCGAAGCGATCTTCGCGGTTCATCTTGATCACGGCGACGAGAAAACCTGCTACGACTGTATCAATAGCGGCTTCTACTCTTCGGTCATGATCGACGCGTCCGCCGAACCCTTCGAAGAGAACGTCGCGATCTCGAAGCGCGTCGCCGACGCCGCTCATGCGAAAGGCCTCGTCGTCGAAGCCGAACTCGGAAAACTCGGCGGCGTCGAAGAACATGTCTCCGTGAATGAAGCCGACGCCAAGCTGACCGACCCCGATTCCGTCAAGGAATTCGTCGATCGAACCGGCGTCGATTCCCTCGCCGTCGCGATCGGGACCAGCCACGGCGCGTTCAAATTCTCCGGATCGCAGTCGCTCCATTTCGACGTCCTCGCCGAAATCCAGAAGCGCGTCCCGGGCTTCCCGCTCGTCATGCATGGATCGTCCTCCGTTCCGCAGGACGAAGTCGAACGCATCAACGCCGCCGGCGGGAAACTCCTCGGCGCAAAAGGCGTCGACGCGACCCAGTTCCTCCCCGCCGCTAAACTCGGCGTCACCAAGATCAATATCGATACCGACGGACGCCTCGTCTGGACCCGCGTTCATCGTGAACATTTCCGCGATCATCCGGAAAACTTCGACCTGCGCCCGATCGGGAAAATCTTCATGGACGAATACGCGAAGTTTATCGCCGGGAAAAACGAACTCCTCGGCTCCGCCGGTCAACTCGACGACGTCCGCAAATTTGTCACGAAATAAGCATATCCGCTTCAACCCCTCCTTTCAGCCCTCCGCCCTCACCTCCGGGCGGAGGGCGCGCAATTTAAAAGAGCCGCTGCCCTGTTCCGGAGTTTGGCGGGGAGGCAGATCGACTAAGCGGATAAAAATTACTGCGCGTTTAAAATCTTCCCGTCCATTAATTCGATTTTTCGATCTGAAACCGCCTCGCCATTAAGATCAAATGACCTGATCCAGCTTTGTGGGACGGAACGGGTACGCTGCTGATTATTGACGATTTCAGGATGAAGCGCGATACCCTGTCACGGGCCGGAGCAGAGTACAACGTAATCACCAGACGCTTCAGGGGCGCTCGGGCTCGACCATGACGACCAACTGCCGCTGAGCCTGGCATCGCGCGCTGCGGCAAGATTGTTATTCGGGAGGGCATCCGGAACGCAACGAAAATTTCCACGTGAAGCGCATGAGCGATAAAGATGGGTTCCGCAGCAATAAATTCGGGGCGTTTTTTCTTAGGGATTGACATTTAACTTTTCATTAAGTATGATTAGTCATACAAATCATACTTAATGAGGTGAAGCAAATGAACGCGCCGGACGGGAAATATGCATGGACAGCTACTATCGGAGAAAAAGGACAGATTGTAATACCGAAACAAGCGCGTGAAATCTTTGGAATTAAGTCTGGAGATACCTTGCTTCTTCTTGGCGATGTTAAGCGAGGAATCGTCATCCCTCCGAAAGGAGCCTTTACCGAATTATTCTGCATGGCATTTCAGGAAAAGGACAGCGACGGCGAATGAAGAAAATAGCTTTTTTCTGTATTCCTGCGCACGGGCATACCAATCCCATGCTTCCGGTTGCCGCCGAACTTGTAAAACGCGGAAATACAATCCGGTTTTATTCATTTAATGAGTTCGAAACGAAAATTCGCTCTACCGGAGCGGATTTTATATCCTGCGATTCTTATCTTCCCAGCCTGACGGAACAAGAAGCGAAAAGACTTAAAAACGTATCTGCCACAGAAATGACTGTGCAGGATATTCGTACCACACTTTCAATGGACGGTTTTCTCGATAAGGAATTTAAAACCTTCCGTCCCGACGTTGTGTATACGGATTCCGTATGTTTTTGGGGCAAGCTGAATGCATGGAAGCATAAAGTGCCGATGGTAGTCTCTACCAGCACTTTCGCCTTTAATCAGATATCCTCACAATACATGAAACATACGCTTAAAGAATTGGCGGATATGATTTTTGGACTTCCGAGAGTGTCAAAGGAACTGAAAACGCTTGAGCCATACGGCTACCATGTGAAAAGTGCGTTATCGTTGGTTCAAAGCGATAATCATACAGACTCAATTGTTTACACTTCAAGGCGATTCCAACCTTGCGTTGAGAGTTTTTCTGACCATTATGCTTTTGTCGGCCCATCCATATTCTCAAAAGCGAATCCAAATAAGGATAAAGCGCGGCCGCTTATTTATATCGCTATGGGAACGGTTATCAACGACAGACCGGATTTCTATAAAAAGTGCGTCGGCGCGCTAAAGGAACAAAATGTCGATGTCATCATATCCTGCGGAAGCGCGATCGATCGCAAGGCGTTGGGAACGTTGCCCGATAATATTCAAACGTACCCCTATGTCGATCAGCTTGATATTCTATCCCGCGCAAACGTTTTTGTTACGCATTGCGGAATGAACAGCGTTTCTGAAAGCCTGTACATGGCCACGCCGATGATTCTCTATCCGCAAACGAACGAGCAAAAAGCCGTAGCGAGACGAGTTACGGAGATCGGCGCCGGACTTATGCTGAACGATGATTCCGTCGACGGCATCCGATCCGCTGTGCGGGAAGTCCTGAACAATACCGCATACGGACGCGCCGCTGAAGAATGCAGCTCCGATTTTCGTTCATGCGCAGGGACCGCAGGGGCGGCGGAATTTATAGAAAACGCTCCTCATTCCTCAGACGGCATTGATATTATAGGAGAATTAAATAAGGCGAATGGGAAGTTCCTATTGGCATACTGGTTAACTGTTATTGCGGCAATAAGCCTGATTGGATTTCTTACCGGCTGGAAATATGTGTGGATTATTGGCATCGCCGCAGGTATACTGTCCGCGCCGATCGGCAAGAGGATACAAAAAAAGAAGTA
>DAOUFC010000093.1:0-5481 GCA_034430295.1 Flexilinea sp.
GTCAACATCAGTATAACCTTTACGATCGAAAACGGGAAGCAGAACAAACTGAACTTCAAATTGTCAGCTGAAACGTTGGGAAAAGATTTGAAGGACATTGAAGAAAGCTTGAAAGTACGCCTGAATGCAAGCATAGTGATGTATTTGGACGACCGGTCGCGCACGACAAACTGCTTGAACTCAGTACGGCGTACCCTGACATGAAAGGTATTATCACGATCGGCAGCCTGGGCGGTATCGGCGCCAGCCAGGCCGTCCGCGAAAAGAATCTGATCGGTAAATTCTCGGTGATCGGCTGTACCGTTCCGAGCGAAGCGGTCGCTTATCTTGAGGACGGATCGATGGCGGGCAATTATATCGGCAATCCTTACCGAATCGGTTTAGACTCGGCTTATATCGTCGAACAGATTCTTCAGGGTAAGAAAATCGAAGAGCTGACCGACCTTCCGGAATACGGCGAACCGATTATCGAAGGAAATATCATCACCTTCCACACGGATTCCGAAGTAACGGCTGAAAACGCCGATTCCTTCGGATTCTAACCTGATCTTATGAAAAGAGATGAATCCGTTTCGTAAGGGATTCATCTCTTTTTTAATCCTTGGCATAAGGGAGTAAAACCGTGGCAAATTACATTACGATGAAAAATATTTGCAAGAATTATATCGGCGTTCAAGCTCTGAAGAATGTGGGCTTCTCCCTTGACCGAGGTGAAATCCACTGCCTGGTCGGCGGTAACGATTCCGGGAAATCGACCTTGATTAAAGTATTGTCAGGCGTCAACCAACCCGAACCGGGCGGCGAAATTATCATTGACGGAAAATCCTTTTCATCATTAAGCGTTCAGGAATCAGTTAAGCAAGGTATTCGCGTCATTTATCAGGATCTCGCGCTGTTTCCAAATTTATCGATTAAAGAGAATATCGCTTTTCAGATTTACGGCAAAAAAAATTCGCTGATCGTCGATTGGGACGCGGTCGAAAGTCGGGCGAAAATGGCGATGGAAGTTATCGGTTTGGATATGGATCCGGACCGGCTGGTCGGATCGCTCTCGATCGCTGAACAGCAGCTGGTCGAAATTACCCGTTCGCTGGTAGGCGAGCTAAAACTGTTGATCCTTGACGAGCCGACGGCGTCTCTGACGAGAAAAGAAGTCAACGCGCTTTTCGCGGCGATTCGACGGCTTCAAGCGCGCGGGGTAACGACGATGTGTGTCAGTCATAAGATGAACGAGATTTTCGAAATCGCGGAAAGGGTAACCGTTATTCGCGACGGCGAGATTATCGGCGCGTACCCGACGGATGGATGAGTTGGACAACGATAAATTGGTTTACTTTATGACCGGTAAAACGTTTCGGACGGAAGCGCCCGATCCGGTCGATCCAAGCGCAGGGTTTATTTTAGAAACGAAAAATCTGACGAAAAAGGATGAATTTGAGGATATAGCGATTCAGGTTCGAAAAGGCGAGATCCTCGGAATAACCGGGCTCCTCGGCTCCTGACGAACGGAATTCGCGCTTTCGATTTTCGGAATGAACCCGCCCGGTTCCGGCGAAATTTGGATCGACGGAAAGAAAGAGACGATTACTTCAAACGTACACGCGCAAAAGCTGAAAATCGCGTACGTTCCCGAAGACCGACTTTCTCAGGGCGTTATCCTCGATCAACCGATTCTCGAAAATCTAACGATTACGGTTTTTGAACGTTTTCTGGAGAAATTCGGTTTGATGAATTTAAAAAAGCGGCGGAACGAATCTGAGAAAATGGTTCAGGACTTGCTGATGAAAATATCGTCGTTGGAGGCGCCGATGCAAACGCTTTCCGGCGGGAATCAGCAGAAAGGCGTCCTGGCAAAATGGCTGGCGACGAATCCGCGGTTGCTGATTCTTGACGAACCGACGGTCGGGATCGACGTTTACGCGAAAAACAGTATTTACGAATTGATTAAAAATTTGGCGCGAGAGGGAATGGGGATTATTCTGATTTCCGATGAAATTCTGGAAGTCTTGTCGAATTGTCATCGCGTTTTAGTCATGGAACAAGGCAAGATCGTACACGAGCTGACGCCGAATGAAAACTCGGCTGCGGAGCTGCTCGAAAAATTCAACTTGGCGTAGGCGGAGAGGGAATAAGACTCATGTCGAAAGTGAAATCAATTTTTACAAGCAGCAATGCGTTTCTGGTCTATCTCTTGATTGTGATGATTCTGATCGTGACGATTATCAACCCGAATTTTTTAAGCGCGGAAAACTTCTTAACAATTTTACGCAGCTCGGCGTATTCGGGAATTTTTGCAATCGGCTTTCTGTTCGTGTTGATTTGAGGCGGGCTGGACGTTTCGTTCGCCGCGGTCGCGACGGTCGGACAATATATCGCCGGGAAGGTCATGATTAACGCCCCGGGGACTCCCTGGATTTTCGTCGTCCTGATACCGCCGCTCGTCGGAGTTCTTTTAGCCGGTTTTAACGCTTTCATGATTTATAAACTGAACGCGCCGCCGTTGATTATTACGATCGCGATTCAGAATATCGTTTTCGGCGTGCTGCAGTTCGTTACGCAAGGCCGTTGGCTTTCCAACTTCCCGAAATGGTTTAATGAATTCCCGTTGAAATTGGTCGTTTCGACGGAAAACAGCAACGGCGTTCTGTATGGGTTGTCGGTTTTGACCGTGATTTGGTTCGTGGTCGCGGCGATCGCCGATTTTATCCTGAAAAAAACGGTTTATGGGCGGCGTCTCTACGCGATGGGCGGAAATATCGAAGCAGCGCGGCGCGGCAGGATCGATCTCCTGAAGTATCAGATGTTCGCGTACGGTTTCCTGGGTTTCTGTTCCAGTCTGGCGGGCCTGGTTTATACGATGGTAACGCAGACGGTAGCGCCGAATACGCTGATCGGGAACGAGTTTTATACGATCGCGGCGGTCGTTTTGGCGGCGCGAGTATTTTCGGCGGTTCCGGCTCGGTTTTCGGAACCGTCATGGGCGTTATCATCATGGCGGTACTGATGAACGCGTTGACGATCATGCGCGTTCCCGCTTATTGGCATCAGGTCTTTATCGGCGGGATTCTGATCGCGAGTATGGCCGCAACGGCCCCTCACACGCCGCTAGCGGGACCATCCTTGCGGTTGTAATCGCCGCGCTGGTCATCGGATTCTTTCTATCGGTCTTTTTAGGCTGGGTTAACGGCGCGCTGATCGCGTACGTGGGACTGCCGCCAATGTTGGCAACATGGGGTACGATGCTGCTTTATGAAGGAATAACGCTGACGATTACGAAAGGCTTCGTGATTTCCGGGATGCCTGATATTTTCGTTGAATACAACTATGCTAAGCTGTTCGGCGTTCCGTTGCCGTTGCTGACGATGATTTTGGCTTTAGCGGTTGTCGCGGTGATTCTGATCCGGCGTCCGTTCGGACGAACGCTATACATGATCGGTTCGAGCGAAACGGTTACCCATTTTTCGGCGATCGACACGCGGAAAGTCATCGTCAAGGCGTATATCCTGTCGGGAATTTTGTGCGGTATGGAAGGGATGATCATGTTGGCGCGGTTTAACTCGGCGAACGCTCGTTCCGGTTCTTCGTTACTGCTGCTGACGATTCTTATTTCCGTTTTAGGCGGGACGGATCCGAACGGCGGTTTCGGCCGCGTTATCGGGCTGCCGTTGGCGCTCTTTATTTTGCAGCTGCTGACGAGCGGGCTGAACTTGATCGGCGTCACGCAGTTTATCACGCTTGCGTTATGGGGAGTCCTGCTGATCGCGGTTATCGCTTATCACCGCTATAGCGAAAGCCGGCACTATTAGTCGAATCAGGCGCCGTTTATCCGCTGCGTCCATAAAATTAACGTTAAAAACTATATGAGGAGAAAAAGATGAAATTTGGTATTTACTTCGCTTTTTGAGAAAAAGAATAAAAAGTTTCGTACGGGAAATATATTAAAAAAGTAGCGGATCTGGGCTTTGATATTCTGGAGATCAGCTGCGCGCCGTTACCGCGGCTTAAAGACGACGAGCTCTTCCGCTTGCGCGATTTGGCGAAGGATCATGGGATTATCCTGACGGCGGGTTATGGCCCGACAGCGGACCAGAACCTGTCGTCTCCCGATCCGAACATTGTCAAAAACGCGAAGGAATTCTTTACCGGCTTGCTTAAGCAGTTGGAAAAAATGGATATCCATTCAATCGGCGGCGGATTAAACAGTTATTGGCCGGTCGATTATTCAAACCCGATCGATAAACGGCGGGACTGGGAAATCGGCGTTCAGAACGTTCGAGAGGTCGCGAAGGTTGCTCAGGATTGCGGTATTGATTATTGCCTGGAATGTCTGAACCGTTTTGAGGGCTACCTGCTGAATACGGCGGCGGAAGGCGTTGCGTTCTGTGAAGAAGTTGGATTGCCGAACGTGAAGCTGCTCTTAGATACGTTCCATATGAATATCGAAGAAGACTCCTTCTACGACGCGATCCTTACGGCTGGGAAGTATTTGCGCCGGCTTCATACGGGCGAGCCCAACCGCAAGGTGCCCGGAAAAGGCAGAATTCCCTGGCGCGAGATCGGTGATGCGTTGGTCAAAATCCGGTATGACGGGGACGTGGTGATGGAACCGTTCGTAAAGGAAGGCGGTACAATCGGGAGCGAAATAAAAGTTTGGCGCGATTTATCGAATAATGCTGACGAAGCGCAAATGGATATGGACGCGAAAAACGCGTTATTGTTTTCGTGCTATGTGATCGGGAAGATGTAAGAGATTTACCGCTTTATTAAGAACAAAAAAAGCCTCGTGAAAAATTCGCGAGGCTTTTTGAATTATTTACCTATCGTACAGTTTTGGAAGCTTTCGTTTCCAATCCTCCTTAGGTATTGACGCGGCTTAGAGGACGGTAACGTTGCTGGCCTGAAGGCCCTTCGGACCATTTTCGACGACGAATTCAACTTCGCTGCCTTCTTTCAACGTCCGAAAACCGGTTCCCTGAATCGCGGTATAGTGAACGAAAATATCGTCGCCGGCGGGCTGGGAAAGAAAACCATAACCTTTGGATTCATTGAACCACTTGACTGTACCTTTTACTTTTTCACTCATTTCAGAAAATCTCCTAAAATCCCCTTCCGGGGTCTGACTAAATTTGAGACGTTTCCGCCTCGTTTATCGAAGATTCTCACAAAAAAACCGCTTTCAAGTAAGTTTTCGAAAACGGTTCTCGTTCGCGCAATCTTCTCACTACATCTGTTAATTATATCACGATTTGGCTTGTTAAACAAGCATGAATTTTGACGGGTCTGCGTTTCAAATTTCCGTTGTCAAGGGAAAAAACAATCCGGCAAAAGAAAGTATAGATAATTGCAGAATTGACAACAAAAAAGGAAGTTCCTAAAATGAGTTTGCTACATCAAAAGGAGGAACTTCCAATGACAAATAATGTCAACATCAGTATAACCTTTACGATCGAAAACGGGAAGCAGAACAAACTGAACTTCAAA
>DAOUFC010000094.1:0-4299 GCA_034430295.1 Flexilinea sp.
CATTTCCAATTACGCGTCGCTGATCGCGGCGGCGAATCGGCTGATCACGCTTAAAAAGCGCCGATTCGCCGCCGGATTCTCCGATTTTTTTACCATTTTCGCATACTCCAGGCGCGTTTTCGCTTTAAATCAACCCGGTTGGCATTATAATTTCCGCAAATCGCAATTCCGTTGCTCAAGAAGGGTAACTCAGGAACAGAGAGGATCAACAATATATGTATAAGAATCGAAATTGCGGCGATATAAGCGCCGCCGACGTCGGGAAAAACGTCGTCCTCGCCGGATGGGTTCATAGATTCCGAGATCATGGCGGCGTTTATTTCATCGATTTGCGCGATCGTTCCGGATTGACACAGGTCGTTATCAATCCTGAAAAATCTCCCGAATTCGAGAAGCTCGTTTCCGACGTTCGCGTCGAGTGGGTCCTTCAGGTCTGCGGCGAAGTTCGGCTCCGTCCGGAGGAAGCCGTTAATCCGAATCTGCCGACCGGCGAGATTGAAATCAGCGCCGAAGAAATAACCGTTTTGAATACCTGCAAGCCGCTTCCGTTCGCGATTAATAAAGACGAAAATACCGACGAATCGATTCGCTTAAAATACCGTTTCCTCGACTTGCGTCGGGAAAGAATGCAAACGAATCTAAAACTGCGTCATCGGGTCATCAAGTTTATCCGCGACTATCTTGACGAACGCGGGTTTTACGAAATTGAAACGCCGATCCTCTTTAAAACGACGCCGGAAGGCGCGCGCGACTATCTCGTTCCCTCGCGTATTTATCCCGGGCAGTTCTATGCGCTGCCCCAAAGTCCGCAGCAGCTAAAGCAGCTGCTTCAGGTCGCCGGTATCGAAAAATATTTCCAGATCGCCCGCTGTTTCCGAGACGAAGATCAACGCGGCGACCGCCAACCGGAATTTACCCAGCTCGATATGGAAATGTCGTTCGTCGAACGCGACGACGTTCTGGATTTGCTCGAAGATTTATTTACGACGATGATCGAGACGGTTACGCCGGAAAAGAAGATCCTGTTCCGTCCATGGCCAAAACTGACCTTTGCCGAAGCGATGGAACGCTTTGGAAAGGACGCGCCGGATATGCGTTTCGGAATGGAATTAGTTAATGTTTCCGAGTTGGTTAAGGACAGCGGCTTTTCCGTCTTTGAAAACGCGGTCGCGAACGGCGGCTCCGTCCGCGGGATCAACGCCAAAGGCTGCGGCGGGTATACGCGGAAACAGCTCGACGAACTGACGGACCAGACGAAGCTTTGGGGCGCGAAAGGTCTCGCGTATATTAAGATCGATCAGGGCGGCGAAACCAACTCGCCGTTCAAGAAATTCTTCTCTGATGAAAAATTTGCCGAATTGCTGAAGAAGATGGATGCCAAGAATGGCGACTTGCTGCTGTTCGTCGCGGACAAAGACGCTGTGACGTTCGACTGCTTGGCGCGGCTGCGCGTCATGATGGGCGACCGCTTCGGGCTGCGCGATCCGAATGTTCTGGCGTTTTGTTGGATCGTCGATTTTCCGCTTTTTGAGTGGGACGATGAAGGAAAACGTTGGGACGCGACCCATCATCCGTTCACCCGGCCGCGTAAAGAAGATATGGATATCCTCGAAACTGATACCGGACGCGTTCTCGGCGATCAGTACGATATGGTGCTGAACAACTATGAGTTGGCTTCGGGATCGATTCGAATCCATGAACGCTCGTTACAGGAAAAAATCTTCAAGCTGATCGGATTATCGGAAGAGGTCGCTAAAGAGCGGTTCCATCAGATGATGGATGCGTTCGAATACGGCGCGCCGCCGCATGGCGGCATCGCGCCGGGGATCGATCGCTTGATTATGCTGCTTGCGAATGAACCGAATATCCGCGAAGTAATCGCATTTCCGAAAAACAACGCCGCCCGCGATATGATGTCCGGCGCACCGTCGGAAGCGATGGACGGCCAGTTGAAAGAACTCGGACTGCAGCTGATTCCGCAGCCGGAGAATAAGAAGTAGGATTGCTTTTGGGATGACCTTAAAAAACTGTCGTCAGGGCAAAAACCCTGGCGACAGTTTTTCTTTCGCTCTTTCCCGATACGGACTCTGAAATTTTCATCGCCGCATTTACGCAGGCGTTTCGTCAATTTATTTCCACGATCACGGCGACGATATAGGCGGAAGTCCGTCAACAATAATTCTCATCGAAGCTTATTCGATTCGAAACCGCCCCTCGGTATTCATCCTTATTTCTTATCCCATTTTTCCCAGCGCTGGTACCCGGTTAAGGAAACCGGCGCGTCGATCGCCGAATTTAACAGTACGTAGGAATAATTCCAGTTCAGCGGATTCAAAATCGCCTCGTCGATCAGGAGGATCGTCTCCGCTTCGGCGTAAAGCGCGGCGCGCTTTGCCGGATCGGTTTCTTTCCCGGCGGCTTTAATCGTGTCCGCATAGCGGATATAATTCGGATTCGATAAGTCGGCGCAATCGAGCGACGGCCAATCCAGAATCGGCTGATAAGCGCCGCCCGGACAGAGAAATACGTCGGCCGTAAAATTATTTGCGTCCATGTAATCCTGAACCCACGACGAGCGGTAAACGTTCGCCAATCCTTCGCGCCGTTCAACCTTGAAGACTGCCCATTCGCTGTTCTCGAGTTTAACCTTGATTCCCAGGTTCGTCTCCCACATCGATTGAACCGCCTCAGCGCGGAGCTTGTTCTGATCCGATGTGCTGTAAGCGTAGGTTATCTCGATATCGGACGGTTCGATTCCCTTTTCCGAACAGTATTCCGCTAACAGCGCTTTCGCCTCATCCGGATCGAACTTGACGCCTAATTCAGGGAAATCTTCCGGTTTCGGAGCGCCCGCCACGCCCGGATTAACGAAATACGGAGCCGCGACGCCGGCCTTGACGGCGGTCACGACGGCTTCCTTATCGATCGCGTAACTCAACGCCAATCGTACGCGCGCGTCGTCGGTTGGCGTGAGCAGTGGATTATACGCCAGCCATTCGGTGCCGATCGACGTCGGTTGAAATACGAGCTGATCGGCGAAAAGCGGATCCGACATGATTCGATCATAGTCTCCCGCCGGAATAATCGCGTAATCCATATTCCCGGATTCATATTCGGACAAAGCCATCACGTCGCCGATCAGCGCGTAGTCGACTTCATCGATTTTCGCGACTGGAATCGTTTCCGTACCGGGCCAGTATGGATTCTTGATCAGCGTTAACTCTGAATCGTGAACCCACTTTTTGAGCGTGAATGGACCATATCCCTGATACGCGTCGTCCTCGGTCCAACGTTCGCCCAAGCCCTCGGTGCAGGTATCGCCGTCAATAATCCACGCCGGCATCGCATGCATCATCCACATCGAAAGGATCGACGGATTAAACGCGCCGTCCTCAATGAACTGAATTTCGAGCGTGAAATCGTCGATCGCCTTGACGCCGACGGTCGAAAAATCGTTGACTTCGCCGCTATGATAAGCGTTTGCCCCCGGAATAATCTGGTTAACCAGGAATGCGTATGGCGAAGCTGTTTCAGGGCGCAGCGTCCGCTCAATCCCATAAACGAAGTCGCGCGCCGTAACGAGACGAACCGAACCGCCGCAGTTTTTAACTTCTTCAACTTTCCCGGCCGCGGCGTTAAAGCGAACCCAAGGAACGTTGTTCATTAACGTAAAGCGGACGCTCAGCTGGTCTTCACTGTATTCCCATGACGACGCGAGCCCGGGTTCAATTTCTCCTGTTTCCTCGTTTTGACGCAGCAATCCGACCGTCATTTCATCGACGAGCTGAATCCCGATAAAATCGCTGACGAGCGCCTGATCAATTGAAGGAATGTCGCCGCTGTTGAAACTTGTTTTGAAGATTTTTTCCTGAGCCGTCGCCGGAAACGCAAGGATCAGCAAACAAACAGCTGTAAAAAAACACCAGGTCAATCGTTTCATTATTTCAATCCCTTTCCCAATAATTAAATTTACGCCACGTCTCGTCAAGACGCAGACCGAGGTCAAATTTATTAAGATTTTCGACGATTTACGGTAAACCCGATTGATTAAATCATACCATGACTAAGATGGGGGAGGCGGAAATTTGTCGCGGTTGTCTGCGTTTCAAATTTCCGTAGTCAAGGGAAAAGAGGATAGAAGAATAGAAAGTATAGACAGTTGTTAAATCGACAACAAAAAAGGAAGTTCCTACAATGAGTTTGCTGCATCAAAAGGAGGAACTTCCAATGACAAATAATGTCAACATCAGTATAACCTTTACGATCGAAAACGGGAAGCAGAACAAACTGAACTTCAAA
>DAOUFC010000095.1:0-35978 GCA_034430295.1 Flexilinea sp.
CTGGATCCTGCTGATCGCCGCCGGGCTTGACCTGTTCCTCCCGGAACCGCCGACCGCGCTTCATCCGGTCGGGTGGATGGGAAACTGGATCGGTTTTTTTTCCGAACGGGCGCTTAGAATCCCGCCCGAACGAAAAACCCTGCGTTTCACAGCAGGACTCGCGTTAACGATCGGCAGCGCGATATTAATCGCCGGCGTCTCACGCTGGATAGACATCCTGCTGCGCGGGCTGCCGGAAATTTGGATGGTTTCCCTATCAGCGCTTCTGTTGAAACCGATGTTTACGATCCGCGGTCTGGTCAACGCTGCGAGCGAAACTGAGCGCGCGCTTTCCGCCGGAGATCTTTCCGAAGCGCGCCGATTAACCGCCTGGCACCTGGTCAGCCGGGACACATCCGAGTTGAGCAAAACCGAAATCGCATCCTGTGTGATCGAATCGCTCGCCGAAAATCTGACCGACAGTTTCTTCGCCCCGATCTTCTATTTCGCGCTCGCCGGATTGCCCGCCGCCTGGGTCTACCGATTTATCAACACTGCCGACGCGATGATCGGGTATCGAAACGAAAAATGGGAACAAATCGGCAAGGCCGCCGCCAGGATCGACGATTTACTGAATCTGGTGCCGGCGCGGATCTCCGCCATCATGTTATGCCTGGCCGGTCCGGCTGCGAGCGGGAATCTTTCGGCTGGGTTCGCGCTCCTCCGATCCGATCGGCGAAAAACCAAAAGCCCGAATGCCGGATGGACGATGGCGGCCGCAGCGGGGATTTTAGGCGTGCGGCTCGAAAAAGCCGGAAGTTATACATTGAATGAATCGGGACGAGCCCCGTCCACTACCGATATACGAAGATGCGTCCGTCTGACCCGCGCCGCCGCGATCGTGTCCTTTGCGGCGCTCCTGGCCGGGATCGGCGTTATCGCTCTGATTCAGTCTCAGCGATGAAGCGATTCCTATGGAAGCGTTAAAAAAAAGATGAGGGGAAACAGCGTTTCGAACTTACAAATCAAAGATAACGATCCGATTCATAGCCTGATACATAAAGTGAATCGAGCAAAATGGCGAATGCATTTAAAATAAAACGTAAAAAAATACGATCAGATCGTGCGGACTTCTTTATAATATATTTGTTATTTAGATAAATAAAAAAGTCCAATGCGCCTTAATATGATTAAGGCAGCAAAATGAGAATAGAGAGAAAAGAGGAACAGCAGATGATCGTGCTTATCAGCGGCGGTTCGAGCGGAATCGGCAAAGCGGCCGCGGAGCGTTTTGTAATGGGCGGTCACACGGTATACGAGCTCTCCCGCAGCGGTACAGCCAGAGAAGGCATTCGCCATCTACAGGCGGATGTGTCCAGGCGCGATGAAGTTTTCGCCGCAGTGGAGCTTCTGATTGAACTGGAAGGCCGCGTGGACGTGCTTTTATCAAACGCCGGGTTCGGCATTTCGGGCGCTTTTGAGGAATGTCCCGAGGCGGCGATTCGCAAACAGTTCGACGTGAACCTATTCGGCGCGATCCATCTGATTCAGGCTGTCCTGCCTCATATGCGCAAAGCCGGTCGCGGACGAATTCTTATCACCTCTTCGTTAGCCGGAGAGATCGCCATTCCCTTTCAATCTTTTTACTCTGCGAGCAAGGCCGCTTTAAACAGCCTCTGCCTTTCCCTCAACAATGAGCTGCGTCCTTTCGGAATCAGCTGCTCGGCGCTGATTCCCGGAGATATTCGGACTGGATTTACAGAGGCCAGAGAAAAAACCGCTTCAACCGTGTATCAGGCGGAAGCGGCGTCTCTCGCCCGAATGGAAAAAGATGAGCGGCACGGAGCCAGGCCGGAACAGGCTGCGGAAAAGCTTTACCGCATGGCCGTATCCCGCCGTCACCCCCGCCCTCTTACAACGCTGGGCGCGAATTACTTTCTGCTCTACCTTCTGTACCGCCTTCTGCCGAGAAGTATCGGCAACTGGCTGGTGGGAAGAATCTACGCCGCAGCATAGCGATTAAAACGAGAGGCTACCGGATTTGTCGGAGCCTGCGCAGGAGGGTATATCTTTATGACAGATCAAATTACAATTCGGAATCGTTATATGGATCTGCTGTGCGAACTGGTTTCAATAGACAGCAGCAATCCGCCGGGAAAAGAATGGGAAGTGATGCAGGCAATTGCGCGCTTTTTCGGCTTCCGCATGAGCCTGGATGCACACGGTCGCTGCAGTCTGACAGCTTATCAGGACTGCAGAGCGGCTATCGAAGGCGGTTGTCTTGAAATAGCGCCGATGCGCGGCAATCTCTATTTTATCCTGCGAGGAAAAGAACGGGGGCAAGCGTTAGCCTTTACCGGTCATATGGATACGGTCCCGGTAGGTCAGGAGGAACGGTATTTTTGGAAGACGGATCCTTTCCGCCCCGCCGAGAAGGACGGATATCTCTACGGGAGAGGAACCACGGACATGAAAGGCGGTCTGACTGCCGCCATGATAGCTTTCAAGTTAAAAGCGGAACAGATCGCCGACAGCGCCGAATTACCCGATCATGACATCTATCTGCTGATAACCTGTGATGAAGAAGCCAATATGCAAGGGTCTGCCCGCTTTTTACAGGAACCCTGGATCAAAGAGATCAGCCGTCTCGTTGTCTGTGAGCCCACTGGGCTTGAACTTTGTGTCGAAGGCAGGGGCAGAACCTACGGAAAAATCGTGCTGCGCGGTCAGACCGGTCATGGCTCACTGCACCGTACGGGCAACGTTATTCACACCGCCGCAAATCTTATTAAGGCCATGGAAAAAGAGGATTTTTCCGTTTACTGTGACGAGGAGTTCGGCAGCTCCTTTTGGCAGTGTTTAGCCATTCACGCGGAAAAGGATCCCTGCGTCGTACCGGACGATCTTGAGATGATTATTGACGCGCGGCTTGCCGCCAACCATCGCTGCGAGGATATCTGGGACCGCATGGACGCTATCTTGAAAACTGAAATTCCGGAGCGCTCTGGAATTCGCTATCAGGTTCAAATTACTGACCGGAGATACGGCTGGAAAACCCCACCGGAGAGCGCTTTCAGACAGTCAATGGCAGATACACTGACAAGAATCAACATCCCGGTCAAGGAAGTCATTTTCAGCGGGACAACTGACGCCTCGAAACTGCGGACGGCGGGCATGGAAACGCTGATCATCGGTCCCGGCGACCTGAAACTGGCGCATAAAGAGAACGAGGCGGTATCCATCCATGAGGGCTTAAAAGCCGTCGAACTTTATCGCGAATTGATGGAGCGGAACTGAGCTGAGCCTCTTACCGGAGAACGCCGGGACATCCTGACGCGCCCAGCAAAGGATCGGGGAGCCTCATCTGACGCGCGCCGCCGTGTTCGCTTCGCAGATCGGCTCCCGACCGCTTTCCAGCTTACTATAAACTCAAAGAAGGGCCTTACGCCTCTTTTTTCCCGAACAGAGCGTCTCTCCATCGCGGAAGCTGGTCCTTAATCGAGTCAAAATAAACCGAGAACAGGATAATCGACCCTTTAACGATCAGCTGATAAAAATATTCGAAGCGCAGCATATTCAAACCGTTATTAATCACGCCCATAATCAGCGTCCCAATAATTGTACAGCCGATCGTTCCGATACCGCCGCCGAAACTGACGCCGCCTAAAACTGACGCCGCGATCGCCTCGCCTTCATACCCGAGACCGACGTTCGCAGGCTGACCGGAACCCATCCGCGCGGCTAAAATAATCCCGCCGCAGCCGGCCAAGGTCGCCGCGATCACGAACACGATAATACGGACTTTTTTGACATTAATCCCCGAATGGATCGCCGCTTCCTGATTTCCGCCGACGGCGTAAATATAACGCCCGAATTTCGTCTTGCTCAGGACAATCCCAAAAACGAGAAAAGCGACGAAAAGAAAAGCGACCGAATACGGGACTTGTATCTTCAGCGTATCATTAACCGGGATCGTCCAACGTCCGCTGCCAATCTGGTTAAAAGCCTTGCTCGTCGAAGCGACCGGGAATCCGTCGGTAATAATATACGCCATGCCGCGGACAATCATCTGCGTCGCCAGCGTCACGATAAACGGCGGCAGCTTCGTATACGCCAGGCACGCTCCATTAAACAGACCGATCAGAGCGCAGGCCAGCAGCGTCAGAAACAGCGAAAGATACAAATTCAGATTCAGTACCGACAGCAGCGTCACACTCAAACAGCCCGCGAACGCAACCGTCGAACCGATCGAAAGATCAACGTTTCCGATCAGGATAATATATGTCAGTCCGATGGATAGCAGACCGTAAATACTGACCTGCTGAAGGATATTCGTAATATTCCCCAACGTCAGGAAGTTCGGCGATTTAACGGTCAAGATAATAAACAGGATCAATAAAATCAGAATCGGACCTAAATAACTCCGAATCGTTTTAATGAAAGGATGCGTTCGTTTTCTGGGCGTAGGGATATTCTTAACCATCGTATTCCTCTCTTCCGATTGCGTAATTCATGATTTTTATTTGCGTTAATTCTTCTTCCTGAGCGTCTAATTCGGCCATGATCGCGCCGTCGCTCATGACGATCGCGCGGTGCGAAAGATGAATGATCTCCGGCAGATCGGAAGAAATAAACAGGATCGCCATACCTTGAGCCGATAAGCGGTTGATAAGATCGTAAATTTCCTTTTTCGCGCCGACGTCGATTCCGCGCGTCGGCTCGTCAAGGATCAGAATTTCCGGTTCGGTCGCCATCCATTTGGATAAAACGACTTTTTGCTGATTCCCGCCCGAAAGTTCGCGGCATTTCTGATCGGGACCGGATGATTTGATACTTAGAATATCTTTATACTTATCGACTATCTCCAGTTCTTTCTTCGTGTTGACGTCAATTCCGCGAATAAAACTTCTCAAGACGCAAATCGTCAGATTGAACGAAATTGACTGGTTCAGCACCAAACCGGCTCCTTTACGATCTTCCGGAACGAGTCCGATTTTATGACGGATCGCGTCGTCCGGATTGCGGATAACGACCTCTTTCCCATGAACTTTAATCGTTCCTGCCTTAATCGGATCAAGACCGAAAATCGCGCGCGCCAGCTCCGTCCTTCCCGCTCCGACCAGGCCGGAGAATCCTAAAATCTCGCCTTTATATAAATCGAAACTAACATCTTTCAATTTTTTATTGGTGAAATTACGAACTTCGAGCGCTTTTTCCGTCGTTCCAGTAAACGAGCGGTTTCCGTAAGCGTCTTTAATATCGCGCCCGACCATCATCGCGACCAATTCGTCGGTCGTCGTTTCGGACGTATGCTTCGTTCCGACGTAAGTTCCGTCGCGCATAACGGTGACCCGGTGACCGATTCGGAACGTTTCCTCCATACGATGCGAAACGTAGATAATCGTTCGATTTTCCCGCAGCAGATTCTCGATAATTTGAAATAGGGATTCGACTTCATGACGCGTTAACGACGCCGTCGGCTCATCCATGACCACAATATCGGCGTTCTTCGAAATCGCGCTGGCGATCTCGACCATCTGCTGCTGCGCGATTGAAAGTTTCCCAACCTTCGCGTCAGGATCCAGATTTAACTGCATACCGTCGATTAACGCCAATGCATCGTAGTACATCCTGTCATAATCGATAAAATCAAACGGAGGTTTCGTCGGGAAAGCGCCGCGGTAGATATTCTCCGCAACGGTCATATTTTTACACACGCTCAATTCCTGATGAATAATCGCAATTCCGTTATCTCTGGCGACGATCGGATTGGCGATATGAACCGCTTTTCCATGAATTCGAATCTCTCCGGCATCCGCGAGATAAATCCCGCCGAGGATATTCAGGAGCGTCGACTTGCCCGCGCCGTTTTCGCCCATTAAAACATGGACCTCTCCAGATTTGCAATTAAAATTGAAACCTCGTAAGGCATGAATTCCCCCAAAACTTTTATCAATACCGATCATCTCTAAAACATATTCGTCAGTCATCGCTTCCCTCTGCTAAACGCTGTTGAGTTTTCGGAGTCCTTACGAAATCGGACAACTTGAATTCCGCAGCGACAAACCGATCCGTTACAGGAACGCCGCCGCTCGAATTGCTAAGATTAACCTCCCTGTATCTTCGAGGGAGGTTAACCTCTTTTCATACATTGCGAATCAAATCAGATCAGTCAAATACGTATTCTTCAACGTTGCTGGCGTCGACCAGATCAACTGGAATCAAGACATCGCGTTCTTCGAGTTCGCCGCCGGCTAAAACGATATTCATCATTTCAACCGATTTGCGCGCAATCGCGCCGAAAGACTGCGCGGAGGTCGCCGTCTGCCAGCCTTCTTTGATCAGCGCGATACTGTCGACGGAGCCGTCGATACCGACGATTCCGATATCGCCCGCTTCGTGGCCGGCGCTCTTCGCCGCCGCGACGAACCCCTGCGCACAGAGGTCGTTGCCGCCCCAAGCGCCCTTGATATCCGGATCGGCCTGAAGGAAGTTATCCATCGCGAACATCGCGGCGTCGATCGAGGACGGCGAATTCATTGAATTGACAACTTCGATATTGCGATATTTGCGGAGGACGTTGTCGCGACCGATCGAGCGCTGCGAAACGGCGTAAGACATGCGATTTTCGAAAATGACCATCTTTCCTTCATAATTCATGTACTCGGCCAAAGCTTCCATCGCTAACGCCCCGGCGGTAACGTTATCCGACATAACACTGAAAGTCGCGTTTTCAAAACCGACGACAGCACTGTCGACGACCGCCAGCGGGATACCAGCTTCGTTCGCCTGATCGATCAACGTTGCCGACGCGACATAGTCCACCGCCGCGATAAAAATTCCGTCGTATTTATTTGTGATCAGATCGGCGAAAATATTCGCTTCCTTCTGCGCGTCGTTCGCGGCGTCGAACGTATCCAAAGTATTCCCGGAAGCTTTAACTTCTTCTTCCATAACCTCTTTCAGATGCATAAACATCGGGTTTCCGAGAAACTTAACGACCAGAGCCAATCGTTTTCCCGTCGGGGCTTCCTGCGCCGCTGAAGTCGAAACCGTCGCGAAAAAACCAGCCAACATCACAAAAACCAACACAACACTCAAAAATTTCTTCATCTTTTCTCCTTTTTATATTCTAAGACGACCAAGGATTCCGGTCGTCACGACCACAAACGCTAAGATTTCGCTAAATATCCGCCGTCAACCGGAATAATCGCTCCGTTAACGTACGCCGAAGCCTCCGACGCGAGAAAGACACAAATCCCTTTCAAGTCCTCCGGCCGGCCCCAACGATGAGCAGGGATGCGTTTCGTAATTTCGGCGTTGCGCGGGTTTTCGGGATCCATCAAAGCCGCGTTCATCTCCGTTTCCATATAACCCGGCGCAATCGCGTTCACCGTAATTCCGCTTCCAGCCCAATCGTTACACAACGTTTTCGTCATTTGATTGATCCCGCCTTTGCTCGCGGCGTAAGCCGGAATCGTTGAACCGCCGAAAAATCCGTTCATAGAAGATAAGTTGATAATCTTCCCGTACCCGGCTTTCAGCATCTCTCTGCCCGCCATTTGACAGAGATGAAACGGCGCGGTCAGATTAACTTCGAGAACCTGATCCCAATCGCTCATCGGGAACTCCTCGCTCGGATGCCGCCGCTGCATGCCGGCCGAATTGACAAGAATATCGATTTTCCGCCCCAGCAGCGTCAACGCGTCGAAAAATCGCCGTTCCCGATCGTCGCGGTCCGCTAAATCAACGATTACCCCGTGGCAAACAAAGCCTCGGCGATTAAAATCTTCCGCGACCTCAAAAACGCGTGAATTCGTCCCGAAAATAACGGTTTCGGCGCCGGCTTCCATTAATCCTTCCGCCATAGCGTAACCTAAACCGCGCGTCCCGCCGCTTACGATCGCTTTCCTCCCTGTTAACGAAAATAATGAAAATGATTTCATCAAGATTCCCTCTTCGTCAATAATTTATCCCGTATGAACTGTTCGCTCCCTTGTTTATATCATGAAAGAACGCGATTTCAGGAAGCGCTTTTGTCACAAGAGCGTCATTGGTAAATAGTGATATCCATCATAAACTTATAGTTGTCAAAAGTCTAAGTCAGCGAGCTGGATCGAAACTTTCAAAGCCTCTCCGAATTAATTTCAACCGTTATACCGCCTATAATTTTATAATCAAGATCTTTTTTATATTATTTCAATCGACAGGCGGAATCTTAAAGATTTTTTTCACGATAAAATGTTACATTTGTCCAGCTGAAATTTATGATTTTTGACGCGCCGAAATAATTGTCAAACAACTGTAAAATGGGTAAACTAAAAGATAGTAACGGGCGAAAATTAAGCGAGATTTATCGGAAACGAAACGTCAAGACAGATCTTTGCAATTTGAGTTCGGGAGATGCCGGTTCACGCTAAAGAAACAAGGGAGAATAAACATGAGTGACAGAATGACTTGTATGCCGTTTGCACAGTTACTTGAATGGGTATTCGGCGAATACGAAAATAGGAAAACGATTTTCGGGCAACACCGCTTTTACAAAGCGACCGATCGGAAAACATTGGAAATTTTCGGACGTAAGCTGGAAACGCCGTTAGGTCCCGCCGCCGGTCCCCACACCCAATTATCGCAAAATATCATCGCATCTTACCTGACCGGGAGCCGCTTTTTTGAAGTCAAAACCGTTCAAATTATCGACGGCGAGGATCTCCCGGTCAGCAAACCCTGTATCAACGCGCATGACGAAGGATATAACGTCGAATGGTCAACGGAACTGACCGTTCCGAACGCGATGCATGAATATATTAACGCCTGGGTCATGCTGCATCTGCTTGCGATCGAACTCGAATTGGGCGCCGCGGACGGGTTCCAATTCAACATGAGCGTCGGTTATGACCTCGCCGGAATTAAATCCGAAAAAATCAATACCTACATCGACACAATGATGGACGCGTCATCATCCGACGCTTTCAAAACGGCAATCGAAGCCGCGATCGCGTTCCTGCCGAAATTCAAAAAAGTTACCGAAGCCGATATCCGCGCAATCCCGGCAAAAATCTGCAACTCGGCGACGTTATCGACGCTTCACGGCTGTCCGCCACAAGAAATCGAACGGATCGCCACCTATCTGATTGAAGAAAAAGGGCTGCATACGTTTATTAAATGCAACCCGACGCTCCTCGGTTACGATTTCGCGCGCGCAACGCTCAATAAAATGGGCTACGACTACATCGCCTTCGGAACGCACCACTTCGAACACGACCTGCAATGGGCGGACGCGATTCCGATGCTTAAGCGTTTGAAAGCCCTTTGCGAATCGAAAAAGCTCCAATTCGGCGTCAAGATCACGAACACATTCCCGGTCGATATTAAAGCCGGCGAACTGCCCGGCAATGAAATGTATATGTCCGGACGCTCGCTGTTCGCGCTTTCAATTTCGCTGGCGGCGAAACTCTCGACCGAGTTTGACGGAACGTTGCGAATTTCTTATTCCGGCGGCGTTGATCGCTTCAATATCGAGAAGATCGTGGGCTGCGGAATTTGGCCGGTAACGGTCGCGACGACAATGCTGAAACCGGGCGGATACGCGCGGTCAATCCAATTAGCCGACCTGTCGCTATCCGCCGTAAAAACGCCGTTTACAAAAATTGACGTCAGCGCGCTGAATGAGCTGGCGGATTCGGCTCCGAACGATAAAAACTACCTAAAATCGATTAAGATGCCGCCTGCGCGGAAAAACGGGAAGAAAGTTCCGTTGATCGACTGCTACGTTGCCGGCTGTCAGGAAGGCTGCCCGATTCATCAGGATATCCCGACTTATATCCGCTTGAACAGCGAAGGCAAATATGCCGAGTCGCTGAACGTAATTATGGATCGGAACGCGCTCCCATTTATGACCGGGACGATCTGCGCGCACCCTTGCCAGAGCGGCTGCGTCCGAAATCTTTACGAATCGTCGGTCCAGATTCGCCAAACGAAACTCGATTCCGCCGAACATGCGTTTGAAGAAGTCCTCGCCAACTTAAAACCGATAGGGAAATCGGATAAACGCGTCGCCGTCGTCGGCGGCGGCCCGGGCGGAATTGCGGCCGCGTTCTACTTGGCCCGCGCCGGCGTTGCTGTAACTTTATATGAAAAAACCGACGCGTTGGGCGGAATTGTCCATCATGTCATTCCCGATTTCCGAATTGACGCCGACACGATCCGAAAAGACGTCGCCTTTATCGAAAAATTGGGCGTGAAAATAGTAACCGGACGCGAAATAAGCGACATCGCCGCGCTGCGCGCCGAGGGATTCGACGCCGTCGTGCTTGCCGTCGGAGCCTCGAAATTGAGCAACATCAAAATCGACGGGATCGAGGTTTGGAACGCGATTGAATTCCTTGACGAATTCAATAAAAAAGAAGCGAAAGTCGATCTCGGAAAGAAAGTCGTCGTAATCGGCGGCGGAAATACCGCGATGGATACCGCCCGTGCGGCGAAGCGGACGCACGGCGTGGATGACGTAACGCTAGTCTACCGCCGTACGATGCGCTACATGCCGGCCGATTCAGTCGAGATCCGATACGCGCTCGAAGACGGCGTAATCATCAGAGAACTCCTCGCCCCGGTTAAATGGGAAAACGGCGAACTGCTGTGCAAGCAGATGGAGCTCGGCGAATACGATGAATCGGGGCGGCGCTCCTTCGTCGATACCGGAAAGACGGTCACGATCCCCTGCGACAGTATTATCGCGGCCATCGGCGAAAAAGTTCCGACCGATTTTTATAAAGCCAACGGTATCGCCGTCAACGAAAAAGGCGTTCCGACGTTCAACAAGAACAGCTACGAAACATCAGTCGAAAGCGTTTATCTTTGCGGCGATGGACGCGTCGGGCCGGCGACTATCGTCGAAGCCGAAGCCGACGCGATCATTGTCGCGAACGCGATCCTCGATACCGGGGAACGGAAATTCAGGCCGCTTCCGGATAATCCCGCCACGCTTTACGCGAAGCGCGGCATCCTCAACCACCCGACGAAAGCGGTCCATGAACAGACGCGCTGCCTTTCTTGCTCGACAATCTGCGAAATCTGCACTGAAGTCTGCCCGAATCGCGCCAATGTGGCGGTAACCGTCCCCGGAATCGACATGCCGCAGATTATTCACATCGACTATATGTGCAACGAATGCGGGAACTGCGAGACGTTCTGCCCTTGGACGAGCGCGCCGTATAAGGATAAACTGACGCTCTTCGCGACGGAAGCCGATTTCGAAGACAGCAACAATAACGGATTCTTGGTCCTTGATCGCGACGCTCTCCGTTACAAGGTTCGCCTGCTCGGACGGGTCTTTGAATCAGACGGAAACGCGCCGACGACCGAGCTGCCCGGCGACATCCGCGATACCTTCAACGCCGTCGTCCGAGAATATGGCTGGATGATTCCGTAGAAATTTCACGGGATGAGCGAGGCTGTTTTGAAACGGAAGTTACGATAGAATTCGTCTTACGCGAGACAATCGGCGCCGGTAAACTTTTTCATAATACCGGCGCCGGTATTTTTACCGTCAGTTCCGCGGAAGCCGATCCGAGTCCGCAATCATGGATTGCGCGATAACGGAGTTGATCGCGGCAAACACCGGATTCCCTTGATGCGGAACGCAGTCCTGAACCCAATTCCACCAGAAAAAACCGCCGATAAAACGGTCTCCGAATCGTTCCATACCGTAATACGATACCGCCATTGCGATTTTGGTCCAATCATTCGCGTCAGCCGCCGTATTCCCGCACTCGCCGATTCCGATTTTTGAGTTCGGGAAAAAACGTGCCATCGCGCCGAATACCGCTTCCCAATCCGGCGCGTAACCGTTGTTGTCATCCTCATAATAACTAACGAACGCGAAATCGACGTTTCCGGCCAATCGCGCCGGGACATGACGCTCCAGCCAGTAAAACAGGTCCTGATCAGCAGGATCAGTATAATAGACCGTCAGCGCCGTTTGGCCGCCCTGCTCCCTGATAAAGTCGTTCGCCGCCAACACTTTCGCGACGATAAGAGACGGATCCTGAAGAATCCAATCGACACCGTTGATTTCATTCCCGATTTCCCATATATCGACATACGGGGAAAGATTGTCATATGCCGCGCGGAACCGTTCCAAATAAGAACCGACGTCCATATACGCGCTCATGTAGTAGGAATCGACCGGAGCCGCCATGACGGTCGCGACGGCGGAAATCGCCGAAAAGAGTTCGCGATATTCCGAAGCCTGCAATTCGTTTGACATGACGATCCGGACCGCCGGCCTGATCGGCATCGCCCGAAGCGCTTCGACAATCGCATTCATTTCAACCTCGCCGTACCAGGAATCATCCACCGTAACGCCGAAGATCCGTTCTTCCCGTCCGGCGGCCGACAGATCTGCCGCAACGGCGGGCAGGTATAAGCCAGACAGGCAGATATAAAAAACGACGAGACGCAAAAAGCGGAGAATTCGTTGAGAGACGTTCTTTCGCATGAGTCCATTTTAACGAAAATCGCGAAGTTTTTGCGCTCACAAATGCTATAATCATTTCATCATGAATAAAACCAGCGTCACCGTCTTCAGCACTGCTTCAGGGCGGCATTGTCCGAATTGCGGGATGCCACTATCCGACTGCGCCTGCGCGAAAAAGTCCGGCGCAGATCCTGCGCAGTGGAAGGACGACGTTATCCGCGTCCGCCGCGAGAAACAGGGACGCGCCGGAAAAACCGTCACAGTCATCCGCAACATTCCCGGCGCTTCTGACGAAACCAAACGCCACGCCGCCGCGCTTAAAAAGAAACTCGGAAGCGGCGGAAGCGAAAAAAACGGCGCTGTAGAAATTCAAGGCGACCGCGTAGACGCCGTCATTAATTACTTCAAGAATATCGGCATGAAAATCAAGAAAGACGGAGGTTAGTCACCCTCATGGCACAGGATCCGAATAAAGTCATTTATTCCATGATCGGCGTTTCAAAAAACTATGGTCAGAAATTCGTTTTAAAGGATATTTATTTATCCTATTTTTACGGCGCGAAAATCGGCGTTCTCGGGTTGAACGGATCGGGTAAGTCGTCGCTTTTAAAAATTCTCGCAGGCGTCGATAAAGATTTTATCGGAGAAACGATTTTATCTCCCGGTTATACGATCGGTTACCTGGAGCAGGAGCCGCTCGTCGACAGCAAGAAAACCGTCCGTGAAGTCGTCGAAGAAGGCGTACAGGAAGCGATCGACCTGCTCAAAGAATTTGAAGAGATCAGCGCGAAATTTGCCGAACCGATGACAGACGAGGAAATGGATAAATTGATCCAGCGTCAGGGAAACGTTCAAGAGAAAATCGATACCCTCGACGCCTGGGATATCGACGCCCGGCTCGAAATGGCGATGGACGCCCTGCGCTGCCCGCCCGGCGATACGAACGTTTCCGTCCTGTCCGGAGGAGAAAAACGCCGCGTCGCGCTGTGCCGGCTGCTCCTGAAACGGCCGGATATTCTCCTCCTCGACGAACCGACGAACCATCTCGACGCTGAAGCCGTCGCCTGGCTCGAACGCCATCTTCAGCAATATCCGGGAACGGTCATCGCCGTCACCCATGACCGCTATTTCCTCGATCATGTCGCCGGCTGGATCCTCGAACTGGATCGCGGACAGGGCATCCCTTATCAGGGCAATTATTCTTCATGGCTCGAACAGAAGAAAGCGCGCCTTGCGATCGAAGAAAAAGGCGAAAGCCAACGTCAACGCACGCTTGAGCGCGAGTTGGAATGGATTCGCATGTCGCCGAAAGGACAGCACAGCAAATCCAAAGCGCGTATCAGCGCTTATGAAAAATTATTGAGCGAAGATACGGTGAAACGAGCTGAAGAACTTCAACTTTTCATTCCGCCCGGTCCGCGCTTGGGAAATCTCGTAATCGAAATGAACGACGTCCGCAAAGTTTACGGGAACCGGATCGTCCTGGATAACGTTACGTTTAATCTTCCGCCCGGCGGCGTAATCGGGATTATCGGGCCGAACGGCGCGGGGAAGACGACGCTTTTCCGTCTTATCGTCGGCGAGGAAAAGGCCGACGGCGGAACGATTCGGATCGGCGATACCGTCAAACTCGGGTACATGAATCAGAGCCGCGAATCGCTCGATCCGGAAAAGAATATCTGGGAAACGATTTCCGGCGGCGCCGACGATATCAAGATCGGCGACCGAAAAGTCAATTCGCGCGCTTACGTCTCGCGCTTTAATTTCAACGGTACGGATCAGCAGAAAAAAGTCGGAACGCTCTCCGGCGGAGAAAGAAACCGCGTCCAACTGGCTCAAATGCTGACGTCGGAAGCCAACGTTTTGCTCCTTGACGAACCGACGAACGACCTCGACGTCAATACGATCCGCGCGCTTGAAGAAGGGCTTGAAAATTTCGCCGGCTGCGCGCTCGTCATTTCGCACGACCGTTGGTTCCTGGACCGGATCGCGACGCATATCCTGGCGTTCGAGGACGACAGTTCAGTCATCTTTTTCGACGGGAACTATACGCAGTATGAAGCCGACCGCAAAGCGCGGCTCGGCATCGCCGCCGATACGCCTCACCGTATCAAGTACCGTTCGCTGACGAGAATCTAAACGGATCTTATCGGGAAGGTATCCGCAAAGTCAGGATTCGGAGAGCTTCTTAGAGAAATCGTCAAAGCATTTTTCTAAGAAGCTCAAGCGAACCTATATCCATTGCCTACGCCGCGATAAAACAGGGTTTGACAGCGCGGAAGAAAGGGATTTTCACCGAAAAATCCTCTCTTCCATAAAAAACGGCTCAAAATAAAACGGCTCAACGCCGACAAGTTTCAACTCCCGACTGTTCCAGCGCGCGACGCATCGGGTAAATTACCCGTTCCCAGTTAAGAAACAGCCTCCTAATAAAATATGCGACGAAACAACGGAAACCTTCCAAACCTTTAAGACGTTGTTAACTTAGACTATAATTAACCGGTAGGAAGAGGTTTAAGGAGGATTTATGCATCGCCACAAAACCGGATTGGCGGCGCTTCTGATTGCAACGCTGACGATTGCGTTCAACGGATGCAGCAACCAACCGAATAATAGTCAAATCTATACGCAGGCCGCGGCGACGATATCGGCGGAGTTGACGCTTACCCTCGCCGCCTATTCGCCGACGCCGGAGCCGACCGAAACCGCGCTCCCGACCGACACGCCACAGCCGACCGAAGCGCCGATGGTTTTGCCGACGCTCGAAATCCAGCTGCCGCCGACACAGGAAGCGGCGCTTCCGCCGACTGAAATTCCCGCCGTCGAAAACCCATATAAAGCGGAGATCGTTTCGATCGGGCCATCGCCGAACCAGTTCCTGCCCGGACAGCAATTCACCTGGACAATTTCGCTGAAAAATATCGGGACGGCGACATGGTCGGGGAAATATACCTTTTCTTATCAGAACGGCGTCCAAATCGCTAATCAAAACA
The DNA here is from genome assembly GCA_034430295.1 of Flexilinea sp. Taxonomy (GTDB): domain Bacteria; phylum Chloroflexota; class Anaerolineae; order Anaerolineales; family Anaerolineaceae; genus Flexilinea. The sequence continues at coordinate 15,451 of DAOUFC010000095.1, forward strand.
GCGTCCATATCGACACGGTCACCCCGCCGGGCGCAACCATGACGCTCAATATCCCGGCAACCGCGCCGAACGAATACGGAACGCATCAGTCCGAATGGAAATTCGCGCGGCCTGACGGCGTCGCCTTCTTTTATATTTATTACAACGCGATCGTTGGCGACAAAACGTTTATCACCAGCGAACCCGGAGGGACTGCGACCGCTACGCCGAACACGCTCGATTGGATGTGTTCCGATCCGAATCGATCCAATATCCAGCAATCAGGATGCGACGAATACTGCCGCAATAACGCCTACATGATGCAGAAAGCCGGAAAAAACTGTTATTCTTATGGCGTTCATATTATGCCTTAACGACTTGAGTTAGGAGGTTTCTAATGTTGAGAAAAATAAATCTTAGAAAAATTTTGATCGGAATGTTCGCCTTTTCGATCTTGCTATCCGGATGTACGAATACGCCGGGAGAGGTTCAGTTACGCGAATCGGAAGTCGCTTTCGCCGAGATGCTGAACCAAACGTCGACTGCATTGGCGATGCCGCCGACAGAAATTCCCACAGAAGTCATTCCGCCGACAGAAGTCATGGAACCGACCGTTCGCGTACTTCCAACCCAGCTTCGCTACCCACAGGCGACCGCGACAGCTCAGCCGACCGTCGCTCAAGCCATCAAACCGGGCGTCGCATCCGGAAACAAAGCACAACTCGTGACAATGGTTCCGGGAAATAACCAGACAGCTCGCGTCAGTCAATCTTTCACTTTGACCTTTACATTGAAAAACGATGGAACGACTGTTTGGACGAACGCATTTAAGGCCGTCCATACCGGCGGTACGAAAATGTCGGCGACCGATTCCGCGCCCATGAGCGGGAACGTCGCGTCCGGAGCGTCCGGTACGATAACGTTCCATATGGTCGCGCCGAAAGATAAAGGCACGTATACGCAAAATTTCAACTTCATTGACCCATGGAACGCCGTCATTTTGCCGCTGACGTTTACCGTCGTCGTCGGCGATTCAGGAACCATTCCGCAATCCGGAACGATCACGCCGTCGATAACGGTGACGCGAACCGGAACGCCGATGGGGCATTTCGAATATATGTGCAGCGATCCCGCCCGCTCGATTCAGCAGGGTCAAGGCTGCGACACGTTCTGTCAGGTAACTTTCCCGCAGCGCTTGAATTGCTACGTGATGGGCGTTCTGAACCCGACCGCGACATCGACGCCGAATACGATAGTGACCCAGGCGTTTGAAGCCACGCAGGCCGCCGCGACACTGCAAGCGCAGCAGCAATCTATCGCTCAAACGCAGCAAGCCGTTTACCAGACCGAAACGGCTCTCGCCCAGCCTCCGGCTACTGAAACGCCGATTCCTGCTCCAACCGATACGCCGATACCTGCGCCAACCGATACGCCGTCCATCCCGCCTACCGATACGCCGTCCATTCCGCCTACCGAAGATCCCGGGAACAACCAAAATCCAAATCCGGACGATGGCGGAATCATCAATGAAGGTTGATCCGCTCGCTTTCAGCAGATCAGATCGAAAACAAACGACGGACGACAATATATAGAAAAAGGTGATTATGAAAAACTTTTACGATGTACTCATGTTCGGGCATTTCGCCAAAGACGTTTTAATCGTTGACGACGTTGAACGGGAAAGTCCCGGCGGCGCGGTTTATTACGGCGCGCCCGTCTTGCGGCGACTCGGGCTGAACGTCGGCGTATTTACACGCGGCGCCGAAAAAGATTTCCACTATTTAGACGAACTCCTGGATTTAGGAATCGATATAACGACCCAGATCGGCGAAGAGTCGTCCGGCTGCGTCAATATTTATAAATCCGCCGATATGGAACGGCGCATCTGCCGGCTTAACGGCTTTGCCGGCGAAATTCCGCTCGATTCGATCCCGCAGAATCTGTCCGCGAAAGTAATTATGATCACGCCGATTATCGCCGGCGAAATAACTTTGCCGACGCTGATCGAACTATCGAAACGAGCTCCGATCGCGCTCGACGTTCAGGGCTTCGTCCGTGTCCCCGAAGGGAAAGAACTGAATTTCCGCCCGTGGCCCGACATGGTCGAAGGTTTAAAACACGTCACATACCTGAAAGTCGATCGAGCCGAAGCCGAACACATTACCGGACAGACCGATCTCGAAGAAGCGGCGCGCATCCTCGCCGGATACGGGCCGAAAGAAATCATCCTGACCCAAAGCGACGGCGTTCTCGTTTACGCGGGCGGAGAGTTCTACCGCGGACCGTTCACGCCGCGTTCGCTTGACGGGCGTACCGGCCGCGGCGATACCTGTATTACGTCATACGTCGGCGCACGATTAACCCACTCTCCGGCCGAGGCCGCGCAAATCGCCGGAATTATTACGACGATGAAGCAGGAAAAGCATGGACCTTGGGACGGATATATCGATCCGGAACGCTTCGACCCGAAACTCGTTTACGGCGAAAACGGTCCAATCGACCCAACTGAAGCCGGACGCGGAATGCTTGAGATCATGAGCAACCGTTCCGAAAATCCGATCCCGGATATTAACGTTTTTGAAAACTTGGGTATGGACGAAAAAAAATTGAAAGGATTCACATCCATTCCCAATTACCAACCGAATCCCGAACGAATCAGTTATAAAGTTCCAGAACCGGTTTCTCATGTGAACATGTCAGTTCTTGGCGAACAGGTTCCCCCCGGTCCCGGAAATAAAGCTTGGTTATGGATCGTCGGCGCGATTGTCATGGTCGTCGTCGCAATTCTGTGCGTATGTATGGCAATGAGCGTCCTCGGTTATATCTTCAGTTAATCGATTTATTTCGAATTTCAAAAAAACGGCGTTTATCTACGCTGTTTTTTTCGTTTTAAGGGAAACGACGTATTTTTCCCTGTCTCGAAAACGAGCGTAAATTTGCAAGAAATTAGCCTTGCGCCAAATCGCTAAAATGTCTATAATTAAAGGCGTATCATTTAATAACACGCTATTCCATAACACGATACAGCGGGAGTCCTCATGGAGCATACATACGTAAAAAGGATTTTTTCCGTTCTCGACAATTTTTCCGCTAAAAAACCTGAATTAGGCGTTCGCGAAATGGCGCGCCTGATGGATCTTTCGCCGAGTACCTGCGGAAGGATTCTATCCATGCTGCGTGACGAAGGCGTCCTCAACCGCGATCCGATCTCGAAACAATATCGGCTCTCTGGACGCGTGCTTCATTGGGCCGGGTCCTACCGCGCAAATTCGTCGCTCAACGAACTCGCCCTGCCGTACATGCAGTCGCTCCTGCGGCAAACCGACGAAACGATCTCGCTCTACAGTCTCGAAGAAGACCGGCGCGTTTGTATCAATCGGCTCGAAGGCAACCGCAGCGTCAGAATTGTCGAAGCGATCGGCCAACCGCTCGAACTGTATACCGGATCGGGCGGACGCGCTATTTTAGCTTACCTTCCCAAAGATGAAATCGAACGAATCGTTCGCAACGCCCAGTCGCGCGCGCAGACGGAGATCAACTTAGCGCGCTTAAATAACCAATTGGAAACAGTCCGCAAAGTCCGTTACGCGCTAAGCCATGGCGAATGGATGGCGGATGCGTCCGGCGTAGCGATCCCCGTCATGGATCCGTCGGGGCGCCCCATCGGATCTATCTCCGTATCCGGCCCGACCAGTCGCCTGTCGGATCCAAATCGGCTGAATGAAATAATCGACGCGCTTCTCCAAGTCCGACAGCGCTTAGAAACACAAACCGGACTATCGGGATCCGTCCGTCCGCGCTAAGTCACCAGAAATCAGAGGAGGAAATTAGAAATGCTGCTTGAGAATAAAATCAACGACAAAATTCAAGTCTGGCGCGAACGCGTCAATCGCCTTAAGCAGGAATACGGCGATTTCGTCATTTCGACCGTTACCGTCGATCAGATTTACTCAGGAATCCGCGGCGTCCCGATTCAAGTCAGCGATATTTCCTACGTTGATCCTGAAAAAGGCGTTCGCTACCAGGGATATACGATCGAGGAATGCATCAACTTGCTCCCCAATCCCGCAAGCTGCAGTTTTCCTTACGTGGGCGGGTTGTATTACCTGTTGATGACCGGAGAGCTTCCGACAGCGGCGAAAGCCATCGCGATCGAAGACGAATGGCACGACCGGGCCAAGGTTCCGAAAGTTGTCTTTGACGTTATCGACGCTTTTCCGGACGACGCCTCGGCGATGGCGATGTTTTCCGCCGGAATCCTGGCCATGTCGTCGACGTCAAAATTCGCCGCCCAATACGCGGAAGGGATGGATAAGAAAGACTTTTGGCTGCCGATGCTTGACGACAGTATGGATCTGATCGCGCGTGCGCCGGAAATCTGCGCCTATATTTACAACAAAAAATACCGCGGTCATCAGCATATCGAGCCGGATCCCAACCTCGATTACGCCGCCAACTTTGCGCACATGATCGGGTTAGACGAACCGAAAGTTTACGATCTGATCCGAATGTCCCTAATCCTGCTCGCGGATCATGAAAACGCCAACGTATCAGCGCATACCGCACATCTCGTCGGCTCGGCCTTATCGGATATTTACCTGGCGTGCTCCGCCGGATTAAACGGATTAGCCGGACCGCTTCATGGCCTCGCCAATCAGGAATGTTTCAAGTTTATCCAGGATATGGTCAACGTGTTTGGCGGCGTGCCGACGGAAGACCAGGCGCTCGATTACCTGAATTCAACGCTCGATTCCGGACGGGTCATCCCCGGATACGGCCACGCCGTGCTGAGAAATATCGATCCGCGCTTTTCGGTCGAATATAAATACGGAAAGTTCACTGTCACGGACGATCCGTACTTTCAAACCGCAGAAATCGTTTTTAAAGTCGCGCCTGAACTCCTGAAACGGACCGGGAAAGTCAAAAATCCATGGCCGAACGTCGACGCGCTGACCGGCGTACTCTTCAATCATTTCGGCTTAACTCACGCCAATTTTTATACCGTTTTATTCGGCCTGAGCCGATTGATGGGGTTCACTTGCCATATCGTTTGGGCGCGAGCCGTAAATAAACCGATCGAACGGCCGAAAGCGCTGACGACGCGGATTCTCGAAGCTATGGTCACGGAAGACAGCCTCGAAAACCTGGTTCGAAAATAAGCGGACGGAAAGCGGGCGTAAGAAAAATAAAAAAAAGATATACGTAAAAAAATGGAACGGTCAGCGTCGGATCAATGAACCAGACCGGCGCTGACCGCTAATTCCTGGATCTGCTGCGTCGTCGCTTGGCGGCGTTCCAGCTGAGCCTGAATTTTTAGTTCCTCGATCAGGGACGCCGTATTTTCTTTCGCTTCTTCTAACAGACGGAATCGCGCCTGATTTTCCGCTGCGATCGATTCTAAAAGGCAGGCGTAAAACTGCGTCATTGCGACATGGCGCCGCAGCTCCTCGATCATTTCCGCAGGATCCCCTTCGATCAGCGGCGGCGGCCAATCTGTGTCTGGAACCAACCGCGCCGCGGACGGCGTTTCCTCCCGCGCGATCGGCAGCACGACAGTCGTCGTCGGCTGATAAGAACCAAAATCCGATTTCCGGAACGAAACCAATTCAACCGACGACGTTTCGCCGGAATCGAAACGTTTGAACCAAGACGCGATATGCTCCGAAATCGCGGCATAATTCGGATTCCCGTTTCGACTCAAGGAACCGAGCGGACGATACGGAAATGTTTCTTTTTTTAAGCGCGTCAGCATCTTCTCGCCGAAAATTTCGATCACAAAGTCGCTTTTCGGTTCTCTCGAAATTCGCTCCCTCAGGACGGACAACAGTCCGCGGTCAAAACCGCCGCAAAGTCCGGATTCGTTTCCCAAAACGACGAGTAACGGCCGCCGCAGATCGTCAGCGGCAGCAATCGCTTCTATCTTCGAGCGCGGTTTCGCTTTAACAGATTTCTTCCTTCGGATCGCTTCAGCTTGGATCATCGTCAGCGCGCGGACAAAATTAGAACGGTAGGCCGCTACGTTTTCTAAGCGATTCAGCGTCATTTGAACCGTTCGCAGCGCTAAAATCCGCATCGCGCCGATCAACGGTTCCAAGTTCTGTAAATTTTCTAAACGCTCATTCGTCCGCTCCGATCCTTCCGACATCGGTCTTCCACGCTCCTAATACTTCTCTATTTTATCCAGCTGCCAAATAAATACGGCGGCGCTCCCCAACTGGAAACTCCCCGTCTCCGGAATCGGGAAATCTTCTTCCTGATCCGTTTTGACTTGATGAACCGATTTTTGCAGCTTGTAATTCCGCTTGATAATTTCCAAGACCTTCGGGACGGCGTCGTCCTCGACGCCGAGGAAAATCGATAGCTGACTCTGACGGAGCATCCCGCCGCGCGTTTCGCTGAACGTCGCCATATACCCTGCTTCGACCAACGATTCGAGGACTTTTTCGCCGGATTTTTTCGAAATAACAGCCATAATCATTTTCATGACGCGGCTCCTTTTTCTTCTTCCCATTCGCGGCAGAACGCCTCTAAAACCTCTTGAAGCTCGTCTTCCGTCTTATCGCTCAACGTTCCGGAATCTTCCAATTCGTCCAGAATCTGCCGCTCGAAAAGCGCGATCCGATTCAATAACGCTTCGACAAACGTCGGGACCTCTCCCGGATCCACTTCATCAAGGAAATCGTTTACGAGCGCGTAATAACCGATGACCTGCCTGGCCATCGACACCGGCTGATGCGGACCTTGCGAAAAGAGCGCCTGCAACCGTTCGCCGCGTTTCAACTGCCGCTGCGTTGTTTCGTTGACATCCGTTCCGAACTTCGCGAAACGCGCGATTTCGTCGTACTGAGACATCTCCAATTTCAGCGGACCGACAATTTTCTTCATCATCGACGCCTGCGCCGCGCCGCCGACGCGCGAAACCGAACGTCCGATCTCGATCGCCGGTTTCTGCCCCTTATTAAACAGGTCGGCGTTCAGAACGATCTGGCCGTCGGTAATCGAAATCAAATTCGTCGGAATATACGCCGAGATATTTCCCCCCTGCGTCGCAACAATCGGAATCGCAGTAATTGACCCGCCCCCATTGCGATGATTCAGCCGACAAGCACGCTCCAGCAGCCGGGAATGAAGATAAAAAATATCGCCCGGATAAGCCTCGCGTCCGGGCGGACGCCGAAGCAGCAGGCTCAATTCACGATACGAATCGGCATGTTTCGAGAGATCATCATAGACAATCAGCGTATCCATTCCCTGATCCAGGAAAAATTCAGCCAGCGTCACGCCGGTATACGGCGCAATATAACGCAGCGCCGGCGAATCGTCGGCTCCGGCTAAAATAACCGCCGTCTGATCGAATACGCCGCCGGCGCGGAAGGCTTCAATCGCCGAAAGGACGGATGTCTTTTTCTGCGCGATCGCAACATAAACGCATTTAACGTTCGTCCCCTTTTGGCTGAGGATCATGTCGATCGCCAGCGTCGTTTTACCGGTCTGCCGATCGCCTAAAATCAATTCACGCTGTCCTTTTCCGATCGGAATCAGCGAATCAATCAGCTTCGTACCGCTATAAATCGGTTCGTCAATCGGAGCCCGATCGACGACGCCCGGGGCGACCCGTTCGATCAGGCGGTTTTCCGACGAAACGATCGGCTTCCCGCCGTCAAGCGGTTTCCCCAACGGATCAACAATCCTGCCTAAAAAATGCGGACCGACGGGAACGCGCAAGCGTTTTCCTGTTCCGTAAGCGATATCGCCGCCGCGAATCGCCTGATCGTGGCCCAAAATAATCACGTCGGTATGGTCGCGATCTAAATTAAGGACCATCCCCTGGACCCCGCTCGGGAACTCAACCAGCTCTTCAAGCTTCACCCGCGGTAAACCGGAAAGCGTCGCGACACCGTTACCGATATAGGATACCGTCCCGATACTCGTCGCCGAAACGCCGAAATCGTTCGAATCGGAGGCCTCCCGCAAGGAGTCAAACAAACGATCGTTTTTCGGCAAGGGGAGTGTTACGAACCCGGTACGCTTAATTTTCGCGTAAGCGTCGCTGAAAACGTCCGACACGCCGACATGGAATAATTTTCCGGCCAGCAGGCGTTCGCGCTGTCGCGAGATCATCTCCTGATCCCGCGGCGGCGTCGTTTCGGCCGCGTCGGAAAGGCTATCCTTCGTCGGTTTCATCCTCAAACATCCTTTCAATCGAACGGACGACATCCTTCCGAATTCCTGAAAGATGCTTCTGGATCGAATTTTCGAGAATAATATCGCCGATATGGACCTTAATTCCGGATATCAGCGTCGGATCCAAGCCTAACTCCAAAACGACATCCTTATCCGCGAGCGCGTTAAACGTCCGGACGAGGCTGCCCTTATCTTCGATCGACATCTCCTCAGCCGTATCAATTCGGATAATCGGCTCCTGATCTTTCAGCGAATCGCGGATCGCATGAACCTGGTTGATATCGGATCGACCCAAATCCCAAACGCGCTTAACCAACATACCGATCAATTCGCTCTGAACGTTGTCGGGAAGCACCTTCCGCAGCGTACTGCCGCTGACAGAAATAATCGTATCGACAATTTCTACCTGTTTCGACTTGTAATTCATGATTCCGTCGTAACGCGCTTCCAGAGCTTCCTCGCGAATAACCTGCTCCGCTTGGATACAAACCGCTTCAAGCAGCTCGTCCTGAACCTGCTTTCCGCGCAGGTACATTTCGTCGGCAATTTTTTCCAGCTCGTCCTCGAAAACCGCTTTCCGATCGTTCAGCTCAGCCAAAATTCTCGCAGCCTCCTGACGATCCTGAATCAATCCAGCGTGAAGCCGTTCTCTCTCGATCCGTTGCTTCTCCGCTCGTTTTACAACCGGTTTGAAAAGCAGAAAATACAAAGCAACGGCGATGATCAGGAAATTTATAATTTCCAAAACAATCGTAGCGCCGTCAATCTCCAGCATCGATTAGCCTCCGAAAAACCGACCGACAAGCGGATTCGCAAATATCAGGATCAGCGCGATCAGCAGCGAATAAATATTCGTCGTTTCCGTCAGCGCCATGCCGATAATCATGCTCATTCGAATTGTTCCGGCCGCGTCCGGCTGACGCGAGATTCCCTCGATCGCCTTAACCGCGATTTTTCCCTCCATGATCGTAGGGGCGATCGTCCCGCAGATCATGACAATCCCTACGACCAGAATCGAAATAATTGAAACAATTTGTCCGGCGTCTAAAATTTCAAACATGGATATTTTCCTTCCTTTGTTTTTCTTCTTTACGAATTTGTTTTATTCTCTCATCATCCTTGCTGATTTCAATCGCGGATGAAATATATAAAGCCGCCAGCGTCGTCAAAATAAACGCCTGGATCACGCCTGACATCATGCTCATCGCGATCAGCGGAATCGGCACGATCAGCGGAACAAGCGAAAAAGTAATCGCGACGATCAGGTCCCCGCTCAAAATATTCCCGAACAGGCGCAGTGTCAGCGCCAGCGTCCGTGAAAAATGACTTAGCAACTCTAACGGGAAAAGCAGCGGCGGATCCGAAAAGGTCTTGATATAGTTCCAAAGTCCTTTCTGACGAATTCCGTAATAATGAACCGCGAAAAAGACGACTAACGCCAGCCCAAACGTCGTATTGACGTCCGCCGTCGGCGACGATAGCCCCGGGAAAACCGAAAGCAGATTCGCGACCAAAATAAAAACGAACAAACTCCCTAACAGGGGAAGATATTCCGAAATATCGTCCCCCTCTAAAACTCCGCCGACGACACCGTTAATCGCGCCAAAAATCCAATCGATCATAGACGGCATCCAACGCCATAAAACCAGAACCAGCGTTAAAATCAGCGCCATCATGATCCAGGTCATCACAACCGTATCGCGGATACCCACGCCCAAGACAGTGAATAAAACTTTATGCGTCACGTCCATCGTCTTTTTCTTTCCTTTCTTCCGAAGGTAACGAGCGGGCGGCCCGATCCATCGCATCTGCGCGCCGACGGTATGCACTGACCTGAAAACCGTTCGCGATCGAAAACGCGATTACGAATAAAATCGCGCATATGACACCCTGACGCACAGCGAAAAACATCAGGACTCCCATTCCGCCGATCCGCGCGACCCAACCAATCAGGAATTTATGCCATTGGACGTTCGGATTCATACCGCCAACCGAACGGGTACTCAAATCGATCAGGATCATAAAGAAATATCCGGCGATCGCGCCGATAACGATCCAAACGACCGCGATCACCATCCAATCAAACGAAATCATTTCTTATTCCGCTTCCCTTCTTCTCGCGCCCAAATCGATTCACGATAGATGTACCGGCAAATTTGAACCACTGATAATAAAATTCCGACGCCTAAAAAAATCAACGAATACGTTCCCGCGCTTTCCGTCCGCCGATCAACCCAAAGCCCGATCAACGGTCCGGCAAAAATCGGAATCGCGATATCCCATCCTAACGATAAAGCGCGGTACTCGTTACCGGTTATCTTGGTCGATACCTTTTTCTTCTCTTCCGTAACAATTTCGGATTTACGGCGTTTCCGGTACCGAAACGGATCATTGGTCATCATCGGCGAACCCTTTTATAAAGTCGTAAAGACCTTGACGACGTTATTTTCAATCGTCACCATGCCCGAGCTCACTTCTATACGAAATTCTTTCCCATCCTTCATATATCTGAACTCCGATCCATCCGTCATGCCGATGAGACGATCATGACCCGGATGAACCCCGATCAGGGAGCCGTCCGTCAGCCGAAAATTCATCGACTCGATCTCCTCAATATTCGTCCGCTTCCCGCTGACATAATAGATTATCAGCTCCAATCGCGAATTCACGCGGCGTCCTCGCCAACCTTCGCCGCCGCGGTCAGCCGCTCCGCTTTCTCGACCGCTTCGTCAATTGTTCCGATCATGTAAAACGCCTGCTCCGGCAAGGCGTCATGCCGCCCTTCGAGAATTTCCTCAAACCCGCGCAGCGTTTCCGCTAACGGAACCATACGGCCCGGCTGCCCCGAGTAGATCTCCGCCGAGAAAAACGGCTGCGTCATAAACCGCTGCAGCCGGCGCGCACGCGCGACGACATTCCGATCGGCCTCCGACAATTCGTCAACGCCTAAAATCGCGATCAGGTCCTGCAGTTCCTGATATCGCGCTAACGTCGCTTTAACGTTTTCGGCGATACGGAAATGACGTTCGCCGACAATATACGGGTTCAATAATATGGAGGTCGATTGCAGCGGATCAATCGCTGGATAAATCCCCAGGCTGACCAATCGGCGCGAGAGAACCGTCGTCGCTTCGAGATGCGAGAACGTTGACGCGACGGCCGGATCGGTCAGGTCGTCGGCCGGAATATAAACCGCTTGAATCGACGTCAGCGATCCGTTCGACGTCGAGGTAATTCGCTCCTGAAGCGCGCCCATCTCCGAATCGAGCGTCGCCTGATACCCCATCTCGCTCGGGAGCCGTCCCAACAGAGCGGAAACTTCCATCCCCGCTTGAATAAAGCGGTAAATATTATCAATAAATACTAATACCGGGCGATTCTCCTGATCGCGGAAATATTCCGCCATCGTCAGCGCCGTATACGGAATGCGCAAACGCGCTCCCGGCGGTTCGTTCATCTGGCCGAACGCCAGAATCGTCGAATCCATCAATCCCTGTTGGTTCAGCTCCAGCCAAAGATCGTTCCCTTCCCGGCTGCGCTCGCCGACGCCGGCAAAAAGAACGATGCCTTTATGCTGCCGAATCGTATTGCGCATCAATTCAATCATCAAAACCGTCTTCCCAACACCCGCGCCACCGAAGAGACCGATCTTCCCGCCGCGGGGATACGGCGTCAGCAGGTCAAGCGTTTTGATCCCGGTTACGACGATATCGTTCGAAACGACCTGATCCGAGATAGGTAATGACGACGCGTGGATCGGACGCCGTTCATCGAAAACAGCCGCCGGATTCCCGTCGATCGGCGCGCCTAACACGTTAAACATCCGCCCCAGCGTCTTCTTGCCGACCGGGACGCGGATCGACCGCGCCGTGTTGACAACCGTCATGCCGCGGTGCAGCCCAGCCGTACCGCTCATCGCGATCGTCCGTACAGTCGTCTTGCCGACATGTTCCTGGATCTCGAGCGTCATGAATTCGCCGGAATCGCGCGCGACGGTCAAAGCCGTATGAATACTTGGGAGCCGGCCAGACGGGAACTCAACGTCAACCACAACGCCGGCGACGCGTACAATATATCCGTTTAAGTGATGATCCGTTTGCTTTGAATCCAAAAAAACCGCCTTATTATTTTTGTCTCCTGGCCAATGGAAGATTGAATATAAAAAAGCCCTCCGAATCCGAAGATCTGCGGAATTGAATCTCTAAACGGCGAGCGGCCGCTCTGTAAGACTTGACCACCTTAAAGGTTTTAAGACAACATAATTATGCGGGTTTATCGGTATTTTGTCAACCGGAAGAGGGAACCGTCGGAAGAGTCCCCCGATATACGCTTCGATAAACTTCTTGATCCGGCGAGCGAACGGACGCCGAATTCAGAAGGCAAAACCGCGTCCGGTCAAACATACACGCTTCGCGTCGCCATAACGGTATCGCTAAAATAAAATCATACAAACAAAATTATAATCACTCTGAATTTTGCGGCCGGCCGCAGAAGGGAATTCGTCATGACAAATATGGGAAAGGATTACGCGTCGGTCATCGGGAAAACCGTGACGGTCACCGTCGACCGGCCGCTGGGAAGCCGCCATCCGCAGCATGAAAATATCGTTTATCAGCTCAACTACGGGTTTGTTCAGGGCGTCACAGCCGGAGACGGCGAAGATCAGGACGCGTATATTTTGGGGATAGACACCCCTGTCAGCGTATTCACCGGCAGGATTATCGCGGTCATTCAAAGATCGGATGACGCCGAGGATAAATGGGTCGTCGCGCCGGAAAACCTGATTTTCACGGAAAAAGAAATCGCCGATCAGGTTTTCTTTCAGGAACGTTACTTCCGAACGAAGATATGGATGTAAGCCGAACGGGAATTCTCAGCGCCGACGCTTCAGCCCGTAGCCGATCAATCCGGCGCCGACCGCTGAAAAAACGCCCAATCCGACAAGCAGAAGCGTGATCCCAATCGGACGGCCAGAACGAATCGGGACGCCTTCCGGCAACGAAATTCCTGCCGGCGTAAGCGTCAACGCCGAAGCGGTTTCAACCATGGCGGCAATCGTCGCTTCCCGGTCGACCGTCGCCGACGGCGTCGGCGTAAACGTCGGGAGCAGCGTCACGGTCGGCGTTACCGGGATAAATAATTTCCAGCCAACACCCAGCGCCATATCGTCGCTCAGACCATTGATCCGCTTTAAGGATTCGAGATCCGCTTTCCAAAGATCGGCGATTTCCCAAAGCGTTTCGCCGGACTGAATCACATGGCGAAATTTCCCATCAGCGCACATCGTAGCCAAAACGGTCGGAATCGCCGTCGGGGGCAAACCCCGAGCCATCGTTTCCGCGTCCGGGATAATCAGCTCCTGGTCAAGCGCCAGCTTGGAAGATTCGGTCAGATGATTCCAGCTGACCAGATCGTCGAAACGGACGCCGTATGCGGCGGCGATACTCCATAGACTTTGACCGTTTTTCACAACATGGGTAATTTTTCCGTCGGCGTCCGGCGTCGCGATCCGAACCGCCGCGATAACCTGCGATACGCTCGAAACCGGCGCGCCAAGCGGGAAATTCGGCGTCAGCGAGACGCCCGGCAGCGGCGTCGAACCAACCGGCGGCTTCATATAATCGCAGCCGTTTTTGAACGCCGGATATGCGCCCTGAACGACGTAATAAACCGTCCCGTCGGCCGCCTCCGCGATTCCGACGCCAATATGGCAGTACAGCGAATTTTCAACAATAATCTGATGGGTCGGATCGCCCCATGCCGTCGCCATCGCTTCGACCGTCGTCGGACCCGTCATATAGTTTTCCGTCGCGAAAACTTCGAGCCCGTTGTTGTATCCGTACAGCGGAACGCGCTCTTTGACGCCGCCGATATGCCCGTACAGACTCTGATCCGCCATGATCTGAGCGGTGTCCTGGGCGCTCGCCATCAGATAAGGGTCGGCTTTCAGACCGCGATTCCCGAGTTTGTCCCGACCGTTGTTGACCCAGCGGATAATATCGTCCTTTGTGACGAGATGAAGGACGGTCGGCGTAACCGTCAGCGTAGCAATCGAGAGCGTCGGCGTCGGCGCTTGAGCCAGCCCGCTCGCGGCATTCAGAAAGAAAATCAGCGAAAGAACGAAGAAACTGATCCGTGCGCGCGTCCGGTTTCCGTTTTTTCGATCCGGTTCCTTCCGCTGTGCCATAATCCGCTCCGTACCTGCGTAAAATCAGCGCTGTTTAACGACGGAATAAACGATGATCCCGATACCTGCCAGGATCGATAATACAATCCCCAAACCCATAAACGTGCGCATCGAGGCCTTCGGTCTATGGGAAACACGTTCAGGGTCAGCCGCTTCCGGCGTCGCGGTAACCGTCGCGGCGAGGTTATCCTCCCCTGATCCGGAGAGCGGCGTCGGCGTCGCGGTCGGGATCAGCGTCGGCAGCGGCGTCAGCGTCGGCGGGAGCGTTGCCGTCGCCGTTACCGGGATAAATAATTTCCAGCCAACTCCCAGCGCCATGTCGTCAGTCAGACCATTGATCCGCTTTAATTCCATGAAATCGGCTTCCCATAATTCCGCAATCGACCAAAGCGTCTCTCCTGACGTAATTTCATGGCGAAATTTTCCGTCCGCGCTCATCGTCGGCAAAACTTTCGCTTCCGCGGTCGGTAAAGCGTGATTTTTGATCATATCTTCGTTCGGGATCAGCAGCTTCTGATTCAACGCGATCGCCGCCGGATCTTTAATCTGGTTCCAAGCGGCGACATCTTCAATTTTCACGCCATAGGCTGAAGCGATACTCCATAAACTTTGTCCGTTTTGGACGACATGATAGACCATGCCGTCGCTGTCCGGTTCGGCGATTTTGATACTGGCGATGATCTGCGACATGTCGAAAACCGGCAACGCTGCGCCGGAACTTCCCGTCGTTCCGGCCGCGGATCCAGAGGCCGAGGAGGAGGAAGAACCGGAATAGCCGCAGCCTGAACCGGTCGCAGGGTAAGCGGCTTGAATTACGTAATACGTAACGCCGTTGGCCTCCGCCACGCCCGCGCCGATATGGCAGTATTTTCCGCCGCTTGATGCGATCTGATGTGTCGGATCCGCCCAAATCGAAGCTATCTGGTCAAGCGTCGACGGACCGGTCGCAAAGTTTTCCGTCGCATACGTTTTTCCGCCATTGTTATAACCAAACTGCGCGACCCGTCCGGAAACGTCCCCGATATGCCAGCTCATGCGATAATCAGCCATTGTCTGCGCCGTACTTTGCGCGCAGTTCATTAACGCCTGATCGACCGCCAACGCTCCCAGACCGTAACCGCCCCGCTGACCGTTGATCAGACCGATCAGATCCCATGCCGATATTGTGTTCGTTTGCTGCGCGCGCGCCGGCGTCGCGAACAGGATCGCTGCCCAGATCGTTAACCCCAAAAAGCAGAAAAACCGTATCGGCGAACGCAAACGGCGGCGAAACCCGTGTTCAATGATCAGCATCATGCCGTAATTTTACCGCGATTCCGCTTCTTCCATCCAAAGAACAACCGGAGGCTAAGTCAGAATTCAAAATATCCGACCGCCCCGGAAACGGTCCATGCCCATCAGGAATCAAGCAGCCTATCTTTATTTATTGCGGTGGGATATCGGTCAAGCGCGGATTCATGAAGATAATCAAATCGTCGGCCGTCACGCCTCCGTTTGCCTTGACTTCAAAAATAATCGTCAAGTCCTGGTCATGATACCCATAATCGCTTAACGCAATATTCCATTCGGAAGTAAATCCGTCGTTAACCTCATGTGTCGCAGCGACGAACTGTTCCGTTAAATCGTTCGGTCGGATGTATAAACTGACGTCATTATCGCAAAGCGGCGAATTCGGCGGGCAGGAAACCGCCGAACGCAGCCAAGTCCCGCGCGTAACGCGCACAGGTCCGAACGCAACGCGCGTCACACCGCCATCAACCATCGGCGGCGCGATCAGGATCGACTGGCCGCCGGCGTAATTACTTTCCATCGTTGGCGAAGCGTTATAATACGCCGCACCGCGGCCCGCGCTTCGATCCGAACTGCCGCAGAAGAATAAACCGCTGTTATCCGAACAGACCGCGCCGCTCAGATTCTCATAAAAATTGTACTGACCGCCGACTTCAAAAATCGACGTCAAATATACGTTCCCGTCCGCTCCGGCGCCGTAAACTTTCCCGTCCGGGCTCTTTATTGCCCAGCTCGTCGAATATTTCCCCTTCGCCTCCGGCGCGATAAGCGGGACCGATACCGGCGCGGATTCGCCTTCTTTCAAGATCTTGTCGGAAGAGAATAACGGATATTCCTTCGTTTCGGAAACTTCGCTCCCGCCGACGTAAACGATCTTATACTGCTTCGTCATCGCGCAGCTGCCGCTATTCTGGATATACCAGGTTTTATCAAAACGTGTCCGCGGAAGCGTCATTGTCCCGTCCGGGAACGTCACGTCCGATAAAAACGTAAACCGATTGACACAGTTCCCCGGTTCGGCCGTCACGACCGCGGCGGCGGCGGTCGGATTCTTTCCGCCGCCGACCGACAGCGTCGGCGTCGCGATATGGAACGGAACGGTCGGCTGAACTTCAATAGGCGAATCGACAAGACGCGTTTCCATCAGCGTTTTCAATTCCGAATGCAGCATCTCCACTTGTGAAGAGAATTCGCCAGCAACCTGCGTCATCATCAGTTCGCGATCCTGCGCTGATTTCGTTTCCATTTGCGCTTCTTTTATCAGCAGCGCCGCGTCAACCGTCGCCTGAATATCCTGATTCGTCGGCGAATTCGCGATACAGCCGCTCAAAACCAACGTCATGATGATTGCCATCCATCCAATTCGCAGCGTTAGCTTTTTCATTTGACCTCCACTTTGACCCACAACGCTTTATCGCTGTCGGTTCCGGTTCCGAACCGGTTTCGCAGCCCATCTTCGAGCTTCCAATATCCGGCGTACGAACCGCTTTTCTCCGGCGCAGTCATATACACCGATAATTCGATCATTTCATTCGGGCGAACGATCGTCCCGGGCGGGAGATTCGTTCGCTCAGCGCCGTCCATCCGATCGCCCATATCGAAAACGATCGTATATTCGTCGTTCCATTCGCACGTTCCGGAATTGCGGACACGCCAGGTCTTCGTGAACGGTTTCCCGGCCGAAACAGGGCTGAAATCCGGGATCGAAACGTCTGAAACGAACGTCATGCTGTTTTCACAGTCTGACGAAAGCGTCATGCCTCGCGCTTCCGCCGCCTGTTTCGTTCGGATTGCGTCCGAAACCGACGTAACAGAAAAAACCGGCTGATCCGGCGTCGGCGTGACTTCAGCCTGAACCGGAGCGGACGTCTTAATAACGCCGCCCGCGATGAGCGTCTCAAAACGCCGGTCCATCTCATAAGCAAGCTGAGTCGACAGCCGCAGCGACGCGTCGTCCAAAAGCCAATACATCGTTTCCGCCAGATTCGGCGTCGGGAGCGCGTCGTTCCCAAGTCCGAAATTTGTCAAAAAACCGTCGCAACCGGAAAGAAGTCCGCAGAACAGAATCACGATAGTCAATCCAAAAAATTTCTTTTTCAATCGGCCCTAACTTTTCGTGGTGCATCCGATGATACAAACGTTTTACGGCGATAGATTTCAACGCCGACCGCGGCGGTAAACCGGACGATCGACGTTTTCTCTACGCGAACCGTAACCGCAGACGCATTCGGATCCGTCAGACAAAGCGCCGCGATCTCCTCCGCTAAACGCTCGACCGTCCTCCCGTCAAAAACCTCGACCAGGTTTAGAACCTTCTTCGCCAACGACGCGTAATTAACGCTATGCGAAATATCGTCCGTTTCAGCCGTCTTTCTCGTATCGGTTTCCAATACTAAATTAATCAGGAGTTCCTGCGGACGGACGCGCTCGTCTTCAGGAACGCCGATCCGCCCCCGCGCCGCTAAATCGCGAATAAGAATCTTATCCATCCAGCCGAATCTATTCCGAAACGAATTCGATATTCGGATCGACCATACGACAGAAATCGAGCTCGTACGTATCGTAATCGCTCGAGATCATCTCATTATCACGCAAAGAGGCTACCGGCTCAAAATCGGAGCGGCATTTCACCTTAAAACGATATCCCGGCGTGATCGCCATGATTTTCAAGTCGGTCGTTTTTAATACGATATCGCGCCCGACTTCGATATATTTCAAGTTGGGCGAAATACTGTTGACACGGACGAGAACCAGCCCCTTGCCGTCCTGCCAAAGACGCATGTTGCCATAGCCGTAAATATCGCTGTACTGACGCTGTGTCGCCGCCGCGTTCGTTTCTGTATTGCTCGTCGGATTACCCAGCATCGTCACATCCAAATGATAGATCTTGCTGTCGACGTTCGTCCCAAACGTTCTTTGCGTCAGCCCTGAATCCGATACGCGCGATTGACAGGCGCTTAGAATGAAAACGCCCAGGAAAATCCCCATTAGCCGCAGCATCGCATTTCGTCGCTCTTTCATTTGTCATTCCCTTTCTTAAACGGTATTCTTTTCAAGACCGTATCGTCGATTATATCGTATTTCATCGCCAAACGCGCCGAGCCTGTCGCGGTAGATCTTTCCCAATATCCCGATCCGGGGAGTCCTGAGATTGAAAACACCGATTCTCCCTGAATCTAAAAAAATCCCGCTGTGTTATTTATTCGGTTCGGCTTTCTGATGATAACGATCGGAATCCTGATCGACGGAATCGCCGAAGTTTTTCGCGGTTGACGCCTGATTTCATCCCCACCGGGGAATCTCCTGCCCGACTGGATGGCGATCGGCGGCAGCGCAGCCTTTTTCACCAGCGGGCTGCAAACGCTCGGTTGGGCCGCCTTTGTCCGTTGGATGAAACTCAAGGTCAACGGCGGGATCATGACGGTCGCCGGCTTCAGCTTCTTCGGGTAAGATTTATATAATTCCGTACCGATCGCCCTTGGCGGACAGCCATACGCAAAAAACCTTAATGTTCATCCGAGCAGCGTCATCCTGTCCATGCGCTTCGGAACAACGCTTGCGCCAACGGTCTGTTTCATTACTTAACTTATGGACTGGGCTTGCCGCTCGTTTGGGAAATTCCGCTCAGTTGGCTTGCCGAAATCCTGATCTGTTTCCTGATCCCGCTGACATCAGGACATTTCCTTGCATTTCACAGGGCTTCAACATCTATAACACCGGTTTCACAGCCGGGATTATCGGTATCCCTTTCGCAGACCTGCTGTGACCTTTCAACGTCGAGATTCCAACGCGGCGCGGATTATTCAACGGGGACAACAGTCTGATCCGTATCGGTTTCACCATCTTTTTCGTCGCATGGACCACCTTCGGATATTTCCGCAACGGCAAAAGCTTCGCAGGATATCGAAAACTGCTGAAAGAATCAGGACATCTGACAACCGATTATCCACTCCTATTTAATGACGGACTGACGTATATTAATATGGATTTATGCGGACTGAGCGCTTGAGATACGTTATCGTCTTGAAGACGGTTATAAGCGGCCCCATTATCGGCGGTATCCTGACCGTACTCACTTTTTCCACCTTCGGAATACATCCGCGCAATATCGCTCCCGTCTTCGCCGGAACGATCATCGCCAATTTTTTCGGCGTCCATAACCTGAGCTCGACCAGCGCCATCCTGTCCGGCTTGTTCCCGAAACTTGCCTGGCGCCGATATCCGGTTACTGCGGCTGGATTTTCGGCGTTTCCGCAGGCACGCTACATACGGCCATGGTCAATAACGTCGGCCTTCTGCAAGGCGGACTAAACTTATACAACAACGGATTTTCAGGCGGATTCGTCGCTGGGCTCCTCGTCCCGGTTATCGATCACATCACACGCCGAAGCCAAAACGAAAATGCATAAACAACGAAGGGATTCATACACAAACGAATCAAAGCGTGGGGAATCGCCGACGTCCTCGTCAGCTACTATTTTCGGAACAGCATTGACGAAATGAGCGTCGATTTAAAAGTCGCCGGGAGCTGAACAACGATCGCGATTCACGGCAAAACGGACGCACCGACCGCCGATATCCAGTTGATCTGCGATCGGCTCTATCAACTCCGACGCGTCGAATTTGAAGATATGTAAACGACCTGATCAGAACGCGCAGCGCTGAAGACGATCTCGAGCTGCTGGCGCTGATCGTCGACGAAGCGGAAGTCGCGTTTGAGAACAACGTATTAACGCTGACCGTCCATCACTATTATCACCCATGAAAATAAAGGTATCAAGAAAGATAAAACAGCAATTATGTTAATAGGCCAATTTCTTCATCTAACTGTCAAAAGTAAGCTTCATTTCGGGAACTTAATAAACCGCTACAAAGAAAAAGGAACATC
>DAOUFC010000096.1:0-3492 GCA_034430295.1 Flexilinea sp.
AACATGAGGTAATTTAATAGGGAATAGTTGAACCGCGAAATCCAAACGAATATCCGCCGCTGCCGAGATCAGGCTATCGCATGAACGTCAACAAGCGGACAGTTTGCGTCATGCCTCGACCACGATCTGCTCCATATCGTCATCGAACTTTTCCAAAAAATCAGCAGCAAATTCACGATTCAAAATATCGTGAATCTTTTGATTGTAATAATTGCGCAAACAGTTATAACAAGAAGGAGAACATTGACAATTATTCGTGATTCGAAGCGCTTTTTGAATTACACGGCGTAAAACAGCGCCATCCGGAGTGGCTAACCTGCGAACGTGCCCAGCGCCGCCAGCTACCGAATCGTATAGTACAATCGCATGAATCAAATCTTTTCCTGAATAGACCTTATGCAGACATCCTTTAATGTCATGGCGTTCGATATCCAACGTCGCGGATAATGATTCCAGGAGCGCATACAATACGGAGACCATAACATCATAAGAGCCAGCTTGCGGATGATCGAAAACCAGTCGGACGACGTCCGTTTTAAAAACATGGATCAGTTTGTTCTTCTCTAATCTCGTGTCGCAACGCACATCCCAAGGTGTTTTGTGAACCTTTTCAAGCGTTTTTTGATTTGAGTTAAAACCCTGTTTCCCCCGATTCTCAGTTTCGCTTTCTGCATAACCGCAATACCGACAGACATAGAAATCATCTTTGCAAACGACCATCAACGAATCGTTCGTCGAAGTTTCAATCCGAATCGAATTTCCATTTCTAAGCGTAAATCCGATTTGCTGAATAACTTGCCGTTGGACATCACCAACATAAAAATCATCGCTTCGATATGATTTCTCAGGTTTTCGCATCGGAACATCAGTCGGATTCGCCGCGGCAATAAATCCTTTTCTCGGCTCGATCGCCGGTTTCCACTGATGCGATCTGATTGGCTCATGGCAGGAAACGCAAAATTCATCATGATCTATCGGTTCGATCGCGCGATGATTCCAAGTCTTACAGGATTTATTGCTGCATTCTGCAATGTACGCGATCTCCCATTCCAACCCTGTTTTTAACGGCAATTTACGAATATAGCGGCTTGTATATAGTTTACCGTCAGCGACGACCTGGGAATCGGGAGCATATTCTGAAATCGCCAGCTGTAAATCACGAACCATTTGCAACTTTTTATCAGACTGAGAATTTGAATTTTGATGAAGCTCGACCGTATCGATCGGGAATCCATACTTCGGTAACACATTACTCCTGACTAAAAATTCGATCAGCTCATTCCTGCCTCGTTGATCGCCTTTTCCGCGCCGAAAAGATCGAAGTTTATGATCGAAAGAAGCCGCTTTTTTTACGTCATCTTCCCGTAAAAATCGTTCCTTTTCGGTCTCGTAAAATTGAATTGTATTTTTATAATCGTCAACTGCAACTTTCAATACACCTTCCGCACCAATCAGCCTCTCAACCCAGCTGAAATTTTCGAGTCCCATCCGTTCATGAATATATGCCGGTATGGACGCAAGCAAGATCTTTTTGAGATCAGCCGGTTTCCCAGCGAGATATTCACAAAGTCTTTCCCAACCGTAATTATTCAGAAAGACATCAGCGTCATTCAAGTTATAGACATCAGGATTTTTCGCAAAAAAAGCGCTCATCGCAACCGCAAAAACATGGCGCAAAATGATTTTTTCGTTTCGAACAGCAAACATGGGAACGCCAATTTTCCCGGTGATCATATTCGTCGGGCAATTATAAAAGATATAATCGTGCGAGCTAAGTTTCGCGTACGTCAACGAGAAAGCGGCCGCATTTATTCCTCGCCCGGCCCGTCCGGCTCGCTGGACGTAATTCGCCGGCGAGGGGGGCATATTCCGCAGAAAGACCGTTTCCAAATCGCCGACATCAACACCCATCTCAAAAGTCGTCGAACAACTCAAGGCATTAATATCTTTATTAACAAATAACTCTTGATATCGTTGCTGCTGTTCGCGTCCTAACTGCGCCGTATGCTCTTTGATATGCAGCGGTTTCATCCCAGCTGAACGGTAAAGATTCGCGTAATGGTTCTCGCTCAAAATCGAATCCCTTGGAATCGGTTTTAACCGACCTTCACAACGCGCATTCTGACAATAATCCTTACAGTTCGACATCGTAACCTTTCCGCAAAGATCGCAGCGGAATACAGGCGTTTCATCAGAACCGGCTTGAATCGTAAAGCGATCCGTACGGAAGAAAAATTCGCCATTATTATCAATCAAACCATCCGAACCACGTAAAACCGCGTCCCAATAATCACAAAGAAGTGCATTTGCTTCCTCTTCACTCATGCCAAGAACTTTCATTACCCGCCGTAAACGTCCATTTGTATACAGCTTACCGTTATCTCGGACTGCGGACGCCCAACCGAACAAATACGATTTATTTTTATCAGTATCAAGACTCCTGACGCGCTTAAATCGTTTTGGTCGGGTCGAAAAGAAAATATATTCGCGATCGGTATCGGTCAATTCGCAACCACCCTCAATGGCGCCAGAATAAACGATATCCAGCACCAATAAATCGAACAACGCTTGCATGTCCGCGAATTTTTGACCGAGTCCCTCAGCAACGCTTCGGATTACATCTGGGCTGTTTCCCTTATAGTTGAATTTAATTAATCCCAAACTGACGAGACCGGTCGAACGGCGACCGTTGACCATCTCGTTCAATACCGCGATCCAGGCATGTTTCCGACTCAAAGAAGTCAGGTTACTTGAGCCGTCATCACCGGGCTCAGCAAACGTCCGGCAATCATCAAAATACGCAGTTAATTCCTCCACGAAGCTCTTAATTTCCCAGGGGGTCCTCGCCATGTTCGCACGATTTTTTTCAACAACATGCCAGATTCCACGTCGTCGTAGAAATTCGCTGTACGACGCTTCCATATAGGTAGCAAAAAATGCCGCTTCCCCACGGCTATCCGAAAAACTAAGGAATTGTTTCGATCGCTTAATCGACTCGACCAACGGGGTTCGACTTGCCGAACCAAAAAGACGATTCGTCGACGGCTGAGGATTCTTTTCGCTTTTCAGTTTTGCTTCGCTCTCAGGCAATTCTTCAAAAAGCGCCGTACCAAGAACCGCAGTCGCCGCTTCCTGACCTAAGTAGAACATGCGAAGCGAACCCTGTTTGCAGGCAGGGCATTTAGGTGAACGATTTGTATTAGAACGGGGGTTTGCTTTACGGACCTGAACAAAACGGTTTTTCCCGCAATCACAAGTTTTCTTACCGCGCAGACTTTCATGGATAATCGAGCCGCACGCAGCGCAAACGACATAATCCTCTTCACCGACGCCTTCCTCGAAAAATACATCGTCCTCGTCGTCTCCAATATCAACAAAACCTTTCGGATCACGAATGATATAAAAATTAATATTCTGATCAAACATCCCGGATCCAAATTCGATCCTGTTATTAATTTCTTTTCCGACAACCGCAATTCGTCCGCAATCGTC